>JAFTMG010000008.1 GCA_017452525.1 Clostridia bacterium
TGAGTATTATCATCATATCGAGCATTTGATAAACCCCAATTTGGGACGATGTTGGCAATCACAGGCTTTTTGTGAAATCGGCAGATCGCATTCCTGGCATTCCTTGTACTCTATAGAAAAGACAATGACACAGGACGAACAGTGGGCTGATCTTTTTTATTTCTTTACAGGACGCAGTTACCGGTCGGGAATTGATGATTATTTTGAATTCTATGATATTTTGTGTTATGCCACAAATGAATATGAGCTCGATTATTACAATGGCAGAAACGCAGTCAATTCGTTTACTAATTATCTAATTGATTTGTATGGAGAGGATGCAATCTCTGATCTAATGCTATTTCCCGAAACAGTATTGGACGTTACCGGAAAGAATTGGAACGAGCTTGAATCAGAATGGGCGACGCACATAAAAAACAAATTCAGAGGTGTGGAAATTCCCGAATGGGTTTCTTGAATTGAGTTCGAAGGAAATATGTATTTGCTCGCGACAGAATTTTGGGAGAGAAAAAATCCCTCATGTGAAATTACGTTTCTTTGGCATCGTGGGCATATACATGGAAGTTTTTTTACATCAATCGGCAGAAATTTCCGCAAATCCCTTGATTTTTTGCGCGGTTTGGGGTATGATATATACTGAAATTTTATGAATTGTTCAGGAGGACATCTGAAATGTTAGTTTCCGCAAAAGAAATGCTGCAGAAGGCTCGCGAGGGTCACTACGCAGTAGGTCAGTTCAACATCAACAATCTGGAATGGACCAAGGCCATTCTGCTCACCGCTCAGGAGATGAACTCTCCCGTGATCCTCGGCGTTTCCGAGGGTGCCGGCAAGTACATGGGCGGCTATAAGACCATCGTTGGTATGGTCAACGGTCTGATCGAGGGTCTGGGCATCACCGTTCCCGTAGCAACTCACCTCGACCACGGCTCTTATGAGGGCGCAAAGGCTTGCATCGAGGCAGGCTTCTCCTCCATCATGTTCGACGGTTCTCACTACTCCATCGAGGAGAACATCGCTAAGACCAGCGAGCTGATCGAGACCTGCAACAAGCTGGGTCTGTCTCTCGAGGCTGAGGTCGGCTCCATCGGCGGCGAGGAAGACGGCGTTGTCGGTATGGGCGAGTGCGCTGATCCCGCAGAGTGCAAGATGATCGCTGATCTCGGCGTCACCATGCTGGCTGCAGGCATCGGTAACATCCACGGCAAGTATCCCGCAAACTGGCCCGGTCTGCGCTTCGATGTTCTCGAGAAGATCAGCGAGGCAGTCGGCGATAAGATGCCCCTCGTTCTGCACGGCGGCACAGGTATCCCCGACGAGCAGGTCAAGAAGGCGATCAGCCTGGGCGTTTCCAAGATCAACGTCAACACCGAGTGCCAGCTGGTATTCGCTGAGGCTACCCGCAAGTACATCGAAGAGGGCAAGGACCTCTCCGGTAAGGGCTTTGACCCCCGCAAGCTGCTCGCTCCCGGCGTAGCTGCTATCCAGGCAAAGGTCAGAGAGAAGATCGAGCTGTTCGGCTCTGCCGGCAAGGCTTGATTCGCTGAAGGTTAAAACAAAAATCGGTTCACCCGCGGGTGAACCGATTTTTGTTTTATACGTTGTTTTTACGGAAGAAGCGAATGATGAACAACAGCAACACGATACCGATGATCGGAAACAGCGAGGTAACCAGCATACCTGTCTGCATGCCGATCTGCTCGGGGGTGAGGCCTGTTTCCGGCGCGCGCCGCGCGGCGTAATCGCTCACCGTTACGCGGTCGATGACGATGCCCATCAGTTGGGGCGCGACAGAGGCGCCGAGGTCACCGCCCGAGGCCATGAGGGCATAGGCCGCCACCCCCACACCGGGGATTTTTTCCTCCATCATGATCAGCGTACCGGGCCAGAGCATCGAGGTCACAAAGCCCGTGACGATGCAGGCGATGAAGGCGGCAATCGTGTTGGAGGTCAGTCCGATCGTCAGATAGCAGAGCGAGGCACTGATAAAGCCGAACATCAGCACGCGCATGATGTTCTTGCCAAATCGCGCGTAAGAGATGCGGGCGATGCCGAGCAGGATGGCGAACATCGCCATACCGAGGATATCGCCGACCGCCTTGTCAATGTGCAGGGCGTTTTCCATATATCCCGAGATCCAGTTGGACATGGTGTTCTCGGCACAGCTGCCGAGGAAGATACAGGCGGTGCAGAGAGCAAGGCCGACGGTCTTGCGGCGTGACGATGTCGTGCCGCCCGCGGATGCGGAAACATTCATGTCGGGCATGGGGGAGAGCATAAACAGCACGGCCGCGATGATGGGCAGGGCCGCCATGAAAACGGTCAGATACTGCCAGTTGTGCGAGCCGAAAAGCTTCAAA
The DNA here is from genome assembly GCA_017452525.1 of Clostridia bacterium. Classification (GTDB taxonomy): domain Bacteria; phylum Bacillota; class Clostridia; order Oscillospirales; family CAG-272; genus RGIG3947. The sequence goes on from JAFTMG010000008.1 coordinate 2,361, forward strand.
AAGAGGGTACTGATGACGACAACGGTGAAAACGCCGAAGGCGTAAAGCGAATGGAGCGCGCTCATATCCCGCTGGGGATTATCCGAGGGGATGGCCGCGATGACGGGGCTGAGCAACACCTCGGAAAGTCCCGCCGAGACCGAGAAGATGACGGTGCCGAGCAGCAGGCCGAGATAGACATGATTGGGGAAGAGGACAGGGGAGAGAGCGTAGAGCAGAAGTCCCAGCGAGGTGATCAGCGGCATGACGCGCACGATCTTTTTGACATTGAAATATTTGGAAAAGAGAGTAAAGATCAGGTCAATGGTCAACTGGGTGAAGAAATTGGTCAGCACGAGCGTGCCGAGCAGCGTATAGGAAATGCCGTACATCTCGCGCAGGGTGACGAAAAGAATGGGCGGCAGGCTGAAGATGGAGGACATGGTAAAATAGGCGGCATAGCAGGCAAGCTTTGTCCGCTTGAAATTCGGCGTGGGCATGGGCGTCTCCTTTAAAACGTAATATTACAATTATATATGCGTCCCGACGGTTTGTCAAGTTATCGGGGGGAAATATCCCAAAAACGGAGAAAATTACCTTTACAAAATCCCCGAAAAGGTGTATACTAACAATAAGTGTTTTTGCTTACTCCGATCAAATCAAAAGAATGAGGATGTAGTTATGAAACTCAATTATAAACGTACCTTTCTGGTGGGATTGGCATTCCTTTCCATCAGTGCCTTCTGGCAGCTGTATGACAATCTTGTCCCGCTGATCCTGACCGGGACCTTCGGCATGGGAGAGACGCTCCGCGGTGCCATTATGGCAGCGGACAACGTGTTGGCGCTCTTCCTGCTCCCGCTCTTCGGCGGAATTTCGGACAGGACCAACACCCGCCTCGGCCGCCGTACGCCGTATATCATCACGGGTACCGCAATCGCCGTTACTTTTATGCTGTTTTTGCCCGTTTTTGAACAGAAAAACAACCTTCTGTTGTTTTTGGTCGGTCTTGGCGTGGTGCTTCTGGCGATGGGCTCTTACCGCTCGCCCGCCGTGGCGCTCATGCCTGACCTTACGCCTAAGCCCCTGCGCTCCAAGGCAAACGCCGTGATCAATCTGATGGGTGCCCTGGGCGGCGTGTATACGCTGATCATGGTCAAGGTGCTGATCCCCAAGGAGGACCGCCCCGATTATCTGCCCGTCTTCGCCTCGGTGGCGATTTTGATGGTGGTGGCGGTACTGCTTCTGGTGCTGACGGTGCGCGAGCGCAAGCTTTCCGTCGAGGTGGCGGCAATGGACAAGGAGTCCGAGCCTGCCCCGGCTGAGGAAAAGCATGCGGACCAGCCCCGTCGCAAGCTCCCACCTGACGTGAGACGCAGTCTCGTCTTTCTGCTGGCTTCGGTGTTCGCCTGGTTTATGGCATACAATGCCGTGACCACCGCCTTCTCCAGCTATGCCGTGGAGGTGTGGAAGCTGGAGGGAGGTGACTTTGCCGACTGTCTGATGGTGGCTACCGTGGCGGCAGTCATTTCCTATATTCCCGTCGGCTTCATCGCGGGAAGGATCGGAAGAAAAAAGACCATTCTGACCGGTATCGTTCTGATGGGTGCCGCCTACGTGGCGGGCTTCCTCTTTACCACTTATCACCCGCTTGCCAACGTTGTCTTTGCCATGGTTGGCATCGGCTGGGCGTTCATCAACGTCAACTCCTATCCGATGGTGGTAGAAATGAGCTCTCACGGCGACGTGGGGCACTACACGGGGCTATATTACACCTTCTCCATGTCGGCGCAGATCCTCACCCCCGTGCTCTCCGGCTTTTTCCTTGAGCATTTTTCCTACACCACACTCTTCCCCTACGCGGCGATCTTTATGGCGATCGCCTTCTGCACCATGCTCATGGTCAAGCACGGCGACGTCAAGCCGATGAGAAAGAAGGATCTGCTGGAGTCCTTCGACGCGGGTGACGAATGATGTGGTGGCTTCTGTTGCTGATCCCCTTGGGGATCGTCGTCCTCTTTTTGTTTCTCATCTCCCCGCGGTGGATCGGCCGCCCCGATATGTCCCGCCTGCGCGTGGACTTCGCGCACAGGGGGCTGCATGATGAGGAGATCCCCGAAAACTCGCTGCCCGCCTTTGCGCGCGCTGTCGAGGAGGGGTTCGGTATTGAGCTGGATGTTCAGCTCTCATCGGACGGCGTGATCATGGTCTTCCATGACGATACCCTTGCCCGCATGACGGGCGCGAAGGGCAAGCTGAACGAGTACACCCGCGAGGAGCTGCAGCAGCTGCGGCTCAGTGAGAGTGAGGAAACGGTCCCGACCCTGGATCAGGTGCTTGAGACGGTGGGCGGGCGTGTCCCGCTCCTGATCGAGTTGAAGGGCGAGAGCGCGGGCGGAGACGGTGCGCTTTGCGAAAAGCTTGCCGAGCGTCTGGAGACCTACGGCGGTGCTTATTGCGTTGAATCCTTCAACCCCATGATTCTTTCCTGGTTCAAGCGAAACTGCCCCCATATCGCTCGCGGTCAGCTGGTCACCAATACGCTCAAGGAGCGCCCGAAGGGGAACAAGATCCTCAATTTTTTGCTGGCACATCTGATGCTCAACGTCGTCTCACGCCCCGATTTTGTGGCGTATAACGAAAAATATGACCGTGAATTTGCCCTGCGGCTGAATATCGGTCTCTTCCGCGCCCCCTCCTTTGTCTGGACGGTGCGGGATATGAACACATGGGGAGTCTTTCGCGAGGCAGGATCTCCCTCCATCTTCGAGGGCTTTTTGCCCCCAAAACAATCAAATCAAGGAGAATGACCATGCGTGACAATTACGATGCACTCAAAACAGAGGGACGCAATCCCAATACGATGAATATTGATAAAGTAAGCACACTTGAAGCGATGCGGCTGATGAACGAGGAGAACAAGCGCGTTCCCGAAGCCATCGATACCCAACTGGAGGAGATCGCAAGGGCAGTGAATCTGATCGCCGCCGCCATGGAGCGGGGCGGGCATTTGATCTATGTCGGTGCGGGTACCTCGGGGCGTCTCGGTGTTGTGGATGCCGCCGAGTGTCCTCCTACCTTCGGCGTGGACCACCAGCTGGTGCGCGGCATCATTGCGGGCGGCGACGGTGCCATGTTCCGCGCCGTGGAGAACGCCGAGGACAATGAGGAGTGGGGCAAGCGCGCCATTGATGAGGACGGTGTGCAGGCGGGTGACGTAGTTGTCGGCATTTCCGCCGCAGGACGTGCTCCCTTCGTGCTGGGTGCCCTCAAGCGCGCCCGCGAGATCGGCGCCACCCCCATCGGCGTGACCTGCAACCCTGACAGTCTCTTCGTGCCGTTGTGTGATGTGACCATCGCGCCTTACGTGGGACCCGAGGTCATATCCGGCTCGACCCGACTCAAGGCTGGAACGGCGCAGAAGCTGGTGCTTAATATGCTTTCCACCGGTGTCATGATCAAAACGGGAAAGGTCTACAGCAATCTGATGATCAATGTCAAGCCCACCAACGAAAAACTGTGGGAGCGGGCGACCCGCATCATCATGCAGATCGCCGATATCGACCACGACCGTGCGGGCGAGCTGCTCCGGAAGCATGGCTCGATCCGAGCAGCCCTTTGTGAGCTTGGATTGATGTAATCAAAAAAACTTGAAAGAAAGGAAAAGTATAATGACCGATATTATTTTTTCTTTTGATACCGAGGATTTTACCTCATCCCGCGCCGCTGACGGTATTTTGCATGAGGCGCGTATGTTCTATGAGGAAGGCGTTGTGGGCAATTTCTGTCTCGTCGGTCTTTTGGCAAAGCAGCTTCGTCTTTGGGGCAGAGATGACGTCATTGAGGCGCTTTCACACCATGAGATCGGCACGCATACCTACGGGCACACTCTGCATCCCATGATCAACGAATATACCGACCTGGAGGATTTTGATGCCGCCGAAGCGGAATTGATCTCCCGGGAGAGTGAGGCGATCCGTCTTATCCGGGAGAATGTCGGAGCTGACCGCATTTGGGCGGCTTGCCCTCCCGGCAATCAGAAATCCTACGTTGCGATGTACGGCTATCATAAAATGGGCATTCCGATCTACGCCGATACCTTCTGCGACACCAAATGGGGAACGGGCGCGTACTACTGTAACATGTTCCACGTAAACTACACCTTCGGTATGGAGCGCTTTCTGCGCACGGCTACCGAGGAGGATATGAGACGTCTGTTGGACGATCTGGCAAATCGTGAGCGAGCTGTGCTCTATACTCATCCGAATATGTCCATCAAAGCGGAATTTTGGGATATGCTCAACTATCACAAGGAAAATCTCGTCCCCTTCGGCGAGTGGATCGAGGCGCGCGATCTGCCCGAGGAGATCAGCCAAACGATCTTCCGGAATATGCGCAAGCTGATCCGCTTGGTCAAAGCCGATCCACGCTTCCGCATCATTACTTATTCCGATCTGGCGCGCGAGCTGGCAAAGGACGGTGAGCGCACCGTTTGCCGAGAGGATATTCCTTATCTGCATCAATGCCTGAAGGAGCGATTCTTCCCCGTGCAGTCTCCTGTTTCACTTTCGCTTGCCGATATGATCCTGGCGGCGCGTGACTTCCTGCAGGGAAAAGAAGCGCACGTTTGCGGTGACGTTTACGGTACGCTCTCGGCTCCTTGTCAGATCAAGGAGCCACTTACCGTGACCAAGCAGGAGCTGATCGATTCCTGCGCGCAGATCCGCGACGGTGCCTTCCTGCCCGCATCGATCCGCGTGGGCGAGCGGGAGATCGGTCCTGCCGATTGGCTGTATGCCGCCATGGAGATCCTGCTCGGAAAAGATACCGCAGAGATCCTGCCCAAGCCCCAGCTGCCGTGTCTTGATTGTATGCCCGAGGTGCGCGACAGCGCCTTCCGCGGCACGTGGCAGCATTCCGACAAGTTTGAGGATAAGTACCTCTCCGACCGTCTTCGCTATCAATCCTACACCATGCGCTTCCGCACCTGCAGCCGCCCCATTGAGGCTTGAACGCACGACCGGTAGAGGTCAGCCTATCTTTAAGACGGCAATCTGAACGAAATATCCCCGACTGCTTGTGAAAGCTATCGGGGATATCTTTTTTGTTCAGAGGGTCTGGGTCACGGGGGCGCCGTCCGTCTCCAGTCTGATGACGGTCACGGGGGTGTCGGGCGGGGTCTCCGGCAGAAAGACGTAACACCGATGCTCATCGCGGGCGATCTCGTAGCTCTGCGCAACCCGCAGCTCGGTACCGTTGCAGAGCAACGTCGCACGCCGCACACGGGAGACAAGCCCCGTCAGGCTGACGCGGTGGGGAAATCCGGGGTGGTGCTCGACGTAGAGATAGAGCGAGCCGTCACGTCCCGCGCCCACCTTGCCGAACCGCGTGACGTAGGGGAACACGGGGGCGGGAAGGGTGCCGTAGATACTTTCGGCGTTGCGTGAGATCCACGCACCGACCTCGTCGAGGGTACGAATGCTCAGCTCGGAAATGAGTCCCCGTTCGTCGGGGGAGACGTTCAGCAGTACGTTGCCGCCCTTGCTGCCGACCTCGATCAGCTTGCCAATCACGGTGGCAGGCGTGTGGCAGGTGAGGTCGGCACGGTGATAGCCCCAGGAGGAATTGAGCGTCATGGGTACCTCCCACGCGCCGTGATAGGGCAGGGTGGGGATGCTGTTGTCAGCCATCTGTCGGTAGTCGCCAAGCCCGTAGCCGATGCGGCCGTTGATCAGACACCGCGGCTGCAGGGCGTGAACGGTATCGGCAAGCTCGCGGCAGAGATCCTGCGGCATGTCGTAGGGCGTGTCGAACCACATCAGAAAAACGTCACCGTAATTGGTCAGAAGCTCCTTGACCTGCGGGAGCGCCTTTTCGTAGAAATAGCGGGAGAAGATCTTCTCCTCTTTTTTGTAGTCAAAATTGTTGCCGTCGCCGTCGGGATGCTCCCAGTCCTGCATTTGCGAATAATAGATGCCGAAGGGCAGTCCCTCTTCGGCGCAGGCGTCGGCAAATTCACGGACGATATCCCGCCCGTAGGGTGTGTGCATGACGGAATAGTCCGAAACGGCAGTGTTGAAGAGGGCAAAGCCGTCGTGATGCTTGGCAGTCAGCACCAGATATTTCATGCCCCACTCTTTTGCCTTGCGTACGTACCACCGCGCCGAAAGCTGTTTGGGATCGAACTCCTCCGCCAGCTTGCGGTACTGCGCCAGCGGGATCTCGAGATTGCGCATGATCCATTCGCTGCCGTGGGGGGCGCGCTTGCCTTGCCAGATACCGCCCGGGATGGCGTAGAGTCCGAAATGGATAAAGAGGCCGTATGCCGCATCGGTAAACTGCTTTATTTCCTTGCTTCTCGCTGTCATGCCGTGATACTCCGACGGATGAAATTATGAGAATACTATACCATTTTGCGGTGAGTTTGTCAATCTTTTTCTTTCGGGAAAAGCGTTTTGGGGATCTTCACGACCCTATATCGGTCGAAAAATCCACGGTGCGTTGGAACGGTCCGCGGGTCACGCATGAGAACCAAGGCGAAAAATCCCGATAGCACTCACAAGCGCTATCGGGATTTTTCGGTCTGCCATTCAATTTCAAGCGGACGGTGGTGTATCCGGGTCACATGCCGTACAGGACCCAGAAATAAATATAGGCGGGGATGATCGCCGCAAGGGTAAAGGGTATACCGATGCGGAAGAAATCCTTGTTTTTAACGGTGTAGCCCTCTTTCCGCAGAATGCCGATGCCGGTGATGTTGGCGGAGGCGCCGATGGGGGTGCAGTTTCCGCCGAGGGTCGCGCCGGACAAAAGCCCGAAATAGAGGAGCGTTGGATCGATCCCCAGCGCACCCGCAAGGCCCGTCACCACGGGAAGCATGGTTGCCACGTAGGGAATGTTGTCGATGAAGGCGGAGATCAGAACGGATGCCCAGATGATGACGGTGTAAAGCAGGAATACGTTGCCGTGTCCCATTTTAGCAAGCAGGTCTGCCGCCGCGTCGATCACACCCATATTGGTGATGCCGCCGATCATCAGAAAGAGCCCCAGCAGAAGTCCGATGGTCTCAAAATCGATGGCTCGCAGCGGCTCGGTCAGGGCGGTAAGACTTCTTTTTTTGATCACGCTGTCGATCAGACCGACTGCGAAGAGGGTCACGCAGATCAGTCCGTTGGTGATATCGGGCTTGTTGGGAATGAAGGATGCCGTGATCAGCAACATGATGCTCAAAAGGAGCAGCACGGAGGGAACGTAATCGGTCACTTCGGTCCTGTGCGGGTCCTTCTCGATCTTCTCCTTGGCGTGGCGGAAGAGAATGGCGAGGATCGCGGCGGAGACGAGGGCACCCAGCTCCACGGCGAAGAAGATGCCGGGTTTGCCCTTGTACCGGAAAAAGTCCAGAAAGCTCATGTGAGCGTAGGAGCCGAGCATGATGGCGGTGGTGTCGCCCACCAGCGTTGCCGCACCCTGCAGATTGGAGGAAACGGCGATGCCGATGATGAAGGGAACGGGGTTGGTGTTCAGCTTTTTGCAGATCGCCAATGCCACGGGAGCCACCATCAAAACGGTTGCCACGTTATCCACGAAAGCGGAAATGATGCCTGCAAACAGAGAAAGGGCGACCGCCGCCATCTGTACGTTGGGTACCCTCGACATAACCAGATCCGCCAGCAGCGCAGGCATTTTACTGTCGATGAACAGTTTGACAAGTCCCATCGTGCCTGCGATCATGAGAAGCACGTTGAAGTCGATGGAGCCGATGATGTCCTGCACGGGCAGCATACCGCTGATCACAAAAAGCAGAGCAGAGAAGAGGGCGATATAGGGTCGGTATTTGCTGAAAACGAGCATGAAGACGTATGTGACGGCGAATAAAATGATGGCATAGACCATGTGTTTTGGATAACCTCCGAAAGCAAGTATTTTGATACATCCTTGCTCAATCATATACAATCATAACAAATTTTTATCTGCGTTGCAAGAAAAATTTTCCTGTACAAAAAAAGTTTACAAATTCTCCTGAAGAGTGCCTGCGTTGTTTTTGAGATCCTCATAAGCGGATATGATGCCATATTCGTTCAGTATTCTACGGAGCGTTGATTTGTTCCCGGCGCTCATAGCGCACATGGGCAGACGGAATTCCTCGGTGCATCTGCCGCTCATGGCGAGCGCCGTTTTGACGGGGATGGGATTGACCTCGGAGAAGAGGGCGCGGATGAGGGGGAGGTAATAGAGCTGGAGAGTGGAGGCGGCGGCAAGCTCACCCTGTTGCACAAGGCGGCAGAGCAGCTGCATGCCTGCGGGGAGCAGATTGGAAAGCACCGAGATGACTCCCGCACCGCCCATGGCAACGGTGGGAACGGTCAGCTCGTCGTTGCCGGTATAGACGTCCAGATCCTCTCCGCACGCCGCCGTGATCTCCATTGCCGTTTGCATGCTGCCCGATGCCTCCTTGACCGCTACGATGTTTTCCCGCTTGGCAAGCTCGGCAAAGACAGGGATCGGAACGGTCAGTCCCGTTCTGGCGGGGACGTGATAGAGAATGATGGGAAGCTTGACCCGCTCCGCCACCAGACCGAAGGATCGCAGAAGCCCCTCGGGGGTCGCCTTGTTGTAATAGGGAGTGACCAGAAGAAGCCCGCGGCAGCCGACCTCGGCGGCGTTTTTGGAGCGGCGCAGCATGACCTCGGTATCGTTGGAGCCGCACCCCGCGATGATGGGAACCCGTCCGTCCGCCTGCTCCACGGCAATGCGCAGAAGGTGCTTGTGCTCCTGCTCGCTCAGGGTGGATGCCTCGCCCGTGGTACCTGCAATGACGAGCGCGGAGATGCCGGCGTCGAGCTGTGCTTCGATCAGCGCGCGGAAGGCAACCTCGTCCACCGTCTTCGCCCCCTCCTTGAAGGGGGTCACCAGCGCAGTGGCGGCACCTTCAAACAGCCTCGGTTTATGTTTACTCATGAAAAGAACCTCTCTTTGTGTGAATTTTTTGGAAACTCCGCAAAAACCCGTTGCAATTGGGCGAAAAATACTTTATAATAATATAATCGGGATATTGTTGTTATGACGGTGTCCCGCGGTAAAGTTTCTTTACGACAGATTATGACGGCGGCAGGAAAACCGTGCCTGCGCGCCGATAGAAGTTTGAAAATAGTTTTTTCAAACAGCATTTGTGCCTTGACGGCGGAGTACCGTCATTTCGGAAAACCGAAACCGTCACAAATGCAAGTTCGCAGAAAGGAATGGTCGTATTTATGAACACCCCGATCGTCAATCAAAAGCCCGCCACCGACCTCAAGACCTCCGATTTTTACTATGATCTGCCCGAGGAACTGATCGCACAGCATCCTGCTGAGCAGCGGGACCATTCCCGTCTGATGGTGGTCCACCGTGAGAGCGGAGAGATCGAGCATAAGCATTTTTATGATATCATCGATTATCTGAGACCCGGCGACACGCTGGTCATCAACGATTCCAAGGTCATTCCCGCCCGCCTTTACGGTTGCATGGAGCGCCGTCCCGAGGCGGCGCTGGAGATCCTGTTGCTCCGTCAGCACGAGCTGGATACGTGGGAGGCGCTGGTCAAGCCGGGCAAGCGCGCCCGCATCGGCGAGAAGCTGATCTTCGGCGAGGGGATGCTGCGCGGCGAGGTGGTCGACATTGTCGAGGAGGGCAATCGCCTCATCCGCTTTGACTACGACCGCGAGAAATATGAGAATATCTACGACGTCCTCAATCTGATCGGGCTGATGCCCCTGCCGCCCTACATCACCGAAAAGCTTGCCGACCGTGATCGCTATCAGACGGTCTACGCCCGTGAGGAGGGCTCTGCGGCTGCCCCCACGGCGGGATTGCATTTCACCCCCGAGCTGATGCAAAAGATCCGCGAGAAGGGCATTGCCATCGTCCCCGTCATGCTTCATGTGGGACTCGGCACCTTCCGCCCCGTCAAAGAGGATAACATCGCCGACCATCTGATGCACACCGAGTTTTTCTCGGTCAGCGAGGAAAGCGCACGCATCATCAATGAGCGAAAGGCCGCCGGCGGACGGCTGATCTGCGTCGGCACCACTTCCTGCCGCACCATCGAATCGGTGGCGGAGGAGGACGGTCACATTCCCGCGAGATCGGGTGACACGGGTATCTTCATCTACCCCGGCTATCGCTTCAAGGCCGTCGACGCACTGATTACCAATTTCCATCTGCCCGAGTCGACGCTCTTGATGCTTATCTCTGCCCTCTACAACCGCGAGGATATGCTCGCCGCCTACCACACGGCGGTGGAGGAGAAGTATCGCTTCTTCAGCTTCGGGGACGCGATGTTTATATGTTGAAAACTGAACATAACATGCGCACAATTAAATGATATTTGCAAAAAATGCAACATAATATGTTGACAAATTGGATATAATATGATATACTGTTATCGAAAGGAGTTGATATTATGTCTAAAGTATCTACGAACATCAGCCTGGATGCTGAAACCAAAGCCAAGGCACAGGTAATGCTTGCTGATCTTGGAATGGATCTCTCTACGGCTGTAAACATTTTTCTTCGTCAAATGCTTTATGAAGGTGGAATTCCGTTTTCTATTACCAGAGAAGTGCCTAATAAGATAACTCTTGATGCGATGAAAGAGGCGCAGGAAATGTTCCGTTCTCCTGAAAAATATAAGAAATATGACAACGTGGACAGTATGATGGAGGACATTTTAGGTGAGGTATGAAATTGTTCCTTCAAATCAATTTAAGAAAGACTTGAAGCTTGCACAAAAGCGCGGCTATGACCTTGAAAAAATCAAGAAGGTGATTGCGACTCTTGCGAACGGCGAAACGCTTGAAGCAAAGTATCGTGATCATTTGCTGACCGGAGACTACGGTGGATATCGTGAGTGTCATATTCAGCCTGATTGGTTGCTTGTATATCAGATAGACGGAGATCAGTTGATTTTATTATTGGCTCGAACAGGTACGCATAGCGACTTATTCTGAGGTTTACCGATTGGTTTGTGCAATCTTACCAATCGGTAAGTTCTTATATAGCATCAACATCGCGGATGCCATGTTTATCGAGTAAAAGTTGATTGCAGATGAGGGGATCCAATGAAAACAGCTTTGAAAATTTTGCGAATCGTGATGTGTGCAATCGTTTCTGTTTACACCGTTTATCTCTGTATCAATGTCGGACGCACGGCGTATTTGAAGGGGCAGGTCATGCAAATGAATCCGGATGGGGCATTTGAATTGGTTTGGAGCGGTATCAATCAAGAAGTCGTGTTGTACATTGCCGTAGGACTTTTCATTTTACTGCTGGGCGTTGCAAGTGCCTTTCTCATGTTCAAAAATGGTCGCATATTTACTGCCGTGGCTTCTGTTTGTGTCATTGTATGCGCCTTGCTCGGTACCTTCCTGAATACGGAACTTTCCGAGTATATGTTCATGAAATACCAATTGGGGATGTCGCGAATCCCTGTTGAAGCTGCGCTTTCCGTTAAACCTCTGCTTGCCAGACTGTGTATTTACACTGCCGTTCTCTATGTTGTGTTATATCTGATCTTATATTACCGTCAAAGAAAAGAGGAAACGTGATGAAAAATGCCATTCATATGCTTCATTCGATCACCAATACCCAAATGAACAGCTTTCTGATCACCACCGCGTCCGGTAAGATCATTGCCATCGACGGCGGTCTGCGCGGGGATGCTCTCTATTTTCTTGAGTATCTGCGCTTGCTGTCGGGGCAGGAGATCCCCCACATCGACGTGTGGTTTCTGACCCACCCCCATCTCGATCACATCGATGCCTTCATGGAGATCATGCAGAATCACCGCGAGGAGCTGACGGTGGGTGAGATCCGCTTCGGCTTCCCGTCCCGCGAGTTCATGGCGCTGGAGGACAAGAGCGCCGTGCAGACGATGACGGAGTTCTATGAGGTGCTACCCCTTTTTGCCGACAAGGTGAGATTCACCTCGGGCGGCACGGTGCTGGAGGTGGGCGAGGCGAAATTTACCGTTCTGTATTCCCACGATTCCGAGTTTACCCACAACGTATGCAATAACAGCTCACTGGTCTTCCGCCTCGACCTTGGCGACAAGTCCGCCATTTTCACGGGCGACTGCGGCGTGGAGGCAGGGCAGAAGATCGTCCGCATGTGGGGCGACACGGGACTACTCAAGGCGGATATCTGCCAGATGGCGCATCACGGGCAGAACGGCTGTGACCGCGCCTTCTATGAGGCGGTCTCCCCCGAGATCTGCCTTTGGTGTACGCCTCTGTGGCTGTGGAACAACGACCGCGGAAAGGGCTTTAACACCCATATCTGGAAGACGGTGGAGGTTCGCGGCTGGATGGACGAGATCGGCGTGAAGACAAATCTGAAAATTTGCGACGGCACGCAGGTGCTGGAGCTGGACTGAGATATGAGCAACAAACCGAAGATCATCGCTGTGGTAGGGCCGACGGCGAGTGGAAAAACAGCGCTTAGCGTGGCACTTGCCAAGGCGCTGGGAGGCGAGGTCCTTTCCTGTGATTCGATGCAGATCTACCGTGATATGGATATCGGTACCGCCAAGCCGACTGAGGAGGAGAGGGAGGGGATCCCGCACCATCTGATCGACGTCGCGGCGGCGGACGAGCCCTTTTCCTGCGCCGAATACGCCGCCCTTGCCAAGTGTAAGGTTGCCGAGGTGCTCGCGCGTGGCAGGCTCCCCATCTTCTGCGGCGGCACGGGGCTGTATCTGGACGGCGTCCTGCGCGGCGGCAGCAGCTATGAAAAGACCGAGACCGATCCTGCCTACCGCGCCTCTCTGGAGCGTATGGCGGCAGAGCAGGGAGCCGGGGCGGTCCACGCCATGCTTGCCGCGGTCGACCCCGAAGCGGCGCAGGCAACGCATCCGAACAATGTCAAGCGCGTTATCCGCGCGCTGGAGATCTATCACACCACGGGCATGACCAAGACCGAGCTGGATCGCAGATCGGTGCAGACCGAATCCGATTACGACGCGCTGGTGCTGGGGATCCGTTTCCCCGACACCGAGACGCTCTACCGCCGCATCAATCTGCGGGTGGATATGATGATCGAGCAGGGACTTTTGGAGGAATGCCGCGCGCTGATGGCGGCGGGCGTGTTTGCGCGCTCTGCCACGGCGGCGCAGGCGATCGGCTACAAGGAGCTGTTCCCCTATCTGCGGGGCGAGCTCTCGCTGGAGAGCTGTGTCGAGACATTGAAAATGGCGACCCGCCGCTACGCCAAGCGGCAGATGACGTGGTTCCGCATGCACGGACACGTGCATTGGCTGGACCGCACGGAGGAGACCACCGCAGAGCAATTGCTGCATATGGCGCGGGAAGAGGTCTTGAAATTTCTTGGAAAATAAACGGTACGTTGCAGAGGGAGGGACGGCATGGAACGAAAGATCGATATACGAAGGCTGGTGCGCAACGCGCTGACCGTACTGATCATGACGGGACTGATCGCCTACATCGTCTATCACTGTCTGCAATATTTCAAGGACCCGGTGCAGACCACGGCGGTGCTTCGTCGGTCGGAGAAGGAGACACAGCAGCTGACCGCTTATATCTTCCGCGATGAGACGGTGCTTCGCTCCCCCGAGAGCGGCGCCCTACGCACGCTGTACGAGGACGGCGTCCACGTTCCCGTGGACAGTGAGGTGGCAAGGGTCTACGTCAGCCGGGACGGCGAGCGTCTGTACGCCCGGCTGCAGGAGCTGGGGGCGGAGATCGCCTTTTACGAGCAATGCATGGATACCGCGGGCATGTCGCAGATCGACCTGCCTGCCTTGAACGAGGAGATCGCCAAGCTTTACGGCGAGACGATGAACGCCGCCACCTCGGGTGACGGTGCCATGGCGGATCGGCTCTCGCGGGAGCTGTTGGTGCTGATCAATCGCAGGGACATACTGACCGGTGAACTTGCCGATATGCCCGCGAAATACGCTGCGTTGCAGGCGCAGAAGCGCGCGCTGGAGGCGGAATACGCCGGCACCTACGCTTCGGTTGTGACCGAAAAAAGCGGATATTATTTCCGCGAGACCGATGGCTACGAGGCGTGGTACACCAACGAAGCGTTGAGAACTATGACGTTCGACGGCTTTTTTGAACTGATCGAGCGCGCGCCGACCTCTACTGCGCAGGACGCGGGCAAGATGATCGGCGACTATATCTGGTATGTTGCCGTTCCCACCGTCAAGAGCGAAAGCCAGACGCTTTCGGAGGGGGAAAACTACCCCATCACCTTCGCGGACGGTGTGACCACCCTTTCCATGACCCTTGACCGAATTCTGACACAGGCGGGAGACGAGCGTTGCGTGCTGATCTTCCGCACGGGACAGATGCCCGCGGGCTTTGATTATACCCGCCGGCAGACGGTCACGGTCGGCGTGGGGGAGACGAGCGGACTTCGCGTGCCGCAGACGGCGATCCTCGTGGGGAAGGACGGCGAGATGGGTGTTTACGTTCTGGACGTTGCCCGTGTCCGCTACCGCAGGATCGAGGTGATCTGGCGCGGAGACGGCTATGTGCTTGCCCGCGAGACGGACCGTACCGCCGAGGGACATGAGAACGATCTGGGATATCAGGAGCTGGTGATCATCGGCTCGGACGAAGAGCTGTATGACGGCAAGCTACTGTATTGATGCTGTATGGAAAAGGAGATGGACAGAAATGACATATCTTGATCGGAACGTGGCACAGATCCGCACGCGGATCGCCGACGCCGCGCAAAGCGCGGGGCGCGCTCCCGAGGAGATCACGCTTCTGGCGGCGGTCAAGAGCGGCGAGATCGGGGAGATCCGCTATCTGCATCGGGATCTGGGGATCCGAGATCTGGGTGAGAACCGCGTTCAGCAATTTTTGGAGCATTACGAAGCGCTGCGGGAGGAGAAGGATATCCGCTGGCATTTCATCGGCTCGCTGCAGACCAACAAGGTCAAATACATCATCGATAAGGTGTGTATGATCCACTCGTTGGATTCGCTCCGTCTGGCGGCGGAGATCGAAAAGCAGGCGGCGAAAAGGGACATTGTGATGGACGTTCTGGTGGAGATCAACAGCGGTGAGGAGGCATCCAAGGGCGGCGTGTTGCCGCAGGAGACCGAGGCACTTTGTCTGGCACTTGCCGATTTTCCACACATTCGCCTGCGCGGATTTATGACGATGGCGCCAAAATGTGAAAAATTCGAAGAATATTGCGAATATTTTGAAGAAACTTCGCGCCGAGTTCTTGACATTTGGCAAAAAAAACTCCATAATATAATAGAGAGTCCTATACTCTCCATGGGCATGTCCGATAGCTTTGAGGCGGCGATCGCCTGCGGCTCTACCATGGTGCGGGTCGGACGGGGTCTTTTCGTGGGAAGAGACACACAACAGTGAAGGAAAGGAATACGGAAAATATATCCGGAGGATAATCATGATGGACATTAAGCTGTTTGATAATTTGAGAAACGCGTTCAAGGACAATCGCGACACCCTCGATCAGGAGGATGAATTCCTCGACTACGACCGCCAGGGTGAGGACGGTTATTTGGGCGACGATACTGCCGACTTCGGCGACGACGAGGGCAGCATGTTTGACAACCCCGAGGAGCAGGAGTCTGCCGCTCCCGCGCGCCGTTCCGGCAACGTGACGCTGAAGGTCGTAAAGCCCACCGCTTACGTGGACGGTCCTGACATCGCCGATAAGCTGATGGATGGCTCCACCGTGGTGGTCAACCTGGAGGAGATGAACAAGGAGAACGCCATTCGTCTGATCGACTTTTTGCTGGGTGTTGCCCACGTGCTGGAAGCGGACATGAAGAAGGTTTCTGCCAACACCATCGTCATCGCGCCCGGCGGCATCGAGGAGTCGGTCTACGAGCCGGAGAATGACGGCTACGACAACGAGTGATCCCATTTCGGGGAGGTTTGTTGTATTGAACGAAATTTCATATGTGGTAGTCAATGTTGCGGTGATCCTGATCTGGGTATTGCAGGCGGCGATGTTTTTGCGCGCCATTATGTCATGGATCCCGGGGCTGGACGAAAATAAATTCGGCGATTTTCTGTATGCGATCACCGAGCCCTTTATCTTGCCCGTACGCGCGATCCTTGACCGTATCCCGCTGTTTCAGGGCTTTCCGTTGGATATGTCCTTTCTGTTCACCTACCTGCTCCTGTCCCTGCTTTCCATGCTGTTGGGAGGGCTTTGAGGTATGAAGGATCATAGTGAGGAGCAGCTGCGGCTGCTCCTGTCTCATGTAGACGATCTTTGCCGCCGTGCCGAGAGCGGTGCGGTGGAGAACACCTCCTTTCTGACCATGCGTGAGCAGATCGAGATCGACCGTCATATCGGCTCTTCGGGACGCAGGACGACCGTTTTCTGGGGCGGCTATGAGGGGAGCGAGCGCAAGATGCTCTTCTGCCTGCCCGACTATATCAGCGACAGCGTGGTGCTTCCCGTTCGCGAGCTGCAGCAGGAGGAGCTTGCCCCCTGGCTGGGCGAGACGTGGGAGGCGTGCATGTCGGTACTGTGGGTCAAGGGGAGCGGATATAAGGAGCTGGATCACCGATCCTATCTCGGCTCACTGCTCTCGATGGGTATTGAGCGTGAGGTGCTGGGCGACATCGTAGTGCAGAGCCCTCATGAGGCGCTGGTGGTCTGTGAGCGAAGGATCGCCGATTATCTGTTGAGTGAGTGGCACACGGTGGGAGCGGATACCGTGAAGGTGTCGGCGACCGTCCTGCCCGATGATTTTCGCGTAGAGCGCAAATATCAGGAGATCCGCGATACCGTTGCCTCCGATCGGTTAGACTGCGTGCTGGCGGCGCTGACCAACCTGTCCAGAGAAAAGGCACAGGGCATGATCCGCGCGGGATTGGTGGATGTGGATTTCATCACCGAGCAGAGAACGGACCGCTCCGTTCCGAGCGGCGCCATGCTTTCGGTGCGCGGCTACGGGCGCTTTGAGCTGGTGGGGATGGACGGCGTGACCCGAAAAGGACGTCTTCGTCTGGTCGCCAAAAAATTTATATAAGACCGCATACGGGCGGATCCCAAAAAAGCGCTTGACAAAAGAGCGCTTTTTTCGTATAATATTGGAGTAACCGAGCCGAACGGCCGCGCGGTATCACGCCGAAAGGTATTACCGTGAGGAAAGTCCGGGCTTCACAGGGCAGGATAACTGATAACGTCAGCCGGAGGCGACTCCCGGGAAAGTGCAACAGAGATATACCGCCTGTCCGCAAGGGCAGGTAAGGGTGGAAAGGCGAGGTAAGAGCTCACCCGCCCCCACGGTAACGTGGGGGCGCTGTAAACCCTATCCGAAGCAACACCGTATGCGGATCGTTTGCCCGACACATATCCGCGGGTGGCATGACGCTTGCGCGTCGGAGCCGTGTGGCGACACACGGCACAGATAGATGGTCGTTTAAGACAGAACCCGGCTTACAGACTCGGTTACAGAAAAAGGTGCGGATGCGCAAAAGCGCATCCGCACCTTTTTCACCGAGCGAAACGAAGTTTCGCTCGCAGGATTTTTTATTCAATATAGAATTTCGGACGTTTGCCTGTCTTCAGAAGCTCGTCCAGCACGGTCAGCAGGTATTCGGGACTGTCGGAATAGCAGTTGACGGTGTCGCCGCCGCGGTGGTTGGTCAGGGTGACGTTATCCAGCGAGATAAAGGGAGAATCCTTGGGCAGAGGCTCCTCGGGGAAGACCTCCAGCGCCGCGCCGGTGATGCGCTCCTCGCGGAGCATCTCGGCGAGATAGTCGTAGTCCAGAAGATAAGCGCGCGCCGTGTTGATCAGCGTAGCGGTGGGCTTCATCAGATCCAGCTCCGCCTTGCCGATGATCTGCTCTTTCTTGGCGGTACGGGCGTGGATGGTGACGATATCGGATCGGCTCATGACCTCCTCAGGGGTGGTGAGCTTGACGTTGTATTTCGCCAGATCGGGATCGTCGGGTGTCACGTTGGGGTCGGTGGCGAGCAGCTTGACGCGGAAGGGCTGCAGCTTTTCGGCAACCATACGGCCGATGGTACCGAAGCCGACGATACCGACCGTTTTGCCGCGCAGCTCAAAGACGCGACCTGTGTTGGGCCAATTCTCGCGCCACTGTCCGTTTTTCATCGCCACGTGGGCGCGGGCAACATTGCGGGTCTCGGCAACCATCAGGCAGACGGTCAGCTCGGCTACGGCGTTGCCGTTATGAGCGGGATTGTTGAGAACGGGAATGCCCAGCTCGTGCGCGGCTTCCATATCGATATTTTCCAGACCGCCGCGGTTGGTCAGGATATATTTCAGCTTGGGTGCCGCCTCCATCAGAGAGCGGGGAATGGGGCAGAGATGGACCATGATCAGATCTGCATCCCGGATCGCTTCATATACCTCGGGCGGGGGCGGAAAGGCGTAAGCTCCCTCCTTCTCCAGCCTGTCCACCATGCTGCGCATCTCAATACGGTCGTGAGAGCCGAAGTAGGGGATGGAGATCAGCTCGATATCGGGAAACTGTTTGAGACAGTCCAGATAGAACTCTTCCTTCATAAAATGATCGCTGACACAGACGATCTTCCACTTTCCGTTGTGTTCCATAGGTGTGAACCTCCTGTCGGGCAATGATCGGCATTGCCTCTTTTACATGGTTTTATTATATCGTATTTTTTCGGTTTTGTCCATATGTTGCGAAAATATTGAAAATAAAAAATGTATTCGGGCAAAAACGATCAGGAAAACGCAAAAACGTGCATGCCCTGTGGCATATCCCGAGGAGTTTTTACGTGACGATTGACAAAAGAGTGCAATCGCGGTATAATAGAACATATCCCAACAGAAAAGGAAGATTACAAAATGGCATTTGATGCGGGAATGCTCGCATGTGTGATACACGAATTGAAAACGGACTCCCTTGGCGCGCGGGTAGAGAAGGTCTACCAGCCCCAGGCGGATGAGATACTGATCCAGATCCGCTCCCGCGAAGGCGGCAGAAAGCTTCTGATCAACGCGGGCTCCAATAATCCCCGCATCGGTTTCAGCTTCAGCTCCAAGGAGAATCCTCCCGTGCCCCCCATGTTCTGCCTCTTTTTGCGCAAGCACCTTTCGGGTGCCAAGCTGAGCGCGGTGGAGCAGGAGGGCTTTGAGCGCGTGGTACGGCTGGAATTTGAGACGCGGGACGAAATGGGCTTTGCCTGCAAGCGGATGCTTTACGCCGAGATCATGGGCAAATACTCCAATCTGATCTTCACCGACGGCGACGGCAAGGTGATGAGCGCCCTGAAAACGGTGGATTTCACCACCAGCAGCCTTCGTCAGGTCCTGCCGGGTATGCGCTACGAGCTGCCGCCCGCGCAGGATAAGCTGGATCCGTTGCAGGTGAGCGAGGAGCAATTTCTCTCTCTTTACGCCACCTCCCCCGAGGAGGGACGGTGTGACAAATGGATCACGACCCATTTCATGGGAATTTCGGCAACGGTAGCGCGCGAGATCGCCTACCGTGCCACCCGCCATATCGATACGCCGCTGCGCTATTGCGAGGGCGATCTTCTCTGGCGGGAATTTGCCTCCGTCATGGATGTCATCCGTGAGGGAAATTATCAGCCCACGCTGATCAGCGAGGGCGATCGCCCGGTAGAATACGCCTTTATCGCCCTGACCCAATACGGCAGGACGGAGGGGCTGGAGGCGAAGAGCTTTGAAAGCGCGGGCGCTCTTCTGGATGCCTTCTTCGACAACCGAGACCGCGAGCAGAGAGTGCGCCAACGGGCGTCGGACGTGCTGCATATCCTGACCAACACCGAGCAGAGATTGCGCAAAAAGATGGAGCTGCAACGCGGAGAGCTTGCCGAATGTGAGCAGGGTGAGCTGTTCAAGAAGCAGGGCGATCTGATCACGGCGAACCTGTATCAGCTGAAGCGCGGCATGAAGGAGGCGGTCCTTGTTGACTATGAGGACTACCGTGAGGACGGCACCTACGGTGAGGTGGTGGTGGAGCTGGACGAGCGTCTGACCCCCGCCGCCAATGCCCAGCGGCTCTATAAAAAGTACAACAAGGCGAAAAACGCCCGCGTCATGCTGACCGAGCAGCTGCGGAAGGGCGAGGAGGAGCTGAATTATATCTACACCGTTTTCGACGCGCTGACCCACGCCGAGACGGCGGCAGACCTTGCCGAGATCCGTGACGAGCTTTACCGCTCCGGCTACGCTTCCCGCATGAAGAGCTATACCCAGCATAAGCAGAGCACCCCCACGGTGGCGCGCTTTATCACCGACGGCGGCTATACCGTGCTGTGCGGCAAGAATAACGTGCAGAACGAATATATCACCCACAAGCTGGCGGAGAAGACCGATTATTGGTTCCACGTCAAGGGTCAGCCGGGGTCGCACGTGCTGATGGTCTGCCACGGCGAGGAGCCGGGGGAGAAGGACTTCACCCAAGCGGCGGAGATCGCGGCCTATTATTCCAAGGCGGCGGGCGCACCGCTCACGGCGGTGGACTACACCTTTGCCCGCCATGTCAAGAAGCCCTCGGGCGGCAAGCCGGGACTTGTGATCTACCATACCAACTGGACCGCTTACGTTTCCCCTCGCGCTGAGGAGATCCAACGGATGCGGGTGAAATAATTTGATCAAAACAACAAAGCCGATGATTCACAATGTGTTTCATCGGTTCAGTCTGGCGAAAAAAATTGGGGGTTGTCGGCGAGATTGATTGGAAACGGATATCCGGGAAACATTCTCTTCGGTGTAGGGACCGGCGTCCTCGACGGTCCGTCTCACGAAACCTTTATAATCACAAACCGTCCGTATACGGACCGTCGAGGACGCCGGTCCCTACAATTGAGACTAAGTATGGCGGTTGTTCCGTTCAAACCAATCACCCTTGATAAATTCCAATTTGAATCTCACAAGCACTTTATTAATAAACAAAGCCGATGATTCACAATGTGTTTCATCGGCTTTATCTTTATTTTTGCTTCGATTTGATGTATTCTAACAAAGCTTTTTCAATGGGTTTTGATATGTTGTTGGGAATTTGATCGATTTCGAAAAACCGAAGCTGATCTACCTCGCCTGCTTGGCAACGCAATTCACCGCTATAATCATTACATATATAGACAATATCGACGTTTGACACTTCATCTCCATTTGGATAGATATAGTGTGTATCTTTTCCAGAAAAAACGCCGAATAGTGTTAATTTATGGGCAATCAAACCGGTTTCTTCAAAAAGTTCTCTTTTAGCGGCCTCTTCCACATTTTCGTCAAGTTCTACCGATCCTCCCGAATAGCCCCAGCAATGGTTATCACTTCTTAACTGCAGAAGAATTCTTCCCTCATTATCTTCAATAATAACACTTGCACCAACTTGTAATAAGGGTCTGTGTCCTACAATTTTTCGCAGATCCATGATATAATTTGACATCTCAATATCTCCTTATGTTCATAAAAATTTGTACGATACGGACAGTGCAGTGTGGTCAAACGTCAGTGAATAATTCATCATGTTCCCAACGAATCGGATTACTGCGGATGTACTTTAGATGTTCAATGTAATCCTGACGGTCTCTGATAATATGGTCATTGGAGCGGTATTGCCATATGTTATCGCCATATTCCTTGTTGCAAAATCTTTTGAATGTTGATATAAAACGGGAGACAGTCGAGTTTTGAATTGTAGGGACCGGCGTCCTCGACGGTCCGTATTCGTTGGTCTTCAAGTGCAATATCATGTGAATATGATTGGGCATGATTACATAAGCCTTAACAGATATTTCATTGTAAAAATCATTTAATTGGTTGATATATTTATCCGCTATTTGCCCGCTTGGTAATAATTCGATTTGCGGACCGTCGAGGACGCCGGTCCCTACAATTCGAGATAGAATACATCGTCTTTCCTTCGTGCATATCGTTATGAAAAATACGCCCGAATTATTGTAGTCGGCGCTATGCTTTCTTATCGTTTTCCTCTTTTGTAATTCATCCATCTGTATCACCCACACCATTATATAACAAAATCGGCAGAGAAACAATATCTCTGCCGAAATTTGTATTTTGTGTTTGTGAGAAACTGTTGAACCGTTCTTGGAAAAATTACTCCAGAATGTTGGTGGTGATGTAGTCCACGCCCCAGGCGATCAGCTGGGTAGCGATGGCGGGATCGTCCACGGTCCAGCAGTTGAGGAAGATGCCTGCTGCCTTGATCTGCTTGACGTTATCAGCGGTCAGCGCCTTGTAGTTGATGTCCAGATCCAGGTTGTAAGCCTTCAGACGGTCGATCAGATCGTCGGTAAAGGTGCTGGTGAGGAACTGTGCGCGCTGCTCGGGATACTTCTCGCGAACGGCAACCATGTTGTCGAAGCAGAAGGAGATAAAGATGGTCTGATCCAGATAGCCGAGAGAATCGATGATGTCGCAGATCTCGTAGATGTGCTCCTTATCGAAAGCGTTCTTCAGCTCCAGCACTGCCACCTTCTCATACTTCTTGCAGATGCCGATATACTCCTCAAGAGAGGGCATGCGCAGGTCGGTGCGGCCTTTGAGACCGTCCTTGTCGGTCAGGATCAGACCGCGGAGGGTGTCGTAGGTGGATTCCTCCACGACCATGTTGTCGATGGCAACGCGCTTGGTGGTATCGTCATGGAAGAGGACGTACTTGCCGTCGATGGTCTGGTGGATATCCGTCTCAATGCCGAAATAGGAACGGTTGCCTGCGGCAACGAAAGCGGCGTTGGTGTTTTCTTTCTCAAGACCGCTGCAGCCACGGTGTGCTACAAACAGACAGTTCTTTTTGTTTACTTTGATGGTGTTCATGGGCATACACTCCTTACAGTTCAGTATGGTCAGGGATGGACCCCGGTTCAAGTTCAGTATAGCATTATTTTTTTGGTTTGTAAAGGGATTTTCGGAAAAAACCGAAATTTTTACTGAGGGATCTCCACGAAGGACATGGTCTTGATGACCACGTCGGTCAGCGGCTTATCGCTGCCGTCGGTGGCAACGGTCGCGATCTGATTGACCGTTTCAATGCCGCGCCAGACCTTGCCGAAAGCGGCGTAGTCCCCGTCGAGATGGGTGGCGGTCTGGTGCATGATGAAGAATTGGGAGGAGGCGGAGTTCATGTCGTTACCGCGACGCGCCATGGAGACCACGCCCACCGTATGGGAGAGGGGATTGGCAATGCCGTTGGAGGCAAACTCGCCCTTGATCTTGTCGGGGGAGCCGCCCATACCGGTACCCTCGGGGTCACCGCCCTGGATCATGAAGCCGTTGATGACGCGGTGGAAGATGATGCCGTCGTAGAAGCCCTCGTTGACCAGCTTCTTGAAGTTGGCGACCGTAATGGGCGCGATGTCGGGGTAGAGCTCGATGACGATATAGGCACCGCATTCCAGCTCGATCTGAACGTAGTTGGTCTCATGGTCTACCGGCTCCAGTCGCTCGGTGCGGCATTTGGAGAGGTCAAGCACCTTGGTACTTGCGCCGCCGCATCCGCACAGAAGAGAGGCGAGCAGGACGAGAGAGAGCAGAAGGGAAAGAATTTTTTTCATAATGGACTCCTTTATTTTTCATTTTGGGGCAAAAGCCCTGCGCTTTTGGGATACAATGGTAATAGAAGTATGTGTACGGAGGTGGAATACGATGCAAGAGGAGCGGAGTGGCGAGAGATGGCAGACGTGGGCGGCGGTGATCTTCGTCATGCTGACGGCGGTGGCGGGCGTGTATCTGCTGTTCCGCTATGCCGCGGGGATCCTGCTGCCCTTTCTGATCGCGTGGGGCGTGGGGCTGATCATTCATCCTTTTGCCTGCAAGGTCAGCCGGCGGTTGCATCTGCCGCAGAAGCTATGCGCCGCGGTGTTGATGCTTCTCCTGCTCGGTTGGGTCACGCTCTTTCTCCTTTTTGCAGCCAACCGTCTCCTTGCCGAGGCTCAGCATCTGCTTTTGTGGCTGGAGCGGGAGGGGGCGACGCTGGGCGAGGGGCTTTCCGCGGCGGTAGAGCGGCTTCGTGCCTTTGCCGCGCGCCTGCCCTTGGTGCGCCGTTTGCAGCGCGTGGAGGGGCTGGAGGAGGTGCTGGGGCAGGTGGACGAGATGGTGACCGACATGATCCGCGAGGGTTTGAGCGAGCTGAGCCGCCGCATCCCCGAATGGGTGGGGCGCGTGGTGCGGGGCGTGCCGTCCTTCCTCATCTTCACGGTGGTCACGCTGGTTGCCTGCTTTTATTTCAGCGCCGATCTGGCGACGGTACACCGCGCCATGCAAAGCTTTCTGCCGCCGCGCTTCGCGCGGCGTCTGCCCGCGTGGCGGGCGCGTATGAAGGAGGTACTGCGGCAATACGCCAGAGCCTATCTTCTGATTCTTGTGATCACTTTTTTGGAGCTGTACGTGGCGCTGTCGATCCTCGGGGTGGAATACGCCTTTCTGATCGCCGCGCTGACAGCGCTCTTGGATATTCTCCCCGTCCTCGGGGTGGGTATCGTGCTGATCCCGTGGGCGGCGGTCCTGCTGATCGGCAGGCGGTTCTACGTGGGTGTTGGCTTGCTGATCACCTATGCCGTGGTCATGGCGGTACGGCAGATCATCGAGCCCCGCGTGGTGTCGGGCTCATTGGGACTGCACCCGTTGCTGACCCTGTTTTGCATGTACGTCGGCTACCGTGTCTTCGGTCTGTTCGGCATGATGCTGGCGCCCGCCGCCACCATCGTTCTGGCAGGGCGGAGTGCCGATCATTCCTCCTCGGGATCGGGCCCGTAGAGGGGCGTGGACAGATAGCGGTCGCCCGTGTCGGGCAGGATGACCACGATGGTCTTGCCCTCGTAGGCAGGCTCGCAGGAGAGAACGGTGGCGGCAAACAGCGCCGCACCTGAGCTGATGCCCACCAGAATTCCTTGTTCACGTGCCAGTGCCTGCGCGGCAACGTATGCCTCCTCCTCGGTAACGGGGAAGACGTCGTCGTAGATCTCTCGGTTGAGCAAGGAGGGAATGAAGTTGGCGCCGATACCCTGAAGCCCATGAGAGCCTGCCTTGCCGCCCGAGAGCAGGGGAGAACCCGCGGGCTCCACGGCAACGACCTTGATATCGGGATTCTGCGCCTTGAGATATTCGCCGCATCCCGTCAGCGTGCCGCCGGTGCCCACGCCGGCGATCAGCACGTCCACCTTGCCCTCGGTGTCGCGCCAGATCTCGGGTCCCGTCGTCTCATAGTGCGCCCGTGCGTTGGCTTCGTTTTCAAACTGACCGGGAATAAAGCTGCCGGGGGTCTGCTTTGCCAGCTCCTCGGCTTTTTCAATGGCACCCTTCATCCCGCTGTCTCCGGGGGTGAGCACGATCTGCGCGCCGTAGGCGGCAAGCAGAGTGCGGCGCTCCACGCTCATGGTATCGGGCATGGTCAGGACCACGCGATAGCCGCGGGAGGTGGCGATGGCGGCAAGTCCGATGCCGGTGTTGCCGCTGGTGGGCTCAATGATGGTGGCGCCGGGGGCAAGCAGACCCTTCGCCTCGGCATCCTCGATCATATAGAGGGCGGCGCGGTCCTTGGTGCTCCCAGCGGGATTGAGGTATTCCAGCTTACATAAGATGTTGGCGCCGCCCGCGTGGCGCTCGTTGTAGACGGCGGGGCGGAAGAGCGGCGTGTTGCCGATCAGTTCCTTGATGTCGGAATAGATTTTCATAACGTTATCTCCTTACATGATTCAATGATTATCGGTCGTATTGGCACAGCGGTTTTTGAAGGCGGTCCACTTGCGGCGGGATGCGAAGCAGAGCAGGGTGCTGAGGAGAGCGAGTGCTACCCAGAGCGTGACTGCCGCTCCCCATCCGCCCCATCCGGCAACATACGCCACAGCATAGGGGGAGAGCGCGCCGCCAAGATAGGTGATGGCGTTCAGAATACCGACAACGCCGCTGACTCGCCCCGCCTGCTTGAAGGCACCGGGGATCCGCGTGATGAAGATGTGGTTGACTCCGTGCATACACCCCGTGATCAGCGCCATGAGGATCACGGTGACCGCGAAGGTAGCGCGGTTGACGCAATTCAGCAGGGGCACGATGATAGCCGCGGAGAGTGCGCAGACGGCAAACAGCAGCGCGGCACTGACCCCGTCGGAGGGGAGGGCGGCACAGAGCTTCTTTGCCAGCAGGACACACACGATGCAGAAGAGGGGCAGGATCGCCGTGGTGAGGATCGAAACGGAGGTACCGAGTCCGCCCACCTCGGAAATGAAGTCGGGCATCCACGCGGTGATGCCGTCACGGAGAAGCCCATGGATCAGCACGGCGGGGAGCATGATCCAAAGTCCCGAGCGGACGAGGGTCGGCAGGATCGGCTCGGGCTTGCCGGTGGCGGTCCTTGCGTCGGTGGCATCGGGCGGCAGGGACTGCCCGGCACACAGACGCGGCACGAGCAGGCACCAGAAGCCCAGCGTGATGACGCCGACGGCAACGGGCAGATAAAACGCCAACCGCCATTCGCCGTCAAAGAGGCGCAGGCAGAGCGGAATGACCAGATAGGTCAGCACAGTGGCGATCTGTGAGGAATTGGATACGGCGACGCAGGTATCAATATATCCTTTCTCGTCGTAGTTTGCCGAGATGATCCTGCCCAGCGGCGGGCGGATCAGCGATTGGAAAAAGCCGTTGATGCCCCAGACGAGTGCCATCAGGTAGACGGAGGGGTAGAGCATCGGCATCAACAGATTGCAAAGCACCGCGCCGCCAAGCCCCGCGCAGACCAGGGCGATGGGAGGGAGACGGTCTCCGAGAATGCCGCTGGCAAACTGCCCGATGCCGTAGGTGACGGACGCCGCCGAAATGGCGATGCCCAGCTCGGCAACAAGCTCGGGAAGGGTCAGCGCCAGCTCATCCGCAATGGCGAGCCGAACGGCGATATAATTGATTCTGGTAACGTAGCTTGCGAAATATGCAAGGCAGCAAAAGAATGCCAACAAGCGCAGCCGTGCACGTGTCTTCGATTGCGTGTTCATGGGAAGGGAGAACGCTCCTTTTTGGGATATGAAAATGATATCACTTGTCTGCCTCTTTGTCAAGGGATTTGCGCAAAAGCCGCACCGCGGATCGGGTGCCGACTCAACCGTCGGTTGCAATGCCTTCGAAAAATGCGTGATTGCTTTTGCCGCGGGACCTTGTTATAATAGATGCAGATCCGGATCAAAAAGGAACGAAGAGGTGAATACCATGACACTTGGCGAGAGAATCAAGGATTTGAGAAAGAAAAACGATCTGACGCAGGAGAAGCTGGCAGATTTTCTTTGCGTCTCATATCAAGCGGTCTCCAAATGGGAATGTGGGCTGTCCTGCCCCGATCTGTCGCTGATCGTGCCGCTCTCCAAGCTGCTGCACGTGACGACCGATGAGCTGTTGGGAGCGGCACCCGCGGAGGCGGACAGCCGCTACGCGCAGCTGCAGAAGGACTACGACGCCACCTTCCGCACGGGAGACCTGGATGAGAGATTGCGCATCACCGAGACAGCGGTGCGGGAATATCCGGGAGATATGAAGTGGCTGAACAACTATGCGTGGGATATCTGGTGCGTGGCTGTGGTCGAGCCGGATGAAGAGTTGTTTCGGCAGCAGCGCGAGCGGGTGATCAAAATGTTTGATACCGTGATTCAGAATACCGAGGACGATCAGGTCAAGGCGCACGCCATTGAGGGGATCGTGCAATGTCTTTGCGGCAAGGGCTGTCGGGTGGAGGCGCGGCGGTACGTTGCACTGTTTCCCGAGGCGAAGATCGCGCCGGAGCGCAAGGAGAAGCTGCTCAGCAACTGTCTGGAGGGGGAAGAGCAGCTGCGTCATAAGCAGAAAAGCTTGGAAAAGAAGCTGGAGGATCTGGTCATGGCACTGCTGTGGGAGAACGTGGGTCCGCGGGAAGAGTGTTGCCGCGCGGCGGAAGAGATCCTGCGGATCATGATCCCCGACGGAAATTATTGCCACCACCATCACCGCCTCTGCCACGTCAAATTCCGTCAGGCAGAGCTGGCGCTTACGGCGGGAGAGGCGGAAAAGGCAGAGCGCCTGCTGGAGGAGTCCGTCCGCCATGCGGAGAAATACGATCTGATCGACACGGTCTCTCCGGGGGAATATACCTTTACCGCGCCGCTGTTTGACGGATTGACCTACGATTCGGGCAAGTGGTACCGTACCGGTGATGGGAAGCTGGTCGATGATATCCGTCAGATGTTCCGCAAGCGCAAGCACTTTGCGCCGCTGTGGGAGAAGGAAAAAGAAATTTTCGGCTGATCGGGGAAAATTCCGTTTCACCTATTGACAACATTCTCTTGATATGATACAATGCAATCAGATGAACGTAAGTTCAAATCAAGGATTGATTGTGGGGGAAACGGATGAAACGCAAATATTGGCTGACAGGTATCCTGCTGTGTATCGTTGCCTGCCTGTTCTGCGCCTGCGGGAAAGCGTCAACGGATGGAAGTGAGACTGCTACGTCGATTACAACCGCCGCAGAGATGACCTCGACCGTGTCTGAGGAGAGTACCACCGGGACAGTTGCGGTCGAAACGGCGCCCCCGCTGACCGCCGCGGATTTTCCCGAGATTGAGGCGAGCCATGAGGAATGGCTTCGGGTCGGTTTGGACGATTATCTGAATAATACAAAGCGGAATTTTGATGCCGCCGCATATTTTGCCGAAAACGGCTATGGGGTGCTGGCGCTTTACAACGACTGGTTTACATACGATGCAAGGTCTGCCAAAGCCGTCGCCTCCCTCTTCTTCCGCTATGTGATGGAAAACTACGGCTACGAGGCACTGTTTGATCTTGACCGGCGGATCGAGTATAAGGATGCCTTTCTGAAATCCGTCTCGCCCGAGCTGACCTATCGCAACGATCCCGATGCCGAACGGATTCTCTCGGGTATGACCTGCGATTCCAATGCCAATTATAAGTATATCATCCGTCTGGAGGGGGCGTCCTACCGTTTTGTGCATATCGATCATGAGATCGCGCTGGTCCACCGTATGATCTACAACAATACGGTTGCCGTGGCGCGGCTGAAGGAATATATCCGCTCCATCGAGGGGTATGAAAAGTATTTCGACCTCTCGAGGGATCTGAAATACAATGTCCCCCTGCAGGGCGGGGTGTCCTCCACGAACAACAATACAAAGATTATGACCGTCAATGATACCTATGCGATGTTGCACGAAACGGTCCATGCCGTCAGTCTCTATTCCAATCAAGAGGCGCTGTGGCTCTCCGAGGGGATGGCGGATTATCTGAGCAAGGGGCATGGCTTTGACGATCTCGTTGACCAAACGCATTATCTGGCGCTTTTCTCCGTCGAGCAAGGCTTATATGACAGTTATATCGCCGCCGGCGAGCCGAATGCGCTCCGCTATCGGGAGATCCACCGCCTGTATACCGAGCGTGGCGGGACCTTTGCCACGCCGGAGGAGGTGGACAACCTGCTGTATACCGATGCCTCCGCCGTCGCGGAGTTTGCCATGCCCCATGACGAGCGGATCGGCGATGTCTACGAATCGCTTAACGGCAAGTCCTACGAGGGGCAGGGCGGGGAGCTGACCTATAAGCAATCCGCCTCCTTCGTGCGCTACCTGATCGACCGCTGCGGCATCGGAACGGTGCTCGCCGCCCTGAACGAATATGACCGCATGGAGGAGCTGTTCGGCGCCTCTTACGACGAGCTCTATGCCGCGTGGCGGGAGAGTATCGGCGCATAAAACAAAAAAGAAGAGCGCAAGTCCGTGGCGAGGACTTGCGCTCTTCTTTTGGTTGGCGATTAAGCCATTGCGTTGAGCTTCTTGGTCAGCTGGCTCTTCTTGTGAGCGGCAGCGTTCTTGTGCAGAATGCCGTGAGCAACAGACTGGTCAACTTTCTTGGTGGCGAAAAGATAAGCTGCCTTTGCTGCTTCCTTATCACCCGAAGCGAGAGCAACATCGTACTTCTTCAGTGCGGTGTGCAGCTGGCTGCGGAAGATCTTGTTCTGAAGGGTCTTAACCTGAGTAACTCTGATACGCTTTTTTGCAGATTTGATGTTTGCCATTGATCTACATTCTCCCTGTTTTTGATTTTTTGTTTGTGGATGTAAACTCCAAACGACGACGCCTGAGAGGGTGCACCGCCGCATTCGTTCATACAGTAATACATGATACCACACTTTTCCGAAAAATGCAATAGTTTTTTGAAAAATATTTGTTTTTTATGTTTTGAGAGTACATAGAAGCGAAAACGTTTGAGCTTTTGTGAAAACTTGACAGATGTGAAGGGGAATGATATCCGTTTTTGTGGAGTGATGGGGATCGTTTGCTCTGTTTTTCTTCGGCTTTTGGCAATGTGTTGAAAAACATAAAAAAATCTGTCAAAAAAAGAAAAAAGCTCTTGACAAGCCCGGAATTATTTGCTATAATTGTATACTGCATTATAATCGCTTAAAGTGTGCTATTGAGGGCATCAAGGTGTGAAAAAAAGTGCGGTTTTCGGGCTCTATTATATATAGAATGACGAAAACGGCGACAGGATCGGGCAAAATTCGCCTCGGCTGTAAAGGTCGGCACCTGCCAAACTTTTTCGGGACCCTCAGCAGACACTTGGCGTTCGTCCTATTCCGCCATACCGTGCAAGGGCGGTGTGATTACAACTTTGAATGGAGTGATTGATTTAATGATCAACGTAAGAGAGCAAAAACTCGGTCAGAATACGAGAATGAGTTTCTCTAAGGCGCAGGGCGCGCTGGAGCTGCCGAATCTGGTAGAGGTCCAGACCAAATCCTTCAAGTGGTTCCTCGAAGAGGGTCTGATGGAGGTTTTGCGCGACGTCTCGCCGATCACTGATTTTTCGGGTAATCTGTCGATCGAATTTATTTCCTATTCCATCGATTCCAAGCCGAAATATTCCGTGGAGGAATGCAAGGAGCGCGATGTCAACTATGCCGCGCCTCTGAAGGTCAACGTTCGTCTGACAAATAAGCAGACCGGTGAGGTCAAGCAGACCGATATCTATATGGGCGAGTTCCCGCTCATGACCGAACACGGTACGTTTGTCATCAACGGTGCTGAGCGTGTTATTGTCTCCCAGATCATTCGTTCCCCCGGCATGTACTATTCTTCGGATATTGATAAGTCCGGTAAGAAGACCTATGCCGCAACCGTGATCCCGTACCGCGGCGCATGGTTGGAATATGAAACCGATATCAACGGCGTGATCTACGTCCGTATCGATAAAAACCGCAAGGTCCCGATCACCATGCTGATCCGCGCGCTGGGCGTGGAGGCGCAGTATGAGGAGGGCGTGACCCCCGGCGGTAAGAATAAGCCGATCGGTTATATCTCCCGCATCGACTCCAGAGATCAGGTATATGAGATCTTTGGCGATGAGAAGATGCTGACGGCTACCTTCGACAAGGATGAGAGCGAGGAGCTTGCCGCTGCCAATGCTACCTCCTTCGGTGTCGAAGCGCTCAAGGAGATCTATAAGAAGCTCCGTCCCGGCGAGCCTCCGCTGGTCGAGTCGGCACAGACCCTTCTGCACAACTATTTCTTCGACCCCAAGCGCTATGATATCGCGCCTGTCGGCCGTTATAAATTCGATAAGAAGCTGGCGATCTCTCAGCGTATCTCCGGTCACAAGTTGGCAGAGGCGGTGGTCAGCCCGCTGACCGGTGAGGTCCTCTTTGAGGAGGGCGAGGTCCTGGATATGGAAAAGGCACTGCTGATCGAGCATAACGCCATCAACTGTGTTTCCATCGTTCTGGACAACGGCGAGATCATCAAGGTCTTCTCCAACAACACCATCGAGCCCGAGTATATCCTCGGCTTCGATCTGAAGGACTGCGGTGTCAATGAGAGAGCAAGCATTCCCGTGCTGCTCGATATCATGGAGCAGTGCGAGGGCGACGTGGACGCCATCAAGTCGATGGCGAAGCTGCGCATTGCCGAGCTTTGCCCCAAGCACGTCACCAAGGACGATATCTTCGCTTCCATCAACTATCTGCTCAACCTCTCCCATGATGTGGGCAACGTGGACGATATCGACCATCTGGGCAACCGCCGCATCCGCTCCGTCGGTGAGCAGCTGCAGAATCAGCTCCGCATCGGCTTCTCCCGTATGGATAAGATCATCAAGGAGCGCATGACCACGCAGGATAACGAGAAGCTGACCCCTCAGGCGCTGATCAATATCCGCCCCGTGGCAACCGTCATCCGCGAGTTCTTCGGTTCCTCTCAGCTGTCTCAGTTCATGGACCAGAACAACCCGCTGGCTGAGCTGACCCACAAGCGCCGTCTGTCCGCGCTGGGTCCCGGCGGTCTTTCCCGTGACCGCGCCTCCTTCGACGTCCGTGACGTTCACTACACTCACTACGGACGTATGTGCCCCATCGAGACCCCCGAAGGTCCGAACATCGGTCTGATCTCCTATCTGACCACCTACGCCCGTATCAACGATTACGGTTTCATCATGGCACCCTACCGCCGCGTCAAGCACGTGACCGACGAGAACGGTACCGTTCACAATATCGTGACCGATGAGATCGAGTATATGACTGCCGACGTGGAGGATAAATACATCGTCGCTCAGGCAAACGAGCCGCTGACCGATGACGGTGAGCTGGTCAATGCCCGCGTGACCGCACGTGATAAGGCAGAGATCCTGGAGATCGACGCGTCCCGCGTTGACTTCATGGACGTCTCCCCGAAGATGGTGGTCTCCGTTGCTACCGCCATGATCCCCTTCCTGGAGAACGACGATAACTCCCGTGCGCTGATGGGCTCCAACATGCAGAAGCAGGCTGTGCCGCTGATGGTCACCGATTCTCCCATCGTCGGTACCGGTATGGAATATAAGGCAGCCGTTGACTCCGGCGTTGTCATCGTGGCAAAGCATGCGGGTTGCGTTGAGCGCGTCGAAGCCAACAAGATCGTGGTGGCTTGCGAGGACGGCACCAAGGACGTTTACGATCTGATCAAGTTCAAGCGTACCAACCAGGGTACCTGCTGCAACCAGCGCCCCATCGTCGCTCGCGGCGATATGATCGAAGAGGGTCAGGTCATTGCCGACGGTGCCGCAACCTCCAAGGGTGAGATCGCTCTGGGTAAGAATGCCCTGATCGGCTTCATGACCTGGGAAGGCTATAACTACGAGGACGCCGTTCTGCTGAACGAGCGTCTGGTGCGCGATGACGTATATACTTCTCTTCATATTGAAGAGTACACCCACGAAGCCCGTGATACCAAGCTGGGTCCCGAGGAGATCACCCGCGAGATCCCCAACGTCGGCGAGGATGCTTTGAAGGATCTGAACGCCGAGGGTATCGTCAAGAAGGGAACCGAGGTCCGCGCAGGCGATATTCTGGTCGGTAAGATCACCCCCAAGGGTGAGACCGAGCTGACCGCCGAGGAGAGACTGCTCCGCGCCATCTTCGGTGAAAAGGCACGTGAAGTGCGTGATACCTCTCTCCGTGTTCCTCACGGTGAGTCCGGTATCGTCGTAGACGTTCGCGTCTTCTCCCATGCGGCAGGCGATGAGCTTCCCGCAGGTGTCAATAAGGTCGTCCGCGTATATCTGGCGCAGAAGCGTAAGATCTCCGTGGGTGACAAGATGGCAGGTCGCCACGGTAACAAGGGTGTCGTTTCCCGCATCCTTCCTCCCGAGGATATGCCGTTCCTGCCCGACGGTACGCCGCTGGATATCGTTCTGAATCCTCTGGGCGTTCCTTCCCGTATGAATATCGGTCAGGTGCTTGAGGTCCACCTCGGTATTGCCGCGCGCAAGCTGGGCTGGAAGGTCATGACCCCCGTATTCGACGGTGCCAACGAGAAGGATATCGTCGACTGCCTGCAGGCAGCCGGCATCTACCGCGACATTCGCCTTGGCGAATCCATCGTCGGTAAGGAGCTGGTCAAGGTCGAGGTCGACCCGCTGACCGGCGAAAAGACGGTCGAGAGACTGAACGAAGAGCAGAGAAACGATCCCGCAACGCTGGCAGAGCTCAAGCAGTTGGGTCAGCTGAAGGTCGTGGACGGTAAGACCACCCTTTACGACGGCCGTACCGGTGAGCCCTTCGACAACCCCGTTACCGTCGGTATCATGTACTACCTCAAGCTCCATCACCTGGTCGACGATAAGATCCACGCCCGTTCCAACGGTCCTTACTCGCTGGTCACCCAGCAGCCTCTCGGCGGTAAGGCACAGTTCGGCGGTCAGCGTTTCGGTGAGATGGAGGTCTGGGCACTGGAGGCTTACGGTGCCGCATATACCCTGCAGGAGATCCTCACCATCAAGTCCGACGATATCAACGGTCGTCGCCGTGCGTATGAGGCGATCATCAAGGGTAACAACATTCCCACGCCGGGCGTGCCCGAGTCCTTCAAGGTGCTGGTCAAGGAGCTGCAGTCGCTGGCTCTGGATATCCGTGTCCTGAACAAGGAGGGCGAAGAGATCGAGCTTTCTTCGCTGTGTGTGGATGACGATATGCCCGTATACCGCGACAAGCACATTGCCGCAGCGGTGGACGAGGCAACCGGTCAGAGCGTGGAGACCGACGAGTTCAAGGATTCCTTCCTTGTGGGTCAGGTCGAGAGCGATGACGACTTCTTTACTCAGGCCGCTACCGAAGAGGACGTCTTCGGCGATGGCGATGAGAGCGACGATTACGATAACATGTAAGGAGAACAGCTGTGGAGCATAATGAATTTGATTCGATCAAAATTGGTCTGGCATCTCCGGAAATGATCAGAGAGTGGTCTTACGGCGAGGTTACCAAGCCTGAGACCATCAACTACAGAACCTTGAAGGCAGAGGTCGGCGGTCTGTTCTGCGAGCGCATTTTCGGTCCTACCAAGGACGGTGCCTGCATGTGCGGTAAGTATAAGAACTCGCACAGCAAGGAGGTCCACAAGTGTGAAAAGTGCGGCGTAGACGTAACGACCAAGAAGGTTCGCCGTGAGAGAATGGGTCATATCGAGCTGGCTTCTCCCGTATCTCACATCTGGTATTTCAAGGCGATCCCTTCCCGTATGGCACTGGTGCTGGATATCTCTCCCAAGCAGCTCGAGCAGGTACTGTACTTTGCCGAGAATATCGTGCTGGATCCCGGTCCGACCCCGCTGACCCGCGGTATGGTGCTGTCCGAGAAGCAGTACGTGGAATACCGTGAAATGTATGATAAGGCTTTCCGCGTCGGTATGGGCGCGGAGGCGATCAAGGAGCTTTTGCAGAGCATCGACATTGAGGAGCTTTCCCGCACCCTCAAGTACGATCTGCAGACCGCATCCGGTCAGAAGAAGACCCGTATCATCAAGCGTCTGGAGGTTGTGGAGGCATTCCGCAAGTCCGGCAACAAGCTGGAGTGGATGATCCTGGACGTCGTTCCCGTCATTCCTCCCGATATCCGCCCCATGGTACAGCTGGACGGCGGTCGCTTTGCGTCCTCCGATCTCAACGAGCTGTATCGCCGCGTCATCGCGCGCAACAACCGTCTCAAGAAGCTGCTTGAGATCCGCACCCCCGAGATCGTGGTGCGCAACGAGAAGAGAATGCTGCAGGAGGCAGTGGACGCGCTGATCGATAACGGTCGCCGCGGCAAGCCCGTGACCGGTCCCTCCAACCGTGCGCTCAAGTCTCTCTCCGAGATGCTCCGCGGTAAGCAGGGTCGCTTCCGTCAGAACCTGCTTGGTAAGCGTGTTGATTACTCCGGCCGTTCCGTTATCGTTGTCGGACCTTCGCTGAAGATCTATCAGTGCGGTCTGCCCAAGGAGATGGC
This sequence comes from Clostridia bacterium, assembly GCA_017452525.1. Classification (GTDB taxonomy): domain Bacteria; phylum Bacillota; class Clostridia; order Oscillospirales; family CAG-272; genus RGIG3947. The sequence continues at coordinate 38,083 of JAFTMG010000008.1, forward strand.
GCTGGAGCTGTTCAAGCCCTTCGTGATCAAGCGTCTGGTCGAGATGCAGAAGGCAACCAACGTCAAGGACGCGCAGAAGAAGATCGACCGCGCGCATATGTTCTCCGAGGTATGGGACGCGCTGGAGAACGTGATCAAGGAGCACCCCGTGCTTCTGAACCGTGCGCCCACGCTGCACCGTCTGTCCATTCAGGCGTTCGAGCCTGTTCTGGTGGATGGCCGAGCCATCAAGCTGCACCCGCTGGTATGTACCGCATTCAACGCCGACTTTGACGGTGACCAGATGCCTGTTCACGTACCGCTGACCGCAGAGGCGCAGGCAGAGTCCCGCTTCCTGATGCTTTCCGCCAACAACCTGCTGAAGCCCGTCGACGGCCGTGCCGTTGCCGTCCCTTCTCAGGATATGGTGCTTGGTTCCTACTATCTGACCATGGACCGTCCCGGCGAGCCCGGTGAAAACTCCATCTTCCGTGATATGAACGAGGCTATGATGGCATACGCCAACGGCGATATCGGCATTCACGCACCCATCAACGTCCGCGCGACCCGCGAGGTACGCGGTGAGGTCAAAACCGGTATCTATAAGGCATATCTGGATGACGGACACGGAAACAAGATCCCCAACACCACGCTGGGCCGTCTGATCTTCAACGAGAACATTCCTCAGGACCTTGGCTTCAAGGACCGTTCCAACCCCGATAACGACTTCGTGCTGGAGATCAACTCCATCGTCAAGAAGGGCGAGCTGGGTAAGATCGTTGACCGTTGCATCAAGATCCACGGTACCGCCGATTGTGCTCACATGCTGGACCACATCAAGGAGACCGGCTATAAGTACTCCACCCGTGCGGCTATCTCGATCTCGGTATACGATATGACCATTCCCGAAGAGAAGCCCGGCTATATCGCCGCCGCTCAGAAGGAAGTGGACGTTGTCAACAAGTACTTCACGCGCGGTCTGCTCTCTGAGGAAGAGAGATACAACAGCGTCATCAAGATCTGGGAGCGCACCACCAATGAGGTGACCGGCGCCCTGCAGGACAGCTTTGACCGCTATAACCCGATCAAGATCATGTCCGATTCCGGAGCCCGTGGTTCTATCGCGCAGATGCGTCAGCTGGCAGGTATGCGCGGTCTGATGTTTGCTACCAACGGTAAGACCATGGAGATCCCGATCAAGTCCAACTTCCGTGAAGGTATGAAGATCCTCGAGTACTTCATGGGTGCCCGCGGTTCCCGTAAGTCTCTGTCCGATACCGCTCTGCGTACCGCAGACTCCGGTTATCTGACCCGCCGTCTGGTCGACGTATCTCAGGATGTTATCGTCAGAGAAGAGAAGTGTGACGCCACCAAGGGTCAGTGGGTCAACGCCATCATCGATGAAAAGGATAAGAACGTTCTGGAGCCGCTGGACGACCGTATCGTCGGCCGCTTCACCATCGGTCCCGTCGTTCATCCCGTTACCGGTGAGGTCATCGTAGAGGATGACACCATGATCTCCGAGGCACAGGCAAAGGCGATCGTGGCTGCTGGTATTGATAAGGTCTATATCCGCTCGCTGCTGCAGTGTCATGCAAGACACGGTATCTGCGCACACTGCTACGGTGCTGACCTGGCACTCAATAAGCTGGTCAACGTCGGTGAGGCGGTCGGTATCATCGCCGCACAGGCAATCGGTGAGCCCGGTACCCAGCTGACGATGAGAACCTTCCACTCCGGTGGTGTCGCAGGTTCCGATATTACCCAGGGTCTTCCTCGAGTCGAGGAGCTCTTTGAGGCGAGAACGCCCAAGAAGCCCGCGATCATGTCCGAGGTCAGCGGTATCGCCCATGTTACCACGGGCGAGATCGCAAACGTCCATGAAGTCACCGTCAAGGCAGACGACACGGGCGAGATGTATAAGTACTCCATTCCTTACGGTATGAGAATGGCGATCAACGACGGCGACCACGTGGAGATCGGTCAGGGTCTGACCGAGGGTAACAAGGCGCCCTCCGACATTATGCGTATTCTGGGTCTGGATGCTGTATACGAGTATATCATCAAGGAGATCCAGCGCGTTTACCGTTCTCAGTCGGTTAACGTCAACGATAAGCATATCGAGATCATCGCCCGTCAGATGACCCGTAAGGTCCGTGTGGAGGATGCCGGTGATTCTGAGCTTCTGCTTGGCTCCGTCATCAGCGTTCAGGAGCTGGAGGATGTCAACAATGCCATCGCCGCTCGTGTTGCCGCCGGTGAAGAGGACCTCAAGCCCGCCGAGGCAGTGCCCGTTCTGCTGGGTATCACCAAGGCTTCGCTGCAGACCGAGTCCTTCCTGTCCGCCGCATCCTTCCAGGAAACCACCAAGGTTCTTACCGAGGCGGCGATCCACGGTAAGGTGGACCACCTGCTGGGTCTGAAGGAGAATGTTCTGATCGGTAAGCTGATCCCCGCCGGTACCGGTATGGGTTGCTACCGTGAGGTCGGCGTTGTCCACAACGACACCGAGGCTCCCGCAGGCGCCGACGAAGCTGTGGAACAGCACGCATAAGATATTCCGATATCATCATAAAGCATCCCCGCAGGCGCGTCGCGCCAGCGGGGGTGCTTTTTAACTGCCAATTGAACGCACCGTTGACTTTTTCAACCAAAAGTCAACGCAGCGGTTCTTGCAATCGCGGCGGGATGTGCTATAATAAGATCAGAACAAGCGCTTGTTACTTCATTTCGGGAGGTAACCCCATGGAAATCAGAATTGCAGACACGTTGAAGGAATTGCGCCGCACGCGCGGCAACACGCAGGAGGAGCTGGCACGGCACTTGGGCATTTCGGTACAGGCGGTCTCCAAATGGGAGCGGAGCGACGGGATGCCCGATATCACGCTGCTGCCCTATATCGCGTCCTATTATGACACCACGGTGGATCATCTGCTGGGGTGCGGAAAGATCCGCAAGCAGCAGGAGATCCAAGCGTTCGATGCGCAGGAGAATATTTATATCAACCAAGGTAAACGCCGCGAGGGTCTGGCGCTCTGCCGTGAAATGCAGAAAAAATACCCCAATGACGAGACCGTTTTGCACTGGCTGATGAATGATCTGTATGCGGTGGACAGAAAAGAGCACAGTGCGGAGATCATCGAAATTGCCGAGCGGCTGCTCAAAAGCAGCAATCAGGAGTACCGATACGGTGCAATCTCCAAGCTCGCGCTGACCTATTCCGCCATCGGGCTGGATAATAAGGCGATCGAATATGCCTCCTCCGTTCCGTGCAATCGGGACCTGATGATCAACGTGTTGAAGGGCGAGAAGCTGGTAGAGCATTGTCGCTGGACATTTTGGGAGGCATGTGGTAAATTGTATCTGACGCACAGACAGTTGACCCAGTGTCCCGAGGCAGGGTATACGGCACAGGAGCGCCACGCCATCCGCAAAGCGATCTATGATATGTTTCATATTGTCTTTTCGGACGGTGACTTCGGCTTTTGGGAGGATCGTCTCTCTATGCTTTGCCGCGATATGGCACTTGCCTCGGCGGAGTTGGGAGAGGTTGACCGTGCTTTTTCCGAGCTTGAGGAAATGTGTGAGCATTTGATCAAGCTGGAACAATTCGTTGCTATTGATCATACCTCGCCGCTGGTCAAGGGATTGCACTATGAGGCATCGCAGGTCGGTCGCAGTGATGAGGAGACATATGCCAACGCATTTTTGCGTCAGCTGGAGCAGAATCCACGCTTTGCCTGCCTGCATGGTGACACGCGGTTCGATGGCATCTGCGAAAAATTGCGCGAGATGGCATAAAGATTGTCACTTTTGCCTTGCAAACGGGATGATTTTGTGATAAAATAGCCTTATCAAGTTTTCACGGAAAGAGGCACACTATGATTACTTATATCAAGAAGGATCAACCCCAATACAAGGCAAATCTCCATTGCCACAGTACCGTTTCCGACGGTAAGCTGACCCCCGCCGAGCTGAAGGAAGCCTACAAGAATCACGGCTACTCCATTCTCTGCATCACCGACCACGAGACCCCCTGCGATCATACCGATATGACCGAGAAGGATTTCCTCATGCTGACCGGTTATGAGGCATATCTCCGCCAGACCGATGGCAAGCATGATGCCTATCTTGCTGAGGTGCATATCAATCTGTTCGCCAAGGACCCGCACAATGTCGCCGTTGTCAACTATAACCCCGGCTACTGCCACTATGTCAAGGACGAGGCTGCCCGCGAGGCGCTGGTTAAGGTCGGCTCTCAGGAGAAGCGCGAGTATACCGTTGAGTATATCAATAATTTCGTTAAGACCGCTCGTGAAAATGGCTACATCTGCTCTCACAACCATCCCGTATGGTCGATGGAAAAGGCAGAGCAGGTCGAGGCTTATGAGGGCTTCTTCACCATGGAAATGTGCAACTACAGCTCCTATACCCTCAACCGCATGGAATACAATGCGCCGCTCTATGACAGACTGCTTCGCTCCGGCAAGCGCATCTTCTGCCACAGTGCCGACGATAACCACAACAAGGAGCCTTTCGGCCATCCCTCCTGCGACTCCTTCGGCGGCTTTGCCATGGTCCTTGCCAAGGATCTGACCTATCCCTCCGTCATCGAGGCGCTGGAGCAGGGTGATTTCTACTCCTCCATGGGTCCCAAGATCCTCGAGCTGACCTTTGATGGCGATATGGTCCATATTGAGACCGAGCCTGTCGAGCAGATCACCATGTTCACCTCGGGCAAGAAGACCCTCTTCGTTGCCGGCACTGAGGACGCGCCCGTAACCAGCGCCGACTTCAAGATCCCGAGCAAGACGGCTTACGTTCGTTTTGACGCAGTCGACTTCCGCGGCAAGCATGCCAACACCCGCGGTTTCTTCCGCGACGAGCTGGGCATCTGAATATAAGAAACATCCCCCGTTTCCGTAGAAACGGGGGATGTTTTGTTGATCAAAATTCAAAGTGATGTGTGCCGGTGGTCAATGGAATGATCTTACCATCGAAGATGAAGCTTCCGCTCAGACCGGCGGGAACGCAAATATTGAATATGACCTTTCCGTCAGCGCGTTGCCACGAGCAGGACAGACGACCGTGGCGACTGTCGTAGTGAGCCGAGGCGTGGTCGAGCGTGGAGGGGAGGATGGGGCGGATCTCAAAGTCATCGGGAGAGGTCAGCTGCGGATTGGGACGGATGCCTGCGATCTCTTGAATGAAGAAGCTGCTGATGTCGCCGAGAAAATGGTGATTGCGGGAATCGAGGTATTTTGACTTGGCGTCGGCGAAGCTTTCCCAAAGCGATTCTGCTCCGTTGGCCAGCCAATGACCGTAGCAGGTACGCTTTTCGCAGACGAGCAGCTGATAGGCAAGATCCATCTCGCCCATATCGGCAAGTGCATGGAAGATATAGCGCATACCTTGAACGCCGCAGGCGGTAATGTCGCCGTCACGGTGGATGATGTCGAGTAGTTTTTGGCGCGCCGCGGGAAGCTCGTCCTCGTCAAAGATGCCCATACTCAGCGCCATAGCCTGCGAGGTCTGGCAATCGCCCGCCATGGTCACGGTCTCGTGATCGAGCAGGTGAGCGCGGATGGAGGCGCGCATCTCGTCGGCAAGCCATGCGGCATAGTCGCGCTGTGCCGTCATGCCGACACGGTCGAAGAGGAATGCCGCCTTTTTGCTGATGTCGTAGATCTGCGCGCTGTCGGTGAAGAGCAGGGGAGAGGCGATATTGCCGCGTTCGTGACGGAAGGGATCGAGCCAGTCGCCCAGACCGTAGGCTACCAAGCCGTTTTCATTGCGCTTGGTTTCGGCGTAGTGCAGATAGCGGTCGATCATGGGGGCATTGTCGAAAATGACCTCGGTGTCGCCCTCAAAGCGGTAAATTTGATAGGGGAGATTGACCGAAACGGCATCCCAAGCAGGACCGTTGCCCCATGCAAAGCCCCAGCCGCCCGTCGGCACGATGCCGGGCAGAGCGCCGTCCTCGCGCTGTGCCATGCGAATGTTGGCAAGCCATTCCTTGAGGCTTCGCGCCGCAGTGAAATTGAGGAGCATTTGCTCGGCGGAGAGGGAGGCATCGCCCGTCCAGCCGTTCTTCTCGCGGTGTGGGCAGTCGGTGGAGAAGTAGTAGAAGTTGGCGAGGTCGGAGCGCTGTGTCAGCAGTTGAAGCTTGTTCAGGCGCGCATCCGAGCTTTGGAAGTCGGCACGCTTGGTCAGATCGGAATTCATGACAAGCATCGTCAGCGTGTCGTCCTGCCATTGATTGGGCTCAACACCCTCGACATAAGCATAGCGGAAGCCGTCGTATTTGAATTTTGGGGTGAAGACCTCATCGCCGCCGCGGCAGTAGTAAACATCGGTCTGTCCGTATTCGTAATAAAGCTCCTTGCGCTCGGGTGTGCCGTCAAAGACAGTCGTCTTGACGTCAAAATTACCGCCCGCAAAATATTCGGCGTGGCGGATAACGATCTTTTGTCCGGGCTTGGCATTGCGGATGTGCAGACGGGTTACACCGGCAGAATTGATGCCGAAATCGACCACGTGTACGCAGGGGCGTACTGTTTCGGGCAGAGGATCTGCTTCGGGAGAATTGTTGGTGTGTGCAAAAGCAAGCTCGTCATAATAGTTGACCGAAACGGGAGCGAGCTCCTGTGTCACAACGATCGGATCGGTATTGCAGGGGCGCGAAATGCCGCGGGGCGCTTCGCAGGGGAGTGCGGGCGTCCAATCGGAGGCATCAAAGCCGGGCAGCTCCCAGCCCGCGAGCTCTTGGCGCGCATCGTAATGACAGCCCATGCGGATATCGTCGAAGAGTATAGGGGAGGGGTGAGTCAGGAATTGTTCATCGCACTCGATGCAAATGGCTTTTTCCGCATTTTTTGCCTCCAAGGCAAGCGCGAGGCAAACGGGACCGCGGTGGTCACCGAGATGGAAATCCCAGACAAAGCCGCCGAAGGGATTGCGGAAGCCGTTTCCGAGCAGGACACCGATGACATTTTCGCCCTGATGCAGATAGGGCAGAATATTGTAATGATCGTAATAACAAATATCGTTGACGTTGTTGATATAGGGGGCGAGCGGACCCTTGGTGACATTGACGCCGTTGACGGTCAGCTCATAAAAGCCAAGACCGCAGATGGTGATCTCGGCGACCTGCGGCACAAAATCCAAGATGAACGCACGACGCAGATAGGGGGCATTGACGTGATGCCCGAAATCGCAAAGATCGTTGTTGGCACGAATAAATTGACGTGAAAGCTTCATGGCGGCTCTCCTTTTCTGTTTGTTAGTGTAATGATAGCATGATTGCGCGAAAAAAGCAAGAGAAATCAAAGAAAAAAGATCGGAGCGCGCCTTCCCGGCGCTCCGATCTGCGCGGCATCTTTCTTTATGTCGCAAGTTATTCTACGAAAAAGCCGTAAACGGCAGTTCCCTGTGTATAGTGAACGATCAGTTCATAATAATAGGCGCCCTTGAGCAGTGGGAGCTGCCCGTTGCGGATGGTGCAGTCGGTGCCGGCTTCCTCGCCGTAGCTGCCTATGGGATAGGCTTTGAGCGTATAGCTTCGTATCAGTTCCTTTTCCAACGAGAGCTCGGGCATATAACCGCAGTCGGTCATGCGGTCCAGCGGGATGCGCATTGTGTTTGGATTGTCGCAGGGGCGTATGCCGCAGACATGGGTGGTGGTGGCGGTGCCGTTTCCGTGGGTCACCGTCCAGTCAAAATTGCCGCTTGTCACGCTGTGTACTGCGTTTCGCAGCTCACCGTCGATCTGATACGGATAGGAGACCGTGATCGTGGGCGGGATATCGCGCTGCACGGCTGCGGTATCGAGAATATCCACTGCGCAGTCGCAGAGATACGTTGCGCCGCAAACGGGGCAAGGCTCCTCTCTCACCACGGTCTCCACCGCGCAGTCGCAAAGATAGGTCGCCCCGCAGACAGGGCAGGGCGCGGCGGGACAGCAGACATGGTTGAACGCAGGCTTACCGCAGACCTCGCAGAGAAGGGGGCGGGCACAGGAACAGCTGAGCAAAAGCAGGACGGCGCACAGGGCGGAGAGCAGGCATGTTTTTTTGTGTGTCATGAGTTACCTCCCGTTTCATTTGGCGTGTAGTGCGCGATAAATCCGTATCGGTGGTAGGAAAAGCCGGTGAAGCAGACGTTGACCGCATAATAGTAAGAGCCCTCGCGCAGGGAGAAGGTATTGTCTGTCACCGTGAAGGAGACGATATCGTCCGAAGCGGTGATCGGCATGTTCTTATCATTCAGCGGCATCACGGAGATCACAAAGGCGGCAACTTCCTTGTTTTCAAACAACGTGACCTGTCCCTCGGTGGCATGGAACTCACATAGCCCGGGGAGCATATAGGGCGCGGGGGAGGCGGTTTGCGAGACGTATCCGCTCGTCCATGAGCATGAGGACATGGAGCGGCTGATCAGTGTCTCTTTTTCCTCGCCGAGATACGAATATCGGATGGAGATATCGCGGGGATTGGTCTCCGACGTGGGCGTGGTCGTTTCCGATGCGGTCGTGATGCCGTATTGCACGCTACCCGTCGGGGTCAGTAGCGTGATCTCGTAATAATATCCCGCCTCAAAGACCAGCTTGCAGTCGGATAGCGGGCAGATCTCGCCCTTGGCGTGATCAAACAGCGGGTAGCGGGTGACGGTGATGTCCTCCACAGCGATCCGCGCATCCCACCGGATCTCAAACTCGGTGGGCAGCTCGGCAAATTTGACCGTGCCGATATTTGCCTTTTCATACATCTCTTCACCTGCAGAGGGGTCGATGCCACTCTCGCCGATGGGCGTCAGCTCCAGCGTGCGATCCGCCGTATAAGGCAGGTGCCGTGCCAGCCACACGGGCGCGCTTTCCTCGGAGCGCATGGGAGAGGGTTGACCGATGGCAGGCTTGCACAGCGCGGCAACGGTGCTTGCCTCCGCATCGGTGATCCAGCCGTTGGCATAGACCTCCTCGGGGGTATAGAATCGGTGCGTGTGGTAGAAATACAACCGCCGTCCGTCGGGAATGGCGAGTGTGTGCCCGCCCAGCGTGACCGTATCGGTGCTGTAGGTATGCCCGCAGGCGTCCCCGGTCTCCTCAAAAATGACAGCCTCCATATCACCAAAACGTCCCAGATAGCGGTAAATATACAGATCGACCGTGTCAAGGGAGTCCAGAGAGGAGTGAACCCATTGCAGATGTGCCGCACGCAGATATTTGGCAAGCGCAGGGTCGATATTGGGGTCGTCCTTGGGGTGAGAGGCGATCTCGTCCACGCCGGCTCCCGTTTTGACGGCATACCGTGCGGTGACATCCTCATAGTAGACGGTAAACACGTAATAGTAATTCGGCTCGAGATGCATTACGTTCGTTCCCGTAATATCGGCGGCGATCAGTGATTTGCCGTCCACAAGGGTGCCGTCATGCGTGTAGCGCTCGTAGTGCGCGGCGGTGACCTTGTGGCTCCACGGCCATTCGATCTCGTGATCGATGTTCAACCATGTGTAGGTGACAGGGTCGTCCTCCGCCTCTTTCATCGGGTCGCCCAGATCGGTCTGCCGTGTGATCTCGGTGCCGGCATAATTTTGATAGGTTTGAAGGACCTGCCCGCAGGGGAGAAGCAATCTGCCGCTTCGTGCATTCCCCTCGCGCCCGAACGGTGTCAGCAGATGAAGCCGCGGGAGCTGCTTGACCTGATAATCCGGGTCCTCGTACTCGATCTCTACACAGCAGCCGCTGACGTGCTCGGTCACCTTGTATTCCTCGGCGTCGATGCGGTGGGCAAGAAAGCCGTAGACCAACTGCCCGCCGTCCTGCGGGAGGGTCAGCTCGTAATAATACCGCCCGACAAGCAGGGTAAAGCGCCCGTTTGCCACGGGGATGGTCTGTGCCTTTTCGGGCGTGAGATCCACCGTGCCGTCCTCGGCGGCGGGGTAGGCGGTCAGCGTCAGCCCCGTCAACGCCTCGGCGGCATAGAACTCTGCGCCTTCGATGGCGTTCATTTCTTCGGGAAAGTAAGCCAGCCGCACCTCACCGACGGTATCTGCCATGGTGACGGTGCAGAGCTGTTCCTGTTCACACGGGCGCGTCCCGGCGGGAAATGCTGCGCCGAGCGGGTGCGTGTGAACGGAAGGCGTCAGCGTGGCAGAGCAGAGAAATTCTTCGTCTTGGTATTGTATTCCCATGGCGGGTGCTTGCACGAGTGCGGAAGGCAGACCGCCGACAGTTTCATCAGATAAAGACGGGCAAACGGGAATGGCTTCATTCCGATGGCAGGCGGTGAGGGTCAGCGCCAGAATGGCAATCAGGACAGAACATAGTCGTTTTTTCATGCGTTTCCTCCTTCCTTACCCGCGAGAGCGGGAGCCTCCGGATAGCGGTCACGGAATGTGGGATCTACGAGCGATCCCAACTGATATACATCCTGCTTGGTAAGCCGCTCGGCGCGGTATGCGGCTTCGATGGTGAAAAAATATGAGCGGGAATAGATATATAGAGGCTGCTCGGTCGGCAGCGTGATATCATAGTCGGCTACATGAATGGTGCGGGCGTTGGGCGCGTGTTCAGCCTGATCGCCCATATAGACCAGATAGCCGGCGCCAAACGAACCGAGATATTTTTGAAGCCAGACATCCTCTACCGTCGGTGCGTTGAGGGTGCGCATCTGCTTAACATAGCCCTCGCGCAGGATATAAGCCATTTTGGAGGATATGGTGGGGTCATCCTTCGGGTGCGGGGTGAGCGTCATCGCGCCTGTTTTTTGCAGGTAGCGGAGCGTGCCCTGCTCATAGGTGACGGCAATCACATAGCAGGAGTTTTCCAGAAAGGTGATGATATTGCCCGTGATTTCGGTTTCCGGCTCCAACAGCGTGCCGTCATGCGCATAGCGGGTGTAGGTGATCTTCTGTGCCTTGTGTTTTGATAAGGAAGCATCGATCTTATAGCGGCCGATCAGCTCGGCTTCGTCCATGACATACAGGCGAGGGTCATCTGTATTCATGTCATTTTCCCATGCGATGCGGATCTCGGTGTCGGCATGATTGATATAGCTCCAGGATCCCTCTCCGCGGCGGCTGAGTTCGAGTCGGATTCCGCCGTTATTGCTCAGATTCGGCTCCAGCATGATCCTCGGGAAGATTTTTTTGCCGCTGTCGGGATTTTCGCTGATAAGCTCAACAATACAGCCGCCGTCCCAATGGTGGGTGACAGCATATTCGTCTGTGTGATAACATATAAAGCCGTAGGTGACGGCACCTTCCTCGTGCTTGACCTCCGCCTCATAATAATACCGTCCGCGAAGCAGGCGGAACTGCCCGTCGGTGACAGCAACGGTCTGTTGGTGCTCCTTTGCGAGATCAACGGTGTTGTCCTCGGCGGCGGGATAGGCGGTGAGCGTCAGCGCGGGGAGTGCGGATTCTTCCCAAGAGCCGCCGCTCAGACGCGCGATGCCCTCGGGATCGGCTGAATAAAAAATGCAAAGCTCCTCCCGGTCGCAGGGGCGGGTGCTCCATGAGATCGAGCCGTTTCCTGAAGTGTCCCGGTAAATATAATCGGAGGAAGGTGTCAGTGCGACAGAACAGGGGGCCTCCTCATCGAGGAAGTGCAGGCGCATCTCCGGCATGAGGATGGTGGCGCTCAGCACAGGTTCGGTGCTTTCTGTCAACGGTGCGGTGGGGCAATCGCTGAGAAATTCCTCTCGCCCGCAGGCGGTGAGGGTGAGAGCGATGATGGCGATCACCCAGACGGTCAGTAATATATAAAGAAGGTGTGTCGATCGCTGTTCTTTCATGTCGGTGCTCCTTTCCCGGTTATCTATATCGTAGCGTATGAATTCGTTTTTGTCAAGGATTTGAAAGAACCTTCTACTCTTAAAGACGAAAAAAATCGCGTTTGGTTACAAAAAAGGCGAAAATTTCTTGGGGAATTTTTGAAGTTTGGAATATTTTTCGCAAAAAAAGCGTTGGATGCAAAAAGCTCTTGCAATCGGGGGATTTTTGGTGTATAATATATCAGTTAGAGAATGAAGCTTGTCCCGCGCCGCGCGGCGCCCGGGATAGAAAGGAAATACACATGAAAATCACCACCGTAAAGGGAACCAACGATTATTTGCCCGAGGAGGCGCTGATCCGCGACTATCTGCAGAATCAGATCCTCGAGGTCTACCGCAGCCGCGGCTTTATGCGCATCTCCACCCCCGCCATCGAGAGTGCCGAAAACCTCGATAAGAGTGAGGGCGGTGAAAACCTCAATCTCATCTTCAAGATCCTCAAGCGCGGCGATAAGCTCGCCGAGGCAATGGCATCGGGCAGTGAGGCTGAGCTCTCCGATATGGGTCTGCGCTATGACCTGACCCTGCCGCTCTGCCGCTACTATGCCAACAACAAGGCAAAGCTCATGAGCCCCGCTAAGTGCATCCAGATCGATAAGGTCTACCGCGCCGAGCGCCCCCAGAAGGGAAGACTGCGCGAATTTGTTCAGTGTGATATTGATATTCTCGGTTCCGAGTCGGAAAACTGCGAGATCGAGCTGATGGACACCACCGCGCAGGCGCTGCTCGCCATCGGCATGAAGGACTTCACCATCAAGGTCAACGACCGCAAGCTGCTCAAGAGCTTCTTGACCGCCTTCGGCTTTGACCCCGCTCACTTCGACAGCATCTGCATCACCATGGACAAGCTGGACAAGATCGGTGTTGACGGCGTTGCCGCTGAGCTGAAGGAAAAGGCATTCGATGAGGCTGCCACCGAGAAGCTGATGGCTGTTATCGCCGGCGGCGACCTGTCGCTGGAGAAGGTCAGCGAGATCGCCGAGGACAAGGAGAGCGCCGCGCGCGTTGCCCGCATCATCGAGACCGCCAAGACGCTGGCAGACGGCAAGTATGGTATCGTTTACGATATCACCCTCATCCGCGGTCAGGGCTACTACACCGGCACCGTCTTTGAGGTCGAGAGCCACGAGTTCCGCGGCGCCATCGCAGGCGGCGGACGTTACGATCACCTGATCGGCAAGTTTATCGGCGAGTCCGTTCCCGCCGTCGGATTCTCCATCGGCTTTGAGCGCATTTTCGGTATTCTGATGGCGCAGGGCTTCAAGATCCCCAATGCCAAAGCCAAGATCGCCCTCTTCTATGACAGCGACAAGTTCCTGGATGCCGCCCGTCAGGCAGAGGTTCTCCGTGCCAATTACACCGTTTCCATGCTGGAGCGCCCCAAGAAGCTGGGCAAGTTCCTGGGTCGCATCCAGGAGGCAGGCTTTGACGGTTATCTCGTCTTCGGTGAAGGCGAAGAGCCCAAGCTGTTTGCTTGAAACATGAAATAACAAAAGAGGGCACCCGCCGCGGCGGGTGCCCTCTTTTGTTTTCATGCTTCAGTCTTCAATATCGGTCAGCTTGGAGACCGTTGTGCCGAGAACCTCGGCGATTTTAAACAGGGTTTTGAGAGAAGGGCAGAAGTAGCTTCCCGGTCCCTCCAATTGTGAGATGTATCCGGCAGAGAGCTCGCAGGCTTCTGCCAGCTCTTCCTGCGTCATGCCTTGCAGCTTTCTGTAATATGCTATTTTCAATCCGATCTTGATCAGATTCATTTTATATTGACTCTCAAGCATAAGAAATTACCACCTTTGATTGATAAATTTATTATACCTTATTTACAATCAAAATATTATATGATAAAATATATGAAAACTTAGGTGTAATATAGTAAAATGCCGGTTATAGCAAAGGTGGAAATAACATGAAGCTCTTGATTGCAGGGTCGCGAAGTATCGCGCGTTTTGATCTGAAGGATCACGTTCCGCAGGAGGTGAGCTTGATCATCAGCGGCGGTGCAAAGGGAATAGACGCCGTTGCGGAAGAATATGCGGATCGGCATCGGATCTCCAAGCTGATCCTTCATCCGCGATATGATCTGTACGGACGGTCAGCCCCTCTGAAACGTAATGAAATGATGGTTGAACTGGCAGATGCGGTTCTGGTCATATGGGATGGCGAGTCACGAGGTGCGGAATTTACGATTCGCTACGCCGAGAAAAGAGGCAAAAAAATAGAAGTCGTGACCGTGCCATCCGTGAAGGATCCATGAGGTAGCAGACGAAAAGAAGGCACCCGCCGCGGCGGGTGCCTTCTTTTCGTCTATATATCAATCTTCGCTTTTCTCTTTGTTTTTCTTGAACAATCCTTTTTCTTCGGATTCTTCCTCGGCTTCCTCGCGGATCACGCGTACCGTTGCCTTTTCGATACGGTGCTCGGCAATATGGTTGACCGTGATGTGCAGAGAATGGGTCTCCAGCTCAAAGGTCTCGCCGTCATCGGGGATCGAGCCATAGATGCTGAAGACGAAGCCGCCGAAGGTATCGTATTCCTCGGTGGGCAGCTCCATGCCGAACAGCTCCTGCGCCTCCTTGAGGGGAAGCAGACCGGAGACCTCCCAGATATCCTCCTCTTGCTGGATCGCTTCTTCGTTTTCCGTTTCCTCCAGCTCACCCACCAATTGCTCCACAAGGTCGAAAATGGTGACAATGCCGAAGAATCCGCCGTATTCATCCAAAACCACCGCGATCTTGCTGTGGTCTTTTTTCATTTTACGGAACAGAACGTCGGCTCCGAGTGACTCGGGGATAAAATAGGGGGGCTTGAGGGCATTTTTGCGGATGTTTTCGATGGAACGGTCCTTGAGCGCGTAGTAATCGTGGACATCCAGAATACCCAACAGCTGGTCGGGGGTGCCTTCACACACGGGATAGTGGGAATGTCTGGTTTCGGTGATCAGCGCCTCCCACTGCTCCGCGGTATCCTCTACGTCGAGGATGTCCACGTCGGTGCGGTGTGTGGCAAACTCCGCCACGGCGGTGTCGTCGAAATCAAAGACGTTCTGAATGAATTCCTGTTCCTCGGTGTCAATGGCGCCGCTTTGATGACCGGTATCGACCATCAGACGGATGTCCTCCTCGCTGACCTCTTCCTCATTCTGGTTGGGGTCAATCCCAAACATACGGAGGACGACGTTGGTGGAGACGGAGAGAAACCATACCACCGGCGCGAACAGCTTGGAGATGAAGGAGAGGGGAGTGGCAAGTCCAAGTGCCAGACCTTCTGCTTTTTTCATGGCGATTCGCTTGGGAACAAGCTCGCCAAGCACCAGCGTAAAGTAGGAGAGGATCAGCGTGACCACAACGACCGCGATGGAATTCAGCACGGCGGGGTTGATGTTCCAGCCCCAGCGGAGAGCCTGATCGACCAAAAGGGATGCGAAGTTGTCCGCAGCAAACGCACTTCCCAAAAAGCCCGAAAGGGTAATGGCGACCTGAATGGTGGCAAGGAAGCGCTCGGGTTGGTCGGTCAGCTTGGTCAGTCTGACCGCTTTTTTGTCGCCCTTTTCGGCGGCGGCGGACATTTTTGTTTTGTTGACAGATAAGATCGCGATCTCCGCGCAGGCGAAGATGGCATTGAGCAGGATCAGAAATGCTTGCAAAAGTAATTGCAATATGAATGTTGTCATGATAAACTCCTATGTAATGAATAAAGTGTGAAAAATACGTGAGAGCTTATCGGAGATCAACACAGGATCCTGCGGTAGCGGATGGCGAGCATAATACAGTGGTGGGTGGTTCGATCGTCGTCGCTACTGTCGTCACTGTCTGTGGCGTTCATGTTTTTCCTCCTTTTCATCTGCTTCGGTCATGCTACCCGAAGGTAAATCAACATTGATTTTAGCATATTTGTGATGCAAAGTCAATGGACAAAAAGCGCATTTTGTGGGAATTTTGAAAGCTTGCCTCCGCAACTTGACAACAACTTGATTTTGTGATACTATATAATATAATGATAACTATGTCCTCAAAGGAGGAATGAATTGTATGAAATGCAAGAAAATTCCATATTTGATCGTGCTGATTCTGGTGTTTGCCTGCCTTCTGTGCATCGGCGGATGCGGCATGGGCGGGGAACCGGAATACGCGCTGCTCTCCACGGGAAACGTTTCCGCGGACGGCACGTTTACCTACAACGTGTATGAAAACCGCACGGCGGTGATCACCGGCGGCACGGCAAACGACGTCTGCCTGACCATTCCCGCCATGATCGACGGCTATCCCGTGGTGGAGATCGGGGACGATGCCTTTGCCGGCAACACCTCCATCGGCTATCTGGTGCTGGGCGAGAACGTGCGCAAGATCTCCTTTGCCGCCTTCAACGGCTGTCAGGCACTTATCCGTGTGGATGCCACCCCGGCGTTGCGCGTGGTGGGAAGCGGTGCCTTTGGCGGTTGTACCGCTCTTTGCGAGATCGTGGGGGCGACCAAACTGGAGAGTATCGATGAGTCTGCCTTTTTCCAGTGTACCTCTCTGATCAAGGCGCCTCTGCCCGAAACGCTTCGCACCGTCGGATCTCAGGCGTTTTACGGTTGCTCCTCACTGACCGAGATCGCTCTGCCCGCCAAGATCGAGTCCTTGGGTGACGGCGTGTTCGGCTTTTGTGAGTCTCTCTGCCGCGTGGATCTGGGCGGTCTGACGTATCTGCCCGAAAACACCTTCCAGCGATGCACCTCCCTTTGCAAGATCGAGATCGGAAAGAGCGTGACTGCCATTGGCGAGAGTGCTTTCCGCGGATGCTTCGCTCTCTCCGAGATCACGGGTGCCAAAAACGTAAGCAACGTGGGCTACTGTGTCTTTGAGGAGACGGCGTGGCTGGATGAGCAGACCGACGAGTTCGTGCTGTTCGGCAAGGGAATTCTCCTTCGCTATAACGGCAGCAGCACCGAGGTGACGGTGCCGCGCGGCGTCAGTATGATCGCCGAGGCGTTTTGCGATAACGATACCGTCAAGAGCATCACGGTGCCCGCAGGGGTAACTAAGATCGGCTCGGCGGCATTCAGCGGCTGCGGACAGCTCAGCCGCGTGGTCCTCGGGAAAAACGTAACGGAGATCGCGGACACCGCCTTTGCAAGCTGCTCGGCGCTTTCCTACGTCTATCTGCCCAAGTCGCTGACCTATATCGGCAACAGCGCCTTCAACGGTTGCCTCCTTCTTTCCACCGTTTCCTACGGCGGTTCCGCCCGTGATTGGGCAAAGATCACGGTGGAGAACGGTAACACGCCCCTCGCTCTGGCAGAGCTTGCCACCGGAAAGAAGGCATGAGCCACTTCCATTTCGCTCCCACGGGAGCAAAAACCTTGTCCGCGCGGCGGACAGAAAGGTACGGTCTGTTTTATGAATAAGAGAACGATACTCCACACCATCTCACTGCTGCTCGCGACGGCACTTCTCGCCCTTTCCACGGTCGGGTGTGCGGTGGGTATGGCAGAGGCGGTCGTCTTTCCCGTCCGACAGGTAGAAGGGGAAGCGACGTATACCTTCGGCAGCTACACCTATCAGATCTTTGACGACGGCACGCTGATGATCGTGGAATACAGCGGCAGCGAGCCTGATGTGGTCATTCCCGACACCATCGACGGGAAAACGGTCACCGCCATCGGCTACGCCGCCTTTATGAGCAACGGGACGTTGCAGTCGGTCAAGCTGAACGCAAGTCTGGAAACCATTGAGCCCTACGCCTTCGCCGCCTGCACGGCGCTGACACAGGTCACCTTCGGCAAGAATCTTTGGCGGATCGGTGAGTTTGCCTTCAGCGAGACCCCGTGGCTGGTGGGCAAAACGGAGGATTTCGTCATCGTCAGTGACGGTATCCTGCTGGCATATCAGGGAAGCAGTAACGACGTGGTCATTCCCGAGGAGGTCAAGCATATCTCGGCGGCGTTTGCCATGCATCCCTCGTTGGTCAGCGTGGAGATGGGCGAGAACGTGCTGACGGTGGGCGATTATGCCTTCTCCTTTATCCCCACGCTGCGCCGCGTGGTGCTGGGACCCAACGTGCGCAGCATCGGCGCCTACGCCTTCGACGGTTGTACTTATCTGCCGAGCATCACCATTCCCGACCGCGTGGAGACGATCGGGGATTACGCCTTCAACGAATGCAATTATCTGATGGACGTCCGTATGGGCGCCTCGGTGCGCGAGATCGGGCAGTATGCCTTCAAATATTGCTCACGACTTCTGTATCTGACACTCCCCGCCACGCTGGAGAGAGTAGCAGGCTACGCCTTTGCCGACTGTTATTCACTCTCCCTTGTCTTTTACGGCGGCAGCGAGACGCAGTGGGAGGCGCTTGGGCTGGACGGTAGTAACGTCAGCCTGAAGGAGGCACATACGATTTATGAAAGCAATGGAGGAAACCGATGAAACAAGCCGTTCGTAAAAAAGGGCTGATGCCGTTGCTGTTATCCGCGTTGCTGCTGCTGGCATCCGCGATCGCCTTTTTCGTTTTTTATTTTCTGACGCGCTATCTCGCCTTTTACCTGATGGCGCTGATCATTCTCCTTCCCACCGCGGTCTATACCGTTCTGATCCCCATCGGTCTGCTGCGCAACCGCGAGCCGGAGGAGATCGACGGCGCGGAGAGCGGGCAGGGAGAAGAGAACGGCGCGGAAGAGCCGCCGAAGGGCAAGGAAAAGAGCGCGCGCCTTCTGAGGAGACTGTGCAAGAGTATATCCCGCCTGATGCGCCGCTTTGAGGGCTTCCTCTACCGCCGCCGTTTCTGGCTGATCACGTTGCCCATGCTTGCCTCCCTTGGCGTGACACATCTGCTTTTCTGGTCCATGCGGGGAAGGCTGACCTCCGTCTACCGCATCAGCTACGTCATCCCCGTGGTGATGCTGATCCTCTTCCTCGTCTATATCGTCTTTGACAAATGGTGCAAATACGCGGAGACGGACGGCGAGTATTTCGCCGCCGTGCTGAGAGATCTGCGTTCCGCTCTGGGTGTGACGCGATTTGCCATCCTGCTGACTTTGGTGGTCGTAGTCATCCGTCTGCTGGGCTTTTACGAGCTGCAGAAGTGGATCGTGATCGCCATGTACGTGATCTTCGTATACGAGACCTTCTTCATGCTGCTTTCCTTCGGCGTGCGCGCCTTGCGGCGAGAGCTGACCGAAGCGCCCGACCTTGCCATTCCCATGCCGCAACTGCTGGGAAATGCCCACGAGCTGGGCGTGTTGTCCTATCTGGAGGAGAACACCGGCATTACCATGCGCTCTCTCTGGAGTATCCGCTTTATCAAAATGCTTCTGCCGTATACCGTCGTGTTCGGCTGTCTGATCCTGTGGTTCGCCACGGGGCTGATCCAGATCCAATCTCATCAGCAGGGCGCGGTCTACCGCTTCGGCAAGCTACGGGAGAATATGCTGGAGCCGGGCATCCATATGACCCTGCCGTGGCCCATGGACCGCGTGGAGGTCTACGATACCGATACCGTTCGCAAGGTCACCATCGGTTATAAATCCACCGAGGCAAGCGACAATACCTGGACGGGCAATCACGGCAATTCCGAGTACAAGCTGCTTCTCGGCAGTGGAGACGAGGTCATTTCCATCAATCTTCGTCTGGAATACCGCATTGGCGATCTGGGAGATTATTTGCGGAGCAGCGCCGCTCCCGACAAGCTACTGGAGGCGAAGGCGTATGAGCTGGTGATAGATCATACCATCAACGCCGATCTGGAGACCCTGCTGGCGGTGGACAGAAGCGCCTTTGCCGCCGATTTCCACAGCGACCTGAACGCGTTGCTGGCGGATTACCGCACCGGCATCGAGGTCGTCAGCGTGGTGCTGGAGAGTATTCACCCGCCGGTGGAGATCGCATCGGTCTATCAGGGTGTGGTCAGCGCCGAGATCCAGGCGGATCGGATGCTGCTGGAGGCGGAAGCCCGTGCGGCGGTGACCCTTGCCGAGGCGCAGGGCTCCTATGACACGGCAGTCAGCACGGCGACCGCGGCGCAGTACAGTCAGATCGCGCAGGCGCGCGCCGACGTGGCGGAATTTATGGCAAGCGTATCCGCAGACAATGCGTATGCTGACGCTTACCGCTACTATAAGTATCTGAACGCCATGGGCAAGGCGTACAACAACGCCCGCCTGGTCATTGTGGGTGAGGGTGTCAATACCGCAAATCTGATTTTAGGCAGTCCGGTGCTGAGCAAATGAGCGGACCGGAGGAAAGGATAACCAAGCGAAATGAGTACAGAAGCACGTATTGAAAAGAAAAAGGATCGCGTGCGGGAGAAGAGACAAAAGTCTTCGCTACCCATGCAGATCATGAAATATGCGGTCGCCCTTTTGCTGATTGCGGTATTGGTCTATTTTGGCTTTACCACCGAGGTGCGCGAGGGCAATTGCGCGGTCATTCTCCGATTTGGTGCCGTCCGTGAGCAGATCACGGAGGCAGGTCTCTATTTCCGCCTGCCGTGGCCCTTTGAAACGGTCGTGACCTACGATGACCGACTGCAATATCTGGAGTCCGACTTTTTGGAGACGACCACCAAGGATAAGCGCAATGTGATCCTGCAGTCCTACGTGATCTGGGAGATCGGAGATCCCGTTCTTTACCACAACAGCGTGGGCTCGCAGGGCAAGGTGGATTCTTACATCAAGGACCAGATCTTCAGCGCCACCAACAGCGTGTTGGGTGCCTACGATCTGACAGCGCTGGTCTCGCTGGAGGCAGAGCAGCTTCGCATCGACGAGATCCAGGATCAGATCCACCGTCGCCTGCGCGACAATTGCGCCAAAAACTACGGTATTACCGTGACCGACGTTTCCATTCTGCGCCTCTCTCTGCCCGAGACCAACCTGCAGGCGGTATTTGAGCAGATGAAGGCAGACAGACAGAAGGATATTGATACCATCCTTGCCAACGCCCAGACGGAGGCGAACAAGATCGTGACCGATGCCGACGTGGAGGCATCGCAGATCATTGCGGGCGGTCAGACCGCCGCCGCCGAGATCAAGGCAAAGACCGAGACCGAGGTCGCGCGGATCTATGCCGAGGCGCAGGCAGCCAATATCGAGCTGTATCGATTCCTCAAGGAGCTTGACACCATCACCGCCTCGGTGGGCGAGGGAACGATGATGATCGTCAAGGCGAACGAATACCCCTTCAGCGTACTGACACAGTACGGTGATCTGCTGACCGATGAGTCCAACGAAACGGTGGTCAAGGATCTGAACTATATTCTGGAGCGCCTGCCCGAGAAGGACAGACAAGCGCTGATCGACGCCATCTATGCCCTGATGAAGGAGGCAGAGAAGAGCGGGGGTGCTTCCTGATGAGGAAAAAGAAGAATCACGTCTTTGCCGACATCCTGCAGACCGTCACCCGCTATTTTCTGGTGTTGGTTGCCGCCGTTGTACTGATGATCGCCTTTTCGGGTGTTCGTGTGGTCAAGAGCGGCGAGGTGGCGCTGATCCTGCGCTTCGGCAAGCTGGTGGGAAACACCTATGAGGATCAGGTCCATGAGCCGGGACTTCTGTTTGCTTTCCCCTATATCATCGACGAGGTCATCACCGTGCCCACGGGCAACGTGATGGAGCAGGTGGTCACCACCCACTATACCTCCGGCCCCATGACGTCTCTGAGAAGTAACGGCTATGTGATCACGGGGGACCAGAATATCGCCATTATCAGCGCGTCGGTGAAATACGTTGTGTCCGACCCGGTGGCATACGCCCTGCATATCAAGAACATTCCCGATACCATCAACGCCTTTGTCAGCACCGCCATGGTCAACGAGGCGGCGGGACTTTCGGTGGATGAGCTGCTCACCAGCGGCAAGGATGACTTTGCGCGCGCCGTCATGGAGCGGGCGCAGGCAAAGCTGAGTGCCATTGAGGCGGGGATCACTATCGGAACGGTGGAGCTGACCAACGTATCCATGCCGGAGGAGGTGCGTGACACCTACGAAATGGTTAATTCCGCCGCCGTTTCGGCAAGTACCCAGATCGAACAGGCAAAGCAATACCGCGAAAACCTGCTTCCGCAGGCGAGAGCGCAGGCAGACACGCTGGTTGCGGAAGCCAATTCGCTTTATTCCAATTCGGTTGCCGCCGCCAATGCCGATCTGGCAGAGTTCTGGGGTGTGCTGGATGAATATCGGAGCAATGCCGATCTGGTCCGTACCCGCATTTACAGCGCTAAGGTATCCGAGATCCTTGCCAAGATCGAAAAGATCCACATCGTGCAGGATGGGGATACCAAGATATTTATTCCGTGAGAGGAGGACAGATATGGAAAACATAGATAATATGGCGAAAAACAGTCTGGAATCCCTCTCGCGAGACAATCTGACCGAAAAGGGGAAGAAAAAGCTGCGGCGCGAGATCATCTGCGGTGCCG
This sequence comes from Clostridia bacterium, assembly GCA_017452525.1. Taxonomy (GTDB): domain Bacteria; phylum Bacillota; class Clostridia; order Oscillospirales; family CAG-272; genus RGIG3947. Next base: position 60,284 of record JAFTMG010000008.1, read on the forward strand.
CCGCCATCGCGTGTCTGATCGTCGGTCTTCTGTTCGGTCGCATGTTTCCCAACCGCCCCGTCGTACCTGCCCTTTTGTATACCGTTGGCTTTCTGATCGAAGGCGTCCCCGTCATGGTGGCGGCGGTCAAAGGTATCATTACCCGTAATCTGACCAATGCCATGGAGATCCTGGTGGCGATCGCCATTCTGGCGTGCTACTTTACGCAGGATCTGATTCTGGCGGTTCTCATCCCGCTGATCCTCAACGCGGTACACCTGCTGGAGGAGCGCAGTATCATGGGCGGACGGGATGTGATCGAGGGTCTGAAGCGGATGCGTCAGAACACCGCCGTTCTGCTGGACGGCGAGCAGGAGATCACCGTAGATGCCACTACCCTGAAGGCAGGGCAGAGAATTCTGGTCAAACCCGGCACGGGTATTCCCATCGACGGCAAGGTGATCTCGGGTGAGAGTAACATCGACCAAAAATCTCTGACCGGTGAGCCTCAGCCCTTTCCCGTTAAGGCGGGAGATCCCGTTTATGCGGGCACCGTCAATATCGACGGCAAGCTTGTGGTCGAGGTGGAAAAGGAATACGTAGACACCTCTTTCTCCAAAATCCTGAAGCTTTTGGAGGAGTCCGAGAACATCTCCGTTCCCGAGTCCCGACTGATCGATCGCTTTATGCAGTATTATATTCCGTTTGCGCTGGCAGTGGCGGCGGCAGTCGCATTGATCACGGCAGATATCAGCAAGGCGATCGCCATTCTGGTGGTATCCTGCCCCTGCGGACAGATGCTTGTCAGCTCGGCGCCCATGATCGCCGCGCTTTCAGTGGCGACCAAGCACGGTATCCTGATCAAGAATTCCAAATTCATCGAGGAGTTGACCGAGATCGACGCGGTGGTCTTCGATAAGACCGGTACCCTGACGGTGGGCGATCTTTCGCTGACCGAATGCATCCCTTACGGGGAGGCGGACAGAGAGACGCTTCTGCGCACCGCCGCATCGGTGGCGTGCGCCTCCAATCACCCCGTGTCCCGTGCCGTCTGTGCGGCGGCGGAGGGGATGGAATATTCCCGTGATATCGCCGTCAAGGAGCTTTCAGGTAAGGGTATGGAAGGACAGCCTGCCGACGGGGCAGAGCTGCTTCGGTTCGGCAACCGCGATTGGATGATCGCCTGCGGTGTGGAGATTCCCGAGGACTTTGCCGCGGAGGCAAACGGCTCGGTTAGTATGGTAGCCAGGGGCAACCGATTGCTCGGCGCGCTCTGCTTCAACGATACCGTCCGTCCCGAGGCGGCATCCGGCATTGAGATGCTTCGCGCGCTTGGCGTGGAGGAGGCAGTCATGCTGACGGGTGACCGTGAGCGGGCGGCGAAGGTCATCTGCGAGGAGGTCGGCATCGATACGCTCCATGCCCAGCTCCTGCCACAGGATAAGATGGACCGCCTTTGCGCGCTTAAGGAAAACCGCGCCGTGCTTGCCGTCGGTGACGGTATCAATGATGCGCTTGCCCTTCGGGAGGCGGACGTGGGTATTGCCATGGGTGCCATGGGCTCCGATCTCGCCATCCAGTCGGCGGATATTGCCCTGATGAACAACAACCTGCACAATATCCCCTTTGCGATCCGTCTGGCACGGCGCACCCGTTCCATCGTATATCAGAATCTGGCGCTCTCCATGGCGATCAGCGTATTTATGATCACCCTGTCCGCCTTTGGTGTCATCAGCGCCCTCGCAGGCTCCGTTCTGCATAACTGCGGCGCCTTTGCGGTGCTGCTGAACAGCTCGAGAATACTGAAGATCAAGGATTGACTCTTTCGGGAGGCATGAGACATGAAAAAAATTGCGATCATGTTTTTGGTCGCCGCGGCGTTGCTTTTGGCTGTTCGCGGATTTGTGAACTATATTCCAAGTCCCGGCGAAACCAAGCTGGAATACTGGATCGCCCATCCCGTGGATCCGATAGACTTTGCCACGCATCAGGAAAAATTCGGTCTGATGGGCGGCAGGGAATATTACGGAAAAGGCTATATGCCGACCAAGGACGAGAACGGCGAGAAAAAGGATCCCGAGCATTGCGTGATCTATACCGTGACCGCCTATCCCGATTACAGCAGCAATCGGCGGTGCGTGACGCAGATCCGTATCACCGATCCCGCCGTGGAGTTCTACGGCGTCAACTGCCAATCGTCGCTCGGTGAGATCGACACGGCGTTGCGGAAACGCGGTTTTCGCCAGATCGACGCGCCGGGGATATCTTATCGCAAAGGAAAGATCACGGTCAGCATATCCGACGGCACCGTACGGATCAGCGCCAAGGTCAGCAATTTCTTCCGTATACAGTTCTGAATCAAAACGGGCTGAGACACCGAAAAGGTGGCTCAGCCCGTTTTGATATGTTGCGTTATCTCTGTCCCAGCTTCGTCAGCACGTCCATGGCGGCATGGATGTCGTTGGAGGTGAACATACGGCAACCGTATTCAATGGCGGTGCGGTAATTTTCCTCGGTGTCGGGAATGCAGACGCAGGGCTTGATGCCCTTTTCGACGCAGTAGTCAAAGTTCTCGCGGTAAGCAAGGCAGTTGAAACCGCCCTTGGGATCGTTGGAGTACATGCAGCACCAGTCAAACATCTCCTCCTCGGCGATCTCCGCCTTGTCACAGGTCTTGGGGCAATGGTAGATGCCCTGACCGTGGAGCGGGAAGCGGTGACCGTGCTGCTTGTAGAGATGCTCGATCACGCGGTCGGAGAAGGAGTTGAGCATGGAGCGGGACTCAAGGCCATATTCCTCAATAAGAGCCACCAGCTTGTCTGCGCAGGCAAAGGCATGCTCGTCGCCTACGTTCTTGGGGTAATCCTTCAGCTCCCAGTTGACCATGATGCTGTTGCCGCTGAGCCACTCGCAGAACTCGCGAACGGTGGGAACGGGGGTGCCGCGGAACTCCTCGGAGAAGAGGGCGCCTGCGTCCAGCTCCTTGACCTCCGCCAGCGTCATCTCGTCGAGATTGCGGTCAACGCCTGCCGTGCGCTTGGCGCTGCGGTCGTGCATGATGACCAGCTCGCCGTCGGCGGTCATGTGCAGATCCATCTCGATCATGTCGCAACCGAACTTTTCAGCGGCGATGAAGGCGGGCATGGTGTTTTCGGGGTAGCGTTTTTTGTCGCCGCGGTGCGCGGCAAGAATAATGCCTTTGCTGTCCATATGATATGATCCTCTCTTTAAACAAGTATTTGCCGATGTTTGGCAAGTATGATACGATCGTGTTTAGTATATCACAAAAAGTGTTGCTTGTCGAGAGCGTTTGGCAAAATCGTATGGAAAAATTACTCCTCCGCGCGGGGGACGTATGCCGTTTGCCGCACGCGCCCAATCAGCTCCTGTATGCGCGGATCGTCGCGGATGGGGGCTGTTTCCTTGTCGTGGAGCAGATAATGCAGCATCTGCGCGCTGTCGTTGCCCTCGCGCTCCATGAGCCAGCCGCCACCGCAGTAGCCGCGCAGAACGGGGGAGGTGTGGGAGGCTTCGAAATCATAGGTGTCAAAGTGAATGGCGTAGTCGCATGCTTTTTGGAGCCACCGAATGGCACTCTCTTTGTCCCCCTTGGTCAGTGCGGCGCTGGCGAGAAAGCCGCAGGCAATCTCCGCGTTTTGGGCATTTCCGTAATAATCCCCGTCGGGGAAGAAAAGCTCCACCAAACGGACTCTCAGCTCCCACAGCCCCGTACGCTCCTCGATCGGGTATACGAACTGACCTTCTTCATTTCGACGGGTAGAGATCAGCCATAGCGTCTGATCGAGATCGGAGAGCGTGTTGCCGAAGAATTCCTGAAGCTTTCGCAATCCCTCCTCATTGTCCTCCCACCGCCAGAGCATGAACGTCTCCTTGGTATACCGCATGGGGGGCATTTGCTCGGCGACCTCCAGCATCTCTTTCTTCATGCCCGCATAATCATAGGCAACGCCGAGTATATCCAACGCCTGCAGGCGAACGGTGCTGTCGGTGCATTCGGCAAGAATACGTTTGCACAGGTCAAAGACCTCGCCGTATTCCTTGATGCCCTTTCTCGAATACTCGCAGACGATCGCGTTTGCCAGCTCGTACATCAGCCGATAGGAACGGGGATGCTCACGCAGACCCTCGCGCAGGATCGAGGTGCGCTTTGAAAGCTCCACGCGGTCACGTGCCTCTCTTGATCGGGCAAGGATCTCTTCAATCTTCTCTCTGTCACGCTCGGGATCGATGCCGAGAATGACGTCGGCGCTCACACCGAAGATATTGGCAAGGAGAGGGATCTGAGTGACGTCGGGCAGGACGCGATCCGTTTCCCATTGAGAAACGGCAGAGGCGGAGATATGAAGCAGCTCGGCAAGCCGCTCTTGCGTCAGATCTGCCGCGCGACGCAGGGATTTGATATTGGAACCGATTGACATAGGGGTTCATCCTTTCCGAAAAAATCAAAAGCGCTTTTGTGCTTCTATTATAACACCGTCGGCGGCATTTGAACAGAGAGTATTTTAAAAGAAAAATATAAGTGAGGCTAATTTTTTGTGAGTAAAAGCAGCGCGCATGCCGAGGGGCATGCACGCTGCTTGCGTTGTCCCATCAACCACCAGCAGTGCTGGTGGCACCAAAAAGCTTTAGCTATGCGTAGAAAAAATACCTCCTTTGATGTATAATAAAGTTGGTCTGCCAACCAAAACAATAAAAACATCAAAGGAGGATCAAGTAATGAAA
>JAFTMG010000066.1 GCA_017452525.1 Clostridia bacterium
AGGCATACTCTTTTTTTATTCTTAGTGGTGTTTTTAACTTCTTTTTCTATTGAGTCCTACTTTTCCCACATTAAATTCCGCTTATTTCTCATACTAAATTCCACTGCTTTCCTACTGTGGAATTTACTTTGGGAATTCACGATTATTGTTGGGATGAAGTTTATTTTAACTGTTTGTTCCCGAGAGGGAGGGGACCATCTCAAACGCCAAACCCGTCAGAGCGCACCCCGGACTTCGGCAAAGCCGAAGCGGGCTGAAACAGGGCATATCTGACTATAATAAACATCGTTTCAGACCTCCGCTCGGGCTCTCCCCTCAATCCTTGGCTGGGTCTTCGTTTATTCTTCATGAAGAATAATGCCCCGCTGTCCTTTGGACAACGGGGCTAAACCATTTTACAGTTCGATCACATCGTTATCATGCGCGGTGTAGACGGGATAGGAATATTTTCCGTTGAGGGCCTTGATATCTTCGAATTTTTCGGGGGGCCAGACGTGGGTGATCCACATTTCCTTTGCCTTGCAGGTCTCAAAATAAGGTGTCAGCTCGGGAACGCCGAAATGGGCCATTTCGCAAATGACCAGATCCAGCTCCTCCTCAGCCACAATGGTCGGGAAATCGTGCTTCATCATCTTCCAGGACATATCGCCCGTGACGAGGACGCGCTTGCCCTCGGCCTCAAGCAGGATGGCGTAAGACGCGCGGGGCTCCATATGGCGGGTGGGAATGTAGGTGACACGCAGGGTGCCGTCGTTCCAGACCTCACCGGGGGCGGCGATATGCATACGGATGCGGTCGGCATGATAGGGCGCGCCGCGAAGTACCTCGAGCATATGGATCATGGCATTGGAAACATCCTCATTGGTCATGAAGACATCGATCTCGGCTTCCTTATAGTACCAATCGACAAGGTCGATATAATGGTGCAGACCGTTGATATGGTCGCCGTGGCTGTGGGTGGTGAAGATCGTCTTGATGTCCATCGGCGTTTTGCCGTGGCGCAGAATGCAATCGATGATCGGTGCACCGGCATCGATCAGATAGGTGGACTCGCCGATCTCTACCATCAGCGAAGAGCAATAGCGATCCGCCGCGGGGACGCCGTGGCTGCTTCCCAAAAATGTCAGTTTCATTATCATGTCCTCCGATCTCAACTTGGCGGGGCTTCCCCGCCCTTTTGGATAATTCCGATGACGCGCGTCGCGTCACATCAACCTTGCGCTTAGTATAACATATCGGGCGGACCTTCGTCAAGGTCCGCCCGAAAATTTTTATGCTTCCTTGCGCTTCATGGGGCGCAGGGTGGTGGGGTCGACGGCGATACACAGCAGGACGATGAGTACTGTCGTCAGAATGGCGTTGGGGATCATGTAGCTGCCGTTATAGGTCAGCGAGTAGACCCAGACGTTCATGTCCTCGGGCGCATAGGAGCCCCAGAGCAGGACACCGGACAGAAAGCTGCACACAAAGCGGATCAGCGTGACGCAAAGTGCGCCGACAGCATAGCCGACGAGACGCAGCTTTTTGCCGAACAGGCGCGCGATGATGTCCGCGCCGCCCAGCAGCGCAAATGCCAGCACATAGTCGAGCAGTACGCAAAGGACGGTCGCGCCGATCGTCCCCGCGGGGGGCGCATACCAGCCGAGCAGCATCTGCACGGCGGCGTGAACGAGACCTGCCATCAGTCCCCATTTCGCACCGCGGCGGTAGGAATAGTAGATGACGGGGATCATGGCAACGGTGATCGAGCCGCCCTGCGGCCACGACGGCAGGGGCAGCAGGTCCAGCACCACGGTCAGCGCCACCATCAGCGCACCCTCGACCATGGCAAGGAGACGGGTCTTGCTTGTGTTTCTCATACAGAAACCTCCTCAGATAAAAATCAACCGCACGAAAACTCCGTGCGGTTTGATGAATCTGAAGCTGCAGCCCTCAAAAAAATCTCCCTACGCCGGCATTATCCGTATCAGGTTTAGAGTCCGGGAGAGCGTCACTCCCATCTCAGCCGACTGCTGTCAGCACCCCTGTTTTTATGCGGTTGTCGTCCTTATCGGACGGGGGTATTATAGCACACACGGCACGCATTGTCAAGTCCCACGCTTGAAAAACATGTTTTTCGTGTCAGAAAATTTCACATTCTGTCCACACCACCGTCATGTTTCACTGATATACTGAAAAAAAACAGGCTTGAAACCGCCCCCCTATCCGCCGTAACCGAAGCATTTTTTCCGGGAGAAATCATCATGAAAGTCTTCAAAATATTGACGGTAGCCCTTCTCACCGCCCTGCTCTGCGCTTGCGCGACAGAGACGGAAGGAGCAACCACAGAACAAACCACCGCCCTGACCGTTGCGACAACGGCTGTTTCCACCGTCCCCACGGACACAACGACCCCCGCCACGATAACCACGAAAGCCACCTCGACCACGAAAGAAACCTCGACCGCGAAAGAAACCACGACCACGAAAGCCACCACAGCGAAAGGAACCGACGTCCCGCGCGATATACGCTATGAATACGACGAGGACGGCAGTAAATACGCCATTTACGAATACGTACCCATTGCCATTCACAGCGATGCCGAGAAAGTGACCGTGAGAACCTTCCATGATACCGTGCATTTCCGCGAGGGGAATCTGTTCGGCGGCATCCAGCGCTCGGAGGTCTCTCAGCTCCCGAATTGCCGTGTAATGGTCTTTGAGGAGGGGATCGAGGATGTCAACTGGTGCGACCTGTACGTCCACGCCCCGAAGCTGGAGATCCTGCGGTTCCCTGCCGGCATGGATACGCTCTATCTGATGCGGAACAGCAATTTCATCCCCGAATCGGAGGATATATGGCAGGACGCCTGCATCCCTTACGACCCCTCGCTCACGGGACTGGGAAGCACCACGCCGATCGGTAAAGGAAAATTCACAAACGACAAGTCATTTTATAATGCCCAAAAGCTTTCCCTCTGCTACGGCAATTTCATCACCCGCGATACGCTGACCCATATTGAGATCGCCGAGGGCAACCCTTCTTATTATGATGTCGATGGCGTCCTCTTCACCAAAGCAGGGTGGCGCGATTATGAATTTCATCTGTTCTACGCTTCCGTCTTCACCGAGCACCCCACCGCCGTTCTCGTCTGCTTCCCGCAAAGTCATCCCACCGCAGACGGCAGCTATACCGTTCCCGACGGCACACAAGCTATGCTCAGCGGCGCATTCTATCACCCGAAGCACGTCAGTACGCTGATCTTGCCCGACTCTTTGGTTTATCTTACTCCCACCGCCATCATTGCTACCGCCGACCATCCCATCAAGATTGTCTGCTCCCGCGAGAGTGCGGCGGCAAAATACGTGGAAAGCTACGGTGAGCGCTATCATCTGACCGTGGAATATACGAACTGAAAAAACAAGATCCCGCCTCGGCGGGATCTTGTTTTTCCAATATCAATAATAGTAGTTCGCCGCAACATCCTTGATCTCGATGGAGGAAGCAAGCTCCTCATCGAGCTCGACCTTGTCGGCGTGCTGATTGACCAGATTTAAGAACATCTCGGTCATGAGCTTTTCATTGAAGTCGGTAAAGAAATCGGCGTTGGTCGCTTCCTTGTAGCCGCCCTCGTTCAGCTCGTATTTTTTCAGCACGTGGAAGCCGTAATCCGAGCGGATCAGGCGGATCTCCCCCTCCTGCATGGTGGGAAGCGCGTCCTTGACCTCCTTGATCTCATATTCGGAGGCATCGGTCAGATAATAACCGCTCGTATATTCCTCAAAACCGGGGTCCTCGCCGTAGATCTCCACCAGCTCGTCGAAATCCTCGCCCGACTTTGCCATTGCCAGGATCTCGTTTGCCTTCGCCTCCACCTCGGCGATCTCGTCGGCGGTGTAGGTGCGGGTCTTCACGTAGCCGTTTTCGTCGTAAACGTAGGCGCGCAGACCGTTTTTCTTGTCATAGGCGATCCGACCGTCGGCGGTGTAGTAGACGGTATCGCCGTTTTCATCGGTAATATTCTTCCCGTCCGCGCCTGCCTTGGGCGTGCCGTTGACCTTATCGTAGGCGACGGAATCGTCGTTGCCCGCGTAGTAAATATCGTCACCGTTGGCATCCTGCTCGTAAACGGCACTGTAGGTGAAAAGGAAGACGTGCTTGAAGCGGGTGTAATTCTTCTGATAGTACTCTTCCTTGACCACGTCTGAAAGCAACGCGCCGTCGGTGCCGTAAAGCTGCTCCTGCAGATACGCCACCTTTGCCTCCATGATATAGGCATCGCGGAGCATCTGATAATTGACGCCGTATTGGGAGAGCTGCGTGTTGAACATGGTCTTGGAGCCGTCTGCCAGCTCATCCACCATCTTGCGCATCTCCTCGTCGATCACGTCCAGCGTCCCGTCGGGCAGCTTCAGCTTTTCGATCTCCTCAAAAACGTACATGGCGCAGGCATACGTCTTCACGTTGTCCAGAATGGTGGCGGTAAAATAATCGTTATAGGTGGTGCCGCTGCTGTCGATGACGATATCCCAGAAATCGTTCTGCGCCGCTTCGGGATAGCTGTATTCCACCGTGCCGCGGTAACGGCTGAGCATCAGCTGATACATGTTGACCGAGATCTTCTGCTTGCCGATGGATGCCAGCGTTTTCCCTGAGGTGCCGCAGGATAAAAGGGACGCGGCAAGGGTGAAGAGGCAGAGACAGAGTGCCAGGAGGCGGATATATGTCTTTTTCATCTTGTTTTAGCCTTTCTTATGATCTGAAACGTACAAAAGAGATTGTAACACATCTTCGGGCGTTTGTCTACCCGTTTTTTGTGACGATTTTATGATATTTTTCAAGCAGTCCGTTCACCTGCGCCATCATCTGCTCCTTTTTGGCAACGCGGAACTGAAGATAGGGCTCACTTTCCATCACCATGCGCAGCCGCCCCGGGTATTCCTCGGCAAGCTCGGACCACACCTCGATGTCAATGTGCAGCGGTACCAGCTCCACGCTCAGACCGTTCTGGCGGATCGCCTTGAGTCCGCATCGCACACCGCCCGCGTGAAGCAGGGCGATATCCAACAGATTGTCGGCAGGGCGCGGCAGGTCTCCGTAGCGGTCCATCAGCTCATCGGCAAGGTCATCCCGATCCGCCGCCGTCCCGATGAGAGCGATGCGCTTATAAAGCGCCATGCGCTGGGCAGGATACGGCACGTATTTTTCGGGCAGATAGGCGTTCAGATCCACCGTGACCAGACATTCCGGCTTCTCGGCAGGCTTCTCTCCCCGCTCCTCCAGCACCGCCTCGTTGAGCAGTTTGATATACATATCGTAGCCCACCGCGTCCAGATGTCCGTGCTGCTGGGTGCCAAGCAGGTTGCCCGCGCCGCGGATCTCCAGATCTCGCATGGCGATCTTGAAGCCCGCGCCGAACTCGGCGTATTCCCGGATCGCCTCCAGGCGCTTAGTGGCGATCTCGGAGATCGCCATATCCTTGGGATAGGTGAAATAGGCGTAGGCACGGCGGGAGGAGCGCCCCACGCGCCCGCGCAGCTGATGAAGCTGGGAAAGCCCCAGCCGGTGGGCATTGTCCACGATCAGTGTGTTGGCGTTGGGCACGTCGATACCCGTCTCGATGATGGTGGTACAGACCAGCACGTCGATCTCACCCGAGAGCATGGCGCTCCAGATATCCTCCAGCTGCTCCTTTTCCATCTTGCCGTGGGCAATGACGATATGCGCCTCGGGGATGGCTTGGGAAAGCTTGCCCGCCAGAAGGTCTATGTTTTCGATATTATTGTGCAGATAGAAGACCTGTCCGCCGCGGCGCAATTCCCTGCGGATCGCCTCCTCCACGATCATGTCATCCTGCTCCAGCACGTAGGTCTGCACCGGCAAGCGGTCACCGGGCGCCTCATCCAGAACGGAAATATCGCGGATACCGCCCATTGCCATATTCAGCGTGCGGGGGATAGGGGTGGCGCTCAGGGTCAGCACGTCGATATTCTGGGAGCGCTGCTTCAGCTTCTCCTTTGCCGCCACGCCAAAGCGCTGCTCCTCATCCACCACAAGAAGTCCCAGGTCGTGGAACTGAATGTCATTGGAAAGCAGGCGGTGGGTCCCGATGATGATGTCCAGATCTCCCCTCGCCAGACGGCGCAGGGTCTGATCCTGCTGCTTCTTGGTGCGGAAGCGGGAGATCATATCCACGTCCACGGCAAAGCCGCGCAGGCGGGAGATGCAGGTCTGATAATGCTGAAGCGCCAGAATGGTGGTGGGGACCAGGATCGCCACCTGCTTGCCCCCCAGCACCGCCTTATAGGCGGCGCGGATGGCGACCTCGGTCTTACCAAATCCCACGTCGCCGCAAAGCAGGCGATCCATGGGAACGGTGCGCATCATGTCCTTTTTGATGTCCTCCACAGCGTTCAGCTGTCCCTGCGTTTCCTCATAGCTGAAGGATGCCTCAAAATCCCGCTGAAAATCGTCGTCCGGCGGGAAGGCGTAGCCGGGGCGGCGCATGCGCTCGGCGTAGAGCTTGATCAGCTCCTTCGCCATCTCCTTGACCGCCGACTTGGCACGTGCCTTTGCCTTGCCCCACTCGGCACCGCCGAAGCGGGAGAGCTTGACCAGCCCGTCATCGGAGTGAGCGCCGATATACTTGGAGACCATGTCCATCTTCTCCACGGGCAAAAAGAGCTTATCACTGCCCGCGTATTGGATGGTGATATAGTCGCGCGCCACGCCGCCCACGACCATATTTTCAATGCCCATATATTTACCGATGCCGTAGTTTTCGTGTACCACGTAGTCGCCCACCTCAAGCTCGGCATAGGAAAGAATGGCTTGGGAGCCGCTCTTCTTACGACTCTGCCGCCGCAATCTCGCTCCCGCGGCAGTTCCCCGCCCACGCAGCTCGGCACAGGTGGAGAGAATGGCGATGCGAGGCGCCGTCAGCTCATAGCCCGCCGTTGTGCCGCCGATGCAGACGCGGATCTCACCCCTCTGCCACTCCCTTGAGAGAAAGTCCGGCTCACGGTCCATCGCCGCGCGAAAGTCCGCCTCGCAAAGCATCTCGCAAAGATTCTGCGCCGCCGTCTCATTCTCCGCCGTGACCGCCACACGGTAGCGGGAGGAGGCATACCCCCGCAGATCCTCACAAAGCAGGGGGAAATTCTCGGCATAGGAGACCATGTGCTTGGTGGAAAAGCCGAAAAGTCCTGCCAGCTTGCGCCCCGACAGCCCGCGGGAAAGTGAATCGAGATGCAGGGTCACGTTCCGATCCAGAAACAGATCCAGATGTGCCGCGGGCTTGTCATAATCGGTGTATTTGGAGGCGACCGTGCCGCTCTCCAGAAGCTCCTCCACCACCTGATTTCTGTGCCATTCTCCCGCCTTGAGGCGATCGGAGACGGCATGGGTCGAGCGGATCAGCACCGGGTGCATCCCGCCGCTCAGATAATCGAGAAGACATTCCCGCTCGGGATAGATCAGCGTCAGATACTTATCGGCAAAATGGATCTCGCCACCGCCGTCCAGCTCGGCGCGCTCCCGTGCCAGCTCCTCGGCGGCGCGGGCATCCTTGGTCTTTTTGAAGAGCGAGCCGATGGCGGCGCGCAGCTTCTCCCGCGCCTCTTCCCCCACCAGCACCTCACGTGCGGGCGGAAATTCCACCGCGGTGATGTTGCGGGAGATGCGCTGGGTGTCCGTCTCGAAGATACCCATACGGTCGATCTCATCGCCGAAAAACTCCAGGCGGACCGGATGGGAGCCGTTGTCCTCTCCCTCTCCGTCCTCGTACACGGCGTAGGGCGGGAAGATATCAACAATGCCGCCGCGCAGGGCAAACTGTCCCGCGCTGTCTACCATGTCCACGCGGGAATAGCCTGCCGCGGTCAACTGCTGCGCCAGCGACGCGGGCTCGGCAACGGTGGACAGATCCAGCCGCAGGGTGCGCTCGGTCAGCGTCGCGGTGGGCATGGTGTAGCTCAGCGCCGCGTCGGGGGTGGTCAGCACCGCGTCGTAGGCGCCGCGCAAAAGCCCGAACAGCACCTTCAGCCTCTCATGCTCGTACTCATGGGAGGCTGTAATAGAATAAAACGTAAGATCTCTGCCCATAAAGAAGGCGGCGCGCAACCCGCATTGTTCAAGCACGCCGCGCAGGCGCACACATTCCTTCTCCTCGTGGCAAAGGATCAGCGCCGGTCCCTGCTGCCGCAGGTCGTGAAGCAGAGAGACGCAGAACGCCTCGTCCGCCCCCTCGCAAAGTCCGTTGACCTGAATAGGAAGCGGATTCTTCTTGCGGAACTCCTCCCGCGCGACACGGAGCAGATCCCCGTATTCCGCGTCGGCGCGAATGGCATCGGTTAACAGATTCACGCGATCACACCTCTCTTATCACTGCTCGGGAGAAAAACCGTTGCAGACCTGCTTGGCGCCGTCCACGTCTCCCTCCAAAAGCTTGCAAAGTCCCATATACGCCCGCTCGATGGCGGCGAAAAACGGCTTCTCCTCCTCCTTGCGGAATTCGGAAAGGACCCAATCCGCCAGATCCATATCGGGGTGCGGCTTTTTGCCCACACCCATCTTCACGCGGGGGAAGGCGTCGCTGCCCAACTGCTCGATGATGCTGCGCAGACCGCGCTGACCGCCGTCGCTGCCCTTCTCTCTCACCCGCAGCCTTCCCACCTCCAGGCTGATGTCATCCGACACCACCAGAACGTGCTCGGGGGGGATATGGTAGAAATTCGCCGCCTCACGCACTGCCTCGCCGGAGGAATTCATGTACGTCTGCGGTCTCACCAACATCACGTGCTTGCCGCACAGCATGCCGTCCCCCACCAGCGCGTGGAATTTGGAGGTATTGGCGCGAATCCCCATCTTCTGCTCCACGTAATCCAGCGTCAGAAAGCCGGCATTGTGTCGGGTATGAAAATATTTGTCTCCGGGGTTGCCCAAACCCACGATCAGATGGGTCACAGGCCCCGTCGCTCCGGTGCTTTCCGTGGAGATCTTGCGAAACAGATCAAAAATATCAGCCATGTCCATTCCTTCCTTAGCGCATCACGCACAAAACCCGGCGAAATACACACCCGTGTCTCCCGCCGTTCTCTTTTTCATTGAATTGCCTCTATTATATATCATTTTTCGCTGTCTGTCAAAGGATTTTTTGCTCAAGTTTGTTTGTTCACAAAAAATTAACATTTCGGCGTGAGAAATTTTTCACAAATTGTAGAAGTTTGGTTTCAGTTGTGGTATAATATTGTGTACGCCAGTTGACCGGTCACGGTTTTCGGGCGAAAAACACATAGCGTCGCGGCGAAGCAGGCGCCTCCCGCCCCTTTATGTGTCAGATTACGTCTCAAAATTTATATTTAAATATGGAGGATTTTGAAAATGGCAAACAAGAAGTATTGCTACCTGTTTACCGAAGGCAACGCAAACATGCGTGAGCTGCTCGGCGGTAAGGGCGCAAACCTGGCTGAGATGACCAACATCGGTCTCCCTGTTCCTCAGGGCTTTACCATCAGCACCGAGGCTTGCACTCAGTACTATGAGGATGGCCGTCAGATCAATCCTGAGATCCAGGCTGAGATCAACGAGTACATCGTAAAGATGGAAGAAGTAACCGGCAAGAAGTTCGGCGACCTGGAGAACCCCCTTCTGGTTTCCGTTCGTTCCGGCGCACGTGCTTCCATGCCCGGTATGATGGATACCATCCTGAACCTGGGTCTGAACGAGCAGGTCGTTGAGGTTATGGCTGAGAAGTCCGGCAACGCTCGCTGGGCATATGACTGCTACAGAAGATTTATCCAGATGTACTCCGACGTCGTTATGGAAGTCGGCAAGAAGTACTTCGAGGAGCTCATCGATAAGATGAA
>JAFTMG010000067.1 GCA_017452525.1 Clostridia bacterium
CCATACCCATAGTGTGAAAGCTTTTGAAGGTGTCCAGAGGGAACTTTTCTCGAAAAGTTCCCTTTGGCGGGTGCAGGGCAGAGCCCTGCCTTCGTCCGCGCCACGATACCTCCACCCCAACAAACCCCCATTCGAATGTCTCCTCAAAATTCCGTCTGCAAATACAGATCCACATACGCTCGGAGAACACCGTTTTCCACTTTTTTTCGCGTGTTTTTTACCTGTTTCGCGGCAAAAAAATATATTTTTCGTTGACTTTTTCCTTATTATATGATATACTCATATATGTGTAAATATGCCTTCGTGGAAAACAACGATGAAAACCGTCTGAAACTCGGTTTTGTTGTGCATATTTGCTAAAAATGAAACAAGATCATTGACGCGTATCCGTAAAAAACGGTATGTAAGGAAGATATTATGAAAAAATTCGAAAAAAAAGTCTGGCTCGCCACCCCGACCATGCATGGGGAGGAGCTGAAATACGTCACCGAGGCTTATGAGACCAATTGGATGAGCACGGTGGGCGCCAACATCAACGAGGTCGAGCGCATCGCCGCCGAGAAGGCGGAGATGAAATATGCGGTGGGTCTGTCCTGTTGCACCGCCGCCCTCCATCTGGCAGTCAAGCACGCGGGTGAGACGCTGTACGGCAAGCCTGCTATCAGCCACGGCGCGCTGGAAGGGAAGCGGGTCTTCTGCTCGGATATGACCTTCGATGCCACCCTTAACCCCGTCGTCTACGAGGGCGGCATCCCCGTGTTCATCGATACCGAGGCAGAGTCCTGGAACATGGATCCCGTCGCGCTGGAAAAAGCCTTTGAAATGTATCCCGAGGTCAAGCTGGTGGTCTCCGCCGAGCTGTACGGCTTCCCCGGACGCATGGATCTCATCAAGGAGATCTGCGAGCATCACGGCGCGCTCCTCGTGGAGGATGCCGCCGAGGCGATGGGTGCCACCATCGGCGGCAGACAGTGCGGCTCCTTCGGCGACTATTCCGCCGTCAGCTATAACGGCAATAAGATCATCACCGGCTCCGCCGGCGGCTGTCTTCTGACCAACGATCTTGAGATGGCAAACAAAGCCCGCAAATGGGCAACGCAGGCAAGAGAAAACGCCCCGTGGTATCAGCACGAGGAGGTTGGCTATAACTATCGCATGAGCAACGTGGTCGCAGGCGTCATCCGCGGTCAGTACCCCTATCTGGAGGAGCATATCGCGCAGAAGAAGGCGGTCTACGAGAGATACAAAGAAGGCTTCAAGGACCTTCCCGTGCAGATGAACCCCATCACGGAGGGTACCGAGCCCAACTATTGGCTCTCCGCCATGATCATCGATAAGGAATATATGTGCAAACAGGTCAGAGACGATTCGACCGCGCTCTACGTCAAGGAGCCGGGCAAGACCTGTCCCACTGAGATCCTTGAGACCCTCGCGGCATATAATGCAGAGGGAAGACCGATCTGGAAGCCGATGCACATGCAGCCGATGTACCGCATGCACGAGTTTATTACCCGCGAGGGCAGCGGTCGTTGCCGTACCAACGCCTATATCGCCGGCGGCTGCGCCGACGTGGGCGCCGATATCTTCGCTCGCGGTCTCTGCCTGCCGTCCGACAATAAAATGACGGCTGAGGAGCAGGATGCCGTCATCGAGATCGTCCGATCCTGTTTCCGATAATCCATATCCTTTGTTTCAAGTGAGGGAGTACATAACATGCGCAAGTTTAACCTGTTTCTGAAGAGAGCCTTCGATATCCTTGTCAGCTCCGTTCTGATCATTTTCTTCACGGTTATCCCCGTGATGATCGTTGTCCCCATCGTCATCCGTCTGACCTCCAAGGGTCCCGCGCTGTTCAAGCAGGTACGCATCGGTAAGGATCAAAAGCCCTTTACCATGTATAAATTCCGCACCATGATCCTCGAGCAATACGACGCGGACGGCAATGAGATCATGTCCGAGGACCGCATCACGAAGATCGGCAGGATCCTGCGCAAGACCAGTCTGGATGAATTACCGCAGCTGTTCAATATTTTCAACGGGACCATGAGCATCGTCGGTCCCCGCCCTATGTTGGACTATCAGGCACCCCGTTGCATCGGCGAGGAGTTCCGCCGCTTCGATATGCGCCCCGGTATGACGGGACTTGCGCAGGTCAAGGGCAGAAATAACATCCTATGGGAGGACCGCATCGTGTTCGACGTGGAATATGCCAAGACATTTACCTTCTGGATGGATATCGTGATCCTCTTCAAGACCGTTCTTCTCGTCTTTAAAAAAGAGGGAACCGACGTCAAGCCCGAATACCGCGGCGTCAGCCGCTTCTCCAAGCACTATGTGCCGCAAGAGGAGACTGCCGAGGTGGAGAAAGAGCAGACGGAAAACGTATAAGGAGATCATTCTGCGTGAGAATCATAGGACATTGCCGCATCGTCGAATCGGTGAAGTTCCGGGTATGAATGACAAGAATCTCATGTATTACGAGCTTCTGACGGGTCTGGTTTGATCAAGTCGTTTCGATGTATTATAAGTGCCGTGTGTTCTACCGGCAATGTTTATGAATTGTAAAAAAGGAGATGATACGATGAAAAACGGTAACGCTAAGCTAAATGATCTGCTTTATACGATTGATCATCGGTTTACGATTCCTGATCGTGTTGCGGCATTTTTGCTGGCAATGTGCCCCTTGTTGCAGCATTATCGCGGTCCTGTTTATAATGCAGCACTATCCGTTATGGTATTGCTGGTTCCTTATTTTTTGATCCGCATGACTCCGAAACTGCAGAGCTTCCGACTGTCCTCTCTTTATCTTGTGTCAGTGTTAGTGCTCTATATGATCTACCGTGTCATCGATCATGGAACTTCCATTACGGAGTTTGGGCAATCGGGTGTTTTGATTGTTTATTTTATCGCCGTTGCACTGGGTGCCATTGATGTGAAATTTTTCTGCAGGGTAGCCGTAATCGTTTCCCTTGTTGCGTCCATACTTCTGATAGTACAGTATATCGGTTTTTATTGTTTTGATCATCATATTCAACTGGTCCCTGTGTCGTTGCTGTTACCGAGCGCCGACCAGTGGGTCTTGGGAGCTAAGACGGGGCTTGCCGGAATTACGGGAAAGAAAAACGATTTCTACAGACCGTCCGCTTTTTTTCTGGAGCCGTCTCACGTGTATATCTATATGTTCCCGCATCTTCTGATCTCTTTGTTCAGCGGAAAGGGGAAGAAGGCATTGTTGGCATCCGCCATCATTTCTGTCGGCTTGATCCTTTGTACCTCCGGTATGGGAATTGCCGTTGTTCTTGGTGCATGGGGACTGTTCCTTGTTCTCTACAACGAAAAGGATCATTCCTACTCTGTGAAGAACGTGATCAGATTGCGTAATATTATTATGCTGATCCTTCTCGTGATCGCCTTTTTGCTGGCAGTAAAGTATGTTCGTCCGGTCAGAAGAACGGTTTTACGACTGTTTACCACAGGAACGGGTGCTACGGCAATCACCGCGCGTATTTCAAGAGCATTGCGCGGATTGGAGGATCTGACGCCGCTACAGTGGATCATTGGTGTTGAGGATACCACGCACGGCATATCCTATAATATGCCCGGTCTGATCGCTGCGATCTACCGCTACGGCGTGATCGGTATGATCATGTCACTGAGTCTCTATGCGAGAAGTATTTATGATCTGAAGCTCCCCTATGCGCTTGTCGGTATGATCATTGTTGTGACCAGCTTCTTCAGCGCACATACACATTCCACGGTGGGAATGCTGTATTTCACGCTGATCCTGATGTGCGGATACCTGACTCAGCGAAGAGAATGTGGAATTTTCTCAAAGTGTAGAAGATCCAAGAGGAAAGATCAGCTTAAAGAGAAAGAGGCGTCTGAAACAGAAGAGACGCTTGGTTCAGTGGAACTTTGATCCACGAAAAAAATCAGGATATCACGATGTATGAGGTGTGAAAATTGCAGGAAAAAGAAAAACGGGGCAGTAGTTCGCTGGTTTTGAAGGCAGGCTTTTGGTACGTGATCAGTACCTTTTTGATAAAGGGCTTGTCTTTCATCACGACCCCTATCTTTTCTCGCTTATTAAGCAAGGAAGCATACGGCGAATTTTCTAATTTTGCCAGTTGGCAATCACTGTTGCTGATCATTACCAGCGCAGAAATGTACAGCACGGTAGCGCGCGCATATTATGATTATAAAGATGATTTTGATCGTTATGTTTCCTCGGTAACCATTGCCAGCTGTGGCGTAACGCTGATATTTTACGTTCTGTTTTTGGTTTTTGGAGACTGGATCCGTCAAGTCGTTGCCATTCCTGAGGAATTTGTTCATGTGCTGTTTTTTACTTTGATGTTTCAGGCATGTAAACAGATCTATATGGCACGCGAGAGAACGCTGTATCGGTATAAATCGGTAGCGGTGATCTCTGTGGTCAACCTTTTGATCCCTACGCTGATCGCCGTCGTTCTGGTACTGCTGGCACAGGAACCGCAACGCCTTTCTGCCCGAATATACGGTTTCTATGTTCCCTCGGCACTGATCGGTGTGGGGTGTGCCGCCGTTCTGCTTTGGCGAGGTCGCCGATTCAGCCTGAAGCATTGCCGTTACGCGTTTGTTCTTTCCATCCCGCTGATGGCGCATTATTTAACGGCGCATTTGCTGACTTCTTCCAATACCATCGTCACCAAGCTGGTTCTGGGAACGGAGGCAGTATCTTCTGTCAGCATTGCTTCAAGCACCAATCACATTCTCACCATTCTATGGCATGCGGTTTCCGGTGCCCTGACCACCTGGCTGATGGATCAGCTGGAGGAGAAAAATGAGAGGACGGCGCGAAAGGGAACACTGCTGTATGTAGCGGGGGTTGCTGTCGTGTCCATTGGTGTCATGCTGTTGGCACCCGAGTTGATCTGGATCTTGGGCGGTGCCAAATATGCGGATTCCGTTGTGCTGATGCCGGGAATGGTTACCGCTGTGTTTGTTCAATCAATTACAATGGTATTCACGATCATTCTGACCTATCGGAAAAAGGTATTCAAAACGGCGCTCTTTACCGGTATCGTATCGGTTTTGGGAGTGGCGGCTAAATATTTCCTGTTGCCCTATGCGGGTATTCAGGTCCTCCCCTTTGTTAACGCCGCTGCGTTCGGTATTTTGCTGGTGATCAATTATTTCCTGATCAGAAGGTACGGTTGCGGCAGATACGTAAATGTCAAAGGGATGCTTGCCGTGGTCGGTGCAGAACTGTTGGTGATGGCAGGCTGTTATTTCCTGTATCGGAACACATTGATTCGCTATTGTGCTATCGGTGTGATCATGATTCTGGTGTGTGCGGTCATGTATAAATACCGCCGCCCGATCATGCGCTTTGTGAGAAAAAAATTAAAAAAGAAAACCAATAAAAATGTGGAGGAGTAACCCATGTCAACGCAAGAGCAAGTATGTAATCTTTTAAAAGAGATCAAGCCTACCAAGGATCTGTCGGGAATTACCGATATCATCGAAGGCGGTTATTTGGATTCCTTTGAGCTGATGTCATTGATCGCGCAGCTTGGAGAGATTTTCGGTATCGAGATCGACGTCGATGAGATCGTGCCCGAGAATTTTAACTCTGTGGATGCCATGACCGCAATGGTAGAGCGATTGAAGCATTGAGGATTGCATTTGTGAAAGGAGAATAGCGATGACATTTGACAGAATGTATCATAGTGTGCGGTTACTTTTGTTGAGAAAACCATCTAAACGTGCCGCCTACTTGAAGAAGCACAATATTTTGGGGAGCATTGGTGACCACTGTAAATGGGGTCCTTGGTTGCTGCCTCTCTATCCGAAGCTGATCCGTTTGGGAGACAATGTTCACGTACATAAAACGGCGAAGATCGTTACCCACGATATGCTTAATCGTTTTCTCAAGACCAGAGAGCCGGAGGCAGATTTCGGCTTTGGTGAAAAATTGGGCTGCGTGGAGCTAATGGATAATGTGTATATTTCCATGAACGTCACGGTGATGCCTGATGTGCGTATCAATAAGAACTGTATTATTTCCGCAGGAAGTGTCGTTACATCGGATATTCCCGAAAATTCTCTTGCTTCCGGCATTCCCGCTAAGCCTACGGGACGCTTTGATATGTTCGTGGCATTGCGTAAAATGAGCCGTGGACAGTGTCTGAAGGTGAAGAATCAGAAGTTGGAGGATGCTTTGGCAGAAGAGGCTTGGGAGAGATTTACCAAGCGCCGTGACAAATAAAAAAGAGAGGCAAGATGCATATGCGCTCCATTGTAAACAGTATTTATCAACATAGTAAAGCTTTCCCCAAAAAGACCGCGCTGATCGCCCTGGATCACACGGTGGATTACGAGACCCTTTGGCGTTTGATCGCCGGTATGGCACAGCTGCTCCGTGAGAAGGGCTTGGAGAAGGGGCAGCGCGTGATCCTGGAGGCGGATCATACCGTCGAATTTCTGGTCATGTGCTACGGCATCCATCTGGCGGGCGGTGTCCACGTTCCTGTGGAGCACGGCGCGCCGGCAGACCGCGTGTCGGATATCTGCGAGGAGATCCGCCCCAGCATGGTGTTTACCGGTGAGCATCCCCTCGATCATTTCGGACTCTCCCTGATGGATCTGCTGAACGTGCCGGTGGGGGAGATCGAATTCCCCACGGAGGACATGCTTCAGGAGATCATGTTTACCACCGGAACGACCGGTAAATCCAAGGGCGTTATGGTCACCCATTACGGGCAGATGAATATGTGCGAGTCGCAGAACGCCGTGCTGAATTACAGCATCGACAACGTCTGGCTGATCCCGACGCCGATGAACCATGCGGCAGGACTTCGCAAGACCCACATGTCTATGGTGCGCGGAAGCACGGTGCTTCTGATGAACGGATTCACCAATCTGAAGCTGTTCTTCAAGAATATCCGCGATTACGGCGTTACCTCCATCTATCTGCCTCCCGCGGGCGTACACTATATCCTGATGCTTGCCTCCAAGGAGCTTGCCAAGTACGACGAGCAGCTGGACTTCCTGTATTCCAGTTCCTCCGCTTTGCCGGGCGGTGATAAGGAAAGGCTGATCGCCCTGCTTCCTCACGTGCGCAAATTCGATGCCTACGGCGGCTCTGAGGTCGGCGCAGTGTGCTATATCGATTACAATGCCGTTACCGGTAACACCAAATGCGTCGGTAAGGCAAATCCCGGGGTGGATATCTTCATCGTGGACGAGCATTATCAGCGAATGGACAACGCGACGGTGGACAATCCGGGTATTATTGCCATCCGAAGCAATACCGTGACCGCGGGCTATTGGAACGAGCCGGAAATGACCGCCAACACCATTCAGAACGGCGTGATCTATATGACCGACCTCGGCTATATCGAGGACGGATATCTGTATCTGGTCGGTCGCCGTGACGACGTGATCAACGTGGGTGGTCTGAAGATCGCTCCCACCGAGGTGGAGGATATCGCCATGCGCCATCCCACCGTGGATGAGTGCGTATGCATTCCATATCAGGATCCCATCTACGGACGGGTGGTCAAAATGCTCGTCAAGGTCAGAGAGGGATGCGTGCTGAACGTGGAGGAGCTTGCCACCTATCTGGGTGAAAAGCTGGAGGCGTATAAGGTCCCGAAATATATCGAGGAGATCGAGGAGATCCCCCATACCTTCAATGGTAAGATCGACCGCAAAAAGCTGATTGCGCCGTGACCGCATTTGCTGAGTATCATTGAGAATTATATATAAAAGGAGATATAAGAGATGACTGAATGCGAACGATTGATAGCAGAGGGAAAGCTGCCAAAAGAATTTTTGGAACCCGAGCAACGTGAATGTTACGTTCCCACAGAATTGAAAAAATTGTGGGCACTTCAGATTGATTTGATTCAGCAGGTAAAGGTAATTGCAGAAAGACATAATTTAACGTTTTACACTCTTGGCGGTACGACTATTGGTGCAGTCCGCCATAAAGGATTTATTCCTTGGGACGATGATATTGATATTGCCTTCAAGCGTGAAGAATACAACGATTTTTTGAAATATGCACAAGAGGAATTGGAGGAACCCTATTTCCTGCAAATTGCGACTACCGATAAGTATTATTACCGTCCTTTTGCAGCATTGCGCAACAGTAATGCAACCTGTATAGCGGGTGGTGATAGTAGACTTCCTTGCAACAATGGTGCCATCATACATATTTTCCCTCTTGACGGATATTCTGATACCAAGAAACTCAACAAATTTATCAAAGTGGAAAAATTAAAAAACAGAGCGGCTGTTAGCAGATATCATAACCGTAACCGTAAGAATTTTCTTGCTCGAATCGCATATGCAGCAGTTACACCCTTTATTCTTGGATTCAAGAGCAATGAAAAGCATTTTTTGCGGCACGAGAGAATGTGCACAAAGATTTCTAAAGAAGATCACGAGCTGATTGGAATTCAGTATGCACACTTTGATACAGCGGTTCGCAGAATCGTTAGTAACAAGCATGCATATGATTCCGTAATTATGATGCCGTTTGAGTATATAGAAATTCCTGTGCCGGTCGGTTATGAGGAAATTTTGAACGATTGCTATACGAATTTCAGAGAATTACCGCCGGAAAAAGACAGAGTTTGCAAGCATACTTGGGAGTCGGAGCCGGATATTCCGTATAAAGAATATTGTGCTCACAAGTACGGCGTGATATATGATAAATAATTTTAAATATTGTGTGACAGGGATTCTGAAAGTGGATTTCATCGAAGATAAGGGAGGAAGGCTTCCGCTTGGTAATGCTTTTCTGCCACGTATTGAGGGGAGATGGCGTTGTGAATAAAGAACAATTTATGATCCTTCGTTATATTGCGGAATCACGAAGGGAGTTTGATCGGGAAGACTTACCGTACATGGAGAACTGTTCTTCCGTCGATATTGATCGTTATTTGTCGGATTTCTTAGATAATGGACTAATTGATGAGAATTATCAAATTACCGCTGAGGGATTGGATGCATTAAGCCCGTACAAGGTAAAGAATGCTATTATTCTGGCTGCGGGAATGAGTACCCGATTTATTCCCGTGTCTTATGAGCTCCCGAAAGGATTGATCTCTGTTAAAGGTGAGGTGATGACAGAAAGATTGATCCGTCAATTGCAGGATGCAGGTGTTGGAGAAATTGTTTTGGTTGTTGGATATAAGATGGAAAAATTCTTTTATCTGCGTGACAAATTTGGCGTAAAACTTGTTGTGAACAATGAGTTTGCCGTGAAGAATACTCATAGTAGTATTTATGCAGCACGTGATTATCTCTCCAACACGTATATTGTTTGTTCGGATAATTATTATCCGAAGAATATGTTCCATCAGTATGAATACCGTGCCTTCTATTGCTCCATTTATTTGCCGGGGACGAGCTATGTGGAGAGAGCATTTACGTTCGATGAGGATATGCTCGTGACGGATACGAACAAACCTTCTCATGATCAGTGGATTATGTACGGTCATGCGTACTACAGTAATGATTTCACAACGCGTTTCAAGCCTATTTTGGAAAGTTACTATGGTCGTCCCGGAATCGAGTATATGTATTGGGAAACCATCTATGCGGAAAATGTAAATTTGCTCCCAATGTGGGTGCAAAAATGCAAGGATGGTGATATTCTCGAGTTTGACAGTATGGAGGAACTTGAAAGATTTGACCCTGATTATATTACTCACAATAGGGTGAAGGTTTTCGAGAATATTTGTCGGATTCTATGCTGCGAATTTTCGGACATATCGGATATCGAGCCTGTAAAAAAAGGATTGAACAATCGTTCCTTTAAATTCAAGTGCAACGGGAAAAGTTACATTTATCGTCATCCGGACGTTAATGCTTCCAAGGTCATCGACAGAAAGAAGGAGGCAGCCTCGCTTCGCTTGGCCAAGAAGCTTGAAATCGATGACACTCTGGTCTATATTGATGAAAACGAAGGATGGAAGATATCCAAATATATTGACACCACTGAGGATTTTGATTTTGGCAATCTCAAACATGTCAGTCTGCTTGCCAATAAGCTGAAACGCCTTCATGATTCCAAATTACAGGTTGGCTTTACATTTGACTATAGACGTGAAGCTGACAAAATGATTGAGTATGAAAAATTCGTGGATGCATTGTCCTATCGGAAGATCGAGGAGCTTCGATTGCGGATGGCTCCCATATTTGATTGGTTAGATGCGCATCCCTGGCAAAAGACGCTTTGCCATAATGATTTGTATGAGCCGAATATGTTAATTTGTGGAGATGAGCTTACATTAATTGATTGGGAGTTTGCCGGTGACAATGATATTGGTTATGATATATGTAAGCTTTTCTCTTTGCAGACCCCGGCGTATGAAGACATCGACAAATGGCTGTATTCTTATTATGGCAGACAGACAACGGATGGAGAAAAACTCCACCTCTTGTCTTGTGCCTCAATTATTTACTATTATTGGTACATATGGGGTATATATGCAAGCCAAAATAATTCAGGAGTCAGTGATTATATGATTGGCTGGTACGATAAGATGAATCACTATAGCGAAGAAGTGTTACGTCGAATTTGAAAGGAATAATAAGCTATGATGGAAATTATAATTGCCGTTGGACTTGGAACATGGTTTGCAGTTTCAATCGCAGTTGCTTGTTGGGAACTATTTAGAAGCTTTAAAAAAGAGAATAAGGAGGATGATAACGTATGAACATCTATTTTATCGGAATGTTTATCACAATGAGTGTTTATGTTGTCATCGGTGCCCTTATCAGCAGAGGCGTGAAAAATGCCAATGACTTTTATGTAGCAGGCAGAAATGCACCATCGTTTTTGATAACAGGTTCACTTGTTGCTTCGTTTATTGGTGTAGGTCTGTTTATGGGCGATGTGGGAGAATGTTACAGCGGCTTCTTTTCCCCAATTATGGTTGCAGTAGGAGTGCTGTCGGTAGGATATATCTTGGGTTCTGTTTTCTTCGGCAGATACCTTAGACGAAGCAATGCCATTACGATACCGCAGTATTTTGGTCAGCGGTTCGATTCACCTGCCATGCATAAATTGGCAACGGTCACAAGCATGTTAATTATGCTGATCTACAGTTTATCCTGTGTGCAGGGTATTGGTACGTTGATGACGGCTGTGACGGGTTTAGATTATAACCTGTGTGTTGTACTCGCAGTGATTGCATTTACACTGATTACAATTTTTTCTGGTGCAAAGGGTGTTTTAATTACGGATACCATTATGTTCTCAGTGTTTTCTGTTGCTACCATTTTTGGTGCATTTCTTATCGCAGAGAAAGCAGGTGGTTGGACTGCGACTGTTACGGAAATGGCAACTTATGAGGCTGTGCCCGGGATTTTAGCCGGAAGCGGTAACTTAGAGTATTTTTACCCTACGGGAACAGAAAATATGATTTGGGCTTGTGGATACGGTGTAGCTTGGATGGCAGTTCTGATGGTTGCTCCGTGGCAGTCAAGCCGTTATCTGATGGCAAAGAATGAGCATGTAGTAGTTCGTTCCAGTATTTTGGCATCAGTGAGTGTATTTGTGATTGAATTTTTGATGTGCATGGCAGGTGTGTTTACCAATAAATTGAATCCCGGAATGGAACAGCCCTCTGAGGCGTTGATTTGGGCTTCTATGAATGCCATGCCTGCCATAGTAGGAATTATTGTTCTGTCCGGTGTTTTGGCATCAGGTATTTCTTCGGCAACCACATTTTTGTCGCTGATCGGATCTAATATTACCAATGACATTATCAAGATAAAACACGGAAAGCGGGAGATGTTTTTTGGTAGATTAGTGGTTCTGGTGATTGGTGTTGTCGTTTGTTTGCTTTGTGTTTTTTATCCTCCGGAAATTTTCTGGATCACTTATCTCGGTGCTACTGTGGTTGCCTGTTCTTGGCTACCGGTTGCTATCGCAAGTGTTTGGAGCAAGCGTGTGACCAAGACCGGTGCATTCTGGGGTATGCTTGTTGGTTTCATCGTAAGCGCAACGATGAAAATTTACACAGGTGTTATGAAAGTAACCTTGCCGATATATTTTGATCCATTCTTTATAGGCTTGGCTGCTGGAATACTTGCGCTTGTGATTGGTTCTGCTTGCACCAAAGTTACCGAGAGGGAAAAAGAAGAACGGGAAAAATTGTTTGTAATGCCGGAACAAGAGCAGGATCCCAAGGAGATTAAGAAAACCAAGATGTTGATGCTTTGCTCAATTTCTTTGGGCGTTGTGATTACAGTTGTACTGTTAGTGCTTTGGGTAATTCCTTATTTGCGTGGATTAAAGTGAAATCAAGTTCAAAGACCATCCGGTGGTATCAGGAGCACCGCGATTGGTTGGAGGAGTGTACCTCCGGTGAATACACCCAATATTATGAGCAGATGTACGGCAAGCGGTAAGCTCGCTTGCTGAGAATAAAGGAGTATAAATTGTGAAAGCTCTTGTTTTGGCAGGCGGATTGGCGCAGATCGAGCTGCTTCGCCAGTTGAAAAGCAGAAATATCGTCACCGTTCTGGCGGATGGCAACGCCAATGCGTTGGCAAAGCCCTATGCGGATATTTTTTATCAGATCCCGATCTTTGATATCGACGCGGTATGTGATGTTGCACGTAAGGAGAAGGTGGATTTTCTGATCACCTGCTGTGCCGATCAGGTGCTTTTGGTCGCGGCGCAGGTGTCCGAGATGCTGGGCATGCCGTGCTATATCGACTACCGGACGGCACAGAACGTGTCCGATAAGAAGTACATGAAGCGGATCTTCCGCGAAAACAATATTCCCACCTCCCGTTACGTGGAGATGACGGAGCTGGACTCCTCACGTATCGAGGAGCTCCGATATCCGCTGGTGGTCAAGCCGGTGGATGCCTATAGCTCCCGTGGTGTGCGTAAGGCATTGAACCGCGAGGAATTGGAGACCTATTTTGCCGAGGCGGCGCAGATCAGCCGTACCGGCGGTGTCATTGTGGAGGAATTTGTCAGCGGTGAGGAGATCAGCGTGGACGTGTATGTGGAGAACGGCAAAGCCAAGATCCTGTGCGTCTCCAACAGCGAGAAGATCCGCGATGCCGACCGCTTTATCATCTTCCGCGGGCGCTATCCCGTCAATGCTTCAGCGCAGGCACTGCGTCGGATCGAGCAGGTGGCACAGGATATTGCCGATGCCTTTGGACTGATCGATTCTCCCATGCTGATCCAGATGATCCGAAGCGGGGATGAGGTGTCCGTGCTGGAATTTTGTGCCCGTACCGGCGGCAATATGAAATATATGCTGATCAAGCGGGCTTGCGGCTTTGATGTGATCAAAGCGGTGATCGACCTGGCGCTTGGCGAGAAGCCCCACGTGGAGCTTTCCGCGCCCGAAGCAAAATATATCGTGAATGATTTCATTTACTGTCAGCCGGGCGAGTTTGACCGTCTGGAAGGCTTCGACCGTATGCGCGATGAGGGGCTTCTTGCAGAGTATTGTCCTCTCAGACCCCGCGGTATGCAGATCCGCGGCGTGACAAGCAGCTCCGACCGCATTGCGGGCATGACGATCCTTGCCGATACGCTGGAGGAATTCAATGAAAAGCACCGTCGCGTCGTCGAGTCGGTGAAGGTTCTGGACGTGAACGGCAACGATATCATGCGCCACGATCTTCTGCCGGATCTGCTCTGAGGCAGAGAACATTCCGGATCTTACGTTGATACGTCGTTGGGCAACGTATTACATATGTGATTTTTCACACCGGTCGGTAAGCACGCCAAAAAGTCGAGCGGCATCCCGGCGTATGCCGCTCGGCTTATTACACGAATTATAACGATTTCATTATAATATTCATAATATGTTTAATAAACCTCTTGACAAATGAATGAAAATCGTTTATAATAAGCAAGTAAAAAACGCAACGCCGGAGGTCAGGATGAATACCAAGCAATTGAAATACGTATTGGTCTTGGCGCAGGAGGGGTCCTTCTCCAAGGCGGCGGCAACGCTGAATATTTCTCAGCCGTCTCTTTCCCAGTACATCAAGAAGATCGAAACGGATCTTGGGGTGTCGCTGTTTGACCGCTTGGAGGGAAGTCTCCGTCTGACCGACGCGGGTGAGATCTATGTGGAGGCAAGCCGGCAGATCCTGAACGTGGAGAATTGGATGGAAAACAGCATTGCCGACCTGCGGGAGAACAAATGCGGCACGGTCACCGTTGGTACCTCGCCCTATCGCAGTGTGGGCATGGTGCCCACCGTCGCGGCGGAGTTCAAAAAGCGTTACCCCGGCATTTGTCTGATCACTCATGAGCTGGAGACCGCCCTGCTTTTGGAGGGTGCCGCCAGGGGCGAGTTTGATATCTGTCTGACGACCCTTCCCGTGGATGAAAACCTGTTCTCCTATGAGAAGATCATGGAGGAAGAGCTGGTGCTGGCAGTGCCCGCCATCTATCGGGAGGCATTTTCTGCCGAGCCGATGGAGGGGCGCAAATATCCCGCCATCGACGTGTCACAGCTCAACGGGTATCCCTTCGTCATGATCACCTCCACCCAGGTAATGCAGATCGCCGTGGACGAGCTTTGCCGCACCCACGGTCTGACCCTGCAGCGCGCCGCCGTGGTGAAAAGTCTGGAGGCGCAGCTTGCCATGGTACGGCAGGGGATCGGTCTGGCGCTGGTTCCTACGGGGATCGAAAAGATCAACGGAGAGAGCGCGGACGTGGTCTATTTCTCTCTGAAGCAACAGCTGCTGAAGCGGGAGGTGGTCGCCATGTATCGCAAGGGCACCAAGCAATCCCGTATCGTGCGGGAGCTGATCGACACGATAAAAGACATCAAGTGGTGACCGCAACGGTCCTGCTTGATTCTTTTCACGCTTAGATATAACGAAAAAGTTATGAAATCTATAATCATAAAAGATTTTTATATAGATCCACTTCAACAATAGGAGGAAAAACATCATGCCATCTGCATTGATCTACCTTGGCATCATGCTCGCCGTGATTGTGGTATGGTTCATGTTGCTGAAGCGCCCCGTTTACGAGGCGGTTCTGATCAGCTTTGTGATCCTGCTCACCGTCACCGGCAAATGGGGAAGTGTGGGCAGCTACATCAATAAAGGTTTGTCCACCTCGCTGCTGTATTCGATGACGGCGTTTGTCGCAATGTCCATCATTCTGACAAAGACCAAGATCATCGACAGCTGTGTTGCCGTTATTCTCTCCCTGCTCGGACGTGTGTCGGGCGGAGCGGGATACGTTTCCGTCATCGCATCCAGCTTCATGGGTGCGCTGTCCGGCAGCGGCCCCGGTAACGTCATGGCGACGGGCTCCATCACCATTCCCGCCATGAAGAAGAGCGGATTTCCCGCCGAGCTGGCAGCCAACATCGAAAGTAACGCCAGCTATATGGGCAATATGATCCCGCCCTCTTCCAATATCGTGGCGGCATTGGGTGCCTTTACCGCACTGTATCCCGCAACGAATATGACGACCGGTCAGTTCTGGATCGTCCTGTGGGGCATCTCACTCTGGTTTGTTCTGCAGCGTGTCCTGATGGTCTTTGCCTTCTGCAAATATTATAAGGTCAAGCCCATGGATAAGGCAGATCTCCCCAACCTGAAGGAATCCCTGAAGGTAGGCTGGCAGGGACTTCTTCTGCCCGTAGTTATCCTCTTGCCCTTCGTGCTGGATTATTTCTTCAAGGAGACCTGGTTCACCGCGCGTCTGGGTGCGACCGGCGCGAAGTATATGTCCAGCAGTCTGCTGATTTTCATTCCCGGTATTGCGGCGCTGTTCGCCTGCCTGATCACCAAGGACAAGAAGATCGTGACCCCCGCGGGCATTGTTCGTATGTTTGCAAACGGTGTCAAGTCCATCTCCCCCGCGGTCGGTGTCTGTATCATCGGCTATATGATCGGCGCGCTGTTCAGCGATCTGAACGTGTCCGCCGAGATGGAGACCTTCATCATGGGTATCCACTTCAGCAAGTTCGGTCTGGTCAACTTTATTTGTCTGCTGACCTGCTTCCTCGGTATGGTCATCCCCGGTTCCTCGCTGGTCGTCATCTTTGGCCCCGTATTCATCACGACGATGGCAACAGTCGGCGTCAATCCCGTGCTGGCAGCCGCTATGCTGCCCTGTATCTGCGGCGTGATGTGCGGCATCACCCCGCCGTTGGGTCTGGGTATGTATGCGGGTATGTCGTTGGCAGAGTCTGACTTCGGCAAGACCTTCAAGAACAATCTCTGGTGGGTCGCGGCGCAATATATTCTGGAAGTGGTCATCCTGATGGGCTGGCTTCCGATCCTGGGACTGTAAGGAGGGCGTGATATGAAAGAATTTCTGAAAAAAGTATCGGGGGTCTGCAAGCAGATCTTCGGCATCGGTATCGCGGTCAGCCTCTTTATGGGCGCGCTGGTATTTCTCGGCTATGTGGTCGCTCTGGCGATCGGCGGAGACATCGCTGCTGCGATCTGTGTATTCCTTTATAAAAAGATCGTCCCCATTATGATCTATATCTCCACCACCATGGTCCTTCTGGGCCTTGTCGCCATGTATCTGGCAGGCGAGCTGGCGCTCACCGCCAACAAAAAGAAGGCTGCAAAGTCGGAAGGCGAACGATAATCGGATCTGCGGCACCCGCCACGTCCCATCGGGACACGGCGGGTGCTTTTGCGTCGTGCGGAGACGTTTTTCAATGGAAGTCGAACGGGTGGCGCGTTCAAATTGGAAGTTTAGCGGGCGCGGACGAAGGCAGGGCTCTGCCCTGCACCCGCAAGGGAACCCTTTTGCAAAAGGGTTCCCTTGACCCTCCGAAAATCTTCATACTATGGGTATGAGGCGAGGTGTTTATCTTGCTCTCGCCGTGAAATGGTTCGGGCGGGGCGGTTATGAGCGGATAGACGGATGCAGACCTGTCATGGTTCGAGCGGGCAAACTTCGTTCGCGTCAGGGACCGCCGAGACCCTGCCGCTTCGGCTGCCATGGCGCTCGCCGCTCGAAATGGGGTCATTTAGTGTACGATACGAGGCTGTTGTATTCAAATTTGTCGGCAAGCTTTACAGACTAAGCGATAACGATTTGGATAAATCAATGATAACAGTCCCGTGTCATACACTAAACAGCCCCATTTCGTGCGGCGCGCGCCACGGCAGCCAAAACGGCAGGGTCTCGGAGGTGCCTGACGTTTACGAAGTTTGCCCGCTCAAGCCATGTAAGGGAGGCTTCCGTCAGCGGATCAGTAACCGCCCCGCCCAGTCAATATCCGTCAACAGCGAAATAAACACCCCGCCCCATACCCCTGCCATAAAGATTTTAGGAGAGTCCAGAGGACCCTTCAAAAAAGGGTCCTTTGGCGGGTGCAGGGCAGAGCCCTGCCTTCGTTCGCGCCACGATACCTCCACCCCTCCAACCCCCAAAAGGATGCCGCGGATCGCGCCCGCTCTTGACAATTGCCTGCGTTTGGTATATAATAAGTTAAATTCACAAAGAACCGAAAAGAAACGAAGGAGCATATCATAAATGAAACAGAAATTCCAAGAGCTTGCGGGCATTTTTTGCCTGCCGGGGGAGATCGAATCCATCGATCTGATCAGCAACGGAAACATCAATGCCACCTATGACGTGTCGATCCGACACGAGGGTCAGTTGCGGCGTTTCGTTTTCCAGAAGCTGAACATTTACGTCTTCAAGAATCCGAAAAAGATCATGAAAAATATAGAGGCGATCACCACCCATATCGCCGACAAGCTGGAGTCCGTCGGTAAGAGCCGCGACAGCGTGATGCATTTTGCCCACACGCTGGATGGAAAGAACTACTACATGGAGGAGCAGGGCTTCTGGCGCATTTCCGAGTACGTGCCCAATACCGTCACCTACAATGCCTGCGACGATCTGGAAAAGCTTCGCTCCGCCGGTGCGGCGTTCGGCGAGTTTCAGACCATGCTGGCAGATTTCGACGCCGGCTCGCTGTATGAGACCATTCCCAATTTCCACAATACCCGCAGCCGTATCGCCGTTCTGATGCGCCACGTTAACGAGGATCCCTGCGGTCGCGTGGACGAGGTCGAGGCGGAGGTCAAGCGGATCCGCGAGTTCAAGTCTCTGGCGGTCCGCCTCAATGAGCTGGTCGATTCGCAAGAGCTTCCTCTGCGTGTGACGCATAACGACACCAAGATCAATAACGTGCTGTTCGACCGTGACAGCGGCGAGGCAAAGACGGTGATCGATCTGGATACGGTCATGCCGGGGCTGGTCGCTCACGATTTCGGTGACGCGGTCCGCTTTGCCGCCAATACCGCGGCGGAGGATGAGGCAGACCTCTCCAAGGTCAAGCTGGATATGGCACGCTTCCGTGCCTTTGCCGAGGGCTTTATCCCCGAGGTGGCGCAGTCTCTGACCCGCACCGAGGTCAAGACCCTGTCGCTGGGTGCCTTCACCATGACGGTGGAGCTGGCGGCGCGCTTTCTTGACGACTACATCACCGGCGACCAATATTTCAAGACCCTCTATCGCGGTCACAATCTGGTGCGTACCCGTTGCCAGCTGAGACTTGCGGAGGAAATGTACGAGCATCTGGGCGAGATGAATAAGATCATCGCCGAGATCTCGGGCGTTCCGTTCTGAGGCAGGAGGATCCTTTGTGATGAAGAAAAAATTTTGTGCCCATCGCGGCGTGTCCCGCCTGATGCCGGAAAATACCCTGCCTGCCTTTGCGGCGGCGCTTTCGCTGGGGGCGGACGAGATCGAATTTGACGTCCGACTGACCAAGGACAGCCAACTGATCGTTTCCCATGACAGTACGCTGGAGCGCATCTCCGACGGGGAAGGGAAGCTGGAGAATTTCACACTGCGGGAGCTGAGAGAGTTCAACGTCGGCGTCAAGCACGGTTGGGAGATCTCCTTCTGCACGCCCGAGGAGGTGTTCGCGCAGTTTGCCAACCGCATGACCTTCAACATTCATCTGAAGGAGCATGGCGAGGAGGGCTATCTGATCCGCTCTCTGGCGCGACTGACCGAGAAATACGGCGCGCAGGGAAGCGTCTATTTTGCCGGCTCCCCCGGCGAGCTTGCGTGGATGGAACGGATTGCGCCCCACATCCCCCGCACGGCGATCCAACTGCCCAAGGATCAGATCGGGATCTACGAGATGGCAAAGACCTATCACTGCAGCGGTGTTCAGTTCTGGCTGGGCATGTTCGACAGGGCGCTGATCGAGCGGCTCCACGGCGAGGGCATCGTCTGCAATCTGTACTATGCCGACAACGCGGAGGACTACCGCAAATACTTTGATATGGGCATTGATACTCTCCTGACCAACCGCATGGATCTGGCGGCAAAATACCGCGAGGCGTATCTCAAAAGTGAATAAAACCGCAGGGAAAAGCCGTCGTTTATAGGCGGCTTTTTCCTTTTTTGGTCAAATTTGAATAAAAAAGGGGTGAAAAAGGGGTGAAAAAGGGCGTTTCCTCGTGAAAAAAGCCGAGGAACATTGACTTTTGCGACGTTGTGTGTTATAATAATTCCGTATAAATTTCCTACTTGTTTTTTCGGTCTCGCATGCCGCTCGCATAGCGGCTGCGAAATTTTTTGCCGAAAACAGAAAAAGGATCAAGCTATGAGTGATATATTGAAAAAAAGAACGGGCTCCCATACCCGTTGGAAACTCGTGTTTTACGACGCGATCGTGTTCTGCGCCATCGGTATTCTGTGGTTCTTCCTCTGTGTTGGCGGGCAGCTGTCTTATCTGTGGTATCTGCCGGCGGCGTTTGCCTGCATTCTGGCATGCCGTCTCAATCTGAAGATTTACAGTCTGATCTGGCGATACGGCGGCACGCAGTCCTATATTCGCCTGCTGGTCGCCGACGGTTCCTCCTTCATCGTCTTCTGGCTGCTGACGGTGCTTCTGCCCGGCGCCCAGCTCCCCTTCTACGTGGGGCTGGTCCTGTTCACCATGAACCTGCTGGGCGTGCTGGCGATCCGCATGGTGTACCGCTATACTTATGAGTATGCCAATAAGTCCAAGCCGATCGGCAAATTTTTGTGCGGTCTGATCGCCGCTGTAGGTGGTCCCACCCTGCTGGCAGACCCCAAGGTGCAGAAGATCCGCATTGCCATCGTCGGCGCGGGCCGCGTGGGAAGCAATCTGGCAAAGGAGCTTTTGAATACCCCCGAGGCCCCTTATCGCCCCTGCTTCTTTATCGACGTCAACAAGGAAAAGATCGGCAGGAGGATCTACGGTCTTCCCGTGCTGGACCAGAGCAAGGTCACGACCGAGCTGCTGGAGAACTACCGCGTGCAGGAGCTGGTGTTTGCCGTGCCCCGCATGGGCTTTGAGGAAAAGAAGGGGCTGTACCGTCACTATCAGCAATTCGGATTTAAGCTTCGCGTGTACGAGTCACCCACCATGCAGAACGCTACGGGGGACGATAAGATCCGTTTGCGCGAGTTCGATATCGAGGAGCTGCTCTTCCGTGAGCCGCTGGAGGTGGTGGACGAGCGTACCGGTGCCTTCTACCGCAACAAGCGCGTGCTGATCACGGGCGGCGGCGGATCCATCGGCTCGGAGCTGTGCCGACAGATCGCCAAGATGGAGCCGCAGCAGCTGGTCATTCTGGACGTATACGAAAACGGCGCTTACGACGTGCAGCAGGAGCTGAAGATGAAATACCGCGACAAGCTGGATTGCCGCATTGAGATCGTTTCGGTCTGCAACCGCGTCGGGCTTGAGCGCGTGTTTGCCGAGTACCGCCCGCAGGTGGTGCTGAACGCGGCGGCGCACAAGCACGTGCCGCTGATGGAGCATAACTGCATCGAGGCGGTGGAAAATAACGTGTTCGGTACGCTGAACACGGTGGAGCTGAGTGAAAAATACGGCGTTGAGCGCGTCATGATGGTCAGCACCGACAAGGCGGTCAACCCCACCAACGTGATGGGTGCCACCAAGAGAATGTGCGAGATGATCGTGCAGGCGCACAGTACGCTGGATACCGTCACCACCTACAGTGCCACCCGCTTTGGCAACGTGCTGGGCTCGGCAGGCTCGGTGATCCCGCTGTTCAAGCGTCAGATCTCGGCAGGCGGTCCCGTCACGCTGACCGATAAGCGCATCATCCGCTATTTCATGACCATTCCCGAGGCGTCTCAGCTGGTGTTGCAGTCGGCGGCAATGGCGAAAAACGGCGAGCTGTTTGTGCTGGATATGGGTAAACCCATCAAGATCCTGGATCTGGCGGAGAATATCATTCGTCTGAGCGGTCTGGTTCCCCATAAGGATATTGAGATCGTCGAAACGGGACTTCGCGAGGGCGAGAAGCTGTATGAGGAGCTGCTGGTCGATACCCGCAAGCTGGATAAGACGGATAACAATCTGATCTTCGTCGAGCACGAGGCGCCGATCACCATGGCGGAGATGAACGAAAAGCTGCGCATCCTGCGCGAGGCGGTGGCGACCAATGACGACGAGGAGGTGCGCCGCGCCCTCCACCTTGCCGTTCCCACCTTCAAGACCCCCGAGGAGGTCAACGCCGAGGCGCAAAAAGCGCGTGAAATGAAAGAGGCAAGCGGGAAGTGATATCCGCCCCGCAACATATTGGGACTGAGTTTTCGGACTTGGTCCCTTTTGTGTTGAAAATATAATTCGATAGAAATTGACAAAGAGCGACGGATGTGGTATGATAAAGACAATAGCTTTTTCAGATGAAATCGGGAGGTAGCAATGAATTCGTGGTTTGTGGTGTTCATGATCTTGTCATTGGTGTCCTTGGTCAGCGCATTTGTCATCTACGGTCTGTACCGTAGGAGAAAACAACAGCCTTACTTTAAGGTGGAGACACTACTGACATTCATTACGGTAGGTTTCATTGTGTCGCTGTTTTTTATGCATCTGGCACTCTATCTGGCAGGCTCGCTGTTGAACTTGGAGAATGTGGAGCTGAGATGGTGGGAGCAGATCGTTCAAAGCTTGTTGCAGACAGTACAAACGTTGGGCGCCGACGGCGATTATGCAGAGCATGTGGGGTGGATCGGCGCGATCTTTTCGGAAGCTGAGATCTCCGGCGGATGGCTCGCATGTACGTATCTCTATGTGATGCTGATGACTGTGACGGCACCGATTGTCGGTGGTGCGTGGCTCTTCAGTACCCTTTTGAGCTGGTTCCCGCGCTTTCGCCTGTGGTGGGTATGTCTGCTGGGAATACATGTGGTCTATTATTTCAGCGAGCTGAACGAGCGTTCGCTCCCGTTGGCTTCCAGCATTCTGGAGCGTGACCGAAAAAAACAGGATAAAAAGACATTGCGTGAGCACGCTAAGTCCGTGGTCGTGTTCACGGATGCCTATGTGGATGATGAATCTGAGACCAGTGCCGAGCTGTTGGAGGGCGCGAAGCGCATTGGTGCCATCTGTGTGCGGGACGACCTGTTGCACGTTCGGAAAAATCGCAAAGGAAAGCGGATATTTTTCTTGATCGATATCAAAGAGGTAGGCAACCTCCAGACATTGACCGATTTGGCGAGTGAGGAACATTGTGAGATCTTAAAACAGACCGAGGTATATCTGTTTTCTCAGGATGATATCTGCGCCCATGTGCAGGATCAGGTCATGGAGCGGCTGAAAAAACAGTATACTGCTATTGAGAAGCGGAAACTGAAAGCTCAGTACGAGACGTGGGACGAGGCGCAAAAGAAAGCTGCGGACGAGCGTATCAAGAACGAAGTATCCAAAATGTTGCCCATGTTGTTTCCTGTGCAAAGCTTCCGTAATCTGGTCTGCCAGTTGTTGACGGAGGTTCCGCTGTATGAGCCCTTGATCCACGCGGAGGCAGTGGATGGGAAAAAGAACTTGAACGTGGCGATCCTTGGTACGGGCGGAATCGGCACCGAGGCATTTTTGACGGTGTATTGGATCGGACAGATGCTGGATGTGAATCTGAATATCCGCATCATCTCTCAAGAGAAAAAAAACCGTTTTAAGAGCAGGATCGATTATATCAATCCAGAGATCCTGAAAACGCAGAGCCACAAGGCGGACGCTCCTATGGATGCGATCCTGCAGGAGTACCGTGATAGCTTCGGCAAGGATGCCAAGCCGTATTTCACCTTGGATTACGTACACGCCAACGTATATTCAGAAAAATTTGAAACCTTGCTGACCGACGAGAAGGCAGAAAACTCCTTGCTTGATACCGATTACTTTATTGTGGCATTGGGTACCGATGAGGACAACCTTTCGGTTTCCGAGCATATCCGCTCTCGCGTCGGTGAATACCATCTGAAACGGTTGAAAGAGGAGGATCCGGACAAGACCGATGAGGCGGTATTTGCGGGGCGTGCACAGAAGGAATATCTTAATACGGTCATTTCCTACGTGCTGTTTGACGGCGATCTTTGTGAAGCAATGAAGGAGGAGCCCTCGGCAATCAAATACGGTGTGTATATGCATCCCTTTGGCTCCCTGCGTGAGGCATTCAGCGTGGAGAATATCTTTATGGATGCCCATATGGATGCCGCCAAAGCGAGCGCAAGCTCCTATCAGGCACTGCAAAGGCGCGAGACGCTGAGTGCCAAGAAGAAGTTCAAGAGTGACTACGATATGTGGTCTAATCTGGCAAGGGTGCTTCACAAAAAGTATAAGATGTTCTCCATGGGTGTGATCGACAGCTCCATCTTTGACGGCGTGGAGCAGGACGCGGAGCAATATATTCCCAGGGCGCTGGAGCGGCTGGAGGACACACAGCTGTGTGAGCGCTTGGCGTGGCTGGAGCATCGCCGCTGGAATGCCCACCAAAGAACGAAGGGCTTCCGTTCGACCGAGCATTGGCAGGCGTATTTCCGTGACGAGGGCGGCAGCCATAAAAATATGAATCTGAAGCTGCACCCCTGTCTGGTGGAAGCCAATATGAACGGAATGCTGACAGGTGACAAGGGTATCAAGGATCTGTTCCACCCCGAGAAGCGTGACCGATTGGACGATCTCACTTTTGCGCTGTTTGGCGCCCATGCCAGATATTTTGCCGATACCTTTGAAAAAAAATGGGAAAAGGCTTTGGATACGCTTCGCAAGATCAAAGACACAACGCCGCAAGATACGGCACGGGATGAGGAGCTTCGGAAAAATAAAAACGATGCTTTGGCGACATGGAATATGTTGCTGGTAGCATTGGAGCTGATCGATCGGTGCCAAGAGCCTCCGAAGCCGTTTGAGGAAAAATTGAAGAGCTTGAAGGATACCTGCGCTCATGCCTGCGGTGAGATCAAGCGCTTAAATGATGACTACGCCCCCTTGGAGTGGCGCCTGAAAAAGCGCAAGGACGAGCTTGCGCGGGAGAGAACCGGGAAGAAGCGCTTCCTGAAGGCAAAGGATCCGAGCAAGGGAGATCCGATGTGTCGTAGATTGGAAGAAGACAAGAGTAAGATCGAGCAGGAGAGGACCGAACAGCTGGACCCGTCGTTCGATTCGGAGCAGAGTTTTTGGAAAGTGCTTTATGATGCGGTCTCCAAAATAAAAACGGATGGCGAGACAGCAGCTCCAATCCGCGCGTTTGTTGTTCAAAGTTGCAGGGACTGCGGTAAGAACGAGGAGATATCGGCAGAATGTGCCGCGCGTGCCAACACATTGGAGATGCTGACAGGACTCTCGGGATGGTACGATTTCAAAATATACGACTATCCGAAGACCGATTTTGATGAGGAACTGAAGGCGAAGGAATATGAAGAAAAAACAAAAAAATATGAAGAATAAGCAAAGAATTCTGATCGCATCTGACATCCACCTCTGCCATATCGACTGGTATGGGGTGCCTACCGAGGAGAGAATGGAGCGATTTGTCCGCCATGTGGAAGAAGAGTATGCCAAGGAACCCTTTGAGGCGCTGTTGCTTCTGGGCGATTATTCGCTGGACCATTGGAAGTGGAACATCAAGGGCTGCTGGCTCACCGAGGGGAAGAGCAATACCCGCACCTTCGCCAAGACATATGTGTCCCGCTTGAAGAAGCTGGGTGTGCCCATCGTCATGATCGCGGGCAACCACGAGCAATACGGCGAGGCGCTTTGGACGGAGCTGACCGGCTACCACCGCCGCGACCATCTGGTCTGCGGAGAGCTGCTGTTCATTTTCCCCGACACCTTCGGAGCGGATCTGGATCCCACCGAGCACAGCGACGGTACCTACTGCGGTGTGGATGTGGATTTTGTCAAGAAGATCATGGCTGAGTATCCCGACAAAAAGGTGATCCTCTGTGCCCATCATTTCGCCCCCGAGCGGGAGAGTGAGGAATTCCGCACGCTGGTGAAGGAGGAGAAACGGATCCTTTGTCTGTTTGGCGGACACGTTCACCGTTCGAACGTGGTAGAGCTGGGTGAGGCGTGGGGCAACAAGGTCCTGCTCTATACCGGTAACTACTCCTACAATACCGGCAAGGAGGCGGATGCCGAGATCTCCTTCTGGGGCTTCCGGGATCTGAAGATCGATTCGGACGAATGGAGCTCCTGCTACATCACACCGGAAAATACGGCGGTGATCGACGGGAAGGAGATACACCATCCCCACGGCGTACAGGATGAATATTTTTCGAAATAAAAACAAGCCCTCAACAGAGCAATCTGCTGAGGGCTTGCTTTTTGCCGCGGGCAAAAAATGCTCCCGACATTTTACGCGCCCGACTTGTAAAATCCGCCAAGGCATGCTATAATGGAGAGGAAAAGAAAGCGGTCCCGCGGGATCCTCGGACGCTAGCCCGGAAGGAGAGAGACTATGCCGTATTCTTGCTATCATCAATATCTTACCGTGCCCGACGGCGCGGCACTGTTCACCGCCATCTGTTTGCCCTGCGGTGAGGGGACCTTCCCCTCCGTGATCTTCCGCTCGCCCTACGTGGACGCGGCGCAGGAAATGGGAGAAGATGAGATCTGCGCCGCGCTTGCCGACTCCCACCGCGATTGGTTGGAGAACGGCTACGCCGTGATCTTTCAGCATTGCCGCGGACGGGGCAAAAGCACGGGCGACTGCATTCCCTATATCTACGAGCGGGAGGATAGCCTTGCCCTGTACGACTGGGTGAGGGCACAGCCCTTTTATAACGGCGAGCTGTTCCTCTGCGGCAGAAGCTATACCTCCTCGGTCCACTTCGTTACCGCGCCCTTTGCCCCCGATATCAAGGGAGCGGTGCTGGAGGTGCAGGATTGCGACCGTTACAACTGCAACTACCGCAACGGCTTTTATAAAATGGGGCTTCACGGCGCTTGGTACGTGAAGATGTATAAGAAAAAGAGTATCCTCAACAAGCCCTTTACGAGAGAGTTTTACCACATGCTCCCGCTGATCGATTTCAGTCAGACGGTGTTTGGCGAGCGGGCAGAGGACTTTGACGAGATCCTGCGTCACCCGCGGCGGGAGGATCCCTTCTGGCAGACCCGCTACGGCGGCGGGGAGGCGCGCGACGCCATCAAGCACGCCGATATTCCCATTCTGCTCACAACGGGCTTTTACGATATCTACACCGGCGGCATTTTCGATATGTGGCACGCCCTCGACGGTGCCACCAAGGCGAAATCCGCCCTGCTGGTCCAGCCCTACGATCACAGCGGCAAGCCCAACGACCAGCCGCTTTGCTTTGATCGGGCAACGCTCGGCGAGGTCTTTGGTCCCTATCCCCGCCTTTGGTGTGATGCCGTGCGAGGCAAGGTGGACTTCCCGGTGCCCCGGGGCAAGGTGACCTATTATCAGCTCTTCGGCGATCAATATCTCACCGACGATTTCCGCACCCCCGACCGCGCGGTGACGTTCCCTCTCGGCACGGGCGAGCGCACCTATCGCTATAACCCCTATGCACCCGCCACCTTCCACGGCGGACTCTCCGCCAACTTCGGCGGCAATGTCTGGCAGTCGCCCGCCAAACGGCACGACGTGCTGTCCTTCCATACCCCCGTCTTCGAGCAGGATATGTTTGTCAAGGGCAAGATGACGGCAAAGCTCCGCGTCCGCTCCACGGCGGAGGACACCTGCTTCTATATCCGTCTGAGTCTGTGTAAGGAGGAGGGGGATTACGGTCTGCGGGACGACATTCAGCAGATCTCCAATCTGTGTCCCGACTACGTTCCGGGCGAGGAGCTGACGCTGGACTTCGCCTTCGACGAGCACGCCTTCGTGATCCGCGCGGGGGAGCGACTGCGCATCGACGTCTCCTCCTCGGCATTCCCGCTGTACGTGCGCCACACCAACCGCCGCGGACTTTACTGTGAGCAGACCACTGCCGCCGTTGCCGACAATACCGTGATCTGCGACCTCTCCTCCATTACCTTGCCCTGCGAGGGCGCCACGGGAGGGACGTCATGCTGACGGTGCTCAAGCAGCTTTTCGTTCTCTATATCTTTCTGGGGCTGGGCTTTTTCTTCGGCAGATGGAAGCGGGCGCAGACCGAGCATACGGGCTTGCTTTCCTTCCTGCTGGTCCACCTGTTTCTGCCCGCCAAGGTCTTCGGCACCTTTTCGAAAAACTTCACGGTGGATTATCTCCGCTATAACTATCTGACCGTTCTCGCCTCGCTGACACTTCTTATACTGCTGGCGTTGCTTTCCATGCCCCTCTCCCGCTTTTTGGCGAAGCAGCCGTTTGAGCGAAACGTCTACCGCTATTCGCTGACTATCTCCAACTACGCCTATATGGGCTACGTGCTGGCGGAGGAGCTGTTCGGCGCCCGGGGGCTGACCGATCTGATCCTTTTTTGCATCCCCTTTGCCATCTATACCTATACCTTCGGCTACGCCATGCTGACGGGGAAGGGGATCTCCCTTCGCCGCCTGCTCAATCCCATGACGGTCGCCATCCTCTGCGGCATGGCGGTGGGGCTGACGGGGCTTTCCGTTCCCGCCCTGCCGGCACAGGTGCTATCCTCGGCGTCTGCCTGCGTGGGACCGCTGAGCATGCTGCTGACGGGCATGACGCTTTCCACCTTCGCCCTACGGGAGCTGCTGTGTGACGGCAAGGCGTACGTTTTTTCCGCCCTGCGCCTGCTGATCCTGCCCTCCGCCGTCCTTGGCTTCTGCCTTTTGCTGGAGCGGACGGGGCTGCTGCCCGCGTCGGTCCTGCCCTCGGCGGTTATGATGGCGTGCATGCCCTGCGGTCTGAACACCATCGTCTTCCCCAAGCTTGTGGGGGAGGACTGTAAGCTCGGCGCACGGCTGGCGCTCATCACCCACCTCTTTTCCTGCCTCACCATTCCCGTCTGGCTATCCGTATTTCATTAAAGGAGGAAAATGCGATGTATCGACCCGTTCCGAAGGAGCTCAGTATCCTTTCCATTGGCAACAGCTTTTCGGTGGATACCATGGAGCATCTGGCAAATATCGCCCTGTCGTTGGGGGTGGAGCGCATCCGCCTCGGCAACCTTTACGTAGGCGGCTGTTCCATCGCCATGCATCACGCCCACGCCGTGGGGGATATGCCCGTTTACAAATATTATACCAACGAGGGGAACGGCTGGAGCTGTACCCCCGAATATAAGATCTCGGACGCGGTGCGGCGCGAGAAATGGGATTTCATCTCCATCCAGCACGGCTCCAAGGACGGCAGCCGTTATACCGATCCCGCCTCCTACGAGCGTCTCCCCGCGCTGATCGGCTACGTCAAGGCGCTGGCGTGGGAGGGGGCAAAGCTCGCCTTCAATATGACGTGGGTGGGTGAGCCCTACGATACGCACGCCGAGCTGATCTCCTACGGCAGAGACCAGCTGCTGGTCTACCGCCTGATCACCGAGGTGACACAGCGTGTGGTCGGCGCCATCCCCGACGTCGTGCGCATCTCCCCCACCGGCACCGCCGTTCAGAACGCGCGGACCTCGTCGCTGGAGACGGTCTCCCGCGACGGCTATCATCTGACCTATGACGTGGGGCGCTATCTCGCGGGGCTGACCTTCCTCGGCGCGCTGACGGGCGCGGATATCCGCCCCGTGACGTGGGCACCCGAGGGCGTGTGCGAGGTGGCGCGGCGGATCGCCGTCGAGTCAGCTGCCAACGCGCTGGCTTGCCCGTATGAAGTGACACAATCTCAGATCAAGGAGTGATTGCCATGAATATCATTGAAACCAAACTGCACATCGGGGTAGAGAAGCCCTTTACCGTCATCCATATGTCCGACACCCATCTGACCCTGGCTGATCTGCGTGACGGCGAGCGCAAGGTGACGCTGGCGGAAAAGCGTGTCAAGCATTTTCCACATGCCGAGGAGATGCTTACGCTTGCCGATGAGCTTTCCCATCGGTATCACGCGCCCATCCTTCACACGGGGGATCTGATTGACTTCGTTTCGCAGGCAAATCTGGAGCGTGCCAAGGATTTTGCCGATTCGCATGATCTTTTCATGGCGGCAGGCAACCATGAGTTCAGCCTCTATGTGGGCGAGGCGTGGGAGGACGCGGACTACCGCAACCGGAGCCTCGCCAAGGTGCAGGCATGTTTTCAAAATGACATCCGTATGTCCTCGCGTGTCATCGGCGGCATCAATTTTGTCGCGCTGGATGACGGCTATTATCTCTTTGAGGAGGAACAGCTCGATTTTCTGAAAGCAGAGGTCGCGCGTGGGCTCCCCATCGTGCTGATGATGCACAATCCGCTTTATGAGAAGGAATTTTTTGAGCAGATCAGCTATCGCCGCGAGGAGATCGGTCTGAAACCCGCCGCAACACCGCCCTGCGCATATCTGACAGGCGTGCCCGCCGAGCTGATCGGCCACTACGATGACCATCGCCGCCGCCAGCAGACCCCCGATGAGGTGACGTTACGCACGGTGGAATATATCCGAAGCTGCCCCCTGATCCGCGGTATTCTGGCAGGTCATGTACACTATTCCCATGTGGCGCGCCTGCGGGAGGATGCACCGCAG
Source organism: Clostridia bacterium (assembly GCA_017452525.1). Lineage (GTDB taxonomy): Bacteria > Bacillota > Clostridia > Oscillospirales > CAG-272 > RGIG3947. The sequence continues at coordinate 29,860 of JAFTMG010000067.1, forward strand.
ATCATCACGGCGGTGACGGATATCCGCGTCATGGAGGTGGACTGAGCGCCATTTGTGCAACATTCCGATATTGACATGCTTCCATCCGTATGGTATACTGATCTTACCAAAGACAATGTAGGAGGATGACAATATGGCAGCAAAATATTCCAAAACAGTACAAAAAGAGCTGATGCAAAAGGAGATCGAGCAGAGTCCCGAGATCCTTGACAGTAAGCGGCTGATCATCATTTTGATGGTTGTATGGATCGCTTCCCGTGTTCTCACCACGATCGTGGAGATCGTTGGCGCGGTGCAGGGAATGTGGGAGTTTTCTGCTACCAATATCAGCGGCGTGATCATTATGTTCCTTTTTGCCGCGGGGGTGTATGCGGGTGAGAAACTTCTCGCTGTTCTGCCAATCATGGGCGGGGCTTTGATGCTGGTGCAATGTCTGATGTACGGGCACTTGTTTGTGATCTTTTCGAATGAATATTACATGATCGCCCGCGTCTATTCGTTGTTTTTCCTGCTGACCTCTGCGATTCAGGTCGGTGTGTTTGCGTATATCGCGCTGAGCAAAAAAACAGGAATACTTTTTGACGCGTACAAACGCTCTGTTGCCGCCGCGCGGCAGGATTGGCAACTGAACCATATGAAATAAGCAAATCAAAAAGCGCTGTGTTTTTTACACGGCGCTTTTCCTTTTTGGCTTGACATGCTCTCTTTAGCGTGTTAAAATGTACTTGAACAAGACAAAAGGAGAGCCCCATGAAAACCTTATATGTGTCCGATCTGGACGGGACGCTTTTGCGCCGTGACAAAACGGTGTCGGAATTCACCGTCAACACCATCAACGAGCTGACAGAGCAGGGGATGCTGTTCTCCTACGCCACGGCGCGCTCATACGTCTCGGCGGGGCGCATGACGCGCGGCATCACCGCCCATATTCCCATCATCATTTACAACGGCGCCTTTATTTTGGAGAACGGCACCGAGCGCAAGCTGCTTTTTGAGCATATGCCGCAGGAGGATGCCCGTCGCGTGCTGGACGCTTTGCTGGCGCACGGTATCTATCCCATCGTCTACGCCATGGTGGACGGGGTGGAGAAATATACCCATTGTCCCGCGCTGGAGTCACAGGCGGCAAAGATCTTTGAGGACGGGCGCCCGGGCGATATCCGTGCCAATCCCGTGGACGATCCCGCCGAGCTGTATCGTGGGGACATTTTCAACATCACCTGTATCGACGACAGCGAGAAGATGCGTCCGCTCTACGAGCAGATGAAGGACGAATACCAGTGCCTCTGGTTTACCGATATCTACACCGGCAATCGCTGGTTTGAGATCCTGCCGACACGGGCGACCAAGGCAAACGCCATCCTGCGTCTCAAGGAGATGCTGGGGTGCGACCGCGTGGTCTGCTTCGGCGACGCCGAAAACGATATCTCCATGTTCCGCATCGCCGACGAGTGCTACGCCATGGCAAACGCGGTGGACGAGGTGAAGGCAGCCGCCACCGGTGTCATCGGCAGCAACGAGGAGGACGGCGTGGCGCGTTTTCTGCGCGAGCGTATGGCGCGGGAGAGCGGCAATCGCGGTAAATGATACGGAAAGAAAAAACTGTTTTTGAGGTGAAACAACATGAAATGTGAAAAACTGTTTCAGGCGATCGATGAGCTGTATGAGCCCTATCTCACCGTGTGGGAGGAGCTTTGCAACATCGAGAGCCCCACAAGATACAAGGAGGGTGTGGACGCCTCGGCTGATTATATCGTGAAGATCGCCGCGGCGCGCGGCTGGAAGATCGAGTCGATCGATTGCGGCAAGGCGGGGAACGCCGTCTGCATCACCATGAACCCCGATGCCGAGGGGGCACCCATCAGCATTTCGGGGCATCTTGATACTGTCCATGCCGTCGGATCCTTCGGCACGCCTGCCGTCCGCCGCGATGAGCGGAAGATCTACGGTCCCGGCGTTTGCGACTGCAAGGGCGGCGTGGTGGCGGGGTTGCTCGCCATGGAGGCGCTCGACCGTGTCGGCTTTACCGCCCGCCCCGTGCAGATGCTGCTTCAGACCGACGAGGAGGTGGGCAGCGGACTCAGCGGCAGAAAGAGCATCAACTATATGATCGAAAAGTCGAAGGATGCCATTGCCTTCCTCAATCTGGAGGGCAATACCCCCGGCGAGGCATGCCTGATCCGTAAGGGCATCGCCACCTTTACCTTCACCGTCACGGGGGTGGAGGCTCACTCCGCCAACTGTGCCGAGGCAGGCGCCAACGCCATTGTGGACGCGGCGCACAAGATCATTGAGCTGGATAAGATCAAGGATGGCGAGGGGCTGACCTGCAACTGCGCCATCATCAGCGGCGGTACCGTGTCCAATACCGTGCCGGGCAAGTGCGAGTTCAAGGCGAACGTCCGCTTTGCTACCCGTGAGCAGCTGGAGTGGATGTACGGGTATACGCAGAAGATTGCCGACACCGTTCACGTGCCGGGGTGCCAATGCACCGTCAACCATCCCAAGGGGCGCGCGCCGATGGAGCTTTGCGAGCGCAACCTGCGGCTGTTTGACACCATGAACCGTATTTACGCCGAAAACGGTCTGCCCGTACTCAAGATCGGCAGCCGCAAGGGCGGGTCGGACGCGGCAGACGTGACGGTGGCAGGCATTCCCTGCGTCGATTCCATCGGTGTGGCGGGCGGTCATATTCACACCGTCGAGGAGTTTGCGTACCTCGAATCGCTTCGTGATTCTGCCAGACGTATCGCGGCGGTGGTATACTGTATATAAAGGAGTGGACATATGAATTTCAAGCATATTGCCACCATGGCGAGCGGGCAGGACGGAGCCATCTTCGGCTCGCTCCTCTTCCGCTTCAACGCCAAGGGTGCCTGCCGCGTCTACGATCTCGCGCGGATCGACGTGAACGCCGCGCCGACCGAGATGGATGCCACAGCCACCTTCACGCTGGACCGTGCCGAGGAGATCGTGCCCCACAGCAACGCCGTTTGCTTCGGCACCGAGTATGCCGACCCCGCCGACGAGTTTCCTCTGCTTTATTCCAACGTCTACAACAACTACGCCAAGACCGAGAACAAGCGCAAGGGTGTCTGCTGCGTCTACCGCCTGCAAAGGGCAGGGGAGAGCTTTGTGACCACCCTCGTCCAGCTGATCGAGATCGGCTTCACCGAGGACAGCACCCTCTGGTGCTCTGAGGGCGGCGCGGACGTGCGCCCCTACGGCAATTTCACCGTCGACCGCGAGAGGGGGCTTTATTGGGCGTTCGTCATGCGGGACGCCACGCGCACCACACGTTATTTTTCCTTCCGTCTGCCGAAGCTTGCCGACGGCACGCCCGACGCGGAGCTCGGGGTGAATAAGGTGGTGCTGACCCCCGCCGATATCCTCTCGCAGTTTGATTGCGACTACCACGACTACGTGCAGGGAGCCTGTACCCACGGCGGCAAGATATATTCCGTCGAAGGCTTCCATGCCGACGGCAAGCATCCGCCCGCCATGCGGGTGATCGATACGGCGGCGGGCGCGCAGGAGAGATATATCGACCTGGTTGCCCACAACTGCCTGATCGAGCCCGAATGTATCGATTTTATCGGAGAAGATTGTTACTACAGCGATGCCCACGGCGCGCTGTATCTCGTCGAATTGTAAACGAAAAGGAGAATAACCATGCCTACCGAAATCAACCCTAATTCCCTTGAATCCATCTGCGCCTCGCTGGCGTACGCCCTTGGCATCGAGCCCCCCGCGCACGCCGCCGCCCCCTCGCCCGAGCTGGTTGCCTATATCGATGAGGCGTTCGGCGGCAAAAAGGCGGACCGCCTCGTCATGTATAATCCCGACGCCGTAGCGCATTGGCTGTATGAAAAATATCCGGGACTCTTTGCCGAGGCAGTCTCCCATGCCGATGTTCAGCTGCCTCTGCACTGTATGATGCCCTCGGTCACCCCCGTCAACTTCGGCACCATGTATACCGGTGCCGCTCCCGCCGTTCACGGTATTCAGAAATACGCCAAGCCGGTGATCAGGATCGACACCTTTTTCGACGCGCTCCTGCGCGCGGGCAAGAAGCCCGTCATCCTCGCCGTGCCCACCTGCAGTATGGGCATGATCTTCCGCGAGCGTGAGATGGATTACGTTCTTTGTAAGACGTGGGACGAGGTCAATGCCAAGGCGGCGAAGATCCTGGTCGAGGATCAGTATGACGTCGTCATCATCTACAACGGCAACTACGATTCCCGTATGCATAAGACCGGCCCCGAGAGCATCGAGTCGCTGGGCGAGCTGCGCCACAACGTCCGTGCCTTTGCCATGTTCTCCGAAATGGTCAAGGAGCTGTGGGGTCACCACAACACCTTCATGGGCTTTGCCATGGACCACGGCTGTCACGAGATCGACGGCGGCGCGGGGGCACACGGTCTCGATATGTCGGAGGATATCAACATCCTGCATATGTATAAGGCGTATCCCGCAACCGAGGTATGAAGGTCTACAGGACAGAGGAGCTGATCGAGAAAGGGAAGAGCCTGCATATCTTTGCGAGTAAGCGGTGTGACAGACCCGAGCCGACGCATATTCATGATTTTATTGAGATCATCTATGTCAAGTCGGGCGAGGCAGAGGAATGTGTAGACGGGGTGAGCTATCATGTCCGCCATGGAGATGTGATCTTCATCAACTACGGAAGTACCCATTCCTTTATCCCCTGCGGCGAGTATGCCTATATCAATATCTGCTTTTCGCCCGAGGTGGTGGGCGATGCCATCGTCACCGCCGAAAATGCTTTTTCACTTCTCTCACTAACTGCGTTTAACGAGATGCGCAGTGAGTCGTGCGGCGGTGTTATTTCCTTTTTTGGCGGCGAACGGCGGGAGGTCGAGGAGATTCTTTCGGCCATGTTGCGGGAATATCGGGACAAGCCGACGGCGTGGGGAACGGTGACAGAGAACTATCTGAATATTCTCATTACCAAAATGCTTCGGAAAACACAGTACGGCATGGACGGTGAGGAGATGGACGATATGTGGCGCTCGCTTTCGGAGTATATCGATCAAAATCTCAACGCCGAGCTGACACTTTCCGCACTGGCGCAGAAGTGTTTTTACAATCCTTCCTATTTCAGCCGTGTGTTCAAGGAAAAATTCCGCATGTCGCCTGTTGAATATGTCACGCGCAAAAGGCTTGACCGCGCGGTGACGCTTCTGTGTGAGAGTGAACTTTCGGTGGACGAGATCAGTGAGCGGGCGGGCTTTTCCGACCGACGCACCTTTTACCATGCCTTCTCCAAATACATCGGTGCCTCCCCCTCCGATTACCGACGGGGCAAAAGTAAAAAATAACGACAAAAAAGTAAAAATCGAGTATTGAAAAAGCCTCCTTGATAAGATATACTGAAGGTATCTTATTAAGGAGGTTTCCCTATGAATAAAAATGTAAAAATAAAGCTCAACGCCGCGGCATTCCGCGATAAGGTCTACGCCTGCTGGATCGGCAAGAACATCGGCGGTACCATGGGCACCCCCTACGAGGGCAAGCGCGAGTATCTGGATATCCGCGGCTTCTCCACCGCCGAGGGTGTGGTGCTCCCCAATGACGACCTCGACCTGCAGCTGGTCTGGCTTCATGCCGTTGAGCAGCTCGGTCCCCGTGCCATCAACGCGGCAACGCTGGGCGAGTTCTGGCTCAGCTTCATCGTCCCGCATTGGAACGAATACGGCATCGGCAAAAACAATATGACCCGCGGTCTGCTCCCCCCGCTCGCGGGCGATTATGAAAACAATTGGCGTGATTCCAACGGCGCGTGGATCCGTACCGAGGTCTGGGCATGTATGGCGCCCGGCTGCCCCGATATTGCCGCCAAATACGCCATGGAGGACGCCAAGGTCGACCACGGTGCGGGGGAGGGCACCTTTGCCGCCGCCTTCGTTGCCGCCATGCAGGCAGCCGCCTTCGTCATTCCCGACCTGCGCAAGTGTATCGACATCGGCCTCTCCAAGATCCCCGCGGACAGCCGCATGGCAGACAGTATCCGCCTCGTCCTCGAATGCTACGACGCGGGCAAGACCTCCCGTGAGACCCGCGATACCGTTCTTGCCCGCAATGCCGACATCGGCGACGGCTGGTTTGAGGCACCCTCCAACGTGGCTTATACCGTGCTCGGTCTGCTCTACGGCGAGGGCGATTTCAAGCGCTCGATGATCGAGGCGCTCAACTGCGGTGACGATACCGACTGCACCGGCGCCACCGTGGGCGCGACCCTCGGTATTCTCGGCGGCACCGCCGCCATCCCCGACGACTGGGCGAAGCACATCGGCGACGATATCATCACCGTCTCGGTCAACCGCGCCGGTACCTGCCGCGTCCCCTCTACCTGCACCAAGCTGACCGACCGCGTGATCGCGCAGACGCCCCACGTCCTTTTTGCCAACGATGCCTTCGTGGCGCTGACCGAGGGCGAGGACGTGATCCCCGAGAATGCCGAGGAGATCATTCGCGGCAGCGTCACCTGCGCCGCTCTGACCGAATATACCACGCATTTTGAGTATCCCTTTGCGATCGCCGACGTCACGCTCGACCGCGCCCCCGACATTGAGCCGATGGGCGAGATCCGCGTGAGCGTCAAGGTGACCAACCGCCGCGCCGTGCTGGACAATAAGCCCTATTGCCTCACCGCACGTTGGTGGCTGCCCGAGGGCTTCTCGGTGAAGGGCAGGCAGACGGCGGTACTCTTCCACAAGAACAGCCACAACGACGGCAGCTGCACGCTGGAATACACCCTGACTGCCGGCGAGACCGTTGCCGCCACCAACCGCTGTGTGCTGGAGCTCGTTGCAGAGGGACGCCCCGCGCCCATGTATATTCCCGTCACCCTGCTTGGCTGAAAATGTAAATAAAGTGTGAAAAAATGCGAAATCAGGTGACAAAGCGGGGATTTTGTTGTACAATAAGGGTACAAATACATGTTGGGAGGATTTTCTCATGACTTGGTTTAACAGACAGAGCCGTCTGGTGCAGATCATTCTGCTCCTCATCCCCGGTGTCAACTGGATCACCGAGCTGCTCGTTCGTTGGGGCACGTTCCTCAAGAAGGGCGGTCTGATCCGTCTGGTCGTTTGCATTCTGGTCACCTTCTTCGGTCTTGCCTTCGGTTGGATCGACCTGATCTGGGTGCTTCTCTTTAAGAGACTGATCCTGCAGTAACGCAGAAACAAACGTGACCGATGCCTCGGCATCGGTCACGTTTGTTTTGTGATAGGGCGCCGCTTATCCCAGCCTGCGCTCCTTGATGGTGAAATATTCCTCCTCGGTCACCCCGTTGAAAACGGGAATGGCGTGCTTGCCGCCGCAGCCGCTCATGGGGCCGGTGTGGTCGGTGCCGCCGCAATGATAGAGTCTGTACGTTTCTGCCGCCTCCATGGCAAGCTGTGGGGTATCATCCCGCAGGCTTGGGTGGCAGACCTCAATGCCGTTGAGTCCCATGTCGATCAGTGCCGGGACGTAGTGGGTCTGGTTATTGGGGTGTGCCAGCGCGGCAATGCCGCCCGCGGCGCGCACGGTGCGGATGACCTGCTCGGCGGAGGCGCTTTTCGGCTTATGGATCAGCGTTTCGGGTGCTTTGAAGACGTCCGCCCGCAGATTTTCGGGGATGGGGATCCGCTTGGCGCGGTAGGCGTTGAGGACCGAATCGATGCAGATCCACGCCCCCTCACCGCAAACACCGCAGACGTCGTCCCATGTGATGCCGTCGATGACGCCGATGCTCCTGCCGTACTCCACGCATTTGCGGGTGTATTCGGAATAGAGCTCCACGCGCTCGCGGACGAAGGCGCGCAGGACGGGGGAGTCCATGTCGTAGTCCAGCGCCACCAGATGGAGATTGACCTTGTCGTATTCGCCATAAAACTCAATGCCGGAGAGCACGTCCACACCGCCCTCCCGTTCGGCATGGCGCATCATTTCCCGCACGCCGCCGTCCGTCTCATGGTCGGTGAGCGCCAGGGCGCGGTAGCCGAGAGATTTGCCGATCAGCACGAGCTGGGCAGGCGTAAACTGCGCGTCGGAATAGGTGGAGTGAAGATGCAGATTGGCGTATTTCATGGTGACCTCCGTTGGTGATTTGATTGGTTTTATTGTAGCATCCGCCGAAGGATGTGTCAAGTATCCCGCACGGATTTTGTCTTGGATCGTTACGTCGGAGGACTGTTTTTTATATCAAAATAATGAATAAATTTGAGGGTGGCGGATGTTGGTGATCTTCAAATTGGGGTTTGTCGGGGTGTTGGTAGAAACAGAACAACCGCCATGCGGCACCCTTCTTGTAGGGACCGGCGTCCCCGACGGTCCGTTTACGGACGGTTTGTGATCGCCAAACCCTTGTGGGATGG
>JAFTMG010000068.1 GCA_017452525.1 Clostridia bacterium
ATCCCCGAGGCATTCCGCACCATGGAAGTCATGGACGCCGCTAAAATTGAGGAGATCGGCAAGCGTTGCTCCTTTGTGTTCTGCGCCGTCAACATGAAAAAAGACGAGATCAAAGCACTCGAGGAAGCCTATGCAAAGGCAGAGATCCCCGTGGTTTCCAATAACTCTGCACACCGTTGGACGCCCGACGTTCCCATGGTGATTCCGGAAATCAATGATGCGCATCTCGAGGTCATTGCCGCTCAAAGAAAGCGTCTGGGCACCAAGCGAGGCTTCATTGCCGTCAAGCCCAACTGCTCCATTCAATCCTATGTTCCCGCACTTACGCCGTTGCTCAAGTACGGTATTGAGCAGGTTGTCGCCACCACCTATCAGGCAATCTCCGGCGCGGGCAAAACCTTCAACGAGTGGCCCGAAATGATCGACAACGTCATCCCCTACATCGGCGGCGAGGAAGAAAAGAGTGAGCAGGAGCCTCTGCGCATCTGGGGCAAGGTGGAAAACGGCGAGATCGTCAAGGCGGACGCGCCCCACATCACCACCCAGTGCATCCGCGTTCCCGTCAGCGACGGTCATACCGCGGCTGTGTTTGTAAACTTCGAGATCAAGCCTACCAAGGAGGAGATCCTCAAGGCTTGGAAGGAGTTCTCCGGCAAGCCTCAGGAGCTGGGACTTCCCTCCGCTCCCGCACAGTTCATCACCTATTTTGAGGAAGACAATCGCCCGCAGGCGGCGCTTGACCGCGACCTCTATGCCGGCATGGGCGTTTCCGTGGGCAGACTGCGCGAGGACTCCATGTTCGACTATAAGTTTGTGGGACTCTCCCACAACACCCTGCGCGGTGCCGCCGGAGGAGCCGTGCTGATTGCCGAGCTGCTCTACCGCGAGGGCTACTTCGATTGATCATATTCCCATAAGACCTCCCTCGGCGAAATGTTCGCCGAGGGAGGTCTTTGTTAAAAGATCAGATACCCCCATTTAAAAATGCCCCTTTCGCAACTCACAGCTTTATCGTACCTATTTCAAGGAAAAATTTCCCTTTTCAGGCATAAACCTATTGCTTTTTTTTCCCGGGCATGATATAATAGAATGAATATCTTTATTTTATGTTGGAAAGGATAAAACCATATGACATTTACCGATATCCTGAGCCAGGGATTTCTCGGATACTATGCCAACCACAATCTGAGCGGCACGCAATATGCCGTTGTCTGGGGCATCGGCGTTCTGCTCTGCCTCCTTACCTACTTTGTGGGCAGTCTTAACTTTTCTATTATCATCTCTCAAAACCGATTTCAGGACGATATCCGCAATTACGGTAGCGGCAATGCCGGCACCACCAATATGCTCCGCACCTACGGTCGCCGCGCGGCTGCCCTGACCCTTGGCGGCGATGCTCTCAAAGCCATCGTCTCCTGCGCCTTCGGCTACGCCATGATGGGCTATCTCGGTGCTTATATCGCCGGATTTTTCTGTATTCTCGGTCATTGTTTTCCCATTTATTACCGCTTCCGCGGCGGCAAGGGGATCGTCACCGTCGCCTTCATGCTGCTCATGCTGGACCCCATAATCTTTGTCATCCTCTTTTTCATCTTTTTTGCCCTGGTCATCGCCACTAAAATGGTGTCCTTCGGCTCAGTCATCTGCGTCATGCTCTTCCCGTTGCTGCTTTACCGTATGCGCGGTCCCGGTGAACCCATCATCTTCGCGATGCTGATCACCGTCCTTGTCGTCTTTATGCACCGCGAGAACATCATGCGCATCTTCCACGGTCAGGAATCCAAGCTGGATCTCGGTCGGCTGTTCGGCAAAAAGAAGGAAACGTCCGTTGAGGAAGAGGAGGAGCCCGCAGAAGAGGAAGATACCGTGGAGGAGCCCGCCGAGCAAGAAAGCATCCCTACAAAAGCGAAAAAACCGCAGGCTGTTTCTGCCGCGAAAAAGAAGCGCAGAAAGCAACAACTGAAGGAAAACAGACGTACCCGGGACTAACATTGACAAACAGGAGTAACATTCATGAACCGAACCAACGCCGTGACATCCGTCACGCCGGCTGAACTGATCTGCAAGGCACAGCGCTATGCCGTCCTGCGTAAGGTCATCTTTTCCAAGCCCGCCGACAAGCAGGTCCGCCGCGCGGTGCTCTCCCCCCGTATCATCAGCGGTAAAAGTGTCCTGCAGTTGGAGACCTTTACCGCCGACAACAAAGCCCTGCACCGCAATCTCGATCCCACAGAGCCCACCTGCACCGACACGCTGACCGAGCTGATCGGCGGCTATGCGCAGATCAACATTCTCACCACCGCGGGAGAGGCGGAATACCGCCGCGCCAAGTCGGGCAAGACCGTGCTGATCGGCGGCGACAAGCTGAACCGCGCCATTGAGATGGGCGAGGGCAGCGAGGTACACGCCGAGGGCAACAACAAAGTCAAGCAGCATATTCTCACCGGAGACGAGCCTTTTCTGAAATATCTGGACGTCAGCGACAACAGCGGACGTATCCATGACAAAAAGCAGGCAAAGTTCCGCCAGATCAACCGCTTTTTAGAGCAGGTGCGGGATATTCTGCCCCATCTGCCTGCCGAGGGTGTGATCCGCGTCTGCGATCTGTGCTGCGGTAAGAGCTATCTCTCCTTCGCCATCTACCATTATCTGACTGCCATTCTCGGCAGAGAGGTGGAGATGACGGGCATGGATCTCAAGGCAGACGTGATCGAATACTGCAACAAGACCGCCCGCGATCTGAACTTCCGCGGTCTGACCTTCTACTGCGGCGACATCTCCGCTTATGAGATCACCGAGAAGGTACATATGGTTGTCTCCCTCCACGCCTGCGACACGGCGACCGACATGGTGCTGGAAAAAGCGATCGCGTGGGATGCCGACGTTATCCTCTCCACCCCCTGCTGTCACCACGCCCTCAACCAAGCGCTCAATTGTCCAGAGCTTGCCTTCATTGCCGAATACGGTATGCTTCGCCAGAAGCTCTGCGATGCCGCCACCGATGCCCTGCGGCTCAAGCTTTTGGAAGCAAACGGCTACGAGACTGCCGCGCTGGAGCTGATCGACCCCGAGAACACCCCCAAAAACATTCTTCTTCGCGCCGTTCGCTCCAAGAAATTCGACCCCGGTCACGCCGCCGCTAAAAAGGCGCTGGCAGAATACGAGGCAGCCAAAGCGTTTCTGATGCGCCAATGAAAAAACACGAGCATTGGGAACTGTTCTCCAAAGGACAGTTTTACAAGAATACGGTATATCTCGAAAGAGGTATGCCGTATTTTGCGTTTATGGACACAAACGCAGTGCTTGTCAGGAAAACTGACATACGAAGAAACCATCATAAAACAGATGGGGTTTTAAGATTCAACACACCGTTATATAAAAAGCTCTCGTTCCGTTCGAAACGAGAGCTGAGTTGGTTTATAGATGCTTCTTGTTAAATATCGGTATGCTGACGGCAAAACAAATAACACTCGCAATAGCCGTTACAATCATGGCCGCGATATATTCTTTTGATTGAGCCATACCATATATCAGGGAATTACCGTCCATCAATCGAGTAGGCAGATATTTATTTGCCTTGGGTAGCAAACCAACGATATAGGAAATAAGAATGATGATACCCGTTCCGAGAAGCACTCCCGTGTTGGATGCGGATATCGTAGAAAAGAGAGTCATCAAAGAAATGACGAATACGCCGAACAACCACCAACACACAACCGAAAGCAGAAGATTCTGCGCTACCGAGTTATCCCAAAAATACGAA
>JAFTMG010000069.1 GCA_017452525.1 Clostridia bacterium
AACAACCGCCATGCGGCACCCTTCTTGTAGGGACCGGCGTCCTCGACGGTCCGTTTACGGACGGTTTGTGATCGCCAAACCCTTGTGGGGTGGACCGTCGGGGACGCCGGTCCCTACAAAATTTAACCTCTATCTCTTCGATAAACCCAAATTTGAAGTTTTTCACACGAGACTTTCGGCTTGGCGGATAAAACCGTCCTGTTCGACGCGTGAGATATTGTTCCAAAGGACGTTCCAGCCGCAGACGCGGATCTGGAGGTCACGGTATTTTTCGGGCTGCGCCTGCGCGTTCCGCAGGGTGTCGGCATCGAAAACGTTGAATTGCAGGGCGTGTCCTCCGCGGCGCGTAAAGGCGGTGAGCAGACCGTACATTGCCTCAAGTCCGTCCTCGCCGCGGACGGCGGAGGGGAGCAGACCGACGTCGAGGCAGGCATCGCCCGTGAAGGCGGTGGCGTCGATCTTGGTGGTGGAGAGGATCGCGGCGGTGGCACCTTCGCGGTTTTGCCCCATGGAGGCGGAGCAGTTTTTGGAAAGCTCCTCGCCAAGCAGTCTGCCGTTGGGAGAGGCGGCGGTCTTTTTGCCCTGCGTGTAGGACATGCGCGCCACGTGGAAGGAGCAGTTCCACGTACCGCCGCGTGTCGGCGCGTTGGGTCTGCCGACAACGCACTTGGTGATGAAGTCGACCAGGTCGGCAGCCAGCGCATCGGGGCGCTCCTTGTTGTTGCCGAATTTCTCGCGGTCGGCAACCATCCGTCGCCGCCACAGCTCGTCTCCCTCAAAATTGCGGTCCAGCATACCGACCAGCCTGGTGAGTGTCAGCGCGCGGCGGTCGAAAACATGCTTGCGGATCATGGTCAGCGAGTCGGTAATATCAGCAAGAAAGCCGAAGGAGAGGGTGCTGCCGTTTCTCACCGCGCCGCCGCCGATGGCATCCCGTCCCTGCGCGAGGCAGGAGGGGAAGGTGGCGGAGATCATGGATTGGGGATTGATGCAGGCAAGATGATCCTCAAAGCCGTTGACCACTCGTACCGTGGTTTCGATCACGTGGCGGAGCTGGCGCTTGTATTCCTCGTAAAAGGCTTCGAAGGAGGGATAGTCCGCCGCGTCGGGGCAGGGCAGTCCCGCAGGCTTGCCCGTCACGCCGTCGCGCCCGCCGTGGAGTGCGTATTCCATCGGCTTCAGCAGGTTCAGATAATTCATGCCGCAGCCGAAGGAGCCCTGCAGGGAGTATTCGTAGCACCCCTTGATGTCGCAGAGCCGTGCCTCCTCCTCACTTGCACCGGTGCGTATAAGGGCGCGGCGGATGGTGCTGTCCGAGACGAATACGATGCTGTTTCTGCCGCGGCGGACCATGTCAAGCGCCTTTTGAATGAACGCCTTGGGGGTGCTTTCGGCGATTTTGAGCTGGATCTTGGGATTGTAGATCCCCATTCTGTCGTAGACGTCCAGAAAGAGGTAGGAGAGCGCGTTGATCTGCGTTGAGCCGTCCTCGCGGCAGCCGCCGAGGTAAACGGGCTGATTCCAATAATTGCCGATGGCGGTGAACTGCAAAAAGTAATAGGCGAGATCGCGGCGGATCTCCTCCTCGCTCACGCCGCTTGCCAGATCGCGTTGGCAGAAGGGATAAAGGATCCGGTCAAAATTGGAAAGCGAACGGACCTGGAGCCCCTCCATATGCTCGCAGAGCATAAAATATATGTAGTTGACCAACAGACATTCGTAGAAGGTCGCGGGGGCACCGTATCGGATGCGGTGCAGTGCCCGCGCCATGCGTTCGGACCCTTCCGTGGCGGCGGCAAGTGCCTCCAGCCTGCCCGTAAAGTCGATGATCGCCTCGTAGGTGATCCGTATGCCTTCAAAGAAGGCGTCCTGCGCGGGGGTGAGTGCCGCGGCAACCCGTGCCTCCTCGCTCTCGCGTAAAAGACCCGCAAAGCCGAGCGAGAAGATCCGTTCCCAAAGGGGCACGGTATGGTCGTAATCGGGCCAGATGGTCACGATGCCATCACGCTCCAGCCGCTTGCGCTCCTCCTCCACCTCGGGTACCGTGTCGGAAAAGATCTCACGTTTCCAGCGGGCGATCAGTGTCGCGTTCAGCGGGCGGTCGATGGCGTTGATGGCGGGAAAACGGTCTCGGCGGTCGCAGGAGATCCTTGTGTTTTTCAATATATAAGCAAACGCTCTTGCCTTGCGGACGGGGTGGGGCAGCTCTCGGATCTTCTCGTCCTCAAGGAGAATATTTTCCTTGATCGCCTCACCGTCCATCCCCGTTTCGGGGGCAAAGATCGCGTCGTGGCGGATAAATCGCTTGAAGGGATCAAAGGGCTTTGACGTATCGTGATATTTATTGATAATGTAGTCGTAGTCCGACTGCTTGATGTATTCCATGCCGTCACCTCCGATCTTATTATATCGGTTCTGTGATTTTTGTAAATAATGAAATCAAAACGCTTGACGAAATCGATACAATATTTTATAATGGAGGAGAGGTGATGGCTATGACGGCGCATTGGTCCGGGATCCTGATAACAGGGATCGCGCTTGCGATATACGTGGAGGCGGGGGCGGGAAAACACGCGCATGACAACCGCCCCTATCACGGCTTTGTACTGAACGATGAGGAGGCTTCCAAGGACTACTGTTTTTCGGACGGAACGGTGCTGCACACCGAGGGCGGCGAGCTGTTTTATCTGCCCAAGGGGTCGACGTATGAGGTGAAGTCGATCACGCCGGGCGGCTGCTACGCCATCAATTTTGACGCGGAGATCGGGGAAAGACCGTTCACCGTAAAATTCCGGAATCGGGACGATTTGCGAAAGCTTTTCCGTGCCGCCGAGCGTGCATGGCGGCAGCAGAGCGAATACCGACAGATCTTCGTCATGGGTACGGTCTACGATATCATTTGCCGCCTGCACAGCGAGCTGGAGAAGAGATACGTTCCGGACGCGCACCTGCAACGCATCGCGCCCGCGCTGGAGCGGATCGAGGCAGACTTTACCGAAAACGGACTTTCCGTTGCCGCGCTGGCGGCTGAATGTGGGATCAGCGAGGCGTATTTCCGCAGGATCTTCGCGGATAAATTCGGCGTCAGCCCCAAGGAGTATATCATCCGCCTGCGGCTGGACTACGCGCGGCGGCTGCTGGAATCGGGGGAGTTTTCGGTCTGCGAGGTCGCCTCGCTGTGCGGCTATTTTGAGGCGAGCCACTTTTCCCGCGAGTTCACCAGGCGGGTCGGTGTCAATCCGCAGGAATATAAAAACAGGCATCTTTCGGAATAAAACTCTTCGGTCCGCTGTATGCATGGCTGTCTCTTGTTCCGAAAACGAAATTTTAACGTTATAAAAGAAAATGTAAACATGAATTTTTCTTTTAAACTTCCGAAAATGGAAAAATAATTTCAAAAACCTCTTGACAAACGGGAGAAAAAGGTGTATGATGATACCACAATCTGTTTTGATAAGAATTTTGAGTATATAAGCGGAGGATATTATGGCAGCAAAGGCAAAGAAGGCACCGGCGATCGTGGATCCCAGCACGTTGGACGCGGAGGGTAAGAAGGAAGCCCTGCAGACGGCGATCAAGCAGCTCAAGAAGCAATACGGTGAGGGCACCATCATGAAGCTGGGTGAGAATACCCATATGGCGGTGCAGGCAGTGCATACCGGCTCGCTGAGCCTGGATCTGGCGCTGGGCATCGGCGGCGTGCCGCGCGGACGTATCATTGAGATCTTCGGACCCGAGTCCTCCGGTAAGACCACCGTGGCGTTGCATATCATTGCCGAGGTCCAGAAGCTGGGCGGCACCGCCGCGTTTATCGACGCGGAGCATGCTCTTGACCCCGTTTATGCCGAGGCGCTGGGCGTGGATATCAACGATCTGCTCGTCTCTCAGCCCGACTGCGGTGAGGACGCGTTGGAGATCACCGAGGCGCTGGTGCGCTCGGGTGCCATCGATGTGGCTGTCGTCGACTCTGTCGCCGCCCTCGTGCCCCGTCAGGAGATCGAGGGAGATATGGGCGCGTCCATGGTGGGCGTGCAGGCAAGACTGATGTCGCAGGCGATGAGAAAGCTTTCTGCCGTTATTTCCAAGAGCAACGCGGTGGTCATCTTCATCAACCAGCTCCGTGAGAAGGTGGGTGTCATGTACGGCAATCCCGAGACCACCACGGGCGGCCGCGCGCTGAAGTTCTACGCTTCGGTCCGTATCGACGTGCGCAAGACCGATCAGCTGAAGAACGGAAACGATATCTACGGCAACCACGTCAAGTGTAAGATCGTCAAGAATAAAGTCGCGCCCCCCTTCCGCGTGGCGGAATTTGACATTCTGTACGGCAAGGGCATCTCCCATGCCGGTGAGGTGTTGGATTTCGGCGTGGCGCTGGAGATCATCCAGAAGAGCGGCGCGTGGTTCTCCTATAACGGCGAGCGCATCGGTCAGGGTAAGGACAATGCCAGAAAGACGCTGGAGGACAATCCCGCGCTGATGGCAGAGATCGAGGAGAAGGTACGCGAGCTGAGTGCGCAATCCACGCTGAACAATGAGGAATTCGATATTGAGGACGACGAGGATGACGAATTCGATATCCGCACGCTCAAGTCCGATGACGATATGCTCGACGAATAAAGGACAGCGATGAATATTCAAATTACAGATCTGCGGGCATTGGACGGCGACTCTCTGGTTGCCGTCCATGTCCTCATATTATCCGAGGATGGCGCGCGTGACAGCCGCGTCTATCATATCCTGCCCGCGCAATACGGTGCGCTGCGCCTGCGGGTGGGGGAGATCGGATGCGAGACGGTGGACGCGCTGGAGGCGGCGGCAATGCTTTGCGGTGCCATCCGAAAGGGAATGAGTCTGCTGTCTTACGGCGCGCAGTCGGAAAAAAACATGCGGCAAAAGCTCCGCGCCCGCGGCTTTGCCCCCGAGGTGGCGGCGGAAGCCGCCGCGTACCTGAAGGGTCAGGGCTGGATGAACGAGGCAGAGGATGCGCTTCGTCTCGCACAGAGCTGCCGCCGCAAGCATTGGGGGGAGCGGCGGATCCTGTCGCACCTGTTTGAGAAGGGCTACTCGGAGGCGGCGGTCAACGAGGTGCGGGATGCCCTCGCCGAGGAGGATTTCCTGCCTGACTGCATGGCGCTCATCCGCAGCCGTTACCACGGTGTGCCGACCGATCGCCACGAGCAACAGAAGGTAACCGCCGCACTGATGCGCTACGGCTATTCGCTGAGCGAGATCCGTGAGGCGATGTCACGCATCCGAGAGGAGGAGAGTGAGGAATGAAAGCAGAAGAGCGCGGCGCCGTCCGCTACCGTCTTGCCACCGCGGCAGACGTTCCCGCCATGCTTGCCATCTATGCGCCCTACGTGCAAAATACGGCGTATTCCTTTGAATATGAGGTGCCGACCCTTGAGAATTTCGCGGGAAGGCTGAAAACGATAGGGGCATCGTTCCCGTGGCTCGTCTGTGAGGACGTCGGGCGCGGCGAGATCCTCGGCTACGCCTACGCCGCGCCCGCATTTGAGCGCGCCGCCTATATGTGGGATGCCGATCTTTCGGTCTATCTCGCACCGTCCGCCCACCGCCGCGGCATCGGAAGGAACTTTTACGCCCTGCTTGAGCACGTTCTGGAGAGGCAGGGATATTATCACATTTACGCGCTGGTGTCCGGTGCCAATGCGGGGAGTATGGCGTTTCATACCGCTGTCGGATATGAGCTGATGTGCGTCATGCCGCAGGCAGGCTTCAAATTCGGCGCGTGGCACGATATGAATTGGTATCACAAGCGCCTGCATTCGGCGGAGGTCCCCTCGCATCCTCCCGTTCCGTTTACGTCCGATATGCTGGATGCCGCCTTGCGGAGCCTGAAATAAACAAGAACGGGTTGATCCTGGCGGATCGACCCGTTCTGCATTTTTCAGGAGATCAACCCCAACCGCTTCATCAGCGGAATGGGATCGTTGGCGGTAATAAAGGGCGCACCCTCGCGGATAAAGAGATCCACGTCGGCATCGTTGTCGGCGCAGTACATGTGAATGGGGAGATTTTTCGCTTTGTAGATGGGCAGGATCTCCGACTTCACCAGCGTCAGCGACAGTCCGATGTCGTCGTAATAATCGTAGGTGCCGCTCTCCCATTCTTTCATTTGAAAGTCGGGATAGCCCATGGTGTGTGCGCCGTACTTGGTTTTGAGATATTTGATGATGCGCGCGTTGAAGGCGTAGAAGCAGCATCCGTCAAAGAAGCCGTATTTCTTCAAAAGCGCCACCGTCAGATCCACCGTTTCCTCGGTGTATTCCTTGATCTCCACGCCAAGGACAACGTCGGGGCGCTTCTCGGCGCAAAGCTTGAGCAGCTCTTCCAGCGTGGGGACCTCCACCTGCTTGCCAAGCCCCACGTATCGGTCGCCGAACTTGGTGCTGTAGGATGCCTCCAGCTGCTTCGCCTCCGACAGGGTCATGTCGCGCAGGTGCTTGTTGACGCCGCAGGTGCGCAGGGCATTGCCGTCGTGCATCAGCACGGGTACCTTATCACTTGTCAGCCATACGTCAAATTCAATGCCGTCCACACCGAGATCCAGCGCGGCTTCAAAGGAGATCAGCGTGTTTTCCGGGTATTTGGCACAGTAGCCTCTGTGTCCTTCAACAAAAATGCGGTCCATAGCGTTTGCTCCTTGTCTGTAAATTTATACGTCGTTTCTGACGATATCGTCCAACGATTCCCGTCTGACGGCGAGGTAGTCTGCGCCGCCGTTGACCATTACAACGGGCAGGCGGGCAACGCGATTGTAATTGGATGCCATCGCGTAGTTGTAAGCACCTGTGGTCAGCACGGCGAGCACGTCATCGCGGGTGACGCTTGCGGGAAGAGACACGTTTTCCTGCAGAATGTCGCCGCTCTCGCAGTTTCTTCCAACCACCGAGCAGGGGAAATCACAGGGCTCGTCCAGCTTGTTGGCAAGCAGGACGGTGTAGGCAGAGCGGTAAAGGGCGTAGCGGGGGTTGTCCGTCATGCCGCCGTCCACCGAAACGTAATTCTTGTAGCCGGGGATCTTCTTGATGGTGCCGACGCGGTAAAGGGTCAGCCCCGCGTCCGCCACGATGCTTCTGCCCGGCTCCATGCGAATGGCGGGCAGGGGAATATTCAGCTCTGCCGCCCTTGCTTTCAGCCGTGCCGCCACCTGCGCAATATTTTCCGCAATGTCAATGGTGGGGTCACTTTCCACGTAGCGAACGCCGTAGCCGCCGCCCAGATCCAGCTCCTCGGCAAGATAGCCGTATTTCGCCTTGATCCCGGCAATGAAGCTCAGCATGATATCGGAGGCGCGCAGGAAAACGTCCGAGTCGAAGACCTGAGAGCCCACGTGGCAGTGGAAGCCCGCAAGATGGACGTTGGGCAGGGAGAGGGCGTACGCCGTGATCTCCTCCGCCTGTCCCGTCTCGATGGCGGAACCAAACTTGGAATCCACGTTTCCCGTGGCGACCGCCGCGTAGGTATGGGGATCGATGCCCGGCGTCAGACGGAGAAGCACCTTTTGCTCCATGCCGCGCTCACCGGCAATGCGGTTGATGGCGTTCAGCTCCTCGGCGTTGTCTGCCACAAAGTAGCCGACGCCGTATTCCATCGCGAAGGCAATGTCCTCGTCGGTCTTGTTGTTGCTGTGGAAATACGCGTGAACGAGCGGGAAGCCTGCCTTGTAGGCGGTGTAGATCTCGCCGCAGGAGACCACGTCGATGCCCATACCCTCCTCGCGCACGATCTCGTAGATCCGCTTGAAGGAGGCTGCCTTGCTGGCATAAAGCGGGCGGGCAGTCTTGCCCAGATATGTCTGCAATGCGTCCACGTAAACGCGGCAGTTGCGGCGGATGCGCGCCTCGTCCATGACGTAGAGGGGCGAGCCGTATTTTTGGATCAGCGCGGTGGTGTCGCTATCTCCGAAAAAGAGGGTGCCGCCGCGGTTTTCTAAATTGGAACAGATCATCTGTGAGTACCTCGTCAGCCTTGCTCGGCGATCATGCTCTGCATGTTATACATGCCAGCGGGTTTGCCGCAGAGATAGGCGGCAGCCGCCAGCGCGCCCTCGGCGAAGAGGGCACGGCTGTGCGCCTCGTGCTTGAGGGTAATGGTCTGGGAGTCGGTGCCGATGATGACCTCGTGAGTGCCGACCACGTTGCCCATGCGAATGGCGTGGATGCCGATCTCGTCATCCGTGCGCTTGCCCTGACCCGCGCGTCCAAGCACGTAATTGGCGGTACGGCGGACGGTGCGAATGGCATCGGCGATCATGAGCGCCGTGCCGCTGGGCGCATCCAACTTGCGGTTGTGATGGGTCTCCACGATCTCAATATTGGCGTCGGGCATGTTTGCCGCCGTCGTTTTGGCAAGCTCGATGAGCAGGGAAATGCCCAGCGACATGTTGCCCGAGCGGAAGACGGGGATGACCTTGGCCGCTTCGTCGATCAGTGCCAGCTCTTCCTCGGTGTGACCCGTGGTGGCAACGATGACGGGCAGGCGGTTGGCGGTAGCGTATTTCAGCAGCGGCCCGATGGCGGTGTGGTGGGAAAAGTCGATGATGCAGTCAACATCGAACGCGCGGTCGATGCGGTCAAAGGAGGTGTAGCAGGGAAGCTCGCCGCCCTCTGTCGCGTGAAAGTCAACGCCGCAGACGATCTCGGCGTCGCGGTATCCCTCGCGTGTGATGCGGAGGGTCTCCTGCCCGATTCTGCCGCAGATGCCGTGAAAGAGGATCTTCATGGTTCAGCTCCTCCGATCAGACGTGGATGCCCTGCTCGCGCATGAGAGCAAACAGCTTCTTTTCATTTTCAGACTCCATGGGGGTCAGAGGCAGACGGAGAATGTTGGCACCAAAGCCCATGGCGGAAACGGCTGCCTTGACGGGAATGGGGTTGACCTCGCAGAAGAGGGCGTTGGTCAGCTCCAGCAGATCCAGTTGCAGCTCGGCGCTTCCCGCCACGTCGCCGCGGAAGAAGCGGTCGCAGATCTCCACCGTCTCGGCGGGGAGTACGTTGGAAAGAACGGAGATGACACCCTTGCCGCCCAGCGAGAGGACGGGAACGATCTGATCGTCGTTGCCCGAGTAGATGTCCATCTTGCCGCGGGTGAGTGCCGCCAGCTCGGCGATCTGAGAGATGTTGCCGCTGGCTTCCTTCATGGCTACGATGTTGGGATGCTCGGCAAGCACCGCCGCGGTGGCGGGCAGAATGTTGCAGCCGGTGCGGGAGGGAACGTTGTAAAGAATCACGGGCTTGGTGGAGGCGTCGGCAATGGCGGTGAAGGAGGCGATCAGACCCTTCTGCGTTGCCTTGTTGTAATAGGGAGAGACCACCAGCATGGCGTCGGCACCTACCTCGCAGGCATATTTGGTCAGGTCAATGGCGTAAGCGGTATCGTTGGAGCCGGTACCCGCGATGACGGGAATTCGACCTGCCACGCGCTCAACGGTGAATTTGATGACGGCGCGATGCTCCTCGTCGGTCAGGGTGGAGCCTTCGCCGGTGGTGCCTGCGGCAACAATGGCATTGACGCCCTTCTCGATCTGCCAGTCGATCAGTCTGCCGAATGCCTCGTAGTCGATGCCGGTCTCGGTCAGAGGAGTGATGATGGCGGTGGCAACGCCGGTGAATACGGTGTTTTTCATTTTCGAGTGTTCCTTTCTGCCCGTGCGCTGTACACGGATTGTGAAATAAAAAAATGACAGCCGCCGAACAAGCAACTATCATACCGGAATAAACCGCACTATACCCATAGCTATGGCATATGCCGCGGTATCGATATTCAAGGTCGGATAGCTCTCCGCATTTCTGCGACAGCAGCACGAATCTTGTTTCCTGCTGCCAGAACGGCTCTTGTCCCACCGGGAGCCGCCTTCGGCAAAGCACCCCTTTCACCGCCTGCTTTGGGCAGCAGGTGTCGGCAGTTACTCTTGATGCTTCGCGCCTCTATCGGTCATACGTGATTATATCATAATAGGATGGGTGTTGTCAATACGTTTGTCGAAATTTTTGAGGTGGTTGGGGTGTAGTTTGTCCGACGGTGAAGAAGAGAGGGGCGTCGCCCCTCTCTTCTGCCGGTTCTCATGCTAAATGATGCCGTATGCTCAGATTTCCGTTGTCCATGTGATAGACCCGATCCGCTTGGGCGGCGATGCGGTCGTCGTGGGTGACGATGACGAGGGTCTGACGAAGCTCGCGGCGCAGACCGAGGAGCAGGTCGAGAACGTTGTCGGCGTTGGCGCGGTCGAGGTTACCCGTCGGCTCGTCGGCAAGGAGGAGCATGGGATAGTGGATGAGGGCGCGGGCGATGGCAACGCGCTGCTGCTGACCGCCCGAAAGCTCGCCGGGCAGATGGTGCAGACGGTCGCCAAGCGCGAGGCGATCGATCAGGAGGGAGAGCCGCTCCTCGTATTTGAAGAGCTCCTCTCCCGAGGCGGAGATGGGGAGCATGATGTTTTCCAGCGCTGTCAGATAGGGCACCAGCTTGTGGGATTGAAAGACGAAGCCGATATGCTTGCCGCGGAAACGGCACATCTCGTCCTTGTCCATGGCAACGATGTCCCGACTCAGCACGCGGATCTTGCCCGAATTGGGCATATCCAGACCTGCGCAGAGGTTGATCAGCGTGCTTTTGCCCGAGCCGGACTCACCCGTGATGGCGACGAACTCGCCCTCCTCCACCCGCATGCTGACGCGGTTGACGGCGGTGATCACGGTGTCGTACTGTCGGAATTGCTTGATGACGTTTTCGGTTTCCAGAACGATCATGGGATATCGGCTCCTTTCTTGGTTTTCTTGGGGGTGATCTGACGGGCGCAGAGCAGGAAGGAGAGGGCGGAGCAGAGCATGACAAAGAGGATCATAAAGAGGTATGCTCCCGTGTCAAATGCCGAGGTCTCGAAGGGAAGCTCCATCATGTAGATCGCCGCCTTCACGCAAAGCACCGAAAGGGGGCAGAGCAGGGCGACGAAGGCGCCCGCGGCGAGGGTGATCATCAGACACTCGGCGGCAATCATCCGCCTCAGCTGGCGCGGCGTTCTGCCCACGGCGTCCATGGCAATGAATTCCTCCTGCCGCTTGTGGAAGTGCATCCTCTGCGGCGAGCACCAAAGCAGGGGCAGGAGCAGAATGAGCATCACGCTGAGCAGGCGGATGATGGCGGGGTAGTTGCAGGCGCCCGTGGTCACCGCCTTCCAAAGACGGTTGTGGTCGATGAGAGTCACGCGATTTTCGGTGCTTTGCCAATTGCCCATCAGCGCGCGGATGCGGGCGGAGGCGCGGATCAGCGAGACCAAATCGGTGTCGCCGTAGAGGTAGATATCCAGCGTCCGATAGGTGCTGTCGGTGCGGCGCACCCGTTGCCAATCGGGCTCGGAGACGTAGAGGATATCCTGCGGGACGTCCATCACGACCACGTCGTCGAGCGAGAGGGAAATGTGTTGGAAATCATAGCCCTCCTCTACCAGATGGGCAAGCAGATCGTTGCCGACGAGCGAAGCCACGTGCGGATCGTTGGGATCAAGCGCGAACTCGCCGCGCTTTGCCAGACGAACGAAATTGCCCGCCTGCAGGGTGAGAGGGGAGTCGGGGCGCAGGACCAGTACCGCCTTGCCCGCTTCCTCGATCTCGGGGCAGAAGCCCGGGGTCAGAATGTCGGCGTTGATGCTGTCCGCCAACGAGACGGTCAGCTCGGTGGTGGCGGCAAAGTTGCCTTCGGTAAGCGTTTCCATCCGACTGTTCGGGCGGAGATAGGCTTGGCTGAACATCAGGTAGGACTCGGTGTCCGCGAGCGGGCGCTCGGTGTCCTCCATCGGACCGCCAAGGAAAAAGAAATCCTTGCCGGGTGCCATGTAGGCGGGATAGCGGTCGATGCCCAGATTGCAGTTCGGGGAAAGACGGCAGACGAAATAGGTGGCACTGTTCAGATCGAACATGCCGTCCACGGTGAAGGCGCTCAGCTCGTACGCCTCTTCGTCGGGATAGGTGGTGTAGAGTCCCTGCTCCCGCATGGCGTCGAAGAAGCCGGCCTCAATCTCGGTGTGCGAGAAGAGTGTCCTGCCAAGGTAATCGGGGAGCTTCAGGGAGGCGTCGGTGCCGAAGACCAGCAGCTCATCGCTGACGCTCCAAAGACTGTTCCGCTCCGTCAGCTGCAGAATGCAGAGGTCGCCGTCGTAGGAGGAGAGAAAGCCGTCGTTGGGGAGAAGGATGCAGGGCGCGGTCAGCCCGGGGCACTCGATCCGATCCGTCACCGTCAGCTCGGTGACCTCATATTTGGAGAGGGAGGTGGCGTCGATCTGCATCATCTGCTCCAGCGCCGAGGCATCGTTGTTCATATCTCCCGCGGTGCCAAAGTAGAAGTAGGTGGAGAAGGCGGTGCGGTTTTGGAAAAATTCCTCATCGGAAAGGGTGATCGAGCGATTGGAATCCAAGGGGTCGGAGACCGAGTAGGGCGCCTTGATCTGAGAGAGGGGGGCATACATCTGAAGCGTGGTAAGCTCCTTGCCCTCCCACCCCTCGGGCACGAGGAGAACGGCGGGCGCCTTCAGCTCGCCAAAGCGGAGATCCTCCCGATACAGCTCATCCAGCGACAGTGCCTCCACCGTCTCGTCACGCGTTACGGTGGCGTAGTCCTCGGGATTGAGCAGGAGATACTGCTCGGAGATGCGCGGGCCGATGTGAACGGCGTCAAAGAGGGTCACGTAGTAGACGTCGGGAACGGCAATGATCTTCGATACGGTGACGGACAGATATTCGTACATACCGTCCTCCACCTTCTCGGAAAGCGACCGCCCCGCGCCGCCTCGGGGGAGCGCCAGCTGGAGGGTGTCGCCCTCCGAGACCAACAGGTCGGGCTCACTTCCTGCAGGATAGAGATAGACCGTCTCGCCCGCAGGCGTGATCATACTGTAGTTGAAGGCTTTTTCATGCAGATAGAGAACGTCCTCCCATGGGTC
>JAFTMG010000070.1 GCA_017452525.1 Clostridia bacterium
CCCGTGTCACACACTAAACAGCCCCATTTCGTGCGGCGCGCGCCACGGCAGCCAAAACGGCAGGGTCTCGGAGGTGCCTGACGTTTACGAAGTTTGCCCGCTCAAGCCATGCAAGGGAGGCATCCGTCAGCGGATCAGTAACCGCCCCGCTCAGTCAACATCCGTCAACAGCGAGATAAACACCCCGCCTCATACCCATAGTGTGAAAGCTTTTGAGAGAGTCCAGAGGGAACTTTTCTCGAAAAGTTCCCTCTGGCGGGTGCAGGGCAGAGCCCTGCCTTCGTCCGCGCCATGATACCTCCACCCCGACAGACCCCTGCCTTCGTCCGCGCCACGATACCTCCCCCCGAGTGACAAACGGAAAACCGCTCCGGGGAGCCTTATGGCAGGCGTTCCGGGAGCGGTTTTGTATGTGAAGATTATTTGGCTTTATCCTTTACGGCGTCCTCTTCCTCATCGGCTCGTTCGGTGAGGGGGGTGACAAGGATCTCTTCCACGCGCTTTTCGCTGATCTCGGTGACCTCCACGTGGATGCTCTCGTAGTCGAAGCAGGCGCCCACGTCGGGGAGACCCTCCAGGATCATCATGACCCAGCCGTTGAGGGTCTGGGGCAGGTTTTCCTCCTCGCGGGGGGTGATCTTATAGCGCTCGAAGAAATTGCCGAGGTTTGCAGAGCAGAGCACGCGGCAGGAGCCGTCCTCCTGTTCGGTATATTCTTCGATGATCTCGTCATGCTCGTCAAAGACGTCGCCGATCAGCTCCTCGATGATATCCTCCATGGTGACCAGACCCTTGGTGCCGCCGAATTCATCGAATACGATCGCCATGTGGCACTGCTCGGTCTTGAAGGTGTTGAGCAGG
This sequence comes from Clostridia bacterium, assembly GCA_017452525.1. Taxonomy (GTDB): domain Bacteria; phylum Bacillota; class Clostridia; order Oscillospirales; family CAG-272; genus RGIG3947. The sequence continues at coordinate 862 of JAFTMG010000070.1, forward strand.
TCGGAGATCTTGGTGTGCTCGGAGACGTAAACAGGCTTTTTGAAGGTGAGGGGCTCGTTTGAGCGACTGTGCCATGCGGTGTAGAAATCCTTCTCATGCAGGATGCCCACAATGTGATCCGGATCTCCCTCGTACATGGGCAGGCGGGAGAAGGAGGACTGCATGAAGATGTCCAAAATCTCTTCCTTTGTGGCACTCAGATCTGCCGCAACGATCTCCACGCGGGGGGTCAGGATCTCGTTGACCGTCACGTCGTTGAACTCGATGGCGGAGCGGATCAGTTTGCCCTCGTCGGGGTCGATGCCGCCGTCCTCCTCCGCCTCGTCAACGATGGTCATGATCTCCTCATCGGTGATCGCTGCCTCGTCCGATTTGCGGAAGCATTTGTCCAGCATCTTTTTCCACAGGGAAAAGAGGGCGGTGAAGGGGGTGAAGACCAGCATCAGGAAGCGGATGACACCGTTGACCGCCAACGTCCAGCCGTCTGCGTGCTCCTTGGCGATGTTCTTGGGGGAGATCTCGCCGAAGATCAGCACCATGACGGTGATGACCGCGGTGGACACTGCCGCGCCTGCGTCGCCGCCGACGATCTTGATGAAGAGCAGGGTACCCAGAGAGGACATGGAGAGGTTGACGATGTTGTTACCGATCAGCACGGTGGTGAGCATCTTGTCATACTTCTCGGCGATCTGCATGACGTGCACGGCACGGCGGTCGCCGTCCTGTGCCAGCTTTTTCATGCGAGGTCGGTTGAAGGTGGAAAAAGCAGTCTCGGTTGCCGAAAAGAAGGCAGAAAGACCGAGGAGTATCACCATGACGGCGATACTGATGTAATCAAATAGTGTAAGCAAAATAATTTCCTCCGTAAGATTTAAAAAATCAGGTCAGATGTGTCGGTGATGATCTTCGTGACACGTTCGCTACGGAGGCTCGGTTGACCGCACGCTGTGGGACTGCGTACTTCGGTCGGGATTGTCTCCCATGGATCCTTTTCACCCATCCTTTCCGGCTGAAAAAGCCTACAATATTCTATAGTATATCGTATTTGGCGGCAAATGTCAATAGATACGGTACAATTGGATGAAAATTGGATGAAAATGGGCTGATCCGCGGCGGATCAGCCCATTGGCAGTTATGTTTGAACGCGTCAGACCTCGCTGTCCTCGTCCTCCTCCACGGGGGTGACGACGACGGTGAGACGGGTGACGCGGAGGTCCTCCATCTGCGCGACGATGACGTAGAGATTTTTATATTGGAAGCTGTCGCCCTCGTGGGGTTGCGCGTCCAGCATCTCGATCGCCCAGCCGCCCACGGTGGTGTATTCCGATTCAAAGTCCTTGGCGTTGACCTCCAGCATGTCGAAAAAGTCCCAGATGCCCATGTCGCCGCTGACGTCGTAGCCGTTGTCGGAGATCTGACGGTATTCCTCCACGATCTCGTCGCTTTCGTCCCAGATGTCACCTACGATCTGCTCCAGAATGTCCTCCAGCGTGACGATACCCATGGTGCCGCCGAATTCGTCCACCACGATCGCCAGATGGATCTGGTTCTCGCGCATGGTCTTGAGCGCCTGCGGCAGCTTCATGGATTTGTGCAGGAAGCAGGGCTCCAGCAGCAGGGGGCGGATATCGAAGGGCTCGCCGTTGGCATCCACCAGCGCGCGATAGAAGTGGTTCAGCGAGAGGATACCGATGATGTTGTCGATCTTCTCGTCATAGACGGGGATGCGGGTATAGCAGGAGTCCTCGGCGATGGCGAGCAGCTTCTCAAAGCTGTATTGCACGTCGTATGCCAGAATGTCGATACGGGGGATGAGGATCTCACCCAGCGTGATCTCGTTGAATTCCAGGGTGGACTGCATCAGCTCGCTCAGATCCTCATCGATGACGCCCTCCTCCTCGACCGTTTCGATGATGGAGGAAAGCTCCTCCTCGGTGACGGTGGGGGCATCGTCTGCCTGATCCTTGCCCCAGAGCTTGCGCAGACCGCGCAGGATCAGCTGAACGATCAGCACCAGAGGGGAGAGGATGACGGTGAGGATGCGGATGGGGTATGCCACCCAGCAGACCACGCGGTCGGCGTGCTGCTTGGAGAGGATCTTGGGGATGATCTCGCCGAAGATGAGGATCAGGACGGTCATCAGCACGGTGGCAATGGCGGAGCCGAGGGCTTCGCCCCGACCGCCCGTGATGCCGAGGGCGCCGAGAATATCCAGAATGATCAGCGTTGTCGCCGAAGAGGCGGCGATGTTGGCAAGGTTATTGCCGATGAGGATGGCGGAGAGGGCAACGGTGAATTTTTCAAAAGTACGGTATGCCAGCGCCGCCGCTTTGTTGCCCGCCTCACCGTTTTTCTTGAGGCGGAGCTTATTGGAAGCGTTGAAGGCGATCTCAGAGCCCGAGAAGAAGGCAGAGAGCATCAGCATCAACACGATCGTGATATAGGGCAGGATCTTCATGCGGGCTCACCTCCCGCTTTTTCTTCATCCAGCTTGAGGATCAGGCGCACGATATGGGTCTCGGAGACCTCCTCCGCCGTGACGGTCAGCATGCCGTCGTTCATGGGCAGTGAGAAGGCTTCCTCTTCCTCGGGCAGGTGTCCGAAGCGCTCCAGCGCCCAGGTGCCGAGGGTACGGCTGTCCTGCGGGACCTCCGCAAGACCGATGCGGCGAAGCACGTCGTCCAGCGCGCAGGCGGGGTCCACCGAGAAGCGGTTGCCGCCCAGCTTGAGGAAGCTTTCGTCGACCACGTCGTCCTCGTCCCAGATCTCGCCTACCAGCTCCTCAAGAAAGTCCTCGATGGTGGCAACGCCCAGCGTCTTGCCGCTATCACTGCGGATGACGGCAATGTAGTGCTGAGAACCCTTCATCACGTCAAACAGATCGTCCACAAGGTCAGACTCATTGGCGAAATAGGGCTCCTTGAGCAGGGGGCGGATGTCCACGTTCCGATCGTGGAAATACGCCTGCAGGAAGGTACGGACCTTCAGAATGCCGACGATACGGTCGAGATCGCCGTCATAGACGGGGATACGGCTGTGGCGCACCTCGCGGATAAAGGCGAGGATCTCCTCCGGGGACGCGTGAACGTCCACCGCCTGAATGTCGTCTGCCATCGTCATGACGTCGACGACGGGGGTGTTGGAGAAGGAGATGACCGAGCGGAGCATCTCGCTTCGCTCCTCGTCCACCACGCCTTCCTCCTCGGCGGTATCGATGATGTCGATCAGCTCATCCTCGGTGATGGAGGGCTGTTGCTCGCCCGCGAAGAGGCGGGTGAAGAAGCCGGAGATCCAGGTGAAGAAGGCGGCGAAGGGGCCGAGGATCTTCATCAGGGTCTTCAGTGAGCCGGAGAAGAAGAGGGCAGTGGTATCACTGCGGTCGTTGGCGAAGGCTTTGGGGATCATTTCCGCGAAGAAGAAGAAGATCAGTGTCGTCAGAACGGTGGTCCAAAGACCGTAATTGGTAATGTGACTGAACTCGCGCGCGGCGATGACGGTCGCCACCGAGGCGGCGGCGGTGCGCGCAACGTTGTTACCGATCAGGATGGTGGAAAGGGCGCGGTCAAAGTTGTTGGAAATGAAGAGTGTGTTTTTGGCACGGCGGTTTCCGTCATCCGCTTTGCTTTTGATTTTGATCTTGTTCATCGCCGTATAGGCGCTTTCCGTGCCGGAAAAATAGGACCCGAACAAAAGGAATATCAAAAAAACAAGCAATAAAGGTATACTGTCACTACTCATGGGAGAAAAACCAACTCCTTACCTATGGTATAATTAAATTTTATTATACACGATTTTGAGTGATTTGTCAAGAATATCCTGCAACGTTTCCTCTTTTTTGCTTTTTTTTCGCTCCGCGGGAAAAAGTTCGGAGATATGGCGCGATATGGTGGGAAAGAGGAAAAAAGTATTTGCATTTTCCGAAGATATGTGATATAATAGTATGGAATATAAATATCACGAGAACGCGCCCCGGTTTCGATGGGCGCGGACAGGAGGTTTACATAGACATGCTGGATACCAAGATCCTGGTCGTGGATGACGACCCCAATATTTGCGATCTGCTCAAGATCTACTTTGAGAACGAGGGCTACGAGGTGAAGACGGCGGGCGACGGCGCCCAGGGCATTGCCGATTTCAAGATGTTTGAGCCCGATCTGGTGCTCTTGGACATCATGCTCCCCAAGAAGGACGGCTGGCAGGTCTGCCGCGAGATCCGTGAGATCTCCTCCAAGCCTGTCATTATGATCACCGCCAAGGGTGAGGTCTTTGATAAGGTGCTGGGACTTGAGCTGGGCGCGGACGATTTCGTGGTCAAGCCCTTCGACATGAAGGAGCTTTCGGCGCGTGCCAAGGCGGTGCTTCGCCGCTATCAGTCCCACAGCGGACAGGAGGACGAGGAGGTCGTGAAGTTTGACAAGATCGAGATCTCCCGCCAGAAATATGAGCTGAAGCTCAACGGCAAATCGGTGGACATTCCCCCCAAGGAGCTGGAGCTGCTCTATTTCCTCGCCTCCAACTACAATCGCGTGTTCACCCGCGATCAGCTGTTGGATAAGGTGTGGGGCTTTGACTATCTGGGCGACTCCCGCACGGTGGACGTTCACGTCAAGCGCCTGCGCGAGAAGCTGGACGGCGTTTCCGACAAGTGGGTCCTGAAGACCGTCTGGGGCGTCGGCTACAAGTTCGATCTGCTGGGCTGATCCCGGCGCGGGCATCCCATGCCCGATCTTCGAAAGACAGAGGACGATTATGTTCAAAAGCGTATTTGCGAAATATATCACCGCCTTTATGGTGATCATCATCGTCAGCTTCGCCATGCTGATCGCCATCATTTCCGCGGTGGTCAACAACTATTCTGTCAACGCCAAGGCAGATCTGGTCTCGCAGTCGGCGCACACGGCGGCGGCTTACATTGAGGAAAAGATGCGGCATGCAGGCGTCTCGGGAGATTTCACCGAGTTCAACGCCATGCACGAGGCGGATCTCTCGCTGATGATGCAGGCGGTCGCCTCCACCTCGGAGGACTTCACCATCCTGCTGACCGACAACTCGGGCAATATCCTCTCCTACAACGATCAGAGCAGCCAGACCGTCAACGTGAACGCCACCATCCCCAAATCGGTGATGGATGAGATCAACAACGGGCAGGAGGTCTCTCAGCTGGACTTTCTGGAGGGCGTTTTCTCCGAGAAGCACATGATCTACGCCGTGCCCGTGCTGACGGCGGACGACTACGTCTGCGGTACGGTCATGGTCTGCACCACCTCGGTGAAGCTGGACAATCTGCTGGAGCTGATGATCAAGACCATCGCCATGGCGAGCCTTTGGATCATGCTGGCGGCGCTGATCGCCGTGTACTTTATCACCGAGCGCGTCATCCGCCCCCTGCGGGAGATGAACAAGGCGGTCAAGTGCTTTGCGGCGGGCGATTTCTCGGCGCGTGTCCCGGTGCGGGGCAAGGACGAGATCGCGCGGCTGGCGGTTGCCGTCAACGACATGGCGCAGTCGCTGGACAATCTGGAAAAGATGCGCAACACCTTTATCGGCAACGTTTCCCACGACCTGCGCACCCCCATGACCACCATTTCCGGCTTTATCGACGGCATTCTGGACGGTGCCATTCCGCCCGAGAAGCATGAGTATTATCTGGGCGTCATCGCCACCGAGGTGCGCCGTCTCTCCCGTCTGGTCGCCACCCTTCTGGACGTGGCGAGATTGCAGGCGGGCGACCGCAAATTCACCATGCAGCCCTTCGACATCTGCGAGATGGCGCGGCAGATCCTCATCTCCTTTGAGCAGAAGATCGACGCCAAGCGGCTGGACGTGGAATTTGAGTGCGACGAGGAAAATATGTTTGCCAACGCCGACCGCGACGCGATCTATCAGATCCTGTATAATATCTGCGATAATGCGGTAAAATTCTCTTGTGAGGGCGGCAGGCTCTCCCTGACTCTGCGCAACACCAAGGACAAAAAGGTGCATATCCGTGTCTTCAACGAGGGCATCGGCATCCCGCCCGCCGACCTTCCCTTTATCTTCGAGCGCTTCTACAAGAGCGACAAGAGCAGGGGACTGGACAAGAGCGGCGTGGGACTTGGCATGTTCATTGCCAAGACCATCATAGACGCGCACCACGAGAAGATCTGGGTGGAGAGCGAATATCAGAAAAACTGTGCCTTCCAGTTCACGCTTGCGAAGGTGGACCCGCCTGCGGGTCACAATCACCTGCCTGAGATCGAGGTCTATCACGGCAAGTGAGGGTATTTTCAACCGAAGAAAGGATCAAACCGATGGATGAATTGAAAAAGGACGGGACCGAGGAGGTCTCCGGGGGCTCGGCAGATCAGGCGCCCGACGAAAAAAAGGCGCCCGCGGCAGAGCCGTCCGCGCCGGCGGAGAACCCGGTGCCCACGGTCACGGAGCCCCGTCCCGAGCCGGGCAAGCCCGCCCCCATGCAGTATACCTACCGCTGGACGTACGGCGAGCAGACCAAATTTGACAGCAAGGAAAAGAGACGGCACCGCCGCAGCGGCGCGCTGATCTACGCGTGCATGATGACGGTCGCCTTCCTGCTCAGCTTCGGCACCCTCTTTGGCGTGCTGCTGACGGGCAATATTACCATTGAGGGCGTGCCCGTCGGTACGGGCGAGCCGCAGGTGCAGTATATCGACCGCACGGTCTATATCCGCGAGCCGGATACCGACAGCGGCGTGCTGACCATTCCCGAGATCGCCGCCCGCGTCAAGCCCTCGGTGGTGGGCATTGAGGTCAAGACCACGAGCGGCACCAAGGGCATTGGCACCGGCATCATCATGACTGCCGACGGCTATATCGCCACCAACTGCCACGTGGTGGATGACGCGGCGAGCTGTACCGTCATTCTGCTGGACGGCACCAAGTACGACGCCAAGGTCATCGGCTCGGATGAGTGGAGCGACCTGGCGGTCATCAAGGTGGATGGCAAGGATCTGCCCGCCGCCAGCTTCGGCAATTCCGACAATCTGATCGTGGGCGAGGACGTGGTCGCCATCGGCACCCCTGCCAGCCTGGAATACGCCGGCACCGTGACGGACGGCATCGTGTCCGCCATCAACCGCGGCGTGAAGATCTACAATTCCGACGGTACCCTGCAGAAGAAGATGACGCTGATCCAGACCAACGTTGCCATCAACCCCGGCAACTCGGGCGGACCGCTGGTGAACGCCTACGGTGAGGTCATCGGCATCAACTCCATGAAGCTCTCCAACGGCTACGTGGGCATCGGTTTTGCCATTCCCATCACGGGCGCCATGGAGATCCTCAATCACATCGTGGAAAACGGCGGCTATACCGGCGTGGATTCCTCGTTGGTCACCAAGCGTCCTCTGCTGGGCGTGACGGCGGGCGGCATCACGGCGGGCACCACCTACACCTTTGACGACGGCTCCACCATCATCGCGGCGGTGGACGGCGTGATCGTCATTGAGCTGTCTCCGGGGCTTGACGCCATCAACAAGCTGAAGATCGGCGATATCATCACCAAGGTGGACGGCGAGACGGTCGCCACCGTTTATGACGTGATGGATATGGTCAACGAGCATAATCCCGGCGAGAGCGTCCGCGTGGAGTTCTACCGCGACGGCAGCTACCACACGGTGGATATCTTACTGGGCAGCGAATAAGAACAAAACGGAAAAGCAGGACTTTTCAAAGGAAGGGGCTTGCTTTTCTTGTTTGACGGATATTTTCGGAAAGGAGTTCTCGGAATGGACGTGCTGAATACGGTTTTGGACGTTTTGGAATATCTGCGCGCCTTCAATCCCGCTTCGGTGGTGGTGCGCATGGTGGTTGCGATGGTCTGCGGCGGCATGATCGGCATGGAGCGCGCCAGCAAGCGGCGTGCGGCAGGCTTTCGCACCTATATGGTGGTCTGCATGGGAGCCACCCTTGCCATGCTGCTCAATCAGTATATCGATCTGATGCTCACCGAGGTCTGGCAGATCACCCAGACCACCGACGCCGCGCGCCTGGGGGCGCAGGTCATCAACGGCATCGGCTTTCTCGGCGCGGGCACCATCATTCTGACCGGTTCCCAACAGGTCAAGGGTCTGATCACGGCGGCGGGGCTTTGGGCGTCCGCCTGCATGGGGCTTGCCATCGGTGCCGGCTTTTACGAGGCGGCGCTGGTCGCCTGTCTGATGATCGGCGCCATCATCGTCCTGTTCGGGCGGGTGGAGGAATGGATCGTCAAGCGCTCCCGCAATATGAATCTGCTGGTCCGCTTTGAGTCGCTGGAGGACGTCAGCAGCGTGATCGAGAAGATCCGCGCGGGGAACAACGTGGTCTACGACGTGGAGATGAACAAGGGAGGGGAAGCCTCGGGTGAGGGTCCCTCCGCCATTTTCTCCATCCGTCTGGCGAAGCGGGTGACCCACGCCGCCGTGATCATGTCGATCGCGGGGGTGGAGTCGGTCCGCTCCATTACGGAGCTTTAAGGGGGGACGGAATATGAATCTGATGCCAATGTCGAATACATACGCGCTGACGGTGGTGGATATTCTGATCCGCATGTGTCTGGCGGTGGTCTGCGGCGCGCTGATCGGTATGGAGCGCGAGCATAAGCGCCGCCCTGCCGGCTTGCGCACCCATATGCTGATCTGTCTGGGCGCTTCCATGACCACGCTGACCAGCCAATACCTGTTGCTCAATCTGGGCATGTTCACCGACCCCGCCCGCCTTGGGGCGCAGGTCATTGCCGGTATCGGCTTTATCGGTGCGGGCACCATCATCGTCACCAAGCGCCGTCAGGTCAAGGGTCTGACCACGGCGGCGGGACTTTGGGCGTCTGCCATCGTGGGGCTTTGCTGCGGCGCGGGCTTCTATCTGGGTGCCACCGTCGCGGCGGCGCTGATCCTGCTGGCAGAGCTGGTGATGTCCAAGCTGGAGTGGTACGTGGTCTCCACGGCGCGGGTGATGAACATTTTCGTGGAATACCGCGACGCCGAGACGCTGACCGAGATCGTGGACAATCTGCATAAAATGAACGTCTCCATTCTGGATATGGAGCTGACCAAGACCTCCTCCGCCTCGGGGCGGAATCCCTGCGTGACCTTTTCGCTGGGTACGTCCAAGCGGCTGAGCCACGGCACGGTGCTGAACACCCTCTCGGGTCTGCGCGGCGTGGTGACCGTGGAGGAGCTTTGAGGCGGGACGGATCATGGAAATAAGAGAGCGGCGAGCGCACACGGTGCGCTCGCCGCAGCTTATTGATCAAGTGCTTGGGGAAATCGGGGGTGGAGGTATCGGGACGCCAAACCCCAATTTGAATGTCACAAGCACTTGATCGGCAAGCTGAAAGCCCCCTGTGAGGGCTTGTCCTCACAGGGGGCTTGTTCTTACAAAAGCTTGTGTATTACTGCTTTTCGAGTGCGGCTTTGCGCTGTGCCATGACGAGGTGGTAGTAGATACCCTTCTTATCCAGCAGTTCCTTATGCGTGCCGAATTCGGCGAGGTGACCGTGGTCGAGCACGATCAGCTTATTCGCGTTGCGGAGGGTGGAGAGGCGGTGCGCGATGACGAAGGTGGTGCGGTTCTTGACCACCTTATTGATGGCATCCTGGATCAGCTTCTCGGTCTCGGTATCGAGTGCCGCGGTGGCTTCATCGAGGATCATGATGCGGGGATCGTGGATCAGGGCGCGGGCGATGGCGATACGCTGACGCTCACCGCCGGAGAGGGAGAAGCCCTTCTCGCCCACCATGGTGTTATAGCCCTCGGGCAGGTTCAGAATGAAGTCGTGGGCGTTGGCAAGCTTTGCCGCGGCAACGACCTCGTCGTTGGTAGCGTGGGGCGCGGCATACTTGATGTTGTCGCGGATCGAGCCGGAGAAGAGGTGAGTCTCCTGCAGGACGACGCCCATCTGGGAGCGGAGCGCGTTCTGGGAGATATCCTTGATGTTAACGTCATCGATGAGGATCTCGCCCTCGGTGACGTCGTACAGACGCATGATCAGGTTGATGAGCGTCGTCTTACCGCAGCCGGAGTGACCGACGACACCGACCATTTCGCCCTGCTTGATCTCAATGTTGATGCCCTCCAGCACGGGGTTATAGGAATCGTAACCGAAGGTGACGTTGCGGATGCTGACGTCGCCCTCGATGCGGATATCCAGAGGCAGTCCGATATCGGCAACCTCGGGCTCCTCCTCGAGGATCTCGAAGATCTTGGAGAGGGAGGTGGTGAAGTTGGAGATGTTACGGGGGATCGCCGTGATCTGCATCAGAGGCTCGTAGATGATGTTGGAATAGCTGGTGAACTGGTTCAGATCACCGACGGACATGGTGCCGCCGAAGAGTGCCAGGTTACCGAAGAGGGTGATCAGGTAGCTACCGAAGCGAACGGCGAAGCCGACGAAGGGGAAGAAGGTATCGAAGAGCTTGGCATTGGAGCGGTCCTGCTTTGCCTGGCGCTCGGTGCAGTTCTCAAACTCCTCCACAGCCAGGTCCTCTCTGCCGTACGCCTTGATGACGCGCACGCCGTTGAGCTGGTCCTGCAGCTTATGGTTGGTACGCTGACCCAGCACCCACGCGCGGACGTTGCGGCGGTTCATGATCTTGCGGAAGCCGATGATGGCGGCAACGGCAACGGGCAGGGGGATGAAGACGTACAGACACATGGCGGGATCCAGCCAGATCAGCAGTGTCAGTGCCAGCACGAAGGAGAAGAGCTGTGAGAAGTAGGTGGGGAGCAGACCCGTCATGAAGTTCTGCACCACGGAAACGTCGTTGTTGATTCGACCCATCAGGTCACCCGTCGATTTCTTCTGGATGGAGGACATGGACAGGGTCTGGATCTTTTCAAAGAGCAGCGCCCGGAGCATCTGGGTGAATTTATTACCCGAGACGGCGGAGATGCGGCTCTGGATGACGTTGACGGCGCGGTGGACGATATCCAGCATGACGATGGCGGCAATGATGACGATGAAGTGGATGAGGGTCTTATTGTCGTGGATGTCGACGCTGGGGTTGGTGATGAAGTTGTTGATGGCGTTCTTCTGTACGGCGGGAAGGACGAAGCGGATGACCATGGAGATGATGGCGGCGAAAAGCGGGAAGCACATCATCAGTCGCATACCGCGGGTCATTGCCCACAGCTTGCGGTAGACTTCCTTTTTGTCCTGACAGAAGGGACAGTAGTGGGTGTTGGCAATGAAGGGTCTGCCGCACTTGGAGCAGAAGCGCTCGGGCTCGTTGTTGGTGATGGGCTCCTTGGAGGCGCGCTCCGCCAGCAGCTCACACGCCTTGATCATGGCGGTGTAGCGCGGCATATGGCGTCCCGTGACGAAACGGCAGAGCAGGGTGGTGTCGCCGTCTACCTTGGCGTAAAAGCCGCAGGAGCCATAGTGGATCTCGGTGGAGAAATCCTTCATGTTGGCGAGGTCGTATTTGGCTACGATCTCCTGGTGGAGTATCTTATAGATGAATTGGTCCGTGAAAACCATGTATCCGTCATTGACGAATTGCTTGCCCTCGATATTGAAGGGCAGACAGTACATGCGCTTTTCTGAGGGATCGGCTGCCGCGAGGAAGAGCTTCTCTTCCGCTTCCGGCAAATCAAACATCAGTTTCATGAGCTTCTATCTTGCCTTTCTTTGAGATGGTGGCGAGTGGGAACACTCAGAGATAGATTTCGATCTTCTTCAGGCTTGCCTTGTCGAAGTTTTCGGGATCCTTGATCATAAAGGCGTTACCGTCGATGTCGGAAATCAGCACGCGGCGGTCCTCCAGCGTGCGGAAGTTGGAATAGGGGTTATTGAGGACGAAGGTGATGCGACCCGCGGAGGTCTCCGCCTCGCAGTAGAGATAGCCGAACTTTTCCTTGAGGGAGTAGATCTTGAGCAGCTCGGGGGTGAAGTAGCGGCGGTCCAGCTCCTCGTTCAGCAGCTTGACGGTCGCCTCGTCGAAATCGTGCATATTGCGGATCAGACCGATCTCGGCGCCGTTGCCGCGGCGGCGGGTGGAGGGCTCGCGAATGGAGATGTACTCATCGGGGTTGGAGATGGGGAAGGAGCGGAGGACGACGATGCGCTCAAACTGCTCGACTTCCTTCTCCGGCAGGGTCAGCTCCATGGAGATCAGACCGCCCTCGGAGCGGTAGAAGCGGCAGTTGGCGGGGGTGAGGTCCACGCTCTCGCGCTTGTTGAACATTGCCTCGATCTCGTCGGGGCTCTGTCCCACCTCGTCCAGCGCCTTCTTTGCCTCCTCTGACTCCTTCTTCAGCTTTTCGATCTCCTCGGAGGAAGCCTTTTCTTTCTTTTCCTGCTTGGCGTCTGCCGCTTCGGCGGCTGCCTTTTTCTTTTCTTCGTTTGTAATCGTGTTCTGTGCCATGATGTTTACCTCGTTTTTCGGATGGTGTGGCAGGCGGGATCAGAGACCCTTCATGACCTGCTTCATCTGTTCATTCTGCAGGGTATAGAGCTTGTAGTAAACGCCCTTCTGTGCCAGCAGCTCTTCGGCGGTGCCCATTTCGGCAAGCTCGCCGTGCTCGATCGCCATCAGATAGTTGCAGTTCTTCAGCGTGGAGAGACGGTGGGCGATGGAGATGGTGGTGCGACCCTGGATCAGCTTGTCGATGGCTTCGCTGATCAGACGCTCGGTCTCGTTGTCCATTGCCGCCGTTGCCTCGTCGAGGATCAGCAGGGAGGGCGCGAGCAGCAGGGCGCGGGCGATGGAGACGCGCTGGCGCTCACCGCCCGACAGGGAACGGTGACCGATACCGACGCGGGTCTCATAGCCCTCGGGCAGGCGCATGATGAAGTCGTGGGCGTTTGCCGCGCGGGCAGCGGCGATGACCTCGTCCATGGTCGCCTCGGGCTTGGCGTAACGGATGTTATCGGCAATGGTGCCGCCGAAGAGGTAGACCTCCTGAGACACGATCGCCACGTTTCGGCGCAGGCTCTGGATCTCGATGTCCTTGATGTTATGTCCGTCGATGGTAATGGTACCGGAGATGACATCGTACATACGGGTGATCAGGTTGGCAATGGTGGATTTACCCGAGCCGGTGTGTCCGACCAGACCCACGTGGTCGCCCGCATGGATCTCAAAGGATACGTTCTTGAGGATGGGGCGGTTGGGGGCGTAGTGGAACTGCACCTGATCGAAGACGATGTCGCCGCGGATCTCGTCCAGCTTGACGGGCTCCTTGGCATCGGTGATCTCGGGGATCATATCCAGCACCTCAAACATACGCTGGGCGGAGTTGATGGTGTCGGTGATGAGGTTGGTGAAGGTGGAGAAGAAGTTCAGAGGACCGAAGATCATGCCCAGATAGCCGAGGTAGGTGGTCAGCTGTCCGTAGGTCATGGTCTTGCCCATGACGTTGACACCGCCAAAGCCCCAGATCGCCTGAGAGGTCATACCGATCAGCAGGCTGACGACGGGGAAGAGGCAGAGGGAGATGATATTGGTCTTGAGGTTGGCGTTGGCGAGCTTATCGGAATACTCGTAGAAGCGGTTGGTCTCCTCCGCTTCCTTGGCGAATGCCTTGACGACGCGGATACCGTTGAGGGAGTCGCCCATCATGGCGTTCATGGAGGAGGAGCGGCGCCACTGGCGGGAATAGGAACGCCAGAGCTTGGGCAGCATCACACGGAAGATGATGATGATGATCGGGATCGGCACGAATACGATCAGGGTCAGCTGCCAGTTGATGGAGAAGAGGAAGATGGTCAGACCCACGAAGTTGAGCACGTTGACCAGCAGGTAGGGCAGACCGTCGATGTAGAAGGAACGGATCTTGACGGCGTCGTAGTTGACGCGGTTGTTGAGTCGTCCCGTCGGGTTCTGGTTGAAGTAGGAGAGGGAGAGGGCGGACATGGCGCGATAGATGTCGCACTTCATGTTCTTGGTCACCTCGGTGGACATGGTGGCGTTGGCGCGGTTCTGCACGATGCCGATGCCCAGCGAGAAGAGGGCAAGTCCTACGATGAGGGCAACGACCAGGTAGACGTTACTCTTCTTGTGGAGCATACCCGTGATGCGGAGGGTCTCCTCCGTTGCCTCCTTATCATGCGTCAGCACCATATGATAGCGCGCGGTGCCCTCGGGGAGGGTGGAGGCGTCCTCGATCCAGGTGTATTCGCCGTCGATGAGAGCAAACTCACCGTCGGGCGCGGCTTCGTAGTAGTAGTAGAGCTTGCGCGCCACGGCGTTCCACATGTTGAGAACGGCGTTGTCGCTGACGGGGAGGTCGATGGCACCGTTTTCATAAGCCACGGTGACGTTGACGTCTCCCGTATCGATGACCTGGTCGTAAAGCAGCTGACCGGAGATGATGGGCGACACCAGCGAGACGCAGGAGGACAGCACCAGACAGATCAGCACGGCGACCAGATGAAGCTTAAAGGGCTTGAAGTATTCCAGCAGGCGGAAGATCAGTCCTTTTTTGTTGATACAGTTTTCACAGATGCGGCGGTTCTGGTCGGCATAGACGGTGCCGCATTTGGGGCATTTGGCGTTGAATTGCTCGAAGATCGGATCGTCCTCGGTCACCTCTTCGCCCTTGACGGTCTTTTCCCAGATGTGAACGAAAGCAAAAAGCCTACGCTTACAGGCATTCGTACAGAAACCGACGATCTCCGTCTTTCCTTTGCGGGCGATATCCTCGCAGAAAAGCTCGTATTCCTTTTTCTCCATGTCGCCCTGCGGCGGGAGGGGCTCGGCAATACGGTAGGCGAGAAGGGCATTGGAAGTGGTGAAGTTGTCTACGTACGGATTGACCAGAAGCGCAAGCTCAAATTCTTCGTAGGAATTTGCGGAAAGATCGGCACGGCAAAGGCGCATTCGTTTTACGTCGAGTGCGAGCCAGGTATCTCCGAAATTTCCTTCCTGATTCAGATCCAGGTGGAGGGCAGCCAGTATGTCGTCTTCTGCGACACCGTGCTGCTTAAAGCACGCGGCTGCGTCTGCGGTGAGTTTGTTGATCGGAAGCATAATTTTGACCCATCCTTTCGTGGACAGAACTGAGAGAGTTTCACTGCGTGAGTCTGTCTCGTCATTGTGGGAGCGGTTTTTTCGGTTGGCAAAATTCGTGCGGTTTTGCTAACCGCCGTCATTATATCATGGATGAAATTTTGGGTCAATTACCAATTTCAACAATAAAAAATTAATTGTTTGGTTATTTTGACGAAGTGCCGAAAAACGTTGTTTTTCAGGGTGGAGGTATCGTGGCGCGAATAAAGCAAGGGGCTCTGCCCCTTGACTCCGCCAAAGGGAACTTTTCGAGAAAAGTTCCCTCTGGACTCCTTCAAAAGCTTTCAAACTATGGGTATGAGGCGAGGTGATTATCTTGCTCTCGCCGTGGAGGTATCGGGCGGGGCGTTTACTGATCCGCTGACGGAAGCCTCCCTTGCATGGCTTGAGCGGGCAAACTTCGTAAACGTCAGGCACCTCCGAGTCCCTGCCGTTTTGGCTGCCGTGGCGCGCGCCGCACGAAATGGGGCTGTTTAGTGTATGACACGGGACTGTTATCCTTGATTTATCCAAACCGTTATCGCTTCGTCCGTAAAGCTTGCCGACAAATTTGAATACAACAGCCTCGTTTCGTACACTAAA
>JAFTMG010000071.1 GCA_017452525.1 Clostridia bacterium
AACAACCGCCATGCGGCACCCTTCTTGTAGGGACCGGCGTCCCCGACGGTCCGTTTACGGACGGTTTGTGATCGCCAAACCCTTGTGGGGTGGACCGTCGGGGACGCCGGTCCCTACAAAATTTAACCTCTATCTCTTCGATAAACCCAAATTTATCTGTCGCATATGCGTCATCATCCGGCTTTTTCTGCCTGTCGGATACAATCCCTCAATAAATCTACCACGCGATCGTAGGTACTGCTCATTGATGGCGCGGCATAGCCGGAGTAGGTCCGGGAAGAGCCGTCTTCAAAGGTGACGGTCAGATAAAATTCCGAATGATCCATGTAAATGCCTCTGTCCGCATCGAGACGCGAGGGGAGACGGTCAAAACGAAGCTCCCACATCTGCTCGCAGATCACTTCAAAAACTCCGTCGGGTGTCCCCGAAGCCGTCAGCTCCATATTTTCCGTCTTCATCGGATCGTCGGCGTTGATCGGCGTATTTTTGGTACGACCGCTTGCGACCAGATCGGGGGTGAAGTAATGGAATTTATAGCCGTAGTTTGCGGACGCCGCGGCATAGGCGTTATAGGTATGGAGCAGGATCGAGCGGATGGGCTTGATTTTGGCGGGTGGGATAGTTGTAGCCGATGAAGCCATGGCAGAGGTCTCTGCCGCGGTTGTTGATTCGGATATGACCTCTGCCGTAGTCGTCATTTCGGGATCGGCTTCTGTCGCCGTTTGCGCGGCGGTGGTCGTGACTGTCTGCTCCAGCGGAGCGGCATCGCATGCGGTGAGTGTCAGCAGACCGCATATCAGAAAAAATATGATCAAGCGAATATTTTTCTTCATAAGCAGCCTCCTTTTTTGAGAATCTTAGTTCCCGCAGTATTCAGAGATCACGCGTACCAGCAGATCATTCAGTTTTTCCACTTCATAATCACCGATGGTGGGCTCAAGATGGCTGTTACCGATACCCGAGTGATTGGTCAGAAAGGTATAGGTGCCGCCGGTCATGACAGCCCAGCTTCTCAGCAGAAATTCCGTCTCGGTGTCCACACCGGAGGACGCCAGAGGAATGAAGCGAATGCCGGTCTCTGCCATCGACAGCACGGTTTTCTGCATCCGCTCGTCAATGCCCGCGATCTCATGCTCCTTGTGCGGGGGTGCGTCCAGAACCATGAAGCAAAGCTTCACGGCATCTTCTCTCCACTGATGATTGTTGACCACATCCTCCAGCGCCAGATGCACTGCCTCGGCGTAGTCGCCGCCGCCGTCGGTGCGCTGTTGACTCAGCTGATCGATGGCTTTGTCGATATCGTTGGTAAACTCAAAGCTTCTCACAACGTATTCGTCACCCGTGTCGCGGTAGAAATTCACGCTCAGATTGATGGCGTAAGCCTTGCCCGTTTCAGCGACCTTTCGGATCACGTCCCGCAGTTCCGCCTGCAGATACCGCAGCTCATCGCCCATCGAGCCGGTGGTGTCGATCATAAACAGCAGATCCAGCTGCTTGACTTCGACAGCGGCGGAATCAACGGTGATCTTGGTCTCGCCTTCCTTGGCAATTTCATAATCCTTGCCGCCGATGCTGACGCATTTTGCCTCCTGCTTTTGGTTGTCCAGATCATAGAGCAGGTAAGCCATGCCGTTTACGTCCGAGACCGCCTTGTAGATCTCCTTGCCTGCGCTGTCTTTCAGTACCACGGGAACGTTGAAGCAGGGATTTCCGTTGCCGTCGACGATCTTGACGGGGACGATCTTGTTGGCGAACAGACCTCTCTGTTCCATCAGCTTATACCAGTCGTTGTTATTGAGCAGATTTGTCCAGAAGGGAATGTCGTCCAGATCCTTCCACTCGCCCGCTGTCAGCATGCCCGCGCCGACCTGCGGCTCGGGTTCTTTGGGCTCAACGGGCTCTCCGGGCACGGTCACAGTCATTGCCGCACCGTCCGCCTCCGTCGGAGTTTTGCTTTCCCACTCCGGTGCCATCGCGTCGGCAGCTGCCATGGTCATGGCGGCGGTGGTAGCGGCAACGGCGGTCGTTGTGGCGGCGCGTGTGGTGGTTTCCGTTTTGGTCGCCGTCGTCGTTCCGTAGCTATTCTCCGCCTCCGCCCCGTCGTCGGCAGGCTCGATGGCAGGAGTGGACACGCCCGCAGTGGTGCGTGATGCCGACGTGTCGGCGTTGCTCAGCCCCGCGTCCGCCTTGGCGGCGCATCCCACCGCGCTCAGCAGCAGGAACAGGGTCAAAAGAATACACAGTGTCTTTTTCATGGATATATACCTCCTGTTAAAAGATCGGTTTCGGTTCGAGTTTTGCTTTTGCCGAGCAGACGGACTTGATCGGCTCTCACCTATATAGACGGAAAAATTTTGATTTGGTTATGGCGTTTCTGAAAATTTTTTTGAAAAAATTTTGATTTGTCTTTGATTTTTGAAAATCCTTTGCAAAAAATCAAAAAAATGTGAAAACCCTCTTGAAAAGCGCGCAAAAATGTTATATAATAAAACGAATAAATATCCCATCCGTGACTTTGCGGGCGGGGAAAAGAATCATACACAATTTTTTGGAGGATAAAAATTATGGTAGTAGCTGGCGATTTTAAAAATGGCGTAACGTTCGACATGGGCGACGGTACCGCTTGGCAGGTCGTTGAATTTCAGCATGTTAAGCCGGGTAAGGGTGCGGCCTTCGTCAGAACCAAGATGAAGAACGTCATCACCGGTGCCATCGTTGAAAGAACCTTCAACCCCACCGACAAGTTCGAGAACGCTTATATCGAGAGAAAAGACATGCAGTACTCCTACAATGACGGAGACCTGTACTACTTTATGGACATGGAGACCTTCGATATGTTGCCCCTCAACTCCGACAAGCTGGGCGACAACTTCCGCTTCGTCAAGGAAGAGATGATGGTTAAGATCATCTCCTACAAGGGCAACGTATTCGGCGTAGAGCCTCCCACATTCGTTGAGCTGGAAGTCGTAAAGACCGACCCCGGTTTTGCAGGCAACACTGCAACCAACACCCTCAAGCCCGCAACGCTTGAGACCGGCGCTGAGATCAAGGTTCCCCTCTTCATCAACGAGGGCGACGTTCTGAAGATCGACACCAGAACCGGTGAGTACCTGTCCCGCGCGTAATCGCGTCGGGTCAACACCCCAAGAAAGAGCACTTCCGAAACCCCAAATACAGAAAGGCGGGCAGAAACATGACACTGAGCGAAAAGGTAGCATATATCAAGGGTCTGAGCGACGGACTGGAGCTGGACAACACCACCAAGGAGGGCAAGATCCTTGCCGCACTTCTTGATCTGGTGGACGATATGGCAAAGACCATTGAGGATCACGAGGATGCCATCGACGAGATCGACGGCGCGATCGACGAGCTGAACGACTACGCAGAGGAGCTGGACGACGATCTGGCGGCTGTTGAGGATTTCCTGGACGGCGAGTGCGATGGCGACTGCGAGAACTGCGACGAGTGTGACGATTGCGAATTCGACTGTAACTGCGAAGATGAGGATGATGAGGACGACGAGGAGTACTACGAGGTAGTATGCCCCAGCTGCGGCGAGACGGTTTGCTTCGACAGCAGCATCGACCCCGAAAATCTGATTTGCCCCGCCTGCCAGGAGAAGTTCTCCTGCATTGTGGAAGCAGACGATCTGAATGACGCTGACGCGGAGTAATTCTGCGAAAGACGCAAAAACACTGCTGTGAGGCTTCTTGCAGCAGTGTTTTTGTTCACGGCTTGCTGAAAACGGGAAATAAGCACGCTCCGGTTCATGCCGCGCCCCCGGCGGCGCATGGTCGGGTGTGATAGATAAGGATCCATATGTCAACACAATTTTTACCCATCAACAGAAAAGATATGGAGGCGCGGGGATGGGACGCGCCGGATTTCGTTTACGTTACGGGTGACGCCTATGTGGACCATCCGTCCTTTGGCGTATCCATCATCTCGCGCGTGCTGGAGGACGCGGGCTTTCGCATCGCCATCCTCTCACAGCCGGATTTCCGCTCCTGTGACGCGTTTCGGGAGTTTGGCAGACCCAAGCTGGGCTTTCTCGTGACGGCGGGCAATATCGACTCGATGGTGGCGCACTATACCGTTGCCAAGAAGCGCCGCACCTACGACTATTATTCTGCCGGCGGCAAAATGGGCAACCGCCCCGACCGCGCCTGCATCGTCTATTCCAACCGCATTCGCGAGGCATACGGCGATGTGCCGATCATTCTCGGCGGGCTGGAGGCATCACTGCGCCGCTTCGCCCATTACGATTATTGGGACGACAAGGTGCGCCGCAGCGTGCTGGTCGATTCCCGTGCCGATCTGCTGACCTACGGCATGGGCGAGAATATCCTGCTTCGTGTATGCGATCTGTTGCGACGCGGCATTCCCATCCGCAAGATCCGCGACGTGCGGGGTACCGTCTATCTGTGCGCCCCCGACGATCAGATCCACTATCCCGTGGCGGCGACCTTTGATTACAACGAGCTGAAGACCGACCCGAAAAAGTATGCCGAGGCGTTCGGGATCCAATATAAGAATCAGGATGCCATAGGCGGCAAGGCGATCGTGGAGGTCTATGACAACAAGTGGCTGGTGCAGAATCCGCCCATGCCCCCTCTGGAGCGTGCCGAGCTGGATCACGTCTACTCATTGCCCTATCTGCGCGCTTATCATCCCTCTTACGAGAAGGAGGGCGGCGTGCCGGGCATTGAGGAGGTGCAGTTCTCCATCACTCACAACCGCGGTTGCTTCGGCGCCTGCAATTTCTGTGCCTTGGCGTTTCATCAGGGGCGAACGGTCCGCTCCCGCAGCATCGAGAGCTGTGTTGCCGAGGCGGAGAAGATCACCAAGCTGCCCGGCTTTAAGGGATATATCCACGACGTGGGCGGTCCGACGGCGAATTTCCGCGGTCCGGCCTGCGATAAGCAGCTGAAATACGGCGTGTGTACCGACCGAAAGTGCCTTGCTCCGACGCCCTGTAAGAATTTGAAGGTGGATCACCGTGAGTATATCCGTCTTCTGGAGGCGATCGAGGCGGTGCCGGGAGTCAAGAAGGTCTTTATCCGCTCGGGTATCCGTTTTGATTATCTGCTGGCGGACAAGGACGACAGCTTTTTCCGCAAGCTGGTGCGGGATCACGTCAGCGGTCAGCTGAAGGTAGCCCCCGAGCACTGCTCCGACGGGGTGCTGGACTGTATGGGCAAGCCCCATTTCGGCGTATACGAGCGGTTCCGCAAAAAATATTTTGAGCTGTGCGCCGCCATCGGCAAGGAGCAGTATCTGGTGCCCTATCTCATGTCCAGCCATCCCGGCTCGACCATGAAGGACGCCATCTATCTGGCGCAATGCCTCAAGCGGGATCATTATTCTCCCGAGCAGGTCCAGGATTTTTATCCCACGCCCGGCACGGCGTCGACGGTCATGTACTATACGGGTATCCACCCGCTGACGGGGAAGAAGGTCTTCCGCACGACGGATTATCACGAGAAGCAGCAGCAGCGTGCGCTGTTGCAGTTCAACCGCCCGCAAAACCACGATAAGGTGCGGGAGGCGCTTCGTGCCTGCGGCAGAGAGGATCTGATCGGCTATGAGTCCACCTGTCTGGTGCCGCCCGAAAAGGCACCGCGCACCGGCGCACCCCGTAGCGGTGTGGGGCAGGGAGACCGCCGCGGACGGGACGGTCGAGGAAACGGCAGACCTGTGGGACGGGACGGTCGAGGAAATGCGGGTCCTGCGAAGAAGGAAAGCCGCAGAAGCGTCGGTGACGCGCCGAAGGACAGCCGGTACGGCAAGAGCGGCACGCGGGGACAAAAGCCGCCGATGAAGAGTGCGGCAAAGCAGAACAGAAAAAAGAAATGATATGACGGGCGGCAAGCACGGCACTTCCGCGCTTGCCGCCCGGATGAGAGGGAGGGATGACGGTGCAGGAAATATCATGCGGCACGGTGCTGTTTACCGTGCAGGACGGCGAGATCCGATATCTGCTGATCCGCGCGGGGGAGGACGGCTATTGCGGGTTCCCCAAGGGACATATGGAACGTGGGGAGACCGAGGAGGAGACGGCATACCGTGAGACGTGGGAGGAGACCTCAATCCGCCCCGTCATCGACAGCGCCTTCCGTGCCGAGACGAGCTATACGCTGAAAAACGGAAATCGAAAAAAGGTCATCTACTTTTTGGGTGAATATGCCGATCAGACGCCCGCGCACAACCACGGCTTTGAATCGTTGCAATATCTTTCGCTCCCCTTCAAGGAGGCACGGCGTGCGCTGACCTTTGAGAACGCCCGCGGGATCCTGACCCGTGCGGATGGGTATATCCGAAACAAATACCGCGATCACGTATCATGAATATCCAAAATCGCCGCGCGTTGGCGTGATACTCGTAACGGAATATCTCGCCGGTTCTGTTCGCCGGGGCGAGCTCTGTTGCTTCGCGGAGATATACAAAAGCGAAGCTTGCGATCAAATTCAGAAAGGCTTTATATGGGAAACGAAAACACAAATTGGGGACAAAGCGTTACCGCTGTTGTGATCAAAGATAACAAGGTGTTGCTTGCGCGACATACTTACGGCGGAGGAAAAGGGAAGCTGATCATTCCGGGAGGCTACGTGAATATCGGTGAAACACCTCAACAAGCCTTGATTCGTGAATATATGGAAGAAACCCGTATTGAAATCAAACCGACAAACATTATCGGTATCAGATTCAATATGCACGATTGGTATATTGCGTTTCGCGCTGAATATGTATCCGGCGAGCCGACTTCAGATCATGATGAAAACAGCGAAGTGCTGTGGATGGATATTGAAACAGCGATGTCAAGAGAGGACGTTCCCGAGCTGACGAAAAAATTGATTCAAAGCGCAATTTCCAAAGAGAACGGATTGATGAATCAAGAATATCAAGGTAGTGGCAAACATGCTCCCTACTCACTGTACTGTATATAAAGGAACCCCCGACAGAAAAATCTGTCGGGGCTACTTATTTTTTCCGTTAAGGATACACGCACCGGTCCGCGGATCTTTTATATTTCCGATAAGCTCTCCTCACGAAGATTGTTCCACAGGTACGCGACGCGGTCGGTGTGCAGAAACAGCTCGCATTCCCGATGGTAGGGTCTTTTTTCAAACCACAGCTCACACTTGACGATGCGGCAAAATCCGTCGAGATATTGGTAGAGAAATTCCAGCTGTCCGCCCTTTTCGTTGATGTCCGCCATCAGTTGCTTGAGGGAGTAGTCCCAACGGATCGCCTTCCCTCGTTTTTTTCGGTCAAAGACATACCCGTCGGCATCGTACGGGCTTTCGTGAACCAGATGATACCGCACCTCGGCGACGTCGGTCATGATTGGCTTTCGGTAGGGATTCTCGGGGTGCAGGTATCCGATGCAAAAACCGTTCGGGAAATGAAAGACGAGCTCGCCGTCCTCAAGAGATACCCTCGTTGCCCGGCAGTCATGCAGTGTGAGGTTTTTCTCATCGTACGTACAATGCGAAAATTCCATGCCGTCTCTCCTTACCGCAGGATTTCAAGGATCCGTTCAAAAATTGCCGCAGTTGCTCCCTCTCGGACTTGATCTCGTCCGATATCGCCAAGCTCCAGACGCCATGCGCGGGTCTCACGCTCGGTGGCGAGGGCGATATAGACGGTGCCCGCGGGATTTTCCTCTGTGCCGCCGCCGGGACCTGCGAAGCCGGTGGCAGAGACGGCGAGATCCGTACCCAGCCGTGCCCGCGCGCCCTGCGCCATTTCGCAAGCCGTCTGCGCCGAGACCTCGGTGTGGGCGGCGATCGTTTCGGGGCGGACCCCCAACAGCGCCTGCTTGATCTCATTGGTATAGGTAACGCATCCGCCAAAAAAGATGGCGGAGCAGCCGGGGACGTCGGTCACTCTCGCGGCAATCAGACCGCCGGTGCAGGACTCGGCAGTGGAAAGTGTTTTGCCTGTTTCAAGCAACCTCTCCACCACGCGGGCGGCAAGGGCTTTGGTGTTGTCGTATGTCATGATATCATCCTTTTTATTTAGGGGTGTAGGTTCAAATTGGGGTTTATAGGGGTGGAGGTATCGGGGCGCGGACGAAGGCAGGGCTTTGCCCTGCACCCACAAGGGAACCCTTTTTTGAAGGGTTCCCTTGACCCTCCGAAAATCTTCAAATAGGGGTATGAGGCGAGGTGTTTATCTTTCTCTCGCCGTGGAATGGTTCGGGCGGGGCGATTACAAGCAGGTTGACGGATGCCGACCTGTCATGGTTCG
>JAFTMG010000072.1 GCA_017452525.1 Clostridia bacterium
TACACTAAATAACCCCATTTCGAGAGGCGCGCGCCACGGCAGCCGAAGCGGCAGGGTCTCGGCGGTCCCTGACGCGAACGAAGTTTGCCCGCTTAAGCCATGACAGGTTATCATCCGTCTATCCGCTCATAACCGCCCCGCCCGAACCGTTCCACGGCGAGAGCAAGATAAACACCCCGCCCCATACCCCTATTTGAAGATTTTCGGAGGGTCAAGGGGACCCTTTTGCAAAAGGGTCCCCTTGTGGGTGCAGGGCAAAGCCCTGCCTTCGTCCGCGCCACGATACCTCCACCCCGATAACCCCCAATTTGAAACACGATCCCTCTTGCAATCTACGTCCGTTAGGTTTATAATATAGACATCTCACCAAAGGAAGACAAGGACACCGATGAAAACAAGAAAATGGCTGATCAATTATATACCGACGCTACTAGCAGCGGCGCTGATCCTGTATTTTGCTATCGCGCGCGAGCAATCGGCACTGAAAACGCTCCCCACGCTTGTGACGCTTTGTGTGCAGCTTCTTCTTGTGTCGGCAAACCGATACGCCTTTCTGCTCGGCGGGCTGAATGCTCTGATCTACGGCGCCGCCTATTTCTCCGAGGGGCTTTATTTCTCCACGGTATCCGCCGTTCTCATCTCCGCACCGATCCAACTCTTTTCCTTCATCCGCTGGGGCAAAAATCGGCGCACGGATAACACCACGGCACTGAAAAGACTGAGCCGCCGCGCGTGGTGCATCGTAGTTGCGGTCATCGCCGCGGGCTTCGCGCTGTGCTATTTCATGCTCGCACCCTTTTTCGCAGGTGCCAATTATCCCCTGCTGGATGCGCTCTGCTTCACGCTTGGGATCGTGGTATCTCTGCTTGCGGCATTCCGCTACGTGGAATCGCAATACATCAGCGCCGTCTCCACCTGCCTCTCCATTCTGATGTGGGTGATGATCGCCCGATCGGCACCCGAAAATTTCAATTACGTTATTATCTCGGTCTACAATTGCTTCCGCGTCACGCAGGCGGCATGCGGATGGACCAAGACCTATGCCAAACAGATCAAGGAGGAAACGAACACATGAACGTCCGTCTTTTGCACCAATTCCCGCCCGCCGAGGACAATCCCCGCAACAGCGAAGGCGCTTTTTTGCGCGGCAAACGGGGCGAAATCCTCTTTGCCTACAGCCGCTATCACGGCGAAAGCAACCACGACCACGCCGCCTGCGACATTGCCCTGACCGTCTCCCGTGACGAGGGCAGAAGCTGGAGCGAGCCCCGCATCATCGCCCCCGCCGCCGTATTCGGCACCCAAAACGTCATGAGCGTCTCCGCCGTGGAGCAGCTGGACGGGCGACTCGCCTTCTACTTTCTGATCAAGGAAAACGATTTCACCACCACCCTCGGCCGCGCTGTTTCCGAGGACGGCGAGCACTTCACCGCGGAACGCTGTGAGGCGCGCTTCCCCGCGGCATACTACGTGGTCAACAACGACCGCATCATCCGCCTGCGCGACGGTCGGCTGGTCGCTCCCGCCTCCTACATCTCCGCTGAGGACAACCGCACCGGCAACTATCACAGCATGATCGCCACCGCCCTCGTCTCGGATGATGACGGCAGGAGCTTTACCAAAGCCGATTTTGATTTCGGCACCGCCGACCCGGTCAACGCCCGCTACGGGCATCAGGAGCCGGGCATGCACGAGCGGGCAGACGGCTCCGTGTATCTCTGGACCCGCACCGGCTACGGTTGCCAATATGAAAGCCTTTCCCGGCAGGGACTGGACGGCTTCTTCCCGCCCCGTCCGAGTGAGTTCACCTCCCCACCCTCGCCCATGCAGATCAAGACGGTGGGCGACGCGGTCTACACCGTATACAATCCCATTCCCCGCTACAACGGCAGGGAGATGCTACCCGGCACGTGGGGGCGCACCCCCATCGTCCTCCGCAAAAGCACCGACGGCGGCAAGACCTTCGGCAAGCTGAATATCATCGAGGATGACCCCGCCCGCGGCTATTGCTACCCCGCCGTATTCGGCACGAACGATGGCAGACTCCTTCTTGCCTACTGCCGCGGAGACGGCACCGACGGCAATACGCTCTGCCGTCTCGGCATTGCCGAAGTGGCGATCGCATCCATTGAGTGACAGGCGCACAACCGCCGGGCGCCTCCCGATTTTTTTACCGATATCGCCACCGAAAAGCGCATTTTCTCCCTTTTTCGCACCTTTTTGGCGCATCCGATCCTCTTTTTCCATCTTTTTTCCCGTATTTCACTTGACTTTTCATGAATATTGGTTTATAATAGGTCAATCCTATAATATATATCTTATATAGATATATTTTTAACAAATTTCACACCAATAACGGAGGTATATATGTTAATCTTCAGCAACAAGAACCCCAAGCTCTCCAAGTGTTTTGCGGACCACCGCGAGGACGTTGTCAACTGCTACGGCAAGTTTGATGAATTCTTCAAGGTCCTCTTCTCTGACAATGCAGACCCCACCGTTCTGCAGTCCATCAAGATCGCTGTAGACAACTGCGAGAACGCCGCTGACGGCGAGCTTCGCCACGTAGTCGACCTGCTCAGCGACTCCTTCCTGCCCACCACCCGCACCAATCTGATCACGCTGGTACAGTCCACCGATGACGTGGCAAACCTCTGCCAGGAGATCGTTCGTCACGTAATGCTGGAAAAGATCGCTTTCCCCGCAGAGATCCGTGCGGATCTTTTGGAGATCATCGCCATCACCAAGACCCAGCTCTCCATTCTTTACAACGCCGTTGACATGCTGATCAACGATTACAAGACGCTGAACAATGACCGCAAGGTTCTGGACGACGTCCGCGCTGAGGAAAGCAAGGTCGACAACATTCAGGCGGCACTTCACGAGCGCATCTTCACTCTCGATATCTCTCTTGCCGAGAAGGTCTACTACAGAGACATGATGGAGCACATCTGCGACCTCTCCGACATGATCGAGGATATCTCCGATAAGATCCAGATCATGCTGGTAGAGCGGGAGGCATAAAGACAAATCATGTGGTGGTTATATTTGTTATTGGGCGCCGGCATTTTCATGGGCTGGTCGCTGGGTACCAATGACGCGGCAAACGCCTTCGGTACCGCTGTTGCAACCGGTGTGGTCAAGTACCGCACAGCTGTTACCATCATCGCGATCATGGTCGTGCTCGGTGCTTTCCTGCAGGGTTCTCTGAATCTGGAAAGCGTCAACAAGCTGGCTGTTACCAATGCCGTTATTCCCTCCGAGGAGATCGCCCGCGAACAGATCGCGGCAGGCAATCAGGCGTGGATCGACTCCGTGGTATGGAAATCCACCGTCAAGGCTGCGCTGATCTTCGTGGTATCCGCCGTGGTCGTCTTTATCATGTCCTACCTGAAGTTCCCCGTCTCCGCCAACCAGTCCATTACCGGTGCCATCATCGGTTGGGGTCTGGCAAACGGCTGTAAGATGAAGGGCGACAACCTGAAGCAGATCATCAAGTTTGCTTCCACCTGGATCATGAGCCCCGCCGGCGCGATCATTATCTCTTTTATTCTGATCACCATCACCAATAAGCTGATCGTTCCCAAGCTTTCCAAGCTCTCCTACTATGATAAGATCGTCAAGATCGGCTACATCATTGCCGGCGCTTACGGTGCCTACAGTATCGGTCGAAACAGCTCCGCCAATGTGACCTCGCTCTATTACGGCAAGATCATTGACGGAACCCCGACCAATCTGCTCAGCGATGCCCGTTTCACTGCCACCATCGGTGGTATCGCCATCGCGGTCGGCGTTCTGACCTACTCCAAGAAGGTTATGATGACCGTCGGCACCAGCATCGCGCCCCTGACCCAGATCGAAGGATTTGTGGTCATCATCGCCATGTCGCTGACCATCACCCTCATCGGTGACCTCATGCAGATCCCCGTGTCCACCTCTCAGGCAGTCGTCGGTGCCGTTGTCGGTGCCGGTCTGACCAAGGGCTGGAGATGCGTCAACTTCGGTGTCTTCAAGAACATCGGTATCGCGTGGGTATCTTCCCCCTGCGCCGCAGGTCTTGTTGCATACCTGGTTGCTCTCGCTACCAAGGGCTTCCTCGCGTAATTTCTACATAAGCATCCAAGAGACCGCCCCTTTGTGGACGGTCTCTTTTTGCGTATATGACGCATTCGCAAAATTCATCATTTTTGCATATTTTGTGAATTTGTATTTATAAAAACTCACAAAAATGCAAAAATAATGAATGTTTTTTCGTTTTTCTCTTGACAAGCAAGGGAGGTTTATGTATAATAGCACTATTCTTTTTATTTTCGCCAAGGACGGCGCGGAGGTTATTATGATCAAGGTTTTCATCGACGGCAGTGCAGGAACCACAGGCTTGCGGATCCGTGAGCGGCTCAACGCGCGGAAGGACATCTCCCTTATCACACTTTCCGAGGAATTGCGAAAGGATGACAGCGCACGGTGCGAAGCGCTTTGCGCCGCCGATGTTGCTTTTCTTTGCCTGCCCGATGCGGCAGCCATCGACGCGGTCACCATGGTGGAAAAGGCAGGCGCTCATACCGCCATCATCGACACCTCAACGGCTCACCGTGTGGCGCCCGACTGGACGTACGGCTTTCCGGAGCTGCTCGGTCGGCGCGGGCAGATCGCCAATTCCCGCCGCATTGCCAACCCCGGCTGTCACGCCAGCGGATTTTTGGCACTGGTCACCCCCTTAGTAGAGATGGGATTGCTCTCTCCCGATGTCGCGCTGACCTGCTTTTCTTTGACCGGCTATTCGGGCGGCGGCAAAAAAATGATTGCTGAATATGAGGCAGACGACCGCGATCTCCTGCTCGACGCGCCCCGTATGTACGGTCTGACCCAATCGCACAAGCATCTCCCCGAGATGACGGCGATCAGCGGGCTTAGCAAGCTCCCCGTATTCTGTCCCATCGTCGCTCCCTACTACGCAGGCATGGAGGTCACCGTCCCTCTGTTTGCCGAACAGATCAGCGGCGGGATCCACGACATCAAGAGCGCCTACCGCGACTACTATACCGAGGGACTCGTCCGCTATACCGACGGTGATGAATCCGGTTTTCTCTCCGCCAATGCCATGGCAGGCAGGGACGACATGCAGTTGACCGTCTCCGGCAACGATGACCGCATCCTGCTCGTTGCCCGTTTCGACAACCTCGGGAAGGGCGCGTCCGGTGCCGCCATCCAGAATATGAACATTCTTCTGGGTATCGACGAAGACACAGGACTTGTTATTTGAGTTATGAAAGGAGCTTATATAAAATGAAACAGATCTCCGGCGGCATCTGTGCCGCAAAAGGCTTCAAAGCAAATGGTATCCACTGCGGCATTCGCAAAAATCGCACCAAAAAGGATCTTGCGCTGATCGTCAGCGACATTCCGGCAGCTGCCGCCGCCGTCTACACCACCAACCTGGTCAAGGGCGCTCCCCTGACCGTCACCAAAGCACATATCGCCGATGGCATTGCCCAAGCCGTGATCTGTAACAGCGGCAACGCCAATACCTGCAATGCCAACGGCATCGAGATCGCCGAACAAATGAGCGATCTCCTCGCCCAAGCGCTGAACATCTCCCCCAAGGACATCGTTGTCGCCTCGACGGGTGTCATCGGTCAGCCGCTTGATATCACCCCCATCGCCGCGGGCATCCCCGCCCTCGTCGCAGGTCTCTCGACCGACGGCTGTGACGCCGCTGCCGAGGGCATTATGACGACCGACACGGTCAAGAAAGAGATCGCCATCGAATTTGAGATCGGCGGTAAGACCTGTCATATCGGCGGAATCGCCAAGGGGAGCGGTATGATCCACCCCAATATGGCGACCATGCTCGTCTTCATCACCACCGACGTTGCCATTGCCCCTGCCATGCTGCAAAAGGCACTTTCGGGCGATATCGCAGGCACCTTCAACATGGTCAGCGTAGACGGCGACACATCGACCAACGATATGGTCACCGTCCTTGCCAACGGCATGGCGGGCAATGCCCCCATTGAGACCGAGGGCGAAGACTTTGCGACCTTCATGAAGGCACTTAACACCGTTACCGTCAACCTCTGCCGCATGATCGCAGGCGACGGCGAGGGTGCGACCAAGCTGCTGGAATGCATCGTCAGCGGTGCTGACGATCTGACCGTCGCACGCACCGTGGCAAAGAGCGTCATCTGCTCAAGCCTGCTCAAGGCAGCCATGTTCGGCGCTGATGCCAACTGGGGTCGTGTTCTCTGTGCCATCGGCTACAGCGGCGCGCCCGTGAATGTTGACCGGGTGGATGTATCCTTCCGCTCACCCAAAGGCGAGATCACCGTTTGCCGGAACGGCGCGGGTGTGGCGTTTTCCGAGGAAAAAGCCAAGGAGATCCTGCTGGAGAGAAATATCGAGATCCTCATTTCCATCGGCGACGGCAACGTTACCGCCACCGCATGGGGCTGTGATCTGACATACGATTATGTCAAGATCAACGGGGATTACCGTACATAATCAAGGAGAAACATATGAACGATATCTTCACCAACGCACAGCGCGCAGAGGTCCTGACTCAGGCACTGCCTTACATCAAAAGATACAGCGGCAAGATCGTTGCCATCAAATACGGCGGAAACGCCATGATCGATGAAAATCTCAAGCAGCAGGTCATGGAGGACATTGCCCTGCTTTGGCTGATCGGTGTCAAGGTCGTCCTCATCCACGGCGGCGGTCCCGAGATCAACGATCTGATGAAAAAACTCGGCAAGGTCCCTCAGTTCGTCGACGGTCTGCGCGTTACCGACAAGGAAACGGTCGACATCGTCCAGATGGTATTGGCGGGCAAGGTCAACAAATCTCTCGTCACCCTGCTTCAGACCAAGGGCGGGCACGCGGTCGGCGTTTCGGGCATCGACGGCGGCATCATTGAAGCAAAGATCAAGGACGAGCGTCTCGGCTTTGTCGGCGAGATCACCAAGATCCGTCCCCAACCCATCACCGACCTGCTGGAAAAGAACTACGTCCCCGTCATTTCGACCGTAGCCAGCGACCGCGAAGGCAACGTCTATAACATCAACGGTGACACTGCCGCCGCATACATCGCCGGTGCCCTGGGCGCGGAGCGTCTTATTATGATGACCGATGTAGCCGGCATCCTCCGCGACCGCGACGATCCCACCTCCCTTATCCCCGAGATCACGGTAGATGAGGCGAAAAAGCTCTATGCCGATGGCATCATCTCCGGCGGCATGATTCCCAAGGTCGACTGCTGCATTGAAGCCATCTCCCGTGGCGTCAAAAATGTCATCATCATGGACGGTCGCGTCCCCCACGCCATCCTGATGGAGCTGCTGACCGACGAAGGCGCGGGCACGATGGTCACCTCGTGAAACCGGATCCTCCCGAAAGGGGCGCTTTACTGTTTCAAACACCGATTTTTTGCAAAATAGGCCCACCCCATTTTACGGAAATTCCCAAGTATACCGGAAATAGATTGAGGAAAAAACATGAGCGAATTACAGATCAAAGATCAAACATATGTCGCAGGAACCTACGCCCGTTTTCCTGTTGAGATCCTCTCGGGCAAGGGCTCTGAGGTCTACGACAGCAACGGCAAACGCTATATCGACATGGGCTCGGGGATCGGCGTCACCGCCTTCGGCATCTCGGATGACGAATGGATCACCGCCGTGACCGCACAGCTCGGCCGCGTGCAGCACATGTCCAACCTGTATTACACCGAACCCTGTGCCAAGCTGGCTGAGCTGCTTTGTACCCGCACGGGCATGAAGAAGGTCTTCTTCTCCAACTCGGGTGCCGAGGCAAACGAATGTGCCATCAAGGTCGCCCGCAAATATGCCGCCGAGCACCGTGGCGAGGATCATTACACCGTTTTGACTCTCGAAAAGAGCTTCCACGGCAGAACGCTGACCACCCTCGCCGCCACGGGTCAGGATCACTTTCATAAACTCTTCCAACCTCTCACCCCCGGCTTTGTCCATGCCCCCGCCAACGATCTCGCGGCATTTACCGAAATTGCAGAAGCAAACAAGCTCGCGGGCATTCTGATCGAGTGCGTGCAGGGGGAGGGCGGCGTCATCGCTCTTGACCCCGATTTTGTCAAGGGAGTCGCAGACTACGCCAAAGCGCATGACATCATACTGATGGTCGACGAGGTGCAAACGGGCAACGGCCGCACGGGCGCGCTCTATGCCTATATGAACTACGGTATCACACCCGATGTGGTATCCACCGCCAAGGGCATCGGCGGCGGTCTGCCGTTGGGTGCCACGCTACTCTCCGAGAAGGTCGAAAACGTCCTCGGTCACGGCGACCACGGCTCGACCTTCGGCGGCAATCCCATCTCCTGCGCGGGAGCGGTCAATATTCTCTCCCGCATGGATGATGCGTTTCTTGCCGAGGTCAGGGCGAAGGGCGACTATATCCGCGAAGCGCTGAAGGACGCTCCCGGCATCAAATCGGTCAGCGGCATGGGTCTGATGGTCGGTATCGAGGTTGAGAAACCCGCCGGAGAGATCGTCAAGGAATGCATCGACCGCGGTGTACTCTGCCTTACGGCAAAGGAAAAGGTCCGTCTCCTCCCCGCGCTCAATATCCCGCAGGATATTCTCGCCGAGGCGATCGAGATCATCAAGGATGCATGCAAGCCGTAAGGCATATCCTCACAGATGAAACACCCGCGCCATCCATATAGGCGCGGGTATTTTTCGCAAGAAACGTCATCTTTTCAACGAGACGCCATTTGATTTCCCTTTATATCTTGCCATAATAAAAAATCGGGTGCGGCACGTGTGATCTGTTGCACTCCGGATCGCTCTTACTGTCAGGGTTTTCCTTGCCCGACCTCCACATAACAATTTGAGACCGTCCGAATGGGCGGTCTCTTTTTATCTTTCACCCGCTTACATACTGATCATGCTCCCGCATACCCAGATACAACGTCAGCATGATCAAAAAGCCAAGCAGAGTATCCAACGAAAGCCATGGCCATATAACGGATATGCCCCACAATAATTCCCAAAATACGTGAACGAACGCATTGGTAATATAAGCATAAGTACAAACAATGTTGCACTTTTCATATTTGGTAAACGGTGCGGAATAAATGCACAAATGAAGAATCGGAAAGAGCATGGTGACAAAAATACGCAGAACGGCGCAGTCACCGAATACACAGATTCCAACAACGCAGGCTGCCGTATTGATCAGAAAAAGGGCACATAGCAATGCCCATAATATGGGGGGCTTGGATCTGCATTTTCTTATAAAATTTCTCATCTTTTACATCACCATGTGTATTCAGTATTTGTGCTACTTGTGACACAATATATTTAGCAACTTACTTTTTAATTATAACTCATATATAATAAATTTGTCAATAATTATTTTGTTAGGTTGTGAATAAAATTATGAATGAACACGGAAGCATTAAAATTAAATTAGAGGAGCTGATTCAAAAGAAAGGAATCAGCAAAAACAAATTAAGCAAACGAGCAGAAATGGAACGAACACAGATCAATAATTATTGTAAAAACACCATCACCCGTCTTGATACTGATGTGTTAGCGAGACTTTGCAACACGCTCGATTGCTCAATCTCCGATCTTTTGGAATTTGTACCACCCGAAAAAGAACCGCAAGACCAATAAAGCACGCCCCCACGCAAGCCGATTGGCAACCGTGGGGGCGCGGTATTTCATTCAAATGATATCGCCTTTAACGTACGCCAGATAGGTATCGTCCGCAATACGTGAGGGATCGGTCATCAGGCGGTCAAACACACCCTTACCGCCCTCCTCGGCAACGTCCAAGAGGATATTGCGCAGAGAGCTTGAACGGCGAAAATCGCATTTGAAATTGGTGAAGGTCGAGTTGAACTGCCCGTCTGCCTTGATGGCACGGTGGGTGCCGCCATTGGGCGAATACCAATAGCAATAACAGCCGTCATAGATGCTGTTCATCGTCTTGGTGTTGCGGAATCCGATGCCGAACTGGTCATTGTAACAATGATGATACCAATTGTTACCGCTGTGATCACGGAAGGCGCAGCTGTTTTCATAATCGGTATAATCAGAGGTATACAGCGGGTGGATATAGCTCAGATAATTGCCGCCCACGCGCAGATCGACGCCGATGAAAACGCCCTCAATGCGCATATCGGTCAGCGTATTATCATAGCCCTCAATAATGACGCCGATGGAATCAACGTCGCGCGTGCCCGTGATATGCGTTCCCACGATATCGGCATCGGAGGAGCCGCTGTTGGCACCGCGCTTGATGTGGATGCCCACCTTGACGTTCTTAATCGAAACGTGACGGATGGCGGTCTCGCGTCCGCCGTCGATGGAAACACCCTTTGCCATACCCGCGCCGTCGATGATGCCGCCTGTCAGCGAATAGTTGGAGCCGGGGGTGCGGATATCGTTGGCGGGATGGATGGCACCCAGTCTCACCATTGCCTCCTCATGATCCCAGCCCGCCATAGCGCGGATGGTGGCGTAGGTCGCCAGCTGCAGATCGACGCTCTTTTTCGGGTCTGCGGGGGTGCAGATGGGGTGAGAGATCAAATACTCACCGTCGGGGAAAAAGAGGGTACGGTTGGGGTTCTGATCGATCGCGCGCTGAATATCGTCAGCCACATCTCGCCCAAGGTTGGGAAGAACGTAGTCACTCAAATTCAAATAGCCATTCATAGCTGTTTTCTCCTTTGTTCGGATCAAGAGATCTGAGATCTTTCTTCCATTATAACAAATACGGGTTCAAAAAACAAGGGCAGACGCAAAAAAACGGGTGAATACATATAAAAAACGGATGAATACACACCTGTTTCAGTTTGTCGATAAAGTGCCTGTGATGTTCAAATTGGGGGTTGTAGGGGTGGAGGTATCGTAGCGCGGACGAAGGCAGGGCTCTGCCCTGCACCCGCCAGAGGGAACTTTTCGAGAAAAGTTCCCTCTGGACTCTCTCAAAAGCTTTCACACTATGGGTATGAGGCGGGATGTTCACTTTGTTCTCGCCATGGAATGGGTCGGGCGGGGCGTTTACTGATCCGCTGACGGATACCTCCCTTGCATGGCTTGAGCGGGCAAACTTCGTAAACGTCAGGCACCTCCGAGACCCTGCCGTTTTGGCTGCCGTGACGCTCGGCGCTCGAAATGGGGCTGTTTAGTGTATGACACGGGGCGGTTGCCATTGATTTGTCCAAACCATTGTCGCTTTGTCTGTAAAGTTTTCCGACAAATTTAAATACAACAGCCTCGTATCGTACACTAAATGACCCCATTTCGAGCGGCGA
>JAFTMG010000073.1 GCA_017452525.1 Clostridia bacterium
CAAGCAGTGACACAAAAGGAGCTGAGCCGCGCGGCTCAGCTCCTTTTGTGTCACTGCTTGGTCGTCAGCTTGCTGACGATCTGTCGGAGGGCGGAGGTGGGGGTGATCAGACGCCCTGCCAGAATGTCCGCCTCGGTGACCTTGGCGAGCAGGATCTCACGCGCCGCCGACGAATAGTCGCGATCGGGACGGTAGTGGGCGCCGCGCTCGCGGTCGTAGATGATATAGATATTGCCGTCATGCTCCTTGACGTCGGGGTAGGAGACGTTGTTGCGCTCGTCCAGCATCAGATATCCCTCGAAGGTCTTGCCCTCGTCGCGGGAGATCATGGCGGTAAGGTGGTCGCGCCCGCGGAAGCCGTGGTGGTTGACCAGCAGAATATTGCCCGAGGACAGCCTGCCGACGTAGAAGCGGGAATTGGGTCCGCCCAGCCCGCTGTCGGTGTCGGGGTCAAAGGTATAGCCGCCGTCGTGGGAGACCGCCTTGCCGATGCCGTAGGCGGTGCGGATATACATCTCCAGATCGCCGTTCTTCATGGGGAGCAGCATATGCTCGTCGAACCAGCGCTCACGGGCGATGACGGTGCCGCGACGGGTAAAGCTCCTGCCGCCGTCCTCGGTGGCGTAGACGTGGGCGCCCGTTGCCTTGGTGCCGTCGTTGCCGCCCGCGCTGCCGGTGGTCAGGTGATCCTTCCAGACGGCGGTGGGGAAGAGCCATGCGCCGTCCTGTCCCACCACGGGCTTGTTGAGCATCACGTCCCCCGGGATCTCGCCGATCCCGCTCCAGCGCAGGATCTCGGCGTCGGGATCCTCGCACAGCACGTATTCGATGCGGTTCTGCGGCATCACTGCCCAGACGTACCAGAGCCTACCGCGCGGGTCGATCCACAGGCAGCTGTCATAGGCTCGCTCCTCCGTGCCCACGTCCACGGCGGCGACGGGCTCGGAGAAGGTCTTGCCGCCGTCCGTTGACGTCAGCAGGACGGAGAAGTTGCCGTTCTGCTCGGTCACGCCGCCGCTGTAAAGGGTGGCAAACACCCTGCCGTGGGCGGTGACCTCCACTGAGGGAATGCCCTGCCAGAGGCGTTGATCCGAGCCGTAGGCGGTCAGTGCCTCCGCCTCGGTGACAAAGCGGGTGCTCATGCCCGCATATCCTTGACGATATCTGTATACTGCTTGGCGAGGGCGGTGATGCCGGCGTAGTCGCCCTTTGCCAGCAGGTCATGGCGCACCACGCCCGAGCCGATGCCCACGCCCCAGACGCCGGTGGAGAGGACCTCGCGCAGGTTCTCCACGCTCACGCCGCCCACCGCCAGCATGGGAATGTGGCGCAGGGGAGCGCGGACCGCCTTGATGTAGGGGATCCCCATGGTATCGGAGGGGAAGAGCTTGATGATATCGGCGCCTGCCGCGTAGGCGGTCACGATCTCGGTGGGGGTGAGGGCGCCGGGAATGCTGATCATATCATGCATACGGCATTGGGTGATGATGCGGGCGTCCACGTTGGGGGAGATGGCAAATTCCGCTCCCGCGGCTGCCGCCAGCTCCACCTGACGGGCGCGAAGCACGGTGCCTACGCCGATGTGCATGCTGTCGCCGAATTCCTTTTTGGCGCGGCGGACCAGGTCTGCGGTCAGGGCGTTGGGGGTCTCCTCCAGGGGGTCAAAGGTCAACTCGGCAAAGCGGATGCCGCCATCGTACATGGCGTGGAGCAGGGGGAGCATCTGTTCCTCCTTGACACCGCGGATGATGGTGATGATCTTTTCTTCTCGGATCTTGTCAAGCAATGCGTTTTTCATGTGGATCTCCTTTGCTTTTGAACGTGATATTGGTGTATCAGAGCCCCATCAGGGGGAAGAGCTTATAGGTATCGCCCGCGCCCATGACGATGATGACGTCGCCCTCGTAGACGTTCCGCCGCAGATAGTCGGCAATGCCCTCAAAGCTGTCGATATACTCGGCGTGCTGACCGATGGTGCGGGCAA
Organism: Clostridia bacterium; assembly: GCA_017452525.1. Lineage (GTDB taxonomy): Bacteria > Bacillota > Clostridia > Oscillospirales > CAG-272 > RGIG3947. Next base: position 1,985 of record JAFTMG010000073.1, read on the forward strand.
GCAGCTTGGAGGAGACGTTGTAGGTGTTTTCCTCGCGGGCGGCGTAGATGTCGGCGACGATGATGCGGTCGGCGTCCAGAAAGGAGCCGGCAAAATCGTGAAACAGCTCGGCAAGGCGGGAGTAGGTGTGGGGCTGGAAGACGCAGAAGACGCGGTCGTAGCCCATGCGGCGGACACCGTCCAGCGTGGCGGCGATCTCGGTGGGGTGATGCCCGTAGTCGTCGTAGACGTCGGCACCGCAGAAGGTCCCCTTGTATTCCATGCGCCGCTTGGCGCCCGCGAAATGGCTCAGCGCCTCGCCGATGCGATTGCCCGAGATGCGGCAAACGGCGGCTGCCGCCGCGGCGGCAAGGGCGTTGTAGATATTGTGTCTGCCCGGAACGCTCAGTTGGACGTGGCAGAAGCTTTCGCCCGCGCGGAGGATATCGAATTCCGGCTTGCCCTCCTTGGTGCTGATGGCGGTGGCGGCAAAGTCGGCGGAGCGGGTGTTGACACCGAAGGTGATCAGCTTGCCCTTATAGTCGGCGAGGGATTTCATGACGTTTTCGTCGTCCGCGTTGGCGATGACGTAGCCCGCGCTTCCCGTTTTGGCGGCGAAGGCGGCGAAGGAGGCGCGGACCTGCTCCATGGAGTGGAAGTAGTCCACGTGGTCCATCTCCACGTTGAGAATGACGGCGATATTGGGGACGAAATCCAGGAAGGAGTCCATATATTCGCACGCCTCAAAGAGGAAATAGCGTTGCTTTTCCCCGGTGGTGACGCGGCTGGCACCGCCGATGGCGGCGATCTCGGCACCGCAGACCACGGTGGGATCGGTCCCCGCGTCCATGAAGATCTGGGTACACATGGCGGTGCAGGTGCTCTTGCCGTGCATGCCCGAGATGCCGATGCGGCGGGTGTAGGCGCTCATCAGATAGCCGAGATAGTCGGCGCGGGAGATGCAGGGCAGTCCCTTGTTCTGCGCCGCTACCAGCTCGGGGTTATCGGGATCAATGGCGACGGTGTAGACGACGGCGTCCACCCCGCGCAGATGACGGCGGTCGTGGCTGTAGAAGATATGGATGCCCTCCGCCTCCAGCCTGTCGGTGATGGCGGTGTGGGTGCGGTCCGAGCCGCTGACGGCGAAGCCCCGCTTTGCCGTGATCCTTGCCAGCGCCGACATATTGATGCCGCCGATGCCGATGAAAAAGATATGTTGGCAGCCCTGCAGTAGCTCTTCAATGGCTTTTGCGCCGTAATGTGTGTTTTCAGTTGCCATACGAAATACCTGACCCTTCTTTCGGAAGATAATGTAGGGAAATGAAAGTTTATGCGGAAAAACGCCCGATTGTTCACACAAACATCACAATATGTGGGGAAAACGGGTGTTGAATATACGAAAAAACGTATGATTTCACGCAAAAAACGAATTTTCTTTGAATAGGCATCACAATGAGGTGTTATACTATATACGTATGATGCCAAACAGACCGATATTTTAAAAGCCCGGAGGAAGCAAAATGGAAATCACAGATATCAAAGTAAGAAAGCTCTTTGACGAAGGCCCCATGAAGGCGATCGTATCCGTCACCTTTGACGGTCAGCTCGCCGTTCACGACATCAAGGTGATCTATGCGAGAGAAAAGTATTTTATCGTTATGCCCAGCCGCAAAAACCCCGATGACACCTACCGTGACATCGTTCACCCCATCAACGCCGCCTTCCGCAACAAGCTGGAGGAGTCTGTGATCGACGCTTACAACGAGGCGCTGGAGCAGGCAGCCCTGGCATCGCAGGACGACGAGGTCCCCGCGGAGGTCTGATCAGAGATCTATGGGTCGGTGTTACAGCCGACCCTGTCTTTTCCCCGTTGCACAACCAAGGGCTCCCGCCGCGGCGGGGGCGTTTTTTGTTTCAGGAAAGGATGCCGTGGGCGCAGAGGAGCTTGCCGTCTCGCACGGTGAGGGTGGCGAAGGAGGCTTCCTGTCCCCATCCGCCGCCGGCGGTGCCGGGGTTGAGGACGGTCAAGGGCTTCTCCAGCGGGACGCCGCCCAGAAGTTTGCCTGCGGGGAGCCGCTTTTCCATTCGCTGATGGGTGTGCCCGAAGAGCAGGACGTCGGCGCCCTTTCTTGCCGCGTGCGCCGCGGCGGGGTGCCAATCGCCCTTGACGTTGTGGGTGTGCCCGTGCATCATGCAGATGGTCACGTTGCCGACGGTCAGAAGCCGTTCCTCCGGCTCGCACGGCACGGGGGTGAAGTAGTAATCACAATTGCCCTTGACGGCAAAGACGGAAATGCGGTCCGCCTCGGTGTCCAGATACCCGAGATCCCGCAGACCGTCCCCCAGAAAGAGGATGATATGGGGCTTTTGCACCTGGCGGGCAAGGATCTCCCTCAGATTGCGGGTGTTGCCGTGGGAGTCGGAGAGGACGAGAATGCGATGCTCGGTCATACCGTGACCTCCCGGGGCTGTGCCGCGTGGCGGAACGCCGTGCCGCGGGGCAGGGAGAAGCGGAGGGCGGCGGGCTTGATCTGCAGGTGCAGCTCCCGCGCCGTGGCGACCTCGCCGTCGATGCAGACGTGCTGGTCACGGTCGAAGTACATATCTATACGCTTTGCCTTGTAAACGCGGAGGATGTTGGCGTTCTTGTCGCCGTCCAGATGGGTGCCCGCGCGGTAGGAGCCGATCAGGCGCAGGAAGGTGAAGCGGCTGACGGGGTCGATCTGCAGCACGTCGATGGCGCCGTCCTGCAGGGTCGCCCGCGGGTTGGAGCGAAAGCCGCCGCCGCAGAAGCAACCGTTTGCCATGGTGGTCAGCTGCATGGGGATCTCCGTCTCCTCGCCGCCGTCCACACGCACCCGCCCGCGCAGTCCCGGCATGCGGAAGAAGGTGGAGGCAACGCCCACGATATACGCCAGCTTGTGGGGGAAGTGGGGCTTGCGGTTATATTCGTCTTTTTTGCAAACGACCTCGCAATCAAAGCCGACGTTGATCATATTGATGCAGAGGCGATCGCCCAGAGAAAGCATATCGATGGGGGCGGCGGTACCGTCCATTTGCGCCTCGATATCGAAAAAGAGGTCGTTTTCGGTGAAGTTGCGCACGAAATCGTTGCCCGTGCCGCAGGGGATCAGCCCCAGCTCGGCGTGGGGGCAGTCTGCCATGCCGTTCGCCACCTCGGAGAGGGTACCGTCTCCGCCGCAGGCGTAGAAGCGGATGGGATCCTCTGCCGACGCCTCGGCGCACAGAGCGCGCACCTGCTCGGTGGCGTCGCCTACGTGGGTGGTGATATGGATATGATAGCGTTCGCCGCGCGCCTCGCCCGCCTTGCGGATCTGCTCGGTGAGGGGGTTGACGCTCTTGCCGCCGCCCGCGGCGGGATTGATGAGAAAGATGTGTCTCATGATGGCTCTCCCTTTAACGATACTTATGTATATTGTACCACAGATGCGGGGTTTTGTCTACCCTCCTTTGAAAAAACAGCCGCCGTGCCGCCATTTTTTTATGACGGAGCGTCGGGCGGGGGCATATACTGTGAGCAAGACGGAGAGAAGGAGGAGAGGCAGATGAAAATGGATCGGAATGCCGTAGAGGCGTTGCTTGCCATGGAGGATGAACAGCTGAGGGCGGTGATCCGCTCGCTGGCGGCGCGGGCAGGGGTGGACCTTGGCGCGCTGCAGATCTCGGCGGATGACATCGCGGGGGTGCGGCATGCGCTGCGCTCGGCGACCGACGAGGACATTGCCCGTGCCGCCGAGCAGCTGCGGCAGGCGGGCGGAGGCACGCGCCATGGCTGAGGAGCGGCGGGAACGGGAGACGGAGCCGGAGACGGCGTCGGGGCAGGGGATGGGAGAGCTTTTGTCGGGTCTGCTGGCGGGCGGTGGTGCAGAGGGGATGATGAGCGGGCTCGGCTCGGTGCTGAACGACCCGCAGATGATGGCGAAGCTGCCCGATATGATCGCCATGCTGAAGCCGATGATGGGGGCGCTGTCGGGCGGGGCGACGGAGGCTTCCGCGTCTGCTTCCGCTGCCGTATCCACCCCCGCGGCGGCGGAGGTGCGGGAGCCTGCCGCGGTATCGGAGGAGGCACCTGCGCGGCAGGCAAGCGTGCCGGTGCCTTCGTCGGGCGGCGGGGAGAAGGGGTGCCACGAGCGGCGGATCGCCCTGCTGTGTGCCATCCGCCCCTATCTCAGCCCCCGCCGCCGCGAGGCGATCGACTATATCCTGCGCATGGACCGCTTGGGAAAGCTGTTCCGGGGCGGCTGAGCGCGGGAGAGGGGAGG
>JAFTMG010000074.1 GCA_017452525.1 Clostridia bacterium
AACAACCGCCATGCGGCACCCTTCTTGTAGGGACCGGCGTCCCCGACGGTCCGTTTACGGACGGTTTGTGATCGCCAAACCCTTGTGGGGTGGACCGTCGGGGACGCCGGTCCCTACAAAATTTAACCTCTATCTCTTCGACAAACCCCAATTTGAAGTTTCCGCTGAGCTTCCCCACGGCAGTCTCGCCCCAATCCCATCGTTTGAGATTTTTAGGAGGGTCAAGGGAACCCTTCAAAAAAGGGTTCCCTTGTGGGTGCAGGGCAAAGCCCTGCCTTCGTCCGCGCCCCGTGTTTTCTATTCCCCCACGATCCGTCCCGAGGACATGCGAATAACGGCATCGGACTCTGCGGCGACCTGCGGGTCATGCGTGACGACGATCACGCAATAATCCTCTTCATGCGCCAGCCGCTTGAGCATCTCCATCACGTTCCGGCTGTTCTCCTCGTCCAGATTGCCCGTGGGCTCATCGGCTAAAATGATCTTCTGCCCGCCCGCAACGGCGCGGGCAACGGCAACTCTCTGCTGCTCACCGCCCGACAGCATGGCGGGCAGGCGGTTGTAGTAATCGGGGGAAAGCCCCACCGAGCGGAGAGTCCGCTCCGCCAGCGCGCGGGCTTCTTTTTTCTTTTTTTGCTGCAAGCGCAGAGGATAAAGAACGTTTTCCATCACAGTCATCAGCGGAAACAGATTGTAATTCTGATAGATCACCGCCACGTCATGGCGGCGGTGCAGGGTGCGGTCCAGCGTCAGCGTATCCTTCCCATGACAGAGAACGTACCCCATCGAAGGCAGGTACAGCCCGGCAAGCACCGAGATCAGCGTGGATTTACCGCACCCGCTCTTTCCCACGACGGCGTACACCGTACCCGACGCAAAGCGATAGCTCACCTCATTCAGCGCCTGCACCGTGCGATGGCGCGTTCTGTATACGTAGGAAACACGTCTCGCCTCCAAAACAGTTTCTTTCATGCTTGCTCTACTCCTTTCCTTTCAATACGGTCACAATATCCCCCGCCGTCACCTGTGCCACGGCGAGACAAACGCTGAGCAAATAACAGCAGGCAAAGCCGACAAGATGGAGGATATTACTGCCGTTTACCGCATAGCCAAAGAGCGCGGCAAGCCCGATCCCCAACCCGCCGCCGATCAGGAAGAATATACCGTGCTCCCAAAGAGCGCTGACGTATGCCGAGAAGGGATACGTTCCCATGGAGCACATGATGGCGAACTCCTGCCGCCTGCCGCGTACCGTCAGGTAGGCGCCGAAAAAACAGAGGGCAACCGACAGAAGGTAGAGCAACACCAGCACGATGCGAAACAGCGCAACGGAACGCTCCAGCACGGTGACGGAATCGATGAACACGCTATCGTAGATCATCAGTCCCACGCCCTCTCCGCCGCCAACCGTTTTATCGGTCTGCATAAAATAGTTCCCGAATGCCGCCTTGGCTTCGTTCAGCGCGCGGTTGTCTCTGATCACAAATCGCAGAGAGGATGCATGCGGGGAGGGATTTTGCGCTCTGCTGTGCATCAGCTCGCGATAGCCCGCGAAGGAGGCACAGATCACGTTGTTCTCCGCGCCGTACAGCACGCCCGCTACCCGAAAAGATACCGGTGACATGGAGTTGGTACACAGAAGCAGCTCCCCTTCCCGAAGGGCATCCTCCATGGAGGGCGGAACCAGACAAAGGGCGTCCGCCCCTCCGAAATCGGCGAAGGAATACCCCTCGGCATATTCGATACGACATCCGCTCAAAGCTTCCGACCCTGTGGGGTCGTTGGTTGCCACCATCTCCACCACCGTCTCGGGCAGAGGGGTGATCGTATTCACCCCCTCCGACCAAAGAATTGCCCGCTGATCGGTCTCCATATGAACGTCCTTTGCATAGGGCGTCAGCACCCCGCCGTCCAGAAACATGTCTGCCACGTGGGAGCCGATCGAAATATCCTTCGTCTGCGTTCCCGTGGCATTGCTCAGCTCACACGTGATCTCAAAGGTGTCGTAAATATGCTCCAGCTGTGCCGCCTGCCCGTCCAGAAAATGCAGAAGCCCCAACAGAAGGACCGCGATCACCGCGACCAGCGTGACGGACAAAAGCCCTTCCTTGAAATGCCGCCGCAGATGCTTGATGCTGTAAGAAAAGATCATAGCCGTTCCCCCCCTCTCCCGAATACCGCGCCTGCCGCCATCACGATTGCCAGACCAAGGATCAGAACTCCCTGCCCGACCGCCAGCAGAACGAACAGCTGCGGCTTTTGCTGTAACAGTCCGGAAATTTGCCCCATGGCTTCGACAGATGCCGCGCCTACGCTGAAGCTGCGGTCAAATCCCGCCGTTTCGGACTGCATCATCAGCGCAATTGCCTTGTCATAAAGCAGAATACTGCCCACACAGCCAAGGGCGGAAGCAACTGCCGTCACCGTGCCCGCGGTGAGACACATGTCGGCGAAGATCCCGCGGCGGCTCTCTCCGATGCGCCACTTGATCTGCCCATCCGTTCGTTGCATATAGGTAAGCAGGATCAGCAGAAACAGGACGGCAAGCAAGCACAGCGCGCCGCACATGGCAAATATCTTCGCGGAGGACTGTTTCATAGATGCCACGGCAGGCATGACGGAAGCATACCCGCCGTCATCGATCTCAAACAGATGGGAAAGCCCCAAGGATTCCGCCTCCTCTGAAAACGGTTCCGTGTTCCCGTTGGGCAGGATGATGGCAACACCGTCGATCGAGCCGTGATAATAGGTATTTTGCAGCGTCCCCGAAGGGATGATGACGGTATTGGGCGAGATGGCGTAGCTGCTATTCTCCCATGACTCGGTTCGGAAAATGCCCACAACGGTATATTCCCCTCTCTCGGTGATGGGGTCGGCGCCGGGATCAGCATAGGCACCGTACATTCGAGTCAGTCTCGCATAACCGTCAGCCGCCGAGGTCACGGTGTCAAATTGCACCTGATAAAGATCCAGCGACAGGGTATCTCCAATGGCAAGCCCGTTCTGCGCGGCGAATTCCGTGCTGATCATGCACAGCCGCTCCCCTGCCGCCGACTCCTCCTCGGTAAAATTGCGTCCTTCCACGACCGCGGCGCTATGTTGCACAAAGGCATGAATACGGCGCGGATCGGTGGCACCGATCACCCGCACCGACTGCACGCCTGCCTCAATGACGGGAATGACCGTCTTTTGCCATTGCTCCCCCACCTCGCTTTGCATAAACGCTTCAAAGGAGCCATCCACCCGGGAAAGCACGGGAAATTTGGACTGCCAGCCCTCAGCCATATAGTACACCGTGCCTGCCGACCGCCAGAATCCTGTCTCCCGCTTGCCGGTAAACAGATGCGAGAGCAGGGTCAGCTCCCCCTGCGTTTCGGACACCAGCTCCAAGCCGCCGCAGATCATATAGCTTTGACCGATCTCCAGCATTGGCAGCCCCGGATACTGGGTATCCGAAAGATCCACCGTCAGAACCTGCAGCGTCCGATAGTCCCCGTGGCACGACAGCGCCCGCTCGATCTTCATCCGATAGGAAAACCAAACGCCGCCCCGTCCCGGCACGGTGTAGCTGTCTGCCCCTTCACACGTCACGAAAAACACACCCATATTGACGGGCAGATCCATCTCCGCGTTCTGCTTGGCAAGCGACGCGCCCGCCGAGGTCAGCGGTGTCACGGCTTCGCCGTCTGTGACCGCCATCAGATGGTGAAATTTTTCAAATGCTTCTACCTGTTCAAAGGAGATCTCCCCATGGGCGATCTTCCAGATGTTTCTGCCGTAAAGCTCATTCATTTCCAGATTGAAGGCTCCAAGGCTTTCATAATGATCTTCCGCCGTCAGCCCCACGCCGTTCCCGGTATAAGCAGGCGCCTCCCGAAAGAGCGCTACGGTGGTGAACATCTCCTCCATCATGGCGCCGATATTCCCCGTAGCCAGCCAATACCCCATTCCGATGCTCAACAGCATCACGGTAACAGCCAACCCAAGACATAGGGCTGCTGTGCGAAGCGGCGCGCGGCAAAGGAGCTTACATGCCGATTTCAGCCGTGTCATTCTTCTCCCTCCTCTTTCTCGTCAAGATACAGATAGTGGTAGGTTCGGCAGGCGCCTGCCGCGGAAGCAAGGGCCGTGCCGATCAGAACACCCAAAACAGGCGTCCTCCATAGCGACGTGTCCCGTGCATCGGAGGGCAACAGCGCCAGCAACTCTCCCCCACTCCCGCCGCCCCATCGGGTGATGACGGCGGTATGCAGGAGCGGATAACACCATCGTGTCAATACCCATGCCGAAAGGACAGCCGACAGGGAGAGCACAGCGGCGCGCCAAAGAAAGGCGGCAAACAAGGTGCGGCGGCTCGTTGTTACCGTATACCGATGCTCCACCCACGCCCGGTGCATGCGCCCCCACAAAAACAGCAGAACAACAGTCAAGACCGCCGAAAGGAGTTGAACCGCCAAGTGCACGCGCTGCAGCCTCGCCGAGATCGGATCCAGCTTTTCTTGAAGCGCGGGGATCGGATCGTGCTCGGACGCGGAATACGACACATAATTTCCAAAGCCGACCGACACCAGCTCCCGCTCAAAGGCAGCCTCGCCGCCGGGCGGCAGGATAAACGACAGATCGTATGGCATTCCCGTGCTGTAATCCCCCTCCAGGGATGCCAGAGGCACGATCACCGCGCCCGCAGGGATCGGCGTATCCCGGTTGATTCGCGCCTCCTCCGCTACGGTGTCGTAAATGCCGACGATCCGCCACCTTCCGCTCTCGGAAAAATTATTCTGCGGCGTATACAGCGTGCGCCCCTGACCGTTCGAAAAACGGTCGTAGGAAGCGCGGGGCGCGTGATACAGGGTAAGCGGAATTTCTTCGCCTACGGAGAGGTTATTTTTCTCCGCCACGTCACGGCTGATCAGACAAACGCGCGCGCCGCTCTCCTGCTCAGCCTCGGAAAACGCCTCGCCTTCTGTCAGATATGCATCCCCCTCGCGGAAGGAGAGCAAGGCGTTGAGCATCTCACAGCCGATCACCTTGACCGCGTTCTGGGTCCCGTATGCCCCGTCCAGGATCCACTTCTGCCAATCCTGCCCCGTGGGTGTTTGCATAAATTCCTCCAAGGGCATCGTCAGCTCCGAATATACGGGACAACGCTTTTTTCCGTTGAAATTGCAGTACACCTGTCTGCCACCGTCCCGTCTTTCCACCGTGATCTCCTTGGAGCTGTCGGGGAAATTTACGTACGTGCTGAAAAAAACATCCTCACCCCAACCGTCCGGGTCAAAAAAGCCCCAAAACAGATAGGTCTGACCGGGTGTGATGGCGGAATTCACGCGCACCCTCGTTCGCACCCGGGAGGGGAGCGTACGGGAAGGATGGATGCTCAGCACCTGATCCACGTCAAAGATCATCTCGCCTGACTCCGTCTGCTCGGCAGCCGTTAACACCGCCACGGTCAGCGCGTTGATATCATACTCCATCGCCGTCTCCGGCACCACCATGCGCTCCGACCATCCGAGGGTCCACTCGTTGCGCACCACCGAGGTATACGTGGTCAGCTCGGGATACACCTTCATGAAGGCTTGTCCCCGGCTGGTCGCATCGCCGGCAAAAAGCGACGGTGCTTTGGGGACCGCCACCGTGGGAAGGGACGGCACGAACGGCGGCAACGGTTCCGCCGTATTGGCAGCCAGCGCGGACACGGTGACGGACAGCGCCATCACGGCGGCAAGCAGCAGGCAGATCACGCCTGCCCTCATATATCTCTTCATTCGCTTGCGTATCTTTTTCATCCTTTTCCCTTCCTTTCCTCGGGCAGCTCGCGCCCTCACGATATAAATGAAAAAAAAGGCAAAAAATTTCGTCCGTTCCGTTTTTTTGTTGCATCGCACAAAATGCGCCATAGAAATTTGTACAAATCCCCAATCCGTTCCCGCATTGCAAAAAACATCTTGCAAATGAGCGGCAAAGGGGGTAAAATAATAGGTAGGAATGTCCGTGCGACATCCGTTATTCTGAATTTTAAAAATTCACCATACATAGGAGGACACAGGTCATGGGAATCGGACCGAATGAAAAAGTAAGAATCGGCATTATCGGCTGCGGCGGTATCGCCAACGGCAAGCATATGCCCTCACTGAGCAAGCTGAAGAATATTGAAATGGTTGCCTTCTGCGACATCATCGAAGAGCGCGCCACCCGTGCAAAGGAAAAGTACGGCACCCCCGACGCCACCGTTTGCACCGACTATAAGGAGCTGCTGGCAGACAAGACCATCGACGTGGTCCACGTGCTGACCCCCAACCGTTGGCACAGCTCCATCACCGTAGACGCGCTGGAGGCAGGCAAGCACGTGATGTGCGAGAAGCCCATGGCGATCAACTCCGTGGAAGCCAAGAAGATGGTAGACGCCGCCAAGCGCACCGGCAAGAAGCTGACCATCGGCTATCAGACCCGCCAGCGCGCCGACTCCCTCTACCTTAAGGAAGAGGTGGAAAACGGCACTCTCGGTGAGATCTATTACGCCAAGGCGACCGCGCTGCGCCGCCGCGCCGTTCCTACCTGGGGCGTATTCCTGGATGAGTATGCACAGGGCGGCGGTCCTCTGATCGACATCGGTACTCACGCCCTCGACCTGACGCTGTGGATGATGAACAACTACAAGCCCAAATACTGCGTCGGCACCACCTACAAGAAGCTGAACACCAAGGACAATCAGGGCAATGACTGGGGCTCCTGGGACTGCGACAAGTACACCGTGGAGGACAGCGCTTTCGGCTTTGTCGTCATGGAGAACGGCGCGACCATCAACCTCGAATCCTCCTGGGCGATCAATATGCTGGACACCCGCGAGGCTGTCACCACCCTCTGCGGCACGCTCGGCGGCGCCGACATGAACGACGGTCTGCGCTTCAACGGCATCCGCAACGACCGCAAGTACACCCTCAAGCCCGACCTGAGCTCCGGCGGCGCGGCATTCTACGAGGGCAACAAGAACGAGAGCATGGCTGACCGCGAGGCAAGACTGTGGATCGACGCCGTCGTCAACGACAAGGATCCCGTCGTCCTCCCCGAGCAGGCGCTGGTCGTCACCCAGATCCTCGAGGGTATCTACACCTCCGCCAAGACCGGCGAGATCTACCGTTTTGATTGAGAAAGGAAGAAACAACTATGAAACTGAGCGTACTTGCCAATCTGTATGGCGCAAAATCTCTGGACGAGACCCTGTCCATTCTGTCCGGTCTGGGCGTTCACACCGTAGAGATCGGTGCGGGCGGTTACCCCGGCAAGGCACACTGCAACCCCGCCGAGCTGCTGGCTGACGAGGCAAAATACAACGAGTTCGTCGCTACCTTCAAAAAGTACGACACCACCATCTGCGCGCGGGCGACCCACGGTAACCCCGTTCACCCCGACGCCGCTACCGCCAAGATGTATGACACCGACTTCCGCAATGCCGTTCTGCTTGCCGAGAAGCTGGGTGTTGACACCGTCATCACCTTCTCCGGCTGCCCCGGCGACCATGAGGGCGCCAAGTACCCCAACTGGGTCACCTGCCCCTGGCCCGAGGACTTCCTCGCCATTCTCGAGTGGCAGTGGAATGAAGTGCTGATCCCCTATTGGAAGGAAGCAGGCGCATTCGCCAAGGCGCACGGCGTTCGCGTTGCCTTCGAGATGCATCCCGGCTTCTGCGTTTACAATCCCGAGACCCTGCTCCGCCTCCGCGCCGCTGTCGGTGACGTGATCGGCGCCAACTTCGACCCCTCTCACCTGATCTGGCAGGGTATGGATCCCGTTGCCGCCATCCGCGAGCTGAAGGGCGCCATCTACCACGTCCACGCCAAGGACACCAAGGTGGACGTTTACAACACCGCCAAGAACGGCGTGCTGGACACCAAGCATTACAGCGACGAGCTGAACCGCGCGTGGGTCTTCCGCACCGTCGGCTACGGCAACAACGAGACCTATTGGCGTGACCTGGTCTCCAACCTGCGTCTGTGCGGCTATGACCGCGTCCTCTCCATCGAGCATGAGGACAGCATCATGACCATCGACGAGGGCCTGCGCAAGGCAGTCTCCTTCCTCAAGGGTGTTATCATCGAAGAGGAAAAGCCCACCACCATGAGCTGGGCTTAATGATCGGCGCCAATCAACATTTTGAGAGGGATGCATTTTCGGGTGCATCCCTCTGTGTTTCAAGGAGTTCAAATTGGGGTTTGTCGGTCCGTTTGAGAATTTCAAATTTGGGTTTATCGGTGAGGTTGAAATGTTCAAATTGGGGTTTATCGAAGAGATAGAGGTTAAATTTTGTAGGGACCGGCGTCCCCGACGGTCCACCCCACAAGGGTTTTGCAATCACAAACCGTCCGTAAACGGACCGTCGGGGACGCCGGTCCCTACAAGAAGGGTGCCGCATGGCGGTTGTTCTGTTTCTACCAACACCCCGACAAACCCAAATTTATCCCCCCTCTATCTCAAAGAAAGGAGCACTATGACCCGCGTTTTCCAAGCCCTTGCCCTCATCCTTCTCGCCGCGCTCCTGATCGGCTGCGGCACGGATCCGCACACCGACACCGTCGCGACAACGCAACCCGAAGAGATTCTCCTGCCGCCTATATGGACGACACCGACCAATCAATATCTCACCGAGGATCGCACCCGCTTCCGCGTGATCGGCGATACGCTTTACTGGGATGTGCAGGATCCCACCAATCCCACAAACCGCGCGGAATGGATCTGCCATGAGATCCCGCTCACCGAGGTCATTGGAAACGACAGCTACACCTGCCCCGTCCGTTACCGTCCGCTCCGTATGGGTTACATGGATGAAGACCGGCAGATCCTCTATCTGGCCTTCGACCGCCCCGTGAGATATGCCGATGAGACCCATCCCGACTATTTCTATGTCGCGCATTTTCTCTATCTCTCCAAGGACGGCGGCAGGACATGGACACCTATGACCTCGCCAACCATGTCCGGCAGAAAGGACAGTCTATCCGAGATACAATTTCATCCAAACGGTGTCGGCTACCTCTCCATTTGGAAATACCCGGGAGACTGCCTTGACGAGATTTACGTCACCGAGGATGGCGGAAAAAGCTGGACAAAGCCGGAGCCCCTTGATATTCCCGAGGTCTATTTCAGTGCGAGAGTTACAGATATGTTTTGCACATTGACCGAAACGGGCGCGATCCGTTTGACCTATGAGGTGGGGATCTACTACGGTCATCAGTCAGGCCGTGTATTGAGCCGGTGGATATATGAGAAAATGCCCGGCGAGGGTGTCTGGACGCGGCTGAGCGAGATGCCTCCCGTCCCGGTCTACCCTGATGGCAAATGATACAAATCCTCACAAGAAACTATGTTGATGTTGCGTTAAATTCATAACAATTCACAAGGAAAAAAGCGCCTTTTCCTCTTGCATTTTCGAATATTTTGTGATACAATGAAAATGCATAAAAATGACCACGTAAAAATCAGAAAGGGTAAAAAAACAATGGCAAACAACGAAAGAATTGTTCTCGACTGGGAAACAGTCACAAACTTCGTCATCGACTCCTTTGTAGGCTACGGCGTTCCTCGCGAGGATGCTGAGATCTGCGCTGACGTTCTGCTCGCTTCCGACAGACGCGGCATCGAGTCTCACGGTTGCAACCGCTTCAAGCCGATCTACCTTGACAGAATCAAGGCAGGTATCCAGAACCCCGTTACCAACTTTGAGGTTCTCAAGGAGACCGAGACCACCGCAGTGGTAGACGGTCACGACGGTATGGGTCAGGTCATCGGCTACAAGGCAATGCAGATGGCAATTGACAAGGCAAAGAAGTACGGTATGGGTATGGTCGTTGTCCGCAACTCCTGCCACTACGGTATCGCCGGCTACTACACCACCATGGCTGCTGAGCAGGGTTGCATCGGTATGACCGGTACCAACGCTCGTCCCACCGTTGCTCCTACCTTCGGTGTTGAGGGTATGTTCGGTACCAACCCTCTGACCCTGAGCGTTCCCACCGACGAGGCTTTCGACTTCAACTTTGACGGTGCTACCTCCACCTACCAGAACGGTAAGCTGGAGTACTACGCTCGTATCGGCAAGGATGCTCCCGCAGGCGCACTGGTCAACAATGCCGGTGAAGCATACGTAGGCTCCTCCGCAGACGCTCTCGCAGCAATGGCTCGCGGTGAGGCTGCTCTCTGCACCCTCGGTGGCCCCGGCGAAGAGCAGGCAGGCTACAAGGGCTACGGCTACGCTATGTTCGTTGAGCTGCTCTCCGCAGTTCTGCAGGACGGTAGCTACGGTAAGGCTCTGACCGGTAAGGGTGAGAACGGTGAGAAGGTTCCCTTCCATCTGGGTCACTTCTTCATCGCCATCGATACCGCTCACTTCCTCGGCGAAGAGGTTGCCCGCAAGAAGGCAGGCGACATCCTCCGCGAGGTCCGCTCCGCAAAGAAGGCTCCCGGCGCTGAGCGCATCTACACCGCAGGTGAGAAGGAATACGAGATCGGTCTGGCACGCAAGGACGGTGTGCCGATCAACGCTTCCGTTCAGGCTGAGATGAACGCTGTTCGCGATGAGCTGGGTCTGACCCAGTACAAGTTCCCCTGGGAAGCTTGATTCGCTGACGCGCGCCGCAAATAAGAGAGAACCCGTTACGCATGCGTAACGGGTTCTCTCTTATTTGATCCTTCTGACCGCGTCGTTGCCAAACACGGCGGCGGGGAGCTGCTCCTCCCGATGGGCGCGCAGGATCCGATCCACCGCGTCCGCCCGCTCGACGGAGAAAAGGAAGTGGCGGTGACGGACACCGAAGCGTGAAAGCTCCTCCTCGCGGTCCGCCATGTAGGTAGGAACGCTGTTATACACGATATTCCGATGCGCCCCCTCCCGCAGCACCGGGAATTTCATTCCCTTGCGGTCGGTCAATTGAGCATTCCCGTGTTGACAAGTCTCACAGGAGGAGATCTCGCAGATCACGCATTTTTCCAACAGCATCAAGGGGATCCGACCGTAGGTGACCGCGCCCGCAAAGACGCCGCCATCCTCTATGTCGCGGATCTGCGGCAGGGTCAGCTCGGGGGAAAGCAAAATGTCCGCAAACCCCAGCTCCTGCAGCTGTGCCGCCGTCTCACTGTTGGTCACGTTGAAACGGAAATCACCGTGCAGGGTCAATCCGCTCTCCCGCGCCAACGGCAAATGTCCGATGTTGCCCAGCAGCAGATGCCGGGCGCCCTTCGCCACCGCCTGCTTCAGACGAAGTCGCACCTCTTCCCGCTCGCTGTCGAATACAACGGGCGGCAGGATCACGCCCGACACACTGCCGTCGTATACCGAAAGCGGCAGATAAATCACGTCGAAAAAGGCTCTCGCCGCCTCGGTGATCTGAGACGGATGGACGAACCGTGCCGTGCGCCACGTGCGTGCCTCGCCTCTCTGCGGCGTTTTGGGGCGGTATGGGAGCCGCTCGAGCGCGCGCACATTCTTATTCTGCTCCTCCGTTTTCGCCACCCACAGCGCCTCTGCCGCCGCGCGGCGCAGGGCGTTGAGGGAGGAGGCGGGAAGCATCAGACCGGGATCCACCGTCACCGAGATCTCCCGCGCCTCAAAGGGGGTATTACCCAGCTTGGTCAGACTGCGGGCAACGCTCTCCTCGGACATGGCGGCGCTTTCCTTGCGTGCCGCCTGAGGAATATCGCCCTCCACCGTCACGCAAGTCCCGCTCCCGTCCCGCAGGGTCAGCGCGGCAGGGGCGTCCGCCCGCAATACCGCCTCCATCGTCACACCCAGCTTGCGGCTGACGGCGGTGCCCGCCGTCCATTTCGGCAGAGCGCGGGTGTTTTGCTTATCGTCCTCCGAGCGCACACCCAGCATGCCGCGCCCCGTCCAATCGGGAGAGCGGCGGTCGGTTCTTGTAAAATAGCGGTCGGTAAAGCCGCCGCGGGAGAAGATCTCGGCAAGATACGCCATTTCCTCCGCCGTAGCGGCGCGGCGTTCGTCCAACAACCGCCGCCACACGCGGGTCACGGCATTCACGTATTCCGGCGCCTTCATCCGCCCCTCGATCTTCAGTGCGGCGACCCCCGCGTCGATCAGCGTGGGCACGTGCTCGGCAAGAGAGAGATCCTTCAGGCTCAGCGGATACCCCGCCTTTTTGCCCCGCCCCACGTCATAGGGCAGACGGCAGGGCTGAGCGCAGGCGCCGCGGTTGCCGCTTCGCCCGCCGATCATGGAGGAAAAGAGACATTGTCCCGAATGGCAGACGCACAGCGCGCCGTGAACGAAGACCTCTGCCTCAATGGGCGACTGCGCCACGTAGGCACGCACGTCCGACAGCGACATCTCACGGGCGCAGACCATGCGGGAAAAGCCGAGGGACGCCAGGATCTGCCCCGCATCGGCATTGTGACCCGACGCTTGGGTGCTGGCGTGAAGCTCCAGCGAGGGCATGGTGCGGTGAATGGCGGCGGCACCGCCGAGATCGGCAACGATCAGGGCATCCGCCCCCGCTTCTCCCGCGCCGTAGGCAGCATCCAGAAAGGTCTTCATCTCCCGATCCAGCGGCAGGGTGTTCAGCGTCACGTACGCCTTCACCCCATACGTATGACAAAGAGACACAGCCTCACGCATGGCGGCGGCGTCAAAATTATTGGCAAACATGCGGGCGTTGAAGGCGGTGCCGCCAAAATAAACGGCATCGGCGCCCCCGTCAATGGCGGCGGCAAGCGCCTCCATCGACCCGGCAGGGCTGAGAAGCTCGGGGAGTTTCTTCATCTATCAACCATTCCTTTCTGATGACTTGCTTTTGTAACGGGTTCGGTTTTCCGAAATGACGGCATTGAGTCGCCCGGGTACCAATGAGGCTTGAAAAATTTGCCAAAGGCAAATTTCGCCTCAGGAACGCGAATGTCGCTTCGCTATTCCCGAAAAGTTCCCTTTGGCGGGGATGCAAGGGGCAGAGCCCCTTGCCCTCTCCCGCGTCCCCATTTGAAGTTTTTCCGCAAAAAGGGCTGAGCCTTGGCGACTCAGCCCCTTGGGTTGCTCTTGATTTGTTGTCGCTCACTCGTCGTCGTGGAACGTCAGGGTCTCGAACATATTTCCGACCTTGTTTTTGGCGCGGGCGGCGGCGGAGCTGCGGAAGCTGTAGTTCTTTTTCTTTTGCGCGATGTGGTCCACCGCGGTCGCGGTCCCTACCGAGGACTTCGTCGCGGGCTTGTCCGTCTCAGCGGGCTTGTCCTCTGCGGCAGTTGCCGTCACCACGCCGGCGGTCTCTGAGGGCTTGCTGACGGGAGTTGCAACGGGGATTACCGCCGGCTTTTCCGTCTCGGCGGGCGCGGCATCCTGCGCGGGTGCGGACTCCTGCGCAGAGGCGGACTCCTGCGCGGAGGCAGACTTCTGCGACTCTGCGGTGGCGACGACCGCCGCGGGAACGGTGTCGGTCTCCACGATGGGCGCGGCGGGCTTCTCCTCGCCTGCATCCTTGTCCTTGGGCGCGCTTGCCGTTGCCGCAACAGCCGCGGCGGCGGCAGCCTGCGCGCGGGCTCTCTCCTGATTTGCCTCGGCGCGTGCCTGCTCCAGTGCGGCGGTCAGCTCGGCAGTACGTGCCTGCTCCAGCTCCAATGCCTCGTTCAGCTTCTCGTTATCCCGCTGAATACGCTCCAGCGCGCGGAACAGCTTGTCATTCTGCTCCTCCACCTCGGTCAGCTTGCCCTGCATCGTCAGCTTCTCGCTGCAATAATCCAACGCGCAAAGCAACGCCGCCTCGTGCTTGGAGGTACGGGGGCTCTTAAAGATCAGCTCGCGCATTTTGCGGTCCACGTGACCGACGATTCGTTCTACCGCCTCAGGCGATTCCTCGCTGATGACGTTCATTTCGATATCACCAATGGTAATGGTATATTTCTGTTTCACGGATGGATATCTCCTTTCCCTCGCTGTAATCTTTTCAGTATTCTATCATGCCAGCGTCAGCAGATAGCGACCCATCTCATAGACGTATTTAACGGTCGGCTCGATCATGCTCTCGGGCATACGGCGGCAAACGGAAAGCTCGTAGTTGAAGCAGCCATCGTAGCCGATCTCGGTCAGAAGAGGCATGATCTTTGCCCATTTCACGGTGCCGAGGAAGGGGACGGTGTGCAGGTCCTCTTTTCCAAGCCCCATATTGTCATCCACGTGCGTTGCCCGCAAGCGGTGACCCACCGTGCGGATCTGCGCGGTCTGATCCACAAAGCAGCGGTTGCCGTGTCCGAAATCCCAGCAGGCACCCACCATCGGGTCGTCGAAGGAGTCGACCAGCATGCTCAGCTCATCGCCCGTCACGCCGAAGCGGCGATGACCGTCCACATCCACCATGTTTTCAAAGGCAATGCCCACGCCCAGGGAGGACGCCAGCCGTATCACGGGCTCGTAGATCTTATGATTGTATTCGATATTCGCCCTCGCGGAGACCTCGTCCGAGCCCGTTGCCTCGACCGGATGGGCGATCGCCCACTTGACGCCCAACGCGGCACTGACACGCACGGCACGCTCGGTCATTCTGACAAAAAACTCATTCTGCTCGCACCCCTCATCGGTGGGACTCTTGCGGCGGACCGCCACCTTGGGATAGGGCAGGTGCGATTGGGCAATATCCAGATCCAGCTCCTCCTTGACGGCAACGAGCCCCTCCAGCTTCTGCTCCCAATCGTCGCGGCATAGCTCGGTCTCGTTTCTCTGCATGGGGCACATGCAGAAATCGATGGCATCAAAACCGATGGCGTGGGTCCTGCGCAGGGATTGAGCGAACCCATCCTCACAGTTGGGTGTTTTGGGGTAGAACAGATTGGTCATGGTAGAAAGCTTCATCATATTGTTTTCTCCTATTCGGTATTATTCACAGCCACGCGGCATCATGGCGCGCAGGGCAGGCAGATCCAGGATCACCACCGCGCCGCGGCTGACCTCGACCAGACCCATATCCGAGAATTTCTTCAGCATACGCGTTACCACCTCACGCGCCGAGCCGATGTTGCGGGCGATCTTCTCGTGTGTCGTGCGGATGCGTGTGGAGCCGGTGCGGTCGCACTCTCGCACCAAATGGATCGCCAGGCGCGTATCAAAATCGTAAAAGAGCATCTGCTGCAGGGTGGAAAGCACGGTGGACAGAAGCCGCCCCGCCAGCTTGTGCGCAAAGCATTCTACCCGCACGTTGCGGCGCAGAACGTCCTCCCAGATCGCATGGGGGATCAATAGCATATCGGTATCCACTTCTGCCGAAAGGTGCGCGTGGCAGGTCACGGGGCGAAGCACGCAGGCAGAGCCAAAGACGCAAAGATCGTTTTCGTAAAGTGGGAAGAGCGTGATCTCCTTCCCTTCCTCGGAAAGCATGCAGGTACACAGATTGCCGCGCAGAACGGCGATCAGCCCCAGACACATGCCGGTACAGTTATGTATGATCTCTCCCTTTTTATGGCGCTGAACAATGGCTTGCTCCAAAAGATTGGCGCGGTCGCGCTCGCTCAGATCCTGCCAAAACGGGAGCACCCGAGGCATGACAGTATTCAGATCGTATTTTCCGTTCATCCCGGTTCCCCCCTTTTTTGTTATCTATCTAATATTGTACTATGAAACTGCCCCCGCTGTCAACCTATTGCGGAAAAGTTCAAATAAAATTTTCAAATTTGTGACTTAGTCACCGAAAAGAAGGTCCTTTTAGGATATAATAAACAAAAGATGATGATGAATTCGTATGCCCCGCCGATGCTACGTTCGCTCAGGAAGCACAAACGCAGAACGGGCCACACGAAAAGCAAGGAGAGATAGCCATGACAGATGTTTTGATTATCGGCGCAGGCCCCGCCGGTCTGACCGCCGCCATTTACGCCCGCCGCGCCGGACTTTCGGTGAAGATCTACGAGTCCTCCATGTATGGAGGACAGATCCTGACCACCCCCGAGGTGGAGAATTATCCCTCCATCAAAAAGATCTCCGGATGGGAGCTGGCGGAAAATCTGTATGAGCAGGCTTCTTCTCTCGGTGCCGAGCTGGTCTTTGAGGAGATCAGCGGCATAGAGGATCTGGGTACACATAAGCGCGTCCTCACCGCATCGGGCGAGGAAGAGGCGAAAACGGTGATCATCGCCAACGGCGCCAAGCGCCGCAAGCTGGAGGTTCCCGGTGAGGACAGCCATCTCGGCATGGGCGTTTCCTATTGCGCCACCTGCGACGGTGCCTTTTTCGCCGGCAAGGTTGCCGCAGTCGTCGGCGGCGGCAGTACCGCGCTGGAGGATGCACTCTATTTGGCAAATCTCTGCGAGCGCGTCCATCTGATCCACCGCAGAGAAGGCTTCCGCGGACAGCAGACCCTGCTGGATGCCGTTACCTCTCATGAAAAGATCGAGATCCATACCAATCGCGTCCCGCTGGAGGTAGTGGGCGACGGTCCGGTACAAGCCCTTCGCCTGCGCGATACCGTCAGCGGCGAGGAGGAGACCCTGCCGACCGACGCCGTTTTCGTGGCGATCGGACTTTCTCCCGATAACGGCAAATTTGCCCCCCTCGTCAAGCTGGATGAAAGCGGCTATATCCTCGCCTCGGAGGATTGCCATACCAACGTTCCCGGCATTTACGCCGCAGGCGACACCCGCAAAAAATCTCTGCGCCAGATCGTGACCGCCGCCTCCGACGGAGCCATCGCCGCCACCGAAGCGTTTGCTTATCTGCAAGGATAATAAAGAGATATCATCCCCCCAACAGCACGCCGTGCTGTTGGGGGATTTTTTGTTGATGCAGAAATCGAGATAGAAAAATGAAATGATCATTGATGTTTTTCAAATTTGGGTTTATCGGGGTGGAGGTATCGTGGCGCGGACGAAGGCAGGGGTTTGTCGGGGTGGAGATATCGTGGCGCGAACGAAGGCAGGGCTCTGCCCTGCACCCGCCAAAGGACCCTTTTTTGAAGGGTCCTCTGGACTCTCCTAAAATCTTTGTGGCAGGGGTATGGGGCGGGGTGTTTATCTCGCTGTTGACGGATATGAACTGAGCGGGGCGTTTACTGATCCGCTGACGGATA
>JAFTMG010000075.1 GCA_017452525.1 Clostridia bacterium
GATTAAAAGGGGCGGGGCCACCCAAGCGGCGCCCACGCCCATTTGATCTGTCAACCAATCGGGAGAGCAGGGAAGAACCTCGCTACGCGCCGCGAAGTGTTGCCACCTCCGGATTGCCGCATCCTGACGCGACGCCGTCAGATCTCCGCCAGCAGATCAGCGAGAACGGTGTTGGAGAGCAGCATGCCTTCGGTGGTCAGCCGCAGACGGTCTCCCTCCTCCCGCACCAGTCCCGCACGGCGGTAGGGGTCAAGCACGGCGTCGAACTCCTTGCGAAAATCCCGCCCGAAGCGGGCGCGGTAATCGGCAAAGGAGATCCCCTCCTCCAGCCGCAGGCGAAGCATGATATATTCGGCGCGGCGCTCCTCCTCGCCGATCTCCTCGCTCTCCTCGATCCACTCGCCCGCCAGATAGGCGGCAAGGTCCCGTCCCGCCGAGAAGCGTCTGCCTCCGAGATCGGAGTGGGCGGCAAGTCCCAGCCCCAGATAGGGGCGACCCTGCCAATAGCGCAGGTTGTGGCGAGAGGGGCGGTCGGGTCGGGCGAAATTGCTGATCTCATAGCGGGCGTAGCCTGCCGCGGCAAGCGTTGCCACCGTGTCGTGATAAAGCTCACATTGGAGATCCTCGTCCGGAAGCGGCAGGGTATCCCGCATCCGCCCGAAGGGGGTCCCGTCCTCGATCTTGAGCAGATACGCCGAGATATGCTCGGGGGCAAGGGCGATAAATTCCCGCAGGGTGCGGGCGAGCGATGCCCGCGTCTGATGGGGGATGCCCAGCATCAGATCGACGCTGACGTTCTCAAAGCCCGCCGCGCGGGCATCGGCAAAGGTCCTTTGCGCCTGGGCGAAATCGTGGACCCGCCCCAGCGCCTTCAGCTCTGCCGCGTCGGCGCTCTGCACCCCCATGCTCAGGCGGTTGACCCCCAGCGCGCGCAGGGCGCGGAGATAGGCAAGATCCGCCGTGGCGGGGTTGGTCTCGGCGGTGATCTCCGCATCGGGACGGATGCGGAAGTGACGGTGCAGCGCGTCAAACAGTCGCTCCCACTGCGGCAGGGACAGCAGGGTGGGCGTGCCGCCGCCGAAGTAGACGGTGTCCGCCTCGTACGCCGCGCACCGCTCTGCCCACGACGCCATCTGCGCCGTCAGCGCGTCCACGTATTGCGCCATCCGCCCGTCCTCCGCCCGCGGAAAGGAGCAGAAGTCGCAGTAGAGGCACTTTTGTATACAAAAGGGGATATGTACGTATATCCCCAAATGATCTTTTTGTGTCATATTATTCATCATCCAGCTTGAGCACCGCCATGAAGGCTTCGGGCGAGACCTGCACCGAGCCCAGCTGGCGCATCTTCTTCTTGCCCTCCTTCTGCTTCTCCAGCAGCTTCTTCTTTCGGGTGATGTCGCCGCCGTAGCACTTGGCAAGCACGTCCTTGCGCATCGCCTTGACCGTCTCACGGGCGATGACCTTGGAGCCGATGGCTGCCTGGATCGGCACCTCGAAGAGCTGGCGCGGGATATTGTCCTTCAGCTTCTCGGCAATGCGGCGGGCGCGGGTGTACGCCTTTTCCTCGTGTACGATGAAGGAGAGAGCGTCCACCTGCTCGCCGTTGAGCAGGAAGTCCAGCTTGACCAGCTTGGAGGCAACGTACTCGTCCATCTCGTAGTCCAGCGAGGCATAGCCGCGGGAGCGGCTCTTGAGCGCGTCGAAGAAATCGTAGATGATCTCGTTGAGGGGCAACTGATAGTGCAGCTCGACACGGGTGGTGTCGATGTATTTCATGTCCACGAAAATGCCGCGGCGGTCCTGGCAGAGATCCATCAGACCGCCCACGTAGTCGGTGGGGGTGATGATGTTCGCACGGACCATCGGCTCATACGCCGTGTCGATCACGTCGGCGGCGGGGTAGTTGGAGGGGTTATCCACCGTCAGCATCTCGCCGGTGCGGGTCTTGACGCGGTAGATGACGCTGGGGGCGGTGGTGATCAGGTCCAGATTGAACTCGCGCTCCAGTCTCTCCTCAATGATCTCCATGTGGAGAAGCCCCAAAAAGCCGCAGCGGAAGCCGAAGCCGAGGGCGATGGAGGTCTCGGGCTCAAAGGAGAGGGCGGCGTCGTTGAGCTGAAGCTTTTCCAGCGCGTCGCGCAGGTCGCCGTACCGGGCACCGTCGGCGGGGTAGATGCCGGCGTAGACCATGGGAACAGCAGACTTGAAGCCAGGCAGTGCCTCGGCGGTGGGATCCGACGCCAGCGTGACGGTGTCGCCCACGCGGGTCTCGCCCACGCTCTTGATGGAGGCGGTCAGATAACCGACATCACCGGCGGAGAGGGACTCACCCTTCTTCAGCCCGAACGCCTCCATGGTACCCACCTCGGTGATCTCAAAGGTCTTGCCCGTGCTCATCATGAGGATGGTGTCGCCCGCGCGGACGGTGCCGTCCATGACGCGGACGTTGACCACCACACCCAGATAGGGGTCGTAGTAGGAGTCGAAGATCAGCGCCTTGAGGGGGGCGTCCTCCTCCCCCGCGGGGGCGGGGATGTCGCTGACGATATGCTCCAGCACCTGCTCAATGTTCAGGCCCGTCTTGGCGGAGACGGCGGGACAGCCCTCGGCGGGAATGCCGATGATGTCCTCGATCTCCTCGCGGCACTTGTCGATCTGTGCCGAGGGCAGGTCGATCTTGTTGATGACGGGAACGATCTCCAGATCGGCGTCTACGGCAAGATAGGCGTTGGCAAGCGTCTGCGCCTCAATGCCCTGGGTGGCGTCAACCACGAGAAGCGCGCCCTCGCAGGCGTTGAGAGAGCGGGAGACCTCGTAGTTGAAGTCAACGTGACCGGGGGTGTCGATGAGGTTGAGGGCGTAGACCTCCCCGTTCGGGGCGGTGTAGTCGAGGCGGACGGCACGGGCCTTGATGGTGATGCCGCGCTCGCGCTCCAGATCCATATTGTCCAGCAGCTGTTCCTCCATGTCGCGCTTGGCAACCGTCTGGGTTGCCTCCAGAATACGGTCGGCAAGGGTCGATTTGCCGTGGTCAATGTGGGCAATGATGGAGAAATTGCGAATGTGCTTTTGTCTTTCGGATTGTGGCATATTGTTACTCCGTGTTCAAAAAACTTATACAGAATATATTATATATGAAACTCTCCCGCTTGACAAGAAAAATTTTAAACTTTTTCTCGGTTTTTTTACCTCACATATCAAAGGGAGCAATTTTTGTCACGCAAAATACGATTTTTGTCTTGAATTAGCGCAGAATATGTCTTATAATACAATCAGAACACTGGAGTAGTGTCTGAAAAACGCCCCGCGGGATGCCCGGGGCACATGAGAAAGGGGAACACCCATATGGCTAACAAGAAAAACGCGGTTGTCATCGGTTACGGTGGCATGGGCGGTTGGCACACCCGTTATATGCTGACGAGCGATGCGATCAACCTGCTCGGTATTTACGATATTAAACAGGAGCGCGCCGATCTGGCGGAGCAGAACGGCATTCACGCCTACGCTTCCTGGGAGGAAGTGCTGTCCGATCCCAAGGTGGACTTCGTCACCCTTGCCGTTCCCAACGAGCTTCACAAGCCCCTTGCCATCGAGGCAATGTCCCGCGGCAAGCACGTGGTCTCCGAAAAGCCCGTTACCCTCTGCAGCGAGGACCTGCAGGAGATGATCGACGCTTCCCACAAGTATAACCGTATCTTTACCGTTCACCAGAACCGCCGTTGGGACTGCGACTATCGCATGATGCGCACCATCTATCACGGCGGCGAGCTGGGCGAGGTATTCAACGTGGAATCCCGTATTCAGGGCTCCCGCGGTATCCCCGGTGACTGGCGAGGCAAGAAGGAGCACGGCGGCGGCATGATTCTGGACTGGGGCGTTCATCTGATCGACCAGATGCTGGGCATCATCGACGACAAGAAGGTCGAGAGCGTATACTGCCGTTGCGACCACATCACCAATTACGAGGTAGATGACGGCTTCCAGCTGGATCTCTACTTTGAGGACGGCGTGAAGGCACGCATCGAGGTCGGTACCTCCCACTTCATCGCCATGCCCCGCTTCTACATGACCGGCACCAACGGCTCCGCCATGGTCAACAATTGGCAGGAGAACGCCAAGATCGTCTGCTGCAAGAACTGGGCGGAGAAGGACGTCGTTCCCGTCGTTACCGCCGCGGGTCTTACCAAGACGATGGCTCCCCGTAACGAGAACACCGTCACCACCTCCGAGCTGGCGCGTCCCGACTCCGACGTTCACGATTTCTATCGCAATCTCGCCGCCGCCATCGACGGTGAGGTGGAGCAGGTCGTCACCCACGCGCAGGTCATGCGTGTCATGAAGATCATGGAGGCAGCGTTCGCCTCCGACGCCGCAGGCGTTCCCGTCAAGCTGGAGAACGATCAGATCGCAAAATATCAGATGGTCTATTGATCCATCACCGCAAAGAGGGCTGAGCCGCAGGCTCAGCCCTCTCCTCGTTTCGGGGGCAACGCGGAAGACGGGGAAATTCAAGCGGCAGATTTTTGGTTTTCAAATTGGGGTTTATCGGGGTGGAGGTATCGTGGCGCGAACGAAGGCAGGGCTCTGCCCTGCACCCGCCAGAGGGAACTTTTCGAGAAAAGTTCCCTCTGGACTCCTTCAAAAGCTTTCACACTATGGGTATGAGGCGAGGTGTTTATCTTGCTCTCGCCGTGGAGGGGTTCGGGCGGGGCGATTATGAGCAGGTTGACGGATACCTCCCTTGCATGGCTTGAGTGGGCAAACTTCGTAAACGTCAGGC
>JAFTMG010000076.1 GCA_017452525.1 Clostridia bacterium
CTGCCGTGGCGCGCGCCGCTCGAAATGGGGTAATTTAGTGTACGATCCGAAATTGTTGTATTTAAATTTGTCGGCAAATTTTACAGACAAAGAGACAACGGTTTATACAGATCAATGGCAACAGTCCCGTGTCACACACTAAACAGCCCCATTTCGTGAGGCGAGCGCCACGGCAGCCAAAACGGCAGGGTCTCGGAGGTGCCTGACGTTTACGAAGTTTGCCCGCTCAAGCCATGCAAGGGAGGCTTCCGTCAACCTGCTTATAACCGCCCCGCCCGACCCATTCCATGGCGAGAGCAAAATAAGCATCCCGCCTCATACCCATAGTGTGAAAGCTTTTGAAGGAGTCCAGAGGGAACTTTTCTCGAAAAGTTCCCTCTGGCGGAGTCAAGGGGCAGAGCCCCTTGCTTCATCCGCGCCACGATACCTCCACCCCTATAAACCCAAATTTGAACGTCACAAGCACTTTACCAAAACTCCCCCGCTGTGCCACGGCACAGCGGGGGAGTTTCGTTCATTCATTATTTTTCAACCGACATCCAGCAGCCCTCGGCGCCGATGCCGCGCTCGGGAAGCTCGAGCAGACCGCGGTGGACCATGTCGTCGAAGATGATCTCCACGATGCTCGTGGAAGCAAGGCGGGCGACCATCTGATAGCAGGGGAGCAGATGGGCGGGCAGGACGGAGCGGATCCATGCGGCGGTCTTCTCCGCCACTTCTTCGGCGATGGGACGAATCTGATCGCGGAAATCGTGATCGACCAGATAGACGCGCTCACGGTCTTCTTGCTTCATCACCAGGATCTTGGTGTAAAGGGTGTCCCCCTCGCGCATGAGGTAGCCGCACTCGATGGCGCGTGCCGCCTGCTCGCGCTCGTCCTCGGTCAGCTCGGAGACGGGCAGACCCTCAATGGCGCGGATGGCGAGCTGGAGCTTGGCGTCGTTGCCAACGTCATGCCCGCAATGGAAGTGGTGGGCGAGATGGGGGGTGTAAAGATTCTCAAGATATACTTCCCGATAACCGCATATGTTTTTTGCGGAGACACCGTCCCAGCCGCAGAAGCTCACGGGGATGCCGGTCGCTTCATAGCCGAAGATGTGGAAGGGGCGCTCATCGGGGGTGACGTCGGCGAAATACTTGTCCTTCAGCAGCTCCTCTACCATGTCGCCCAGCTTGTAGGCGAGGACGGGGAGGTGCTGCCACCAGATCAGATCCAACGTGGGGGCGTGGTTGAGGTAGGGGAAGGAGAAGTGCGCCTTCGCGATCTTGGGGTCGCGGAGAAATGCCTGGATCTTGTCGCACAGGGCGGGGTGATGCCCCTCGTAAATGGCGCGTCCCTCCAAAAATTCCTCGCGGGAGAGCAGGGGTATGTTGGAAATGTATCTGCCGTTTGGCAGCTTGCACAGGGTGGCGTAGCGGGTCTCGCCCACGCCGCGTGCCTGGAGCGCAAGCTCCTCTTCAATGTAGATCATGGGAACGTTCAGCTCCTCGGCGATCTCACGGGCGCTCATTTCCTGCTTGCGGCAGAGCCAGAGGATGTGGCGGGAGAGCTGACGCTCGATCAAGGAGCGTGGGTCTCCCGTGACGGGATTGCCGTTGCCCCAGAGGACAAGCTCCAGATGGCGCAAGGTGACGGGCTTTTGGGTGGTTTCCATATTCGTAACTTCCTTTCTGAGTGTCTCTCTTGCGGAAAACAGACGCTGGCGGACGGTGTTTTCGGTCAACCCGAGGCGGGATGCGATCTCGCGGATGGACTTGCCGTCCAGATAATAGGCAATGGTGACGGCGCGGTAGGCGTGGGAGAGATTGGCAATGCGGCGGTAGAGCTGCTTCAGCGTCTCGCGGTCCCGTTCGGCGGCTTCCTTCGCTGCCGTGTCCTCCTCGTCCGAGAGAAGGGCGAAGAGCGTTTCGGGATCCCCCGTGGCGGCGCGGTCGACTTCGCGGTGACGGCGGTTGCTGTAATCGGCGTAGACGTTGCGGGCGATGCGCCAGAGAAAGGCGTGCGCCATTTCGTCCTCAATCTCGCCCTCGCTGTTGCCTGCCTTTACCAGCTCGAACAAAATGTCCGAGCAAAGCTCCTCGGCGGCGTGCGCGGAGGCGGTGCGCTGATAGCAGAAGCCGAAGAGCTTGTCCAGCAGATCTTGGTCGATCAGTTGCAAGAGTTCTGTTTTTTTCATGTGTTACCTCGTGTCAGAGAAGCGTTGATCAATGCTTTCACCCATATAGTCGGCGCGGAAGCGGAAATGTTAGGTGGGTCGGGAAAAGTTTTCCGAAAAAATTTGTCGCGTGGAACGGTCGGGCGTGTTTGCATTGGGGTTTGGCGGGGAGCGCAAGGGGACGCGCAAGGGAACCCTTTTGCAAAAGGGTTCCCTTGACCCTCCGAAAAATCTCAAACGATGAAAATAGGGCGAAACTGCCGCGGTGAGGCTCAGCGGAGGCTTCAAATTGGGGTTTATCGAAGAGATAGAGGTTAAATTTTGTAGGGACCGGCGTCCCCGACGGTCCGCCCCACAAGGGTTTGGCGATCACAAACCGTCCTTAAACGGACCGTCGGGGACGCCGGTCACTACAAGAAGGGGGCCGCATGGCGGTTGTTCTGTTTCTACCAACACCCCGATAAACCCAAATTTGAA
>JAFTMG010000077.1 GCA_017452525.1 Clostridia bacterium
ATTTGGGTTTGTCGGGGTGTTTGAGGATTTCAAATTTGGATTTATCGGGGTGTTGGTAGAAACAGAACAACCGCCATGCGGCACCCTTCTTGTAGGGACCGGCGTCCCCGACGGTCCGTTTACGGACGGTTTGTGATCGCCAAACCCTTGTGGGGTGGACCGTCGTGGACGCCGGTCCCTACGAAATTTAACCTCTGTCTCTTCGATAAACCCCAATTTGCAATCTTCAAACTCCCCAAACCCCAATTTGCAATCTCCAAACACACCCCCAAACCCCAATTAAAACATCCCCCCGTTCTCACCGCGCTTGCGCGCCCCTCCACCCTACCAACAGTCTGCCGACGGCGGTTTGCCGTCCGGGCACGGATGTTGTTTGAAAAATCATTTTTTTCAAACGGTCTCCTTGTTTGAAGATACTTCCGCAGGCAGGAGCGCGTCGCTCACGGGGTACGCCATGCAAAGATAGCGGATCTCGTCGGCGGCGTGGTCCTCGCCCTCGGTGTCCAGGTCCTCGGTGTTGCGGACGTCGTAGCGCAGGGTGGGCAGGGTGCGGATGGCGGCGCGGCAGTTGTTGAAGAAATACATGCGCGCGTAGCCGTTCTCGTCGAAGCGCAGACGGTAGCGGACCTGCATCCAGCCGGGCAGGCGCTTGTGGTCACCGGGGTAGAAGTAGATGCCGAAGCGCTCTGCCGTCTGCGCGATGCTCTCGCCGCGGGAGCAATCCCAGATGGAGGGGTCGGCAATGCTGTCGTGGATGGTGCGACCGCGGAGCCAGGGGTGAGTGGTCTCCACCTCGCGGATGCGGCGGAATTGCTCCTCGGGGGTCTGCCGCACGCCCTCGTTGGGGGTGGCGGTGCCGCCGTAAAGCTCGAGGATGCGGTAGAGGGTGCCGTCGAAGTCCCGCGCCCACCAGGCGCAGGAGAAGGGCTTGTTGTAGCCGAAGTCGTAGGAGCGCAGGATCTGCCAGCCCCGCCGCGCGCCTGCCGAGAGGTCGAAGGGCTCGATGACGTGGGTGAAGCGGTGCCCGCGCAACGCCTCCTCGGTGGTGATGCCGGCGGCGGCACAGCGTGCGGGATCGGGGGAGGTGCGGAACTCCTCGAAGAACTGCCCGTCAAAGACGTCCCAATCCCCGTGGAGCCACGCGCGGCGCAGGTGATGGGGGAGTGCCTCCAGCTGGCGGAGGTAGTCGGGCTGGCACGCCATGAGGGCGTGGTTGTCGGTGACGAGGGACTGAATGAAGAGATAGTCCTCGGGGTCCTCGCCCGGCTCAAAGCGGCGGTCGATGAAGAGACGCTTGATGTAGGCGTGCCCGGGTCCGCCGGGGTTGCAGGTGTAGTAGATGCGCTTGGGGAAGCTGTTGACGCCGCGCAGGCAGGCGGCGAAGGCGCGCATCTGCAGCTCGGTCAGCTGGGTCGCCTCGTCTAAGAAGATCACGTCGTATTCGGTGCCCTGCAGGCGGTCCAGATCGCCGTCGCCGCGGCAGTAGGTGAAGCGGAGAAGGGAGCCGTTGTCGAAGCGCAGCAGCTTGTCGCGGTCGTGGTAGCGGGCGTAGGAGGCGGTCTCGGCGCGCAGCGTCTCGATGTGGTTGGCGATCAGCTCGGCGTAGGTGCCGCGGACGATGAGCATGCGGATGCCGGGATAGCGGAGCGCCAAAAGCTTTGCCTTGGTGCGGACGGCGAAGGATTTGCCGCCGCCGCGTGCGCCGCCGAAGGCGATGTGCTTGGCGCGGGCGGTGAGAAAGAGCTTCTGCTTGGGGGAGGGATCGGGGAGGATGAGGCGGCTTGTGCTCTCGCTCATACGCTCATCTCCTCGGTCTCGCCGACGAAGGAGACGGTCAGCTGCCGTCCCGACTCCTCGGCGGTGCTCTTGCCCTTGCCGCCGCCTGCGGCGAGGGTGGCAAGCGCGGCTTTGAGGTCGCTGATGTCCTTGAGGGCGGCGGTGACGTTGCGCAATGCCTGACGGTCGGTGATCAGCGCGGTGGCGTCGGAGACGTCCAACGCCTCGTTCAGCTTGCCGATCAGACGGTCGCACAGCGCGTCCAGCGCCGCCGCAGTGGTGTCGATGTTCATGTGTACTTCCTTTCTTGTAGTGTAAAATGGTTGAGGGGGAGGCGTGTGAGGGGAGACGTGCAAGGGGCTCTGCCCCTTGACCCCGCCAAAGGGAACTTTTCGAGAATAGAATTGGCGCGATGCGCCAATTCGGCGAAGTCGCGAAGCGACATTCGCGTTCCTGAGGCGAAATTTGCCTTTGGCAAATTCGCCCAACTCGGCTTTGCCGAGTTGTGACTCTCTCAAAAGCTTTCACACTATGGGTATGAGGCGGGGTGTTTGTCTTGCTCTCGCCGTGGAGCGGTTCGGGCGGGGCGATTACAAGCAGGTTGACGGATGCAGACCTTACATGGTTCGAGCGGGCAAACTTCGTTCGCGTCAGGCACCTCCGAGACCCTGCCGCTTCGGCTGCCGTGACGCTCGGTGCTCGAAATGGGGTCATTTAGTGTACGATACGAGGCTGTTGTATTTAAATTTGTCGGAAAA
>JAFTMG010000078.1 GCA_017452525.1 Clostridia bacterium
AAACACCCCGCCCCATACCCCTGCCACAAAGATTTTAGGAGAGTCCAGAGGACCCTTCAAAAAAGGGTCCTTTGGCGGGTGCAGGGCAGAGCCCTGCCTTCGTCCGCGCCACGATACCTCCACCCCGACAAACCCCAATTTGAACTCTTCACACCCCAAACAACAACCCGACAGAGGATATCTCCTCTGCCGGGTTATCTTTTCAATAAAACTTCAGCTCCACCGGTGAAGCAGCCTTCAGGGCGGCGATCAATTGCTCCACGCCGCCGTCGGCAAAGCTCTGCGGGTCCAGGGGAATTTGGCAGAGCCGCTCACGATCGTCCTCGCGCACCGTAATGCGGCATTGCGCGGGGCTTTCGGGGTCGACATATTCGGGATCGGAGCGCCCAAACAGACCGCCCGCCCCCGTGAGAAGATTCCACCAATCCGCCGCGCGGCTGAACTTTCTTCCCTTCTCCCAAAATCCGACCGAAACGATCTGTTCCCACGCAAAGAAGCCCTCGCGCAGCAGCATCCCGTGCGGCGTCAGATAACCGTGCAGCAATCGGCAATATGCCGTTTGCCGCTCCTCGGCGCACAGCGCGTCGACTCGGCGACGCATTTCATCGGGCAGCGCCAGCCACACCGCCATGTTGTGGCGGTAATCGATCACGGCGGGGATGATGATCAAGCCGCCAACCACCGCGGCGATCAGAAA
The DNA here is from genome assembly GCA_017452525.1 of Clostridia bacterium. GTDB lineage: Bacteria > Bacillota > Clostridia > Oscillospirales > CAG-272 > RGIG3947. Next base: position 698 of record JAFTMG010000078.1, read on the forward strand.
TCCGAGTGCCACCCACGGGGAGGCGAGCGTCCCGAGCAGGGTCATAAAACTGAGAAAGGCGGTGATCACAGTGCCGGCAGCCACACTGCGCTGCATACTTTTTTTCCATTCCAAAACAATTCGATTCATAAGCACTCCATATTCGAGGCGATCGCCACAGGCTCTCCGTCCTCATATACGTCCTGCGCGGTCACGTTCACCTTACCGTGATTGACCCACATGGGCACGCGGGCGGCATCGGTGTGATTTTCTGAGGTAATATTGTGCAGCACCAGATGATCCACCCTCGTCTCCCACCCCACGTGGAGCGTTTCCACGGGATTGACGTACTCACGCCTATGCAGATCGTGAATGTGCAGATTTTTCACGTGCAGGCTGTTCTCAATATAAATGATGGGATAGACGTAAGAGGTCGGCGCCTTGCCGTAGACGGGGATGCGCTCCGCCTTGGATGCGTAGATGTTATCGAGCGTGATGCCGTCGTAATATCCCTCCGATTCGCCCTTGTAGAACTTGGTGATGCCGATGCAGTACTGATAGAACGTTCCGTGAATGTTGGCAATATGAATATGCTCCACGGGATATTTGACGGTCAGAAGCCGCGCCGCGCTGTGGCAGTCCTCGCAGTAGATGCCGTCCACGTCGATGTGAGTAATGGGGCCGCCCGTGCCCTCGTCGGCGTTGAGGGCGATCAGATCGTCATAGCAAGCCCCCTGAAGATTGCGCAAATGACCGAAATGGCAGTTGCCGTCGCAATGGATGCCGTCCATATTGGTGGCATTGGGATTGCCGTGGTTGAAATCGAAAACGATGTCCTCCACCGTAAAATACGACACGGTATCGAGCGTCACGGCGAAATTGACGGGGTCCTTCAGCGTCAGCGCCGAGAGGCGCAAGCCGCGCACGCGGTAAAAGACCATACCGATGCCGGTGTAACCCGACGGTTCATACACGTGGGTCTGCAGCGGATTGGGATTCTGCCCGCAGTTGTTGAAGTCCCACACGCCGCCCACGACCTCAATGTTCTGTGAGGTTTCTGTATCAGAAAACTCGTTGACAAAGTCAAACAGCTTCTCACTCACGCGCTCGGCGCGGTCGCGGGTCAGCTTGTTTTGTACCATGAGACAATTGGCGCCGTCCGCCAGGCGTATGCGGGCATAACGCGGCAGCACGAGGCGGAAATCGGAGGGAAGCGTGAGGGGACGCGAGATCAGATAATGATCGGCGGGCACGGGGAGCGACACCTCGCACCCTCCGCTGTCGATCATCTCCTGAATGGCGTCGGTATCGTCGTGGATGCCGTCGCCGTACAGCGTGTATTTTGCCATATCAGTTCCCTTTCTCTGCCTTGAAGCGCTCGACGATCTGCGAGATGCGGTTGTAATCGTTGGTCAGAATGGTGTCCATGCCCATCTTCAGATACTTCTCGCACTTCTCGGGCGTGTCGGCGTAAAAGACGTTGTTGACGATCCCCAGTGCGCGGGCGCGGTCGATCATCTCCTGATCAAACTTATCCATATACCATTGAATCTTCTTGCAGTCGTATTGGATAGCGCGGTCGATCATCTTCTCGGGATTGCCGTCATAGCCGACACAGCGGACGATATCGGGTGCCATCTCCTGCGCCAGCGCCAGCACGTAGTTGTTTGCCGCCATAAAGTAGACGTACTTGCGGCAATCGTATTTGTCGATCAGATCGAGGATCTTCTGGAAGGTCGCTCTGTCATAGGACTCCTGCTTGTCGGGCTTGATGTGGATATTCATGATGACATGGCAGGCCAGCTTCTGCAGGATCTCCTCAAATTTGAGGATCCTCATGCCGGCAAACTGCTCGCCGTATTTCGAGCCGAAATCCAGGTGTGTCAGCTCCTCGTAGGTGTGCTCGTACACCTTGCCGTGACCGTCGGAGACGCGGTCAAGCGTCGCATCGTGGATCGAGACGATCTCGCCGTCCTTGGTATACCACAAGTCAAATTCGATCTCCTCCGCGCCCATCGCCACTGCCGCGCCGAAGGCAGGCATGCTGTTTTCGGGGGCAATGGTATTGAAGCCGCGGTGCGAGCAGGTTCGGGGATAAGGCATCAGCCCGTCGTGGCGGACGATGGCACTGCCGCCGGGGCGGTATTGCCACGGGTTACGCCCGAACTCGATATACTCATAGTGGGGCGCGGGCGGGTTGGCAAAGCCCGCAGGCTTCAAGTACTTGGCGTGGGGGTCGAACTCGGCAACACCCAGACCTGTCTTGCTGTACATATTGGTCAGCACCTCACCCTTGGGGGTGACGATCATGGAGGCGCCGCAGATGTCAGACGCGGGGTCGAGACTGACCGAGGCTCGGACAAGATAGGCGTTGGTATTATAGGCGCAGTGGCGGCACATGATCTCAAGCGCCGCATGGGTATCGCTTCTCTGCAAGGAGCAGCCGATGATGATATCCACGTTCTTGCGCGCGATGGCGGCAGTCGCCTCGTAGAAATAGAAATCGTAGCAGGTCAGAAATCCGTAGCGGATGCCATCCAGCTCCAGCACGTATGGCTCGGAGAACTCGCGGGTGTAGTCCTGATCGAGAGCGAGGGTATACAGTTCGGAGGGCGGCAGGTGCTTCTTGTAATATCTGCCGACCACCTCACCCTGCTTGTTGAAAGCATAGGTGGTATTGCGGTAGCCCGTCTCGGTCTCATAGAGGGCGTTGACGAAAACGACCGCCTGACAGCGCTTTGCCGTCTCGGCACAGGCGCTCAGCAGCGTATCGATGTATTTGTGATGATACATCATGTTGTCTTCCCGCGTCACGGCGGCGCAGGGTACGTCGCTGTACTCGGGCAGAACGATCAGATCCATGCTCTCGTCGCACGCGGCGAGATATTCCAGCTTTTTGGCAAAATATTCGTCGGAAAGAGAGAGGTCGAGCGAATAGGGCGGCTGGATAACACAGGCTTTCATAAAACAATCTCCTTTACTTCGAAAGTTCCGCGATGATAAATTGGTCAAACTTTTCCCACGCCTCGGGCGTGAGCTTGCAATGTCCCGCCTCGGGGACGGTATCGTAGGTCACCTCAAACCCGGCCTCGCGCATGGCGGCGACAAAGCGGGCGGAGTGCTTGTCGATATTGACCGCCATATCCTCCTCGCAGTGGAAGATGTGATACGGCACGCGTGGCATGGTGGGTACGAGATGGAGCGGCGAGTGGTCCTTCAGCGCCTGATCGAAGTCCTCGTAGTCGTAATAGGCGCTGTAGATGGTGCGCGGCAGGTCGACGCGCTCGGTGATGTGATAGGGCATGTCGCAAACGGGGCAGTTTGCCACGCAGGCGACGATGTGGTGCCCCGAATAGCGGGCGTAAACGAGGCAGCTCATGCCGCCCATACTGCCGCCCGTGGAGCAGACGGCGACGTCGCCCAAGCCGTAGTGCTCTGCCAGCACGGTGACGATCTTGTCGGTGATCTCAACGGCTTGCTTATTCATCCACGCCCACGGATTGAGATAGGGCTGGACATAGATGATGCCCGCATCGGCAAATTTCACTGCCCGCTCGGAGTCCTCCCAGAACATGGAGGTGTTACCGAGGCCGAAGAAATTGAGGCAGATGCCCTTGATCGGCGTCTTGATCAGCTGGTCATTGGTGTAGCAAAATTGGCGCAGATTTTCGTATGTGATCATATTTTATTTTCCTTTCAAATACAATACACGACCGCCCCTACGCGCTTGGCGGACTCGGCAAGCGAGGTCAGCCATGCATATTCCCCGGGTGAGTGGACATAGCCGCCCTTGACACCGATGGAATCGACGCAGGGAGTGCCGCTGGCTGTCACATCGGCGGCATCCGATCCGCCCTTCCCCTTATAAGCCTTAAGGGCTGTCAGACCGTTTTCTTCAAAAATGCGGTTCATGGTATCCAGCAATTGGTAATTTCGCTCAGCATATTCCATGGCGATCCGCATCCCGATGCGAGAGACTGTGGTATGCGTACCGGGAACATACACACGCGCGGCGACCTCCTTCACATGATTTTCGATCCATGCCAGCTGCTCACTGTCGGCAAAGCGGACATTGATGGAGAAGGTGCAATGGGCGGGAACGGTGTTGAGCACCTTACCGCCCTCGATCAGTGCGCAGTTGCAGGTGAGTCCCGCCGCATCCTTGATCTGATCGAGCTCAAGCATCTTGTGCGCCGCTTCTATGATGGCGTTGGCCCCCATGGTCGCGCAGGCAGAGGAATGCGCCTCCTGCCCCTCTACATCAAAACGGTAGGAGATGATGCCCTTGCGCTGAACGCACAGCTTTCCTTCAAGCGCCGTCTCCAGATTGAGGAAGCAGACCGAGCCCTTGGCCTTTTCGCAGATATAGTTGATCGTTTTACGGTCGCTCAGGCGGCTGCTGACCTCCTCGTCGGTCTGGAGCAGCATCTGAATGGGGCGGTCGGTGTAGCCGATGCGCTCCAGCGCGTCCATGGCCATAAAGCCTGCGACCACGCCGCCCTTACAATCCGCCACGCCGGGGCCGTAGATCTTTTCCGCATCCCGCTTGACGGGAGGATAACCGAAGAGACCCTTGGGATGGACGGTGTCGAGGTGGCCCGAGAGGCTGACGGGGGCACCCTTGGCGTTGGGATTCATGGTGATGCAGACGGCGTCGCCTGCCCGCTCCATGGGAACGGTTTCGATCGTCCAGCCGTGTTTTTCGGCGAGACGGATGAAGTAGCGACCTACCTCATCGACACCGGCCTTGTCAATCGTCTGGCTTTCGATGTTGCAGACATCTTCCCAGATGTCGATGTAGCTTTCGTTCAGCTCGTCAATGATCTGAAAAAGTTTTTCGCATTTCATGGTTGAATACCTCTTTATGTGGTTTTGTGTGTTGTTATGTTAAATGTTTGTTTTACTATGTTGTTTGCTTTTTATCGCCGCCCATCGGCGGCGATCTGAGAGGAGGTCTGAAACAACGCCTTCCTGTGTTGTTTCACTACCGTTTCAGACCGCTTTGGCTTCGCCAAAGTCCGGGTTACCACGAGAAGTGCATCTCAGACGCCGAAGTTTCTCCCCCTCTCGTGCTCTCCCCCTTCTCCTTGGCTGGCGTCTGCCGGATATTGGAGAATATAGAGGTTGTGGGAGAGGAGAAAAATTTCGCTGTTTGAGATGCTCTGTTGGCAAAACTTTTTTCGGTGAGAGAACATCGAGCCGACAACCGCAATCGGTTATCGCAAGCCCCCCGTCAACCAAGACGGAATCGTAAAGTCATTCCCTCATTTTCAATACCATCTCAACGGCGAGCCCCAGCCAAGGAGGTGGGGAGAGCCCGAGAGGGCGAGGAAACTTCGGCGTTTGAGATGGTTCCTTGCCCTCTCGGGTCGGTGAGGCCATGCCGAGCCGACAATCACAATCGGTTATCGCAAGCTCCACCTCAGCCGAATCCAATGTTCAAAACATTACCCCTTCTCATTCGCCAGCTCACGGATCCAGCGGAACCGATTCACCTTGATCACGGCAACGATACACTTGAGGAGCTGATCGATCTTAAGGCAGAGAAAGACCACCCAGATGGGGGCGCCGAGACGGCTGGCGATGATGGCAGACGGAAGCACGACAAGAAAGACAAAAATGGTATCGTTCTTGAAAACAAACGAGGTGTCTCCTCCCGCCTTGACCAGCGACCCGAGACAGCACGCCTGATAGCAGGTACCGACAATGGTACAGGACAGCACCGTCATCAGCAACCGCGCCGTGGTCGTCGCCTCCGCACTGATCCCCTGATACATCAGCAAAAACAGCTCTTTGCCAAAAAACACCAAGGCACCCGAGAGCACGCCCACACCCAAAAACATCAGTTGTACCGTCCGCGCGTACTCCTTGACCTTCTCGCGCTTTCCTGCACCGATGGTCTTGCCGATGACGATGGACACGCCGCCCCAAAGCCCGTTGAGCCAGACGTAAATGAGGCTGTTCATGGTATTGGTCACGCTGACGGCGGTGATGACATCCGCTGTGAAATGCCCCACGATGGCACCCTGACACATAAGATTGACCGCCCAGACCAGATCGCCCGCGATGACGGGCAGACCGTAGCGCAGATAATGCCCGACCAGCTTGCCCGCAGGCGCGAAGATCTCGCGCAGTCGCATTTGCAGTTTTTGATCGATCAGGAATACATAAATCGCCACCGCCGCGCACTCCATGATGCGCGCGATCAGCGTTGCCATCGCCGCGCCCCGCACGCCCATGGCGGGGAGTCCCAGACGGCCGAAGATCAGCAATTCGTTGAACACCACGTTGAACACCAGCGTGACCAGCGACGCCATCATGCCCACGCGGGTCGTTTCCACCGAGCGCATGGCATAAATGAGGATCTGCGACACGGCAAAGAAGAGATAGCTGAGAGATTGGATGCGCAGATAGGCAACACCCTCGCGGATCGCGCCCGCCTCATCACTGAACAGCGAGAGGATCTGCTCGGGAAAAAGCCCCGTGGCAAGGCTCATGAGGATCGCCGACAGCGCGCCGATGCGAATCACCAGCCCGATCAGCCGCCGGATAGGGGTGGTATCCCCCTTACCCCAATACTGCGCCGTGAGGATGAGCAAGGCGCTGCCCAGCCCAACCACCAGCTGCTGAAGCAAAAACTGCAGTTGACCGCCCAGATAGACGCCCGACACCGCATCGTCGCCAAGTCTGCCGACCATCACGTTATCGGCAAAGCCGACGAGAAAGGTGATCAGATGCTGGAGTGAGATGGGAATGGCGAGGGTGAAAACGTTCTTGTAAAAAGACTTGTCCTTGGTGATCCACGTCATAGGTACAAAACCCCCTTTGAGTAAAGTAAGAGGTAAAAGCAAAGCGTGAAAAGTGACAGGTTCATTATAGCATAAATTCACCCGTTATGCAACAATATGACAAAATTCTTGCGATGAATTTCATATGATTATATACACTCTGTCTTGCAATGGGGCGGGGTTTGTGGTATACTGAAAACGATCACACAACAGGAGGACTCCATCATGTACGATATCATCATAAAAAACGGGCGCATCATCGACGGCTCGGGTATGCCCGCGTATCTTGCGGACATTGCCATCCGCGGCGGCAAGATCGCCCGCATCGGCAAGGGACTTGCGGGCGATGAGAATACAAGGATCATCGACGCGGCAGGGCTTGCCGTCACCCCGGGATTTATCGACTCTCACAGCCACGCAGACAGCGCCGTGCTGACCTATCCCGATCAGATCGAGAAGGTGGAGCAAGGCATCACCACCTCCATCGCGGGTCAGTGCGGCGGCTCCCCTGCCCCCATCAGCCGCGACATCAACCCCGCAAGCACCGAGACCGTCGGTGAATACGGCCGCCGCGTCGAGATCATGCGCACCATGGGCAGCTTTCTGGGCGTTGCCAAGGACGTGCCGCAGGGCGCTAACATTGCCATCCTCGTGGGGCATGGCAATCTGCGTAAAGCCGTTATGGGTATGGAAAACCGCGAGCCCACCGCCGAGGAGCTGGAACAGATGAAGGCTCTGCTCCGTGAGGGGCTTGAAGCGGGCGCGCTGGGACTCTCCTTCGGACTCATCTACCCGCCCAGCTGCTACGCGCAGACCGAAGAGCTGATCGAGCTTGCCAAGGTGGCGGGCGAATATCACGCCGTGGTCGCCGCCCACATCCGCAATGAGAGCGAGTCGCTCATCCGATCCGTCGATGAATTCATCCGCGTCATCCGCGAGAGCGGCACCCGCGGCGTCATCTCCCACCACAAGGCGGCAGGGCGCGAGAATTGGGGCAAGGTCAATGCCACGTTGCGCCTCATCGACGAAGCCTGCGCTGAGGGCGTCGACCTCTTCTGCGACGTCTACCCCTACATTGCCTCCAGCACCTCCCTCTCCTCCCGCTTCATCCCCAAGGAATGCTGCACGGGCGGCAACGCAGGCATTGTAAAACTCCTCTCCGACCCCATCGAGCGGCAGAAGATCAAGGAGCGCAACATCCGCACCCGCGGCTGGGATCAGAGCATGGTGCTGATCACCGTCTGCTCTGCCTACCGCCAATATGAGGGCAAGTTCCTGCCCGAGATCGCCGAGCTGCACGGCAAGGACGTGCATGAAACGGCGCTCGATCTGATCTGTGACAGCAAAAATAACGTCCGCGCCTGCTACTTTACCATGTGTGAGGCGGACGTGGAGACGGTACTCGCCTATCCCCGCGCCATGATCGGCACCGACTCGGGGGTACGCGGCACCATGAACTGCTACCATCCCCGTCTGCGCGGCACCTGCCCCCGCGTGCTGGGACGTTATGTCCGCGAGCGGGGCGTGACGACCCTCCCCGAGATGATCCGCAAAATGACCTCGATGCCCGCCGCCGTCTACGAGCTGACGGGCAAGGGTCTGCTTCGCGAGGGCTTTGACGCCGATATCTGCGTGTTCGATCCCGATCAAATCATCGACCGCGCCGAGTTTGTCAACTGCCACAACCGCGCCGAGGGACTGAATTATGTTCTTGTTGGCGGTGAGGTCGTTGTGGAGAACGCCGTGTATCAGGGAAAGAGGAATGGACGGGTTCTGCTGCGGCGGGTGGAGAGATAAGCCCCCGCGCACGGAGGAATGTGTATGACATTCAAGATCAATCGTCTCTATTACCTTTTTACCGGAACATTTCTCAAAATATTGTTATGCGAGCTTTTGTTCGCCTTGATTCTTTTTCTGATTGCGTGGTTTACCGTCTATGAGATTCCCGTAGCACTGATTGTCGGCATTCCCTGCCTGCTTGTTATCGGAAATCTCTTTTACCTGCTTTCATTCCCCTCGAAATTTACTGTAAAAAGCGGTGATATTCGGATACATCTGTGGTTAGAAAAGTTGACTGCTCCGAAATGGGGAGATCTCCGCATCGGCAGAGTCCGTGTCCGCCACCGTCCCGTCTATGTTACCATGCATCATATCGCCCAAATGGAAGTCATCCGTCTCGGCTACGCCAACGCCCGTCCCATCGGCACATTGCGGCTTTTCGGAAAGGTATACGCGCAGGATCATTTTGGGACACCCATCCTCGACATCTTCATCCCGCGGCACATCGAGCTTCACGGCGTTCAGGATTTGGATGCTGTTATCAAAGAATTGCGCTCTGCCTATCCCCGGGCGGAGGTTACCGATACAAACCGCCGCAGAAAATAGAAACATCCCCGACGGATCTTCCGTCGGGGAACAGCTTGTCGATAAAGTTCTTGTGACGTTCAAATTTGGGTTTGTCGGGGTGTTGGTAGAAACAGAACAACCGCCATGCGGCACCCTTCTTGTAGGGACCGGCGTCCCCCGACGGTCCGTTTACGGACGGTTTGTGATCGCCAAACCCTTGTGGGGTGGACCGTCGGGGGACGCCGGTCCCTACAAAATT
>JAFTMG010000079.1 GCA_017452525.1 Clostridia bacterium
TCATTGATCTGTCCAAACCGTTATCGCTTTGTCTGTAAAGTATTCCGACAAATTTGAATACAACAGTCACGTATCGTACACTAAATGACCCCATTTCGTGCGGCGCGCGCCATGGCAGCCGAATCGGCAGGGTCTCGGCGGTCCCTGAAGCGAACTAATTTTGACCGCTCGAACCATGACAGGTCGGCATCCGTCAACCTGCTTGTAATCGCCCCGCCCGAACCCCTCCACGGCGAGAGCAGGAGAAACACCCCGCCTCATACCCATAGTGTGAAAGCTTTTGAAGGAGTCCAGAGGGAACTTTTCTCGAAAAGTTCCCTCTGGCGGGGTCAAGGGGCAGAGCCCCTTGCTTTATTCGCGCCACGATACCTCCACCCCGATAAACCCCAATTTTCAATCATCAAACAGACCGCCAACCCCCAATTTGAATATCACTCAACACGATCTCAACAATCCCCCCGACAGAGGCTTCTGTCGGGGGGATCATGGATGAATTGCGATCACGCCTCATATTTGCACACGGCGATCTCACCCAGGATGCCCGTGGGGGGGATCTGGATATAGGAGGAGAATCTGTCGCGGCGTCGGTGGGCGAGGTTGGAGCGCACGAGGATCTCAAGCGCGTTTTCGCCCGATCTGAGCGCGGGCTTGAGGTCGAATTGATACGGCGCGTTGATACGCGCGCCGAGATAGGTGCCGTTGAGCCACACCTCGGCGGTCTCGCCGACCTCGCCGAGATCGAGCACGGTGTAGCCGTCCTCGGCGGTCAGCGCGGCGGTGTAGCGGATCTCGCCCGAGAAGCGCGGGAAGCGGTCGGGGGCGGAGATATCGAAGAGGTCGGCGTCCTCGGCAACGGTGCGGAAATCGGTATCGCCCTCATCCTTGATGGCGATATCGAAGCGAAGGGGCAAGGGCTTGCGGGCGGCTTCGTGCATCATCGGCGGGATATTGGCAGGGATGTCGGTGCCGAATACCACAAAGAGCATATTGCCCTTTTCAAGCCGCAGGTGCAGTTTGCCCTCGGGGGCGGACGCGCGGTAACAGCGGTTGTCCCACGGCTCATAGATCAGGCAGTCGCCGCCTTGGGGCAGGGTGAGAATAGCGTCCACTTCGCCGCGGATGTCCTCGTTGGAGAAGAGGTAGATATCCTCGCCGTCCTTGGAAACGTGGTAGAAGCGAAGGGTCTCCAGACCCTTGCCCTCACCGCTTACGTGGCAGAGTCCGCGGGCGCGGAGCGCGTCGGGCAGGCGGTCGAGTGTCACAGCTTCATAGAGCGGGAGCAGGTCGGCAATGTCCGTCCCTTCCGCGGCGCGGGCGGGGAGCGCGTCGGTAAAGAGGATGGGAAGCCCCGCGCGGGCGAGACGGGCAAAGCAGGATAGCCTGTCGGCGGGGAGGATCTCGCTGTGGGAGATGATCAACGCACCGTAGGATTCGCCGTTGATTCGGAGCTTGTTTTCCTCCACCTGTGCCGTTTCGAGCACGTCGGCGGGGATGATGTCAAAATCGATGAGGTGCTGAGTCAGCGCGCGGCAGACGTCGTGGAAGGGGCGATTGGCACCGCTCGTCCACTCGCCCTCGGCGTTGTAAAAGACCGCCACGTCGGCGCGGTGAATACCGCCGCGCAGGGTGTGGGCACAGCGACCCATATAGTCCATCAGATTCTTGAACAGGGGATATTGGACGTTCTTGCCGCCGTTGTAAAAATGCGGCGGGCAGTCGGGGTCCTCCTCCTTGGGGGAGAAGGCGTGGGGAACAAAATAGTTGATGCCGCTCGCCAGCATGATATCGGCAAGTCCCTTCATATAAGGCAGACCCTCCGCCCAACCGAAGGCGCCGAAGATCTCGCACATGGCGCGGCCCTGCTTGAGCGGCTGGATGTGGGCGTGTGACGCCGCCAGCTTTGGCAGGGTGTAGCGGAAAAATGCCGGCTCAGCCGCACCGCCGTCGGCCAGGGGCGCGCGGTGGATGTGACCGTGGACACCGGGGATGTCCTGCATGAGGACGATGTCGATACCCGCCATATCCTGCCCGTCGAGGGCGCGGAAGAAATGACCGCTGCCGTAGCCGAGGCGCATATGCGTGCCCATGTCCTCAATGACGTGGCCGATGTACATAACACCGTGCTCACGGCACCAGTCGCCCAACAGAAAGCTGAAATTCTCGCGGTAAAGCCCCGTGACGACCTCCATGTAGTGCATGCGCACAAGAGAGGTCATTTCGCCGAGATCCTCCCACAGGGCGGGGAGGCAAAGGCGCACCGTTTCCTCGCTCACACCGGCACTCCGGGCGATGAGGGCGGGGAGATCGTCGCGCCAGGGGTAGGGCGAATACATGAGACCGAGGGTGTTATGGTAGGTGTTGTTGACATTGAGAAATCCCGGCTCGTCCGAGAAAAAGCCGACGAAGGTGTTGCCGAAATACTCTGCGAAATGCTCATAATGCGGCTCATACACTGCGTCGATCATGGCGCGGCAGGAGTCGGGGTTGAGCATGTCGATGTAATAGTGAAAGCGACTGCCCTCAACATCGGGCGGACCTGCCTTCACCGTGGTGCAGACGCGCCAGACGCCCTCGGGGATGTCCCAGAGGACCATGCCGTCCCGGAGCGTCGGGGTGAGATCAATGGCTGTGCGCCAGTCAAGGCCTTCGCCCGCGTCGGTGTGGCGGTAGGCGATGACCTGCAGGATCTCCTCGCCCTTTTTCGCGTCGACACGCCCGCCGACATAGATCTTGGCTTGCTTCATGGGGCCGACGGCCTCGCTCTGAAATTCGCGGATCAGCCGCTTGCGCAGGTGTGCCCGCGAGGGGTCCTCCAGATAGCCGTTGGCATATCCCGTGGGGAATTTGCGGTCGTCGAGCAGCCACACGCGCATGCCCAATTCACGGGCGGTTTCGAGAATGTAGCCGAAATCGTCCCACCATTGATCTTGGCAGAACTGGACATAGGGGCGGCTCTCGGCGCAGAATTCCCGCAGGCCGCTGTTTTTGATGGCGAGGATCTCCTCGCGCAGCCGCTCCTTCGGCTCGCCGTGGAGCCAGAGGAAGGGGAGAATATAGCTGTCATGCTCGCCGCGCAGGCAGGCGTTGATGTTGTTGTTCATGAGATGTCTCCTTTACCGGGGGATGTCGAAACCGTGTGGTTTCAGCGGTTTACTTGCCCGCTCCGGACAGGAGCAGGGGGAGGAGGACCACCGCGCATATCAGCGCAAGGCAAATGATCCCTGCTGCGATCCTGTCTCTGTTCCGATGCTTTCGAATATCGGCGGGGTCGGGTGTGACGGGCTCCTCAGCCTTGACACCGTTGGCCTCTGCGGCATGCACAAATGCTGCGGCATTCGGCACTCTTGCCTCTATGGTGAATACCGTGCGATATAGGGCGGAATCCACCCGTTTATCAAAACGAATGGTGCCTTTGGCGCAGTGGATCTTTGTGATGTCCGTGCACGGAATGTGCTTGGTGATCCAGAAGCGTTTGACGATGATCTTGCCGCCGTCAAGCGCGGTGAAGTTGAAATAAACATCGCCAAAAGAGATCAGCGCTACCAAAACACAAGCCAGACCGAGGATGTACATCACCCATGGATCTGCCATGCCCGCGTTGATAAGACGCAGGAGAAGAGACAGCGCGAGGAAAAGCATACCGATGACATAAACGGTTATCGTGACCCCTTCGGTGAAGCGGGAGGCGACAACACAGCAATCGTATGTCGGCAACGGAACCCGTTTGCGGAAGCACTTCAGACAGATCAGCGCAGAGAGAGCCAGTGCGATCGTAATGCTTTGCGTGATGAGCATAAGATTCCTCCGTTCGGATGGGTGGGAAATGGGTCAATCACCCCTCGTAGACGACCTCCGTCAGGGTGAGGGAAATGTTTTTCATGATGATATGGATGCCGCAGGATGCGGGGGAGACCTCGTTCCACTCGGCAATGAGGGTATCGCCGTCGTACAAAGTCGCCTTATTGGCGGTCTTGTCAACAGTCAGCGTGTAGGCAAAAGGCTTGCCGACCTCGGCGGGCAGGGGATAGATCTGTGCGTCATCCCAGACCATGTGCTTGGGATAGTTCCACATGATGCCGAAGAGGCGCTCGAGTGTTGCGGGATCGGTGTCCTCGGGGATGATGGTCTCCTCGTCATAGGTGCCGCAGATCTTGAAGCTGTACTTGTCGGAGATGGCGGTCTGATTGTTCTTGACCATCTGAACCAGTGTCCGGGCATCCTTGCCGATCAGGCGGCAGCCGCCCTCCTCGGGATAGACCAGCTTGGCGGGGGTGTAGCCCGTCGAGCCGCCGGTGAGACAGCACCAGTTGAGGGGGAGCATCTTGCCCGTAGTGAGATCGGTGCGGATCGTGCCGTGGTGGAAATACTGCCGCGCCTCGATGGGGGCGGTCATATCAAGGGTATCATCGTCGATGCCGCTGATGAAGGTGGCGCGGACCTTGTCCGTTTCCTTGCAATAGCTGTTGACCGGCAGGGTCAGCATCTCGTCATAGCGGAATTCGGGGACGGGCCAGAGGATGATCTCGGCGGCAATGGCGCGGTAGAGGGCATCCGAGCCGCCGGTGTAGCCGTGGTGCGCCACCTGCATGATGTCGGCCTTCAGCTGTTCGGGGGTGTAAACCGACAGAATCTGCTCAGCCGCCTGCCTCTGCGCGTCGCCCAGCCACATGACGGAGTAATTGCCCATCTGCATGCGCATGACGAGGGAGGAGTTGTTGATGTTGGGAATGGGGGCATCGCCCAGATCCTCCCATGTGTAGAGGACATCGAAGGTGGTGCCTGCAAAATCAAATTTGTCACCCGTGTGGGGGGCGATGACCTCCGCCTCGGTGCGCTTTGCTACGGCGTCGGCAAAGTTCTGCGGGGTGCCCGAGCCGGGGCAGCGACCCTCAAAGGGGAAATGATAGATGATCTTCTCTACAATAAATTCGTCGGGATGGCGGTCGCAGAGGCGAACAAAGCCGAGATAGTGGTCGGGGTGCGCGTGAGTGAAGAACCATGCGGCGATGACGGGCTTGCCCTCGCGGGTGTTCTGCGCGTTGAGGATCTCCAGCAGATGCTCGGGCTCTTCATATTCGCCCCAGTTGCTGTCGATGAGGACGAATTTGCCGTCGGCGGTGCGCATGATGTACGCCATGCCGCAGTCGGCGGAGAAGTAAGCGGTGCGGACTTGCGTTAACAGGGGGGTGGTGTTGTTCATGATAGTAACCTCCGTTGAGATATGTTGAAGTGAAGTTTTGTGAAATCGTTTGTTTCCGGGGATTTTCAAATTTGGGTTTATCGGGGTGGAGGTATCGTGGCGCGGACGAAGGCAGGGCTCTGCCCTGCACCCGCAAGGGAACCCTTTTTTGAAGGGTTCCCTTGACCCTCCGAAAATCTTCAAATAGGGGTATGAGGCGGGGTGATTATCTTGCTCTCGCCGAGAAACGGTTCGGGCGGGGCGGTTATGAGCGGATAGACGGATGCAAACCTGTCATGGTTCGAGCGGGCAAACTTCGTTCGCGTCAGGGACCGCCGAGACCCTGCCGCTTCGGCTGCCGTGGCGCTCGCCGCTCGAAATGGGGTCATTTAGTGTACGATACGAA
>JAFTMG010000080.1 GCA_017452525.1 Clostridia bacterium
AACAAGAAAAGCCGACTCCGCGGAGTCGGCTTTTCTTGTTATGGGACACGCTCATGCCTTGATCTCGTCTAAGAAGAACATTCTGGTATTGGCGTGATCGCCCCGCTCGTCCTTGACGGAGATGCGGAAACAGAAATCCTCAGGATCGATACGGAAGGTTGCCTCGGTAAGCAGCGCGTTGCCGTTCTCATCCATCAGCTTGCGATAGCGGCGGCGAGTCGCGGTAGAGCAATAGATACCGACTGCAGGCGAGGTGCGAATAGTCACCTTCATCTCCCCGTCCTCCTCATCCAGGTACAGCTCGTAGATCTCGGGGCCGGTGGAGGCATAGCAGTTGCCCGCGTCCATCGCGCCGATCAGCGCCTCGTGGGTCAGCTCCTCCGCCTTCATGACCGTCCACGCCTGGAAGAAGTGGGAGGGATTGTGGTTGTCGTCACCGCCGACACAGATCAGCCGCTGACCGGCGTTGATCATTTCGTCGTATACGTGGGGGGTATAGTCCATATCCGAGGCGCGATGCGACGCGCCGTTGACGATCTCAAGTCCCTGCACACCCTGCAGATTGGTGTAGAGCGGGTAGGCGTTCATCGACCAATGGGGATGGTTATAGATCACGAAGAAGCCCGCCTCTCTCGCACGGCGGACCGCCTCGTTGAAGTTCTCCACGGTAAACTCCGCCTTCAGATCCTTCAGCTCGATGGGGGTCACGTTGTGAGGATCGCGGGCATACAGATTCATATGCACCGCCTCCATGTGCGCGTGCTGACGGGGATTTTCACGGTAGAAGCAGAAGGGGGTCTTCGCCTTGTCCAGAAAATCGATCTCATACGAGGTGATGGCAATAAATTTGTCATCATTCAGATGGGTCAGATCGTGCAGCTTGCCGTGCTCGGTATACGCGATGGCGGAATATCCTTTCGCCGTATACAGCTCCTTCAGCTCCTCGGGGGTCTGCTGACCGTCGGAAAGGGTGGAGTGGCTGTGCATGTTTACCTTATAAAAATTGCCGGTCTCGGGCAGAAGATATCTTCTCATGGTCATGTCCTCACTTGTTCAGAATTTCTTTCAGTGCCGCCGTGAAATTGGTGGCTACGGTGCGGTGTCCGTCACGCAGGGGGTGAAGCGGCTCCACGGGGATCCAGCCGTTGGTATCCACGAAATGGACCTTGCAGCCGTTCTTCTCATTGTACGCCGCGATCATCTCGCCAAGCTCCGCGTGGAAGGCGCCGCAGAAGGCGGAGAGCGCAACGACGATGGCTTCGGGATTCATTTTGCGGATAACGTCCAGAAGGACCTCGTATTTTTCCAGATATTTGACCAACCCGTTGCCGCGGTCGTTGGCACCGTGGTTGATGACGATAACACGAGGCTTACCCGCGTGGGTGATGGGGGAGCCGTCAAAATTCTGCGGATAGGAAATATCGGCGGCAGGAACCAGTCCCATACCCGAACGGGTCGCGCCGACCGCACCGTATCCCATCATGATGGGGCGCATATTCATCGCCTCGGCGGTCAGCCATGCGTAGGTGGCGCAAACGTCGTCCTGATATACGCGGTTGTTCTGGTCAATGTAAGAGATGGGGTCACCCTTCAGCGGATAATCCATGTCGATCAGCACGCCCTCGGTGATCGAGTCGCCCACAAATTCGATAATGGGGCGCTCGTCTGCCTCCAGCGCGATCGGCTTCTCCACCTGCACACCGACAAAGGAGACCTTTCCCGTCAGAGGTGCGTACCAACGGCGGTCATGCTCGGTACCGCCCTTATAGATGATGCGGCAGACATGCTTTCCCTCCTCGGGGGCAACGATGCGCAGATAGCTGTCGATGGGGGATTCGATCATGGCACCGCCGTCCAGCTGGATCCACAAATGCAGGCGGGGTGTGGCATTCTGCAGCACGTCAAAGCGCGCCAGCGCCATCTTCCCCTCAAAGGCAAATTCAATATAGGAGCCTGTCGCCGTGGCGGTGGCACAGTGGGGATCACGGGTATCCCAGCGGCCCGTCAGACGAATGCTCTCGTGTGTATAAGAAATATTCATAAAGCACTCTCCTTCGCAGTTTTCTTGCCACTTCATGGTATATGACAACGGCAAAAAAGTCAATAGCATTTTCGGAATTTTTTCAAAAAAAGTGCTTTTTTACGTTATTTCCCCGCACTTCTTGCAAATTGTCCCGTTCTGTGCTATACTGAATTCAAACCCTCACGGAGGAAAAACAAATGAGTAAAAACAAAGTAAGCGATACCCTGTACCGCGCCCCGGTGCGACAGAACTATACCGGCTGTGCCGATGCCGCCGTGCGCTTTCTCACCACCGAACAGTTGACCGATCGGACCCTTTGGCGACGGTTCGTCGGGCAGTTCCGCGAGCAGCCCGACGGCGAGAACCGCGGTTGGCGCGGCGAATATTGGGGCAAGATGATGCGCGGCGCCGTTACGGTGTGGCAATACTCCCACGACCCCGCGCTGTTTGAGACGCTGACCGAAACGGTGCGCGACATGCTGAGCGTTGCCGAGGAGGACGGGCGTGTCTCTTCCTTCTCCCGTGACACCGAATTTCAGGCGTGGGACCTCTGGTGCCGCAAATACGTTCTGCTCGGCATGGAATATTATCTGGAGATCTGCACCGATGAGGCACTCCGCGAGGAGATCCTGCGCTTCCTCTGCCGCGCCCTCGACTATATCCTGCAGTTTATCGGCGAGGGCAAGATCCCCGCGCCCTGCGCCACGGAATCCTGGCGAGGCGTTAATTCCTGCTCGATCCTTGAGCCGGTAGTAAGACTGTATACCCTTTGCGACGATCGGCGGTATCTCGATTTTGCCACCCATATCGTCACCCTCGGGGCGGCGGACGGACTGAATCTCTTCGAGCTGGCGTATAAAAACAAGCTCTACCCCTATCAGTACGGCGTGGCAAAAGCGTATGAGATGATCTCCTGCTTTGAGGGGCTTCTGGAATATTACCGTCTGACGGGCATAGAAAAATACAAGATTTCCGCCGTCAATTTCGGGCGGGCGATCATGGCGTCGGACGTGACCGTCATCGGCTCCTGCGGCTGTACCCACGAGCTGTTTGACCACTCTACGGCACGGCAGACCGCCGCCTACGACGGCATCATGCAGGAGACCTGCGTCACCGTGACGTGGATGAAATACTGCGCTCAACTGCTCCGTCTGACAGGCGATCCCCGCTTTGCCGACTGCATGGAGCAGTCCTTCTACAACGCTTATCTCGGCTCTCTCAACACCGAGCATAAAAGCTGCGACTATATTCGCGAAAAGTTTATCGGCCGTCTGGGATACCCCCGCACCGAGTATACCTTCCTGCCCTTCGACAGCTACAGCCCGCTCACTCCGGGCAGGCGCGGGCGCAAGGTGGGCGGTGCGCAGATCCTCTCCGATCTTTCCTATTACGGTTGCTGCGTCTGCATCGGCGCGGCAGGTGTCGGCACCTTTCTCGGGCATGCCGTCATGCAAGACGGCGCGGGCGATC
The DNA here is from genome assembly GCA_017452525.1 of Clostridia bacterium. GTDB lineage: Bacteria > Bacillota > Clostridia > Oscillospirales > CAG-272 > RGIG3947. The sequence goes on from JAFTMG010000080.1 coordinate 3,494, forward strand.
CTGTGCTGAACTTCTATGAAAACGGCGAGGCAACGTGGGAGGCGGACGGTCACCCCGTCACACTCGAGATCAAAACCGCCTATCCCGCCGACGGCAATATCCGCCTGACGCTCCGCACGCCGAAGCCGACGGCGCTGACGCTGAAATGCCGCCTGCCCGCATGGTCGGAGCAGACGGAGATCAACTCCCCGCTCCCCTATACGGCGGACGGTCGGTACCTGAACCTCGGCGGCATCTGGGAGGACGGCACGTCGGTCGAGCTGTGCTTTGACATGCGCGTTCGCGCCACCCTGCCCGTCTCCTGGGAAAGTGACACGGTATACACCGAGATGGACCCGCAGGACAGTGCCCGCGGCATCTACAATTCCACCGCCGTCCGCGTCTTCCACCGCCCGGAAGATGACGGCTATATTTCCCTCTCCCGCGGTCCGCTGACCCTCGCCGCCGACTCCCGCACCGGCAAGGCGGCAGACTCGCCCTTCTCCTTCCGCGACTATGACTGCCGCGCGCAGGCGGGCGGCGAGATCACCCACGGTGTTCCCTGCCTGCTCAGCTGCACCTTCACCGACCGGGACGGCATGGACTTCCGACTCGTGGACTACGCCTCCGCCGGCCGCGACTGGGAAACGGTCATCGCCGCGTGGCTTCCGACAAACTGAACCCGATCAAACAACGATATATTGATTGTAAGAAAGGAATATGCGTTATGTTATTCATTCAAAACGGCTACATCAAAACCATGGCAGGCGACGACATCCCGAACGGAGCCGTCCTCATTGACGACAACGGCAAGATCGCCGCTGTCGGTGCCCATCTGACCGCCCCTGAGGGCGCGCAGATCATCGACGCCGAGGGTCGCCTCGTCACCCCCGGATGCGTGGAGGCACATTGCCACATCGGTCTGGACAACGAGGCTGTCGGCTGGGAGGGTCACGATTACAACGAAACGGTGGACCCCCTCACCCCCCATATGCGCGCCATCGACTCCATCTATCCGCAGGACGAAGCCTTCGGAAACGCCATCCGAAACGGCGTCACCTCCGCCTGCACCGGCCCCGGCAGTGCTAACGTGGTGGGCGGTACCTTCGCCGCCATCAAGCTGGTAGGCAATCGGGTGGACAATATGATCATCAAGCATCCCGTTGCCATGAAGTGCGCCTTCGGTGAAAATCCCAAGCGCTGCTACGGACAAAGCGGCAGAAAAGCGCCCATGACCCGCATGGGTACCGCCGCCCTGCTCCGTGAGCTGCTCTTCAAGACCCGCCGCTATCTGCAGGACAAGGAGGACGGCAAGAACCCCGGATTTGACATGAAGCTGGAGGCGATGATCCCCGTCGTCAAGGGCGAACTGCCCCTCAAGGCGCACGCCCACCGCGCCGACGATATCCTGACCGCCATCCGCATCGCCAAGGAGTTTGATCTGAAGCTGACGCTGGACCACTGCACCGACGGCGCCGTCATCGCCGACGAGCTTGCCAAGGAGGGCTATCCCATCTTCATCGGCCCGTCGCTGGGCAAAAAGTCCAAGATCGAGCTGGACCATAAGAGCTTCACCACTCCCGCCGTTCTGCACGAAGCGGGCGCATCCATCAGCATCATCACCGACGCGCCGGTCATTCCCCTGCAGCATCTGCCGATGTGCGCGGGGCTTGCCGCAAGCGCCGGTCTGCCTGCCGACGAGGCATGGCGCGCCATCACCATCAATCCCGCGACCCTGACCGGTATCGGCGACCGCGTGGGCAGCCTGGAGGTAGGCAAGGACGGCGACGTCGTCATCTGGACCGCCGACCCCATCACCACCGTCGGTGCCGCCGCGTATACCACCGTCGTGGACGGCAAGGTCGTCTGGCAGAAAGCATAAAAAACGGACTGAACCAACGTCGCTTGCTCGCAAGCGACGGGTTCAGTCCGTTTTTTAAAATTTCTGCCCCTTCGTCTTCGCCCACTCGGCTTTTCTGGCTTCCTCCATCACCTTTTCGTTCAGGCGCATGGTATCCTTCAGAAAATGGTAGGAGGTCTCGGAGATCTCGGGCTGCCAACCCACCAAAAAGGCGGTCAGATCGTCCACCTCCATACCGCCGCCCAGCATGATGCTCTCGGGATAGTACTTCTGTGCGATCTCCTTGACCCACGCGGGGAAATAATAGTCGCGGGCACCAAATTGATGCAGCAGCTCGTGCATGATGGCAAAGGGCTTGAAATCGCGGAAGATCACCGAAAATTCCTCGCTCTCATAACCGTCTCCGTCCTTGTCCGCGCAAGCGTAGCAACGCCCCTTCTGATTGAAGACGAACAGGAACGGTGCCTCGTCGCAGCCCAGCTTCTTCTCATAATGCTGCTGCAGCTCCAATATGGTCCTGCCCGGGAAGAATCGCGGAAGGTAGGTGAACCAATGCGCGGTATAATCGGCGGGGATCTCCATAACGAAATGAGAGTGCTTGACCTCCAGCTCGGTCCCGTATCGCTTCGCCTCGGCACAAAGATAGGGGATCACCTGCTCCAGGGAGCGCCAGAATTTGTGTTTGGAAGCCTCGTCCCAATGGCTCTCGGCATCCTCCACGAACACCGTCAGAATATGTACTCTGTCATGCAGTCTTTCGCTGGCTCCCTCGTTCCGATACCGCATCCAGAAGTGCTTTTTTACCTTGCGCGCGTATCCCATCTCACTCTCTCCCGTCGATCAGACTTCCTTGAAGAACTCCACTTCCTCGCCATCGGGACCGATCACGAAAGCGATATTGATCGAGATCGGATGCGGCTTGGATGCCAGCGGCACGACCTTCGGCGCGATCTTGGACAGGAAACCTGCCCGCAGTGCCACCTCGTATGCTTGTGCCACATCCTCTACGCACATGGCAAAATGCTGCCACTTGCCGTTCACGGCAAACGCGTCGCCGCCGTTGGCAAACAGCTCGATCCTGCCGCCGTCACCGATATCCAGCATCACGATCTCGCTCTCGCCCTCGCCCCAACGGACGATCTCCTTCATTCCGAGTGCCTCATACATGGTAACACTTTTCTTCAGATCCTTGGTCTTCAATGCGATGTGGTGGAATCCCATACCGCCGATCACTTGATTGGACATAATATCTTCCTTTCTCTGTATACCGTCACACGGCGTGATATCGTGTCTTTATTATATCACGCCCTGCCCCGGGAGTCAATTCCTTTTTGCGCGATCCCGCGAAAGCAGGCAAAAAAGCCGCGGCAGAAAACTATTGTTTTTTCCGTCAAACTATGATACAATAACATTATCAAAGATACCGCCCGCAAAGCACGCGGGCAGGCACGGGAGGATACGGAAATGAACGGCATTTACAAGATCGCGGCATGCCCCATCGAGGTGCGCTCGCTTCACCGTGAGGTCCACCGCCTGTGCCGGGATTATCTGTGCGAGGAAACGCCCGAGATCATGGTGGAGACGGCGCAGGCGGACATCGAATACGAGCGGGAACGCAGCCTTGCCGAGGACCGCGCGGAGGGTCGCGCGCCCATACCGTATACAGACGGCTATCTGGAGACCCTTGCCGTATACCGTCGGATCGCGGACCGCATGCTCTCCCGTGACACCCTTCTGTTCCACGGCTCCTGCATCGCGGTGGATGGCGTGGGCTATCTTTTCACCGCGAAAAGCGGCACGGGAAAATCCACCCACACGCGGCTGTGGCGAGAGCTGTTCGGCGCGCGCGCCGTCATGGTCAACGATGACAAGCCCCTCATCCGCATCACCGACGGGGGCGCCACCGTCTACGGCACCCCGTGGCGAGGCAAGCATCAATTGGGAGAAAACATCGCGGTCCCCCTGCGGGCGATCTGCGTGCTGGAGCGCGCCGTGACCAATACGATCCGGCGCGTGGATAAGATGAGCATCTATCCCCTGCTCCTCCAGCAGACACACCGCCCCAAAAGCGGCGCCGACATGACGAAAACGCTTACCCTGGTAGACCGACTGACCGCAAGCGTCGGGCTCTACCGATTGGGGTGCAATATGGATATCGAGGCGGCAAGAGTCGCCTTCGAAGGAATGGAGAAAAACGAATGAAACTGAAAGACGGATTGATCACACACGAGACCGACGGCGAGCATATCACCGTTTCCGCAGGCGGCTCCGGCTTCAACGGGCTGATCCGCAGCAACCAGACGGCAGGCTTTATCGTGGAATGCCTGAAGGAGGAGACCACCGAGGAGGCGATCATCGAACGGATGCTCGCGAAATACGACGCGCCCCGCGAGGTGATCGCGGCGGACGTTGCCAAGATCCTTGCCAACCTCCGCAAGATCGGTGCGCTGGATGAATAAGACCACCTACGAGGAATATCTGGCTTTCCACGGGGAGCTGACCTATACCAACGTGGGCGTCAGCATGCAGCCCCTGCTCAAGCAAGGGCGGGATCTGTTCATACTGACCGCCAAGACCGAGGCACGTTGCCAAAAATACGATGTGGTCTTATACCGCCGCCCGCCGAGCAGCTACGTCCTGCACCGCGTGGTGAAGGTGCGGGAGCAGGACTACGTTATCCTCGGCGATAACTGTGTCAATAAGGAATACGGCATCACCGACGGGGATATCCTTGCCGTGATGACGCGCTTCGTCCGCAAGGGCAAGGAGCACACCGTCACGGAAAAGGGCTACCTGCTGTATGCCCGACTCTGGTACGCCCTCTACCCCGTCAGAAAGCTGCTGATGAGACTGAAGGGCGCGTGCCGCCGCATAGGGAGAAGAAAACGATGAAACAAGCTGCATACGATCTGCGATATCTCGCCGCCTGCGCAGTCAACGGCATCACGCCCGACCCGACCCGCGTAGAGGCAATGGACCCGATCAAGCTCCGCAAGATCAGCAAAGCGCACAGCCTTGCCGCCCTTGCGGCAATGGCGTATGCCGCGGCAGGCGTCGCAACCAATGCCGAGTGGCTGACGGATAAAGAAATGGCGGTCCGAAGGACCATCCTGTTCGACCGTGAACGCGCGGACATCCTGCGCTTTTTGGAGGAGCGTGGGATCTGGTATCTCCCGCTCAAGGGGATCATCCTCAAGGATATGTACCCCCGCCTCGGCATGCGCGAGATGGCAGACAACGATATCCTCTTTGACGCCACACGAAGCCATGAGGTGGTCGCCTTCATGAAGCAGCGGGGCTACCGCGCCGAGGGTGTGGGAAAAAATGCCCACGACTGCTACTATAAGGAGCCGATCTTTAACTTTGAGTTGCATACCAAGCTTTTTGCCGAGAGCATGAGCGGCGTTTTTTCCGCCTATTACCGAAACATCCGCGAAAAGCTAATCCCCGACGGCAACAGCCAATACGGCTATCGCATGCGCGACGAGGATTACTACATCTACATGACCGCCCATGAATATAAGCATTTCAGCCGCGGCGGAACGGGTCTGCGCTCCCTGTTGGACCGCTATGTCTATCTGTCCGCCAAGCAGGAGCAGTTGGACCTTGCCTACATTGAGAAGGAGTGTCGGACGCTTGGCATCGACACCTTCGAAAAGGACAGCCGTGCGCTCTGCCAAAAGGTCTTTGCCACCCCTGAGCTGCCCACGCTGGATGAGGCGGAGCGGGAAATGTTGGAATATTATATGTTTTCCACTACCTACGGCACCGTTTCGCAGGCAGTCGTACAGCGCATGACCAAGCTCTACGGAAAAACGGATCGGCGGGCACGTGTACGCTATCTTCTGCGTCGCCTCTTTCCAAAGATCGAGTTTTATAAGGGATATAGCCCGCTCGCCTATCGCTATAAGGTCCTGATCCCCTTCGCGTGGCTTTCCCGCCTGATCCATGCCATATTCAAAAGAAGAAAACTCATCCGGAGCGAGCTGCGCGCCGTGCGGGATTTAGACAAAAAATAACGCGTCGGCACCCATCCGGCGCCTGCAAAGCAAGATCACGGCACCGAAGACCTGAGCATCATTCAAACTTTTTTGAGGCGACGTCCGAACCGACGGAAAGGAGCGTGAACTATGTCCGCATACAGCGAGCTGATCAAAAACTTTGAAAAGATCAGGGCATACATGCGAGATTTCTACGTGTATGGCTTCAAGAGCCGAGATGACTATCAGACCAAAAGCGCGCGTTCCTATGACGACGAGCGCCGCCGTCTGGAAAGCTGGCTTGGCGACCATATGAGCTTCGTTCGCACGCCCGAAGGTAAAAACGTTTTTATTTCCATCGATAGCCGCACCATCAGACATAACCCCTTTTATCATGCATGGAAGGCAAAAAGCTTTACAGACGGAGACGTGACCCTCCATTTCATTCTCTTTGATATTCTTCACGATCCATCCGTTCGTCGAACGATCTCCGAGATACTCGCGGAGATCGACGGGAAATATCTGTCCGGATTTACGACTCCCATGATGTTTGACGAGTCCACCCTCAGAAAAAAGCTCAAGGAATACCGTGAAGCCGGCTTGATCGTTGCGGAAAAGGAAGGACGAAAGATGTACTACCGTCGAACCGAAAACACCGACATTTCGGCTCTCAATGACGTATTGCATTATTTTTCCGAAGCCGCACCATGCGGTGTCATCGGCTCGTATATCCTTGACAAAGAAGAAGAGGCGGACACGGACGCCTTCACCTTTAAGCACCACTACATAACCGGTGCCATCGACAGCGGCGTACTTGCTTCCCTGTTCACCGCAATGAGAGAAAAGCGTGTCGTAACGCTATCTAACATGAGCCGTCACAAGGACCTGCCGACAAAAAACAGGATCGTTCCTTTGCGCGTGTTTATCAGCGTGCAAAACGGCAGACAGCATCTGCTTGCATACCTTCCCGAATATAACCACTTTCAGGCATACAGAGTGGATTACTTATCCAATGTGAAGCTTGAGGAGCCGACTCCCCGTTTTGACGAGCTTCGTGCAGAGCTGGATCGAATGCAGAGCAAGATGTGGGGTGTCAGCGTAAAGCGCAACAAATGGGGCGTGGAGCAGCTTGAGCACGTAGAGTTCACCGTTCAGGTGGCAGACAATGAAGAATATATCGTCAGACGCCTGTACCGTGAGAAACGTATCGGCACGGTGGAAAAGCTGGATGAGCACACCTATCGGTTTTCGGCAGACGTCTATGACTCCAGCGAAATGATACCTTGGATCAGAACCTTTATCTGCCGTATCGTTCAGATGAACTTTTCCAACAGAACCCAAGAAAACAAATTCAAGGAAGATCTTGAGGAAATGTATCGGATCTACGGCATCGGCAAGGAGGTGGAATCATGATATTCAGCGAGCTTTATTCCGCATATTATAACACCGTCGCAGCCATCCTGTCCCGTATCATTGACGGCGAACGTTCCGAAAAAGAATTGCAGAAGATCGTCGCTGAGCGCGCCTTCGGCGAAAGCCTGCTTACCATTATGCCGTCATTAAAAAGTGAAAAATGGCAATTGCTGCACGGGGACATGACCACGTCCCTCGAGCATAAGCCAACGATGCCGTTGACCACGCTTCAAAAGAGGTGGCTGAAGGCAATTTCGCTGGACCCGCGCATAAAACTGTTTGGTGTGGATTTTCCCGATCTTGGGGATACGGAGCCGCTGTTCACCCCTGCGGATTATTACGTTTACGATAAGTACAGCGACGGAGATCCTTTCGAAGATGAAGAATACGTAAGACAGTTCCGAATCATTTTAGAGGCGATCCGAAATGGCTCGCAGATCAAATTTGAAATGGTCAACCGTAATGGCAAAACCCTGTATATCCGATGTCGCCCCAAAAGACTCGAATATTCCGAAAAGGATGATAAATTCAGACTGATCACGGCAGGATGGCACTCGGTTTCGACCATCAACCTTTCCAAAATGCACAACTGCGCGCATTATACCGGGCCGAAAGATCTGGATCACGCCGAGCGGGATAAGGCGCAGGATACTTTGACGGTTCGGGTCTGCGACGAGCGAAACGCGCTCGAACGGTTCATGCTTCACTTTGCCCATTTTGAAAAGCAAGCCGAGAAGCTCGACAAAAATACCTACCTTGTAAAAATCAAGTATGCTCACGAGGATGAATCCGAAATGGTGATCAGAATCCTTTCCTTCGGACCGATGGTAGAGGTGATCGGATCGGAATCAATCAAAAAATTAGTCATCGAAAAGCTGAAAAAGCAGTTAAACTGTGGATTAAAATAGCAAAAAAGCTCTCTTCCGAGGGCTTTTTGTTGTTTTCGCAGCTTTTTTTCCGTGAAAAAGGCAGAGAACGGTGGTAAAATTTTTCCACGAAAGACCGAATGCATGGATGACCGCATCGGACGTTTCAATTTTTTCAAACGGAGGTGTTTTGCTATGAAGGTGATTCAATCAGGAGAAAGGTACGATCTGTACGGAAGCGGCGTTATGACGTACGATACGTTGCCGCCGAAAACGTATACCGTAGAATTCGATCCGAGAAGCGGCTGCTTTCTGAAGGAGCGAAGCAATTTCAAGAGCGAGGAAAAGGCATACGGTCCGCATGAACAAAAAATAGAAAAGGTCATGAATACCTTTGACCGTGTTCCGCGAAGCCTTGGAGTGATCCTGAGCGGAGATAAGGGAATCGGCAAGACCATGTTTGCCAAAAAGCTTTGCCAAAAATGCATAGCAAAAGGACTTCCCGTGTTGCTCGTGGATGAATGCTATCCCCGTCTTTCTCAATTTATAGGGGAGATCGACCGGGAATGTGTGATCTTGTTTGATGAGTTTGAAAAAATGTTCAAGACTCCCTGTAATGACTACGAGGAGGACGATGAGGACGATGAGTGCGAAGACGAGCAAGCGAAGCTTTTGAGTTTGTTTGACGGCACGTCGGAAGGCAAGAAGCTTTTCGTGGTTACCTGCAACGAGATCGAGAACTTAAACGACTGCTTCATCAACCGACCGGGACGGTTCCACTATCATTTTCGATTCGAGTATCCGACCGACGACGAGATCAAGGCGTATATGAGCGATAAGCTGGAGGTGCCGTATCACGGAGAGATACCTAAAGTGGTTTCTTTTTCAAAGCGAGTCAAGCTCAATTACGATTGCCTGCGAGCCATTGCCTTTGAATTAAATTCGGGGATCGGCTTTGAAGAAGCAATCGCCGACTTGAATATTCTGAATACTGAAGAATATGATTATAACATTACCCTGTATTTTGAGGATGGCACGACACTTTATGAGACCCGTTATCGCGTAGACCTTTACAACCAGAACGTTCCCTTCGGGTGGGTAGAACTTTATAACGCTGCCGGCGAGAAGATCGTGTATGTGAGGTTCAACAAGACTATGGCGATGTATGACGTGACAAAGGATGTGATCGTCATCCCTGCCAAGGGTCTATTCTTGGACTACAGCGAGTCAGAGGGCGAGAGCATAACATATGAAAAGAACACACCCCAAAAGCTCACGTTTTCCATCTGTAAACCGAAAAATCCCCATTATTTTGTGTAAAAGCACCTTTTCGCAGCTTTTTTTCCGTGAAAAAGGCAGAAAACGGTGGTAAAATGAGGTCACGAAAGGCACAGACAGCAATCTGTTTTCAAAATCCAATAAAAAATTTTGTATTAAGGAAATGTGCCTTGTAACAAAGCTTAACTTGAATCAATGAAAAAAAGATGCAAACAGCAATACAGCTCTCATTGGTTCAGCTAACGAACGCTTGCTTTCGGAGCAAGAGGTTGCGGAGTGAAATTCTCCGTATGAGTTAAAATGCATCTTGTCAAAGGCACCAACAGCCATTTTTATTAATTAATTAATTGAAGAGAAAATACACGGTGCCTTGTCAAATGCCTCGGTAGCTCAGGTGGTAGAGCGAGAGACTGAAAATCTCTGCGTCGCAGGTTCGACTCCTGCCGGAGGCACCAGAAGGCACCAACAGCAAATGCGATTAGCTAAGTGGTATAGCAGGGGACTGAAAATCCCCGTGTCGCGAGTTCAAATCTCGCATCAAACGGTGCCTTGTCATAAAAAACAAACGAAAAGGAGTGAGTTTCATGTTGAATTATCTGAAACAGGAAGCAAACAAGACCGTAACCGAAAACGGTGCGGCAACCCATCTTACAACCGAATCCGACTGTCTCGACCTGTTCGCAACCATCGGCGCATTACGCCGTGAAAGTGAAAGTGAGATCGTTAACCGTTTCATCCGCGCATATAGTGAAAACAAAGATATCGCCATGAAGCTTCTGTTTTTCGCACGGGATATTCGCGGCGGTCTTGGAGAACGCCGTGTATTCAAGGTGATTCTTCATTGGCTGGCAAACAACGAGCCTGCCGCCGTTCGCAAGAATATCGAATACGTAGCAGAGTACGGCAGATTTGACGATCTTCTCGCCCTTATGGATACGCCTTGCGAAAAGGATATGCTTGACGCGCTGAAACGGCAGTTCGAGGCGGATCACGAAGCGCTCGCGAGCGGCGGCGAAGTATCCTTGCTTGCAAAATGGCTTCCCTCGGTCAATGCATCGAACAAAGAAGCTGTTTTGTATGCCAAAAAGATCGCGCGCCATTTCGGAATGAACGACGCCTGCTACCGCAAGGCACTCGTTGCCCTTCGCGCACACATTCGCATGATCGAAAACAATCTCCGGGAGAAGGATTATTCCTTCGATTACGCCAAGCAACCCTCAAAGGCTATGTATAAATACCGCAAGGCATTTATGCGCAACGACGGAGAACGTTACAGTCAGTTTCTCGACAGGGTAACCGCCGGGGACACGAAACTTCATGCAAGAACGCTTATGCCCTACGAAATCATTACCCCCTTCTTCCGTGGGAGCGTAAGTGATGAGGAAAGAAAGGCGATCAACACGACCTGGAACTCTCTTGAGGACTTTGGGAACACCGAAAATGCCCTTGCTGTCATTGACGGCTCCGGTTCCATGTACGGATGGGGTGAACCCATACCTGCAACCGTTGCGTTCTCTTTAGGCATTTATTTTGCCGAAAGAAATAAGGGCGCGTTTAAAAATCACTTTATTACTTTTTCCGAACACCCTGAGCTCATAGAGATCAAGGGTGAGGATATTCTGGATAAGGTGCTTTATTGCCATAGCTTTAACGAGGTTGCGAACACGAATATCCGGAAAGTGTTTGAGCTGATCCTTGACGCGGCAAAGAGAAATTCCGTCCCTCAGGATGAGCTTCCGAGGAAGCTGTACATCATATCGGACATGGAGTTTGATTGCTGTGCAAGCGATGCCTCGCTTACCAATTTTGAATATGCTAAAAAGCTCTTTGCAAAAGCAGGATATACGCTTCCCGAAATCGTTTTCTGGAATGTGGCAAGTCGCAACAGGCAACAGCCCGTTACTAAGAACGAGCAGGGTGTAGCGCTCGTGTCCGGTTGCTCTCCCCGTCTCTTTGAGATGGTGGCAAGCGGCACGATGAATCCTTACGCATTTATGCTTGAGGTGGTAGAGAGCGAAAGATACGCTAAAATTGTTGCGTGAATCATCAGGGGGGGTTAAAGAACGCCCCCTTTTCGCTTTATAATTTAAGAAAGGATTTATGTTATGATAGAGATCATTGGACAGTTTAACACCGCCAAGTGCTTCGCCTCCACCCTTGAGGACGGTGCGCGCGAGCAGATCAGGCAGGTGTGTGATACCGAGGCTTTTTCCGCCTCTAAAATTAGAATAATGCCCGACGTTCACGCGGGCAAGGGTTGTACCATCGGTACGACTATGACCATCACCGACAAGATCGTTCCCTCGATGGTCGGTGTGGATATCGGTTGCGGAATGTACACCGTGTACCTTGGCAACATTGATATTGACTTTGAGAAGGTGGATGAAGCGGCACACTTCATCCCCTGCGGCAGAAGCGTTTGGGAAGGCAGACAGGAGAGATTTGACCTCACACAGCTCCGCTGCTACAGATACCTCAAGGATTCCAAGCGTCTTGAACGTTCTCTCGGAACGCTTGGCGGAGGTAATCACTTCATAGAGATCGACGTAGACGAGAACGGAGGCAAGTATCTTGTTATCCACTCGGGCTCCCGTAATCTCGGCACACAGGTTGCTGAGTTCTATCAGCAGATCGCCGTTGATCTCAACGTAGGTAAGGAGGAGTATTTCAAGCAGCGCGAGGAGATCATCCGCACCTACAAGGAGCAAGGCAGACGAACCGAGATCCAGGCTACCATCAAGGCGCTTGAGAAGGAGTTCAAGGTAAAGGAGCCTACCCTCCCCCGTGACCTTTGCTTCCTCTACGGTTCCTTTATGGAGGATTACCTCCACGACGTGGATATCTGTCAGAAGTTTGCCGAGAGAAACCGCGCCAAAATGGCAGAGATCATTCTCGAGCGCCTGGGCTGGTCTGCCGTCGAGACCTTCCAGACCATTCACAACTACATAGACGTGAACGAGATGATCCTCCGCAAGGGCGCAGTCTCCGCAAAGGCGGGTGAGAAGCTGCTCATTCCCATCAATATGCGTGACGGCTCGCTCATCTGCAATGGCCGTGGCAACGAGGATTGGAACTGCTCCGCACCTCACGGCGCAGGTAGGCTTATGTCCCGTTCCGCCGCCTTCGAGCGTCTCACCATGGCAGAGTACGAGGCAGAAATGGCGGGGATCTACTCCACCTGCGTCGTGCCCGATACCCTTGACGAGTCTCCTATGGCTTATAAGAGCATGGACGAGATCGTCGAGAATATCGAACCTACCGCCGAGATCGTTTGCAGAATCAAGCCCATCTATAACTTCAAAGCAGCGGAGTAACACGCATGAGACAGGACCATCGGTTTAGCCGATGGTCCTCAGTCTGTCGAAAAACTTCAAATTGGGGTTGGTTGGGGTGGAGGTATCGTGGCGCGGACGAAGGCAGGGCTTTGCCCTGCACCCACAAGGGAACCCTTTTTTGAAGGGTTCCCTTGACCCTCCGAAAATCTTCAAATAGGGGTATGGGGCGGGGTGTTTATC
>JAFTMG010000013.1 GCA_017452525.1 Clostridia bacterium
AAAAATAGACAGCCGCACGTGAGCGGCTGCCTGAGATTGTAATGCGGTATCAAACCTTCTGTACCCCTTTTAGGGGTTACGCCTGTATTTGCCCCTTATAGGGGCTGTGCAAACCACCGGTTCAACCGGTGGTTTTGATTTATACGGAATACAAATTTCGGGTTGCAACATGGAAGCCTCAAGGAAAACGGAACGTCTCCACATGATCCTCCAAGGTGAGTGTCACGGCACAGCCGTTCATGGCAATGTAAGGCAACGTGACCGCCGCACTTCGGTCGTGGATGCCGATCACGGAGGCGAAAAGGTATTCCCCTGCCGGCAGGATATCGGTCCGATACGCAGGATAAGCCGCAAACGGTGCAAGCAGGTGCATCCCCGGTTGGGGACGGCGCTCCGCAAATTTGACGGGAACGGATGCCGCCGTGCCGATATGACTGATCAGCTCACGATTCCAAAGAGAAAAGCCGCTTCCCTCCGTGCGGGATTCACGGTAGTCGTCCCATAAGCCGACAGAAAAACCGCCCTCATATATGCGGTATTCCTGCGACAGCGTAACGCGGTGGACTCGCAAGTGCCAACCGTTCGGCAAAGGACGCATCCACGTGCGGATCACCGTACCGCGGTCATTGGAAAACGGTGTATGCTCGCTGACCATAAAACCATGCTCCTCGCCAAGGTCAGTAAAGCCCCAACGGTGCGAGGTCATGGCATGATCCCGCGTTTCCAGGCAGATCATATTATCGGCAGACACAAGGTCGTGGGTACTGATGGCAAACCCGGAACGGGAATTATAGGCAAATTTATTGTAATAGCTTGCCATATCGTTGAAGGGGTTGCAATAGATACCGTTTTGGTAATATTGGAAATGGTTATTCAATACGGTAACCCCGGAGCTCTTCTCTCCCATCACCGCAAAATTCAAGCTCGGCTCAGATGGCTTCACCAAATATGCGCCCGACTCTATGGGGAGGGGCTGCTCCTCAGAACTCCAGAACGGATGCGACTCGGGCAAAAGAAGACACAAGAAGGACTTGGTCGCCCAATATGCGCCGCCGGAGGAGGTGTAATTTTCCACCAGTGCGGGGGCGTTATAGAGATACCCCGGAGGGAGTATGCCGTCGTTGCCCACAAGCGCATTCTCTTCAAAATAACTGATATTTCGAAGCGTTACCGTTTTTGCCAGTGCCGCGTCAAAATCCGCGCCCGCCGCGATCGCCAAGCCAAATGGAGCCACCGCCGCAAAGCGATATGCGAGGGAGCGGCCAAATGGCGGATGTGCTCCGGATACATCAAAAAATTTCACATAATCCTTCAGGAACAATGCGGCACGATCGAGATATTTTTGACGCCATTCCGGATACCCTTCCCACGAGGCATCCTCGATCAGGCACCAAAGAAGCGGATAGGTGTGCATGGACCACGCTTCATAATAATCGATCCGCCCAAAGGCACCGTCAGAATACCAGCCGTTTCCGATATACATGGCATCCAGCGCATCCATTCCCTCCCGCAGAAAACGGTCGGTATCAGGATATTCAAAGCCAAAGCGCTTGAGCACCAGCAGACAAAGCAATGGGAACCAGATATGATTGTTGCCCGCAATATGGATGCAGAGTTCCCGGGAGGCACTGTATATCCAATCCGCTACCCGACGTTGCTCCTCGCATGTGAGCAGATCCCACGTCTGTGCCTTTGCAAAATACATTCCCACGAGCAGCCCGGCAATTTCGGTAATATTTTGAAAGCAGAAGGCATGCAATCCAACGAATTTGCCATTGGTATCCCACGCAAATTCACTGTCCCCATCGGTCCCCGTGACGAGAACCTCTCTCAGCCATTCTCCAACGTCCTTTTTTTCTCCGCGGACCGTGATCCTCAACCGCTCACCGTCTCTGAGTATGGGGGCAATTCCCCAAAATGGGCGAAACAATTCTTCCAGCTGTGACGGCACGTAGCCAATCGTATCTACAACCTCGCAGGGACGGTGTGAAAGCCGTCTTTCAGCAGCTGCTTCCAGCATCGGAATACATATTTTCTTTGCATACGCAATCACGTCGCTTCTTGTTTTCAGCATTGTCTTTCCTTTCCCTGCGACAGCCAAGCCATGCAAATTGCGTTGTGCTTTGGCGCAGTATGACATGATATCGTCTCACAATTGCAAGGACCGAGACACCCTTTTCAGGATATCCCGGTCCTTTTGCAGAGGATCCCGATCACCCCTGCTTGTACGTTACGGTTACTTTTCCAAGAAGAAATCCAATGCGCGGACGACCCACTGATCCCAGAATGCCCAGTTGTGGACACCGTCGCCATCCTCAAAAGTAAAGTCGAAGGATTTGTCCTTCATGAAATCACGGAAGGCGATATTGTCGTCGTACAGCGAGTCCTGCTTGCCGCAACAGGCGAACAGGCGGGGCTTGGGGCGCGTGGGATCCGCCTCCAGGCGGTTGACCAGCTCCAGCGTGTCGCTGTCGGTGCCTTGGGTGCAGGTGCGGAAATCGTCGCCCCAGATGGCGGCGGCTTCTGCTGTCCACTTGCAGACCTTGAGACGGCGGACGATGTCCACACATCCGGAAAGGCTCGCCGCGGCGGCGTACTGCTCGGGCTTCATCAGCGCCAGACGCAGAGCGCCATAGCCGCCCATGGAGAGACCGCAGATAAAGGTGTTCTCTCTCTTCTCGCTGAGACGGAAGATGCGGCGGGTATAATCCACCAGCTCGGTGGAGACGTAGGTATAGTGCTTCTTGCCGTACTTCATGTCAGTATAGAAGCCGTTCTCTCCGTCGGGCATGACGATAGCCAGGCGGCGATCCTGCGCATAGCGCTCGATGCTCGTCTTGCGGCACCAGCCGGTGTGGTCACCGTGCATACCGTGAAGCAGGTAGACGGTGCGAAGTTCCTCTTTGGGGCAATCCTGCGGGATGATGACGTTGAAGCAGGTATCCTGATTCAATGCCGCAGAACGGAAAACGCCTTGAAACAGTGCCATAGCTTCCCTCTCCTTACTCCATCTCGATCAGCGCGCACACCGGGAAGTGGTCGGAGATATATACGCCGTCCACGCCCTCATCGGGTACGACAAAGGACTCGTTTTCATCGCAGATGCCATTGGTGAAGATATAGTCGATCTTGGAATAGGTCTCGCGTCTGCCGAAGTTGTGGAAGGTGCCGCCAAGGGTTGCGGTGGCATCCTTGATGCCCATGCCGTGCTCGGTAAAGACCTTGATCTCGGGCGCATCGGGCAGTGCGTTGAAGTCGCCCGTCATGATGAACTTCTCGGGACGGTCGGAAACGTACTGGATCACCTGCAGAGCGCCCAGCAGACGGGCGGTCTTACCCTGATGGTCGAGGTGGGTGTTATAGAACCAGAAGGGCTTCTCGCAGTCGTTGTGCTTCAGGAATGCAGAGGTGCAGACGCGGGGGCAGCTCGATTGATCGCCGCCGTAGCGGGAGCCCGGCACATGGGGCTGCGCAGACAGCCAAAAGGTGTCCAGCGAGATCAGCTCAAAAGCGTCCTTCTTGAAGGCAATGGCGGCAGACTCACCGTGATAATCCTTCTCACGGCCGCAGCCGACCACGGTATAATCCTCCAGATGGTCACGCAGGAAGGCGCGCATGTGGGCGTTACCCTCCTGAAAACCGATCAGGTCGGGCTTATAGGTGTTGATGCACTCCAGAATTCTGTCGGTGCGGTTGTCAAACATATTGATGCCGTCACCCTTGTTATTGATTCGAAGATTAAAGGTAAAAACCTTGAGCTTTGCAGACATAGTAATACTCCTTTTCCGAGCGCCGCGCTATGATATTGCAGCAGTTCTCTTTCTTGTTTTATCTTACAAGATTTTTCGTACTATGTCAATAGATTTTCCGCAATTTCACGCAAAAAGAATGCATTTATCTTGACTTTTACAGCGCTCGGCTATATAATAAAGATGTCAAAAAATCTGTCTTACGAAAGGATCTATCATTATGTCAGACAGCAAAGTAATCGTTTTTTCCTGCGACGCGATGGTCTATGAGGATATTCTGTATCTGCTTGAGACCAGCCCTCGTTTCAAAGAGATGTATGCCAAGGGCTCGGGTGTCAAGAGAGTGAAGACCATCTATCCCTCCGTCACCTACCCCTGCCACACCACTATGTCCACCGGCGCTTACCCCAACAAGCACGGTGTCACCAATAACGCCGAGTTCCATCCCGGACAGCTCAAGAATGTCCCTTGGAATTGGTTTGCCGATGTCGTCAAATGCCCCGATATCTTCGCCGCCGCCAAGGCTGCCGGCAAGACGACCGCGGCTGTTTTCTGGCCGGTCACGGGCAACAACAAAAATATTGACTATCTGGTGGACGAATACTGGCCGCAGGGTCCCGAGGACACCAAGCGTGAGTGCTATCTGCGCTCCGGCACCTCCGAGGAGCTTTACCGCGTGGCGGTCGAGCCTTACATGGAGGGACTGAAGATCCGCTCCCACCCCGATACCGACGATTTTCTCATCAACTGCTGCTGTGATATCATCAAGAATTATCAGCCCGACCTCTTGATGGTACATACCGGTGACGTGGACCATTACCGCCACAAATCCGGTCTGTTCACGCCCATGGTCACCGCGGGCGTAGAGGATACTGAGCGTTGGTTCTATCAGCTGATGGATGCCACCAAGGAAGCCGGCGTTTATGAAAAGACCAACTTCTTCCTCATTTCCGACCACGGTCAGATGGAGATCGTGCGCTCCGTCAAGCCTAACGTCTTGTTCGCCGAGAACGGTCTGATGGACATCGACGAGAACGGCAACATGACCGATTGGAAGGCATACTGCCATTCCACCGGTATGTCCGCCCAGATCCGTCTGAAGGATCCCACCGATAAGGCAGTATGGCAAAAGACCTATGACCTGCTCAAAAAGATGGAGTACGAGGGCGTATACGGCATCAGCAAGGTCTATACCGCCGAGGAGATCGACGAGCTGGAGCATCTGAACGGTGAGTTCTCCTTCGTGGTGGAAACAGACGGCTATTCCTCCTTCTCCGAGGATTGGAAGCGCCCCATCGTCGCACCGCTGGACATCACCGACTACCGCTTCGGCCGTGCCACCCACGGACATCTGCCCGACAAGGGTCCCCAGCCCGTTTTCTTCGCCATCGGTCCCGACATCAAGGAGGGCGTATATCTGGAGCGCAGACCCACCGTGGATGAAGCGCCCACTTATGCCAAGATCCTCGGTGCAGAAATGCCTTGGGCAGACGGTGTGGCGATTGACGAGATTTTAGTGGACGGAGACAAGTAAGTCCGATCATGGAACAACTTCAAGAGCAGATTGTCTCCCTTTTTCAAGGCTCGCCTCTTTACGTTGCCAGCCAGATATACGGTCTGTGCCTGTGCGTGCTTTCCTTCTTCATCTACTACGTCAAAAAGCGAGAGCATATTCTCATCACCAAGCTGATCGCGGATGTTCTCAGCAGCATTCAGCAGGCAATGGTGGGCGCATCCACGGGCGCGCTGATCAATGGGATTGCGGTTGCGCGTGAGCTTATCTTCTACAACCGCGGCAGAAAGAAATGGGCATCCCATATCGTATGGCTGTTCGTATTTATCTTCGCCATGAGCATCTCCCCCATTCTTACGTGGCAAGGACCGATCAGTCTCCTGCCCGCAACGGGAAGCACGCTTGCCGTAATCGCCTTCTACTGCAAGCGCCCCGTGCATATGCGGATCTTCGGATTGTTCGCGCAGATCCTATGGCTGAGCTACACCGTCGTGACCTTCAATCTGGTGGCTGCGCTGCAGAACACGATCCAGATCGTTTCCGCCTCGCTGGGACTTCTGCGTGACTACAAGGAATACCTGGCAAGCAAGGCATCCGCCAAGGAGGCATAACAAAAAGAAAAATTCCGCACACACATGTGTACGGAATTTCTGGAGCGAGCGACGGGAATCGAACCCGCGTCATCAGCTTGGGAAGCTGAGGTGCTACCATTGAACCACGCCCGCGTTACTTATATATTTTACCGCAAAACGTATGAGAAGTCAATCCCCTTTTCAGACTTTTCATAAAGTTTTTTCCGATTTTTTCTGACAAAAAGGAACAGAACGATGAGACTTGCTACATCCACCTGCATTTTCCCGAAACGGCGGGATGGCAGCTATACCACGCTGATCGACTCGATCAGCATGTGCCGCGCATGCGGCTTTGACGTGATCGATCTGAATTTCTGCAACGCCAACCGCCCCGGCTCGGGAAGCGAGCTGCTTGGAGACGATTGGGAGAGACAGATCGATCTGATCGGCAACCACGCCGCCAAGCTCGGCGTGACCTTTTCTCAATCCCACCCGCCCTATGACTCCAACATCTGGCGTGCGGACAGAAAGCTTTCGGCAGAGGAACGAGATCTCTATTTTGAAAGTGTTCGCCGCTCCCTCTACGCCTCGGGCAAGCTCGGTGTCAAATGGTGCGTGATCCACGCGCAGACCGATGTGCTGGAGAATGAATGCTCCTTTGACCAGAATTTGCGCCGCAATATCGAATTTTATTCGCCGCTGGTGGAATGGGCAAAACAATACCGTACCGGTATCGCCATCGAAAACATGGCAGAATTCAACCCCGATAAGACCCGTATGCGTTTCACCGCCGTGGTAGAGGAGCAGATCGCCATTATCGATGCGCTGAACGACCCTGCGGTCGGCGGCTGCTGGGACTTCGGACATGCCCGCATGGTCTACCGTGATCAGGTCCCTGCCCTTCGCAAACTGGGACACCGCCTCAAGGCGACTCACGTGCAGGAAAGCAACGACACCGATGACAACCACTATATTCCCTTTATCCGCGGCAACATTCCGTGGGAGCGCATCATGCCCCTGCTCAAGGAGATGGATTATCAAGGGGACTTCACCTATGAGATCCACGGCTTTTTCGCAGGTATTCCGGATGCGCTTCGCCCAAGCGCGGGAAGATTTGCCTACGAGGTGGGACAGTATCTGATGGGTCTTTATCACAAGGCTTAAATTCTATCGCAAAACACAAATTGATCCTTGCTTTTTCGCCCCGAACACGCTATAATAGATCCAAGAGGTGATATATCGCTTGACTTTGCGATATGCTCCAAATGATACGGATCCGCCGCGATCCGAAAAAATGAAAGATTTGAGGACTGATCTTATGAAATTGAGAGCACCCGCTATTCCGCTGATCACCGTTGATCCCTATTTTTCCGTCTGGTCCCGCGATACGGTGTTGAACGCCGCCGCCCCCATGCACTGGACCGGCGCCAACAACAGCATCATCGGCACCGTTACCGTGGACGGCAAGACCTACTCCTTCCTCGGTTATGAGCGCGATCTGTATAAGCTCCGCCAGATCTCGTTGGAGATCACCGCACTGTCCACCGTCGCCGTTTATGAGTGCGACGAGATCACGCTGACCGCTACCTACACCACGCCCCTGCTCCCGGAATGCCTTGAGCATCTGACCCGCCCCGTCTCTTATCTGGAGTTGGCTTACACCTCCAAGGACGGCAAAGCGCACGATGTCCTCGCGCACGTACGCCTGAGCGAGGAGCTTTGTCTGAATCGCGCGGGTGACAGCCCCGTGGAGATCCTGGACGTCGACCTGAACGGTCTGCACGGCTCTCGCATGGGCAACACCGTTCAGAAGCCCTTGAACCGCAGCGGCGACGACCTGCGTATCGATTGGGGCTACGTTTATCTGATGGCAAAGGGCGAACAGGTCACGACGGGTCTTGAAAATATCCCCGAGCGTCTCAAAGCCATCCGCACCCGCAAACAGTCTCACATTGCCGTAACACTCGGTATGACCGAGGGCGCCTCCACCCTCTTCCTGTTCGGTTATGATGACATTGAGAGCATCGAATACTTCCACAAGCCCCTCCGTTCCTATTGGAATCGCAACGGCAAGACCATCGAAACCGCCCTGCAGGAGGCAGCCGATGAGTACGACACGCTCAAGATCCGGTGCGACGACTTCTCCGCTCAGCTCTACCGCGATGCCAAGACCGCGGGCGGCGAGCAGTACGCCGAAATGCTGGCGCTGGCATACCGTCAGGTCATTGCCGCTCACAAGCTGGTGCTGGACGAGAACGGTGAGGTCCTCTGGATCTCCAAGGAGTGCTTCTCCAACGGCTGTGCCGCAACGGTTGACGTTTCCTACCCCTCCATCCCCATGTTCCTGCTCTACAATCCCGAGCTGGTCAAAGGTATGATGCGCCCCATCTACAAATATGCCGCCACCGATGAGTGGAGCAAGGAGCTGCAGTTTGACTTCGCGCCCCACGACGTAGGTCAGTATCCCCTGCTCAACGGTCAGGTATATGGCAAGAACGCGCTGAAGTACCAGATGCCCGTTGAGGAGTGCGGTAACATGCTGGTCATGGAGACCAACGTGGCTCTCGCCACGGGCTCTGCCGATTTTGCCGCGCAGCATCTGGATATGCTGGTCGGTTGGTGCGAATACCTCATCCAATACGGCGCCGATCCTGCCGATCAGCTCTGCACCGACGACTTTGCGGGTCATCTCGCCCACAACTGCAACCTCTCCCTCAAGGCTATCATGGGTATTCAGGGTATGTCCATGCTGATGGGCATGCTGGGCAAGGAGGAGGAAGCTGCCAAGTACCGTAAGATCGCCGAGGAAATGGCAGCCAATTGGATGGTAACCGCCTGCAACGAGGACGGTTCCACCAACCTCGCCTTCGATCAGCCCGGCACCTTCTCCATGAAGTATAACATGGTCTGGGATAAGGTTTGGGGCACCGGTCTCTTCACCCAGGAATTCCGCGACAGAGAGCTGAACAATAACCGCAAGTACTTCAACCAATACGGCCTGCCTCTGGACAGCCGATCCGACTACACCAAATCCGACTGGTGGATCTGGGTCGCCTCCATGGCATCCAAGAAGAGCGACTTCATCTCCTTCGTTCGCCCGCTTTGGAAGGCTTACAATGACTCCGCGTCCCGCGTACCGATGACAGACTGGTTCGACACGGTCACCGCCCGCGAGGTCACCTTCCAGCACCGTTCCGTTCAGGGCGGTCTGTTCATGCAGGTTCTGATGAACAAATGGACCAAGAAGAAATCATAATTTGATACCGTAAACAGCACCCTTCCGCGAAGGCTTGCGGAAGGGCGCTCTCAAAACAGGAGGTTATTATGACATTGGAAGAATACATGCGCGCAGACCCGAACGAAAAGCCGCTGGACAATATTCCCATGGATGGTGGGCTGTGCGGCATTTTCCGCACCGTTGGTTGCATCGGTGACAGCCTTTCCTCCGGCGAGTTTGAGTCTCTCAGTGCCGAAGGCAAAAAGGGCTACCACGACTATTTCGAATATTCTTGGGGGCAATATATCGCCCGCCACGCAGGTCTGACCGCCTACAACTTCTCCAAGGGTGGCATGACCGCCAAGCAATATTGGAATTCCTTCGCTGAGGAAAAGGGCTATTGGAGTCCCGACCTGCTCTGTCAGGCATACATCATTGCCCTCGGCGTAAACGACATTCTCAACCAAAAACAGGAGCTCGGCAAGATCAGCGATATCTGCCTTGAGGACTACAACAAAAATGCCGATAATTTTGCAGGATATTACGGACGCATCATCCAACGCATCAAATCCATGCAGCCTCACGCCCGCTTCTTCCTGGTGACCATGCCGAGAGACGGCAGCCCCCGCGATGAACGAAAACCGGCGCACGCCGCCCTGCTGCATGAGATGGCAGAGCTTTTCGATTACACCTACGTCATCGATCTCCATCGCTATGCTCCCGTTTATGACGCCGAATTCAAGCGCCGTTATTATCTCGGCGGGCACATGAGCCCCGCGGGATATCTTTTGACCGCACGGATGATGGAAAGCTATATCGACTATATCATCCGTCACAACCCCGAGGATTTTCTGCAGATTCCCTTCATCGGAAAGGGCTATCATAACGTAAATTACAAATGGTAGGCCGACCGAACAAAAGTCCCGTCAAAGGCGACTTTTCATAAGGACGATCAAAGCCATCGTGATACAATATCGCGATGGCTTTTTTGATGTTATAGTTTTTTAACTGTATCCGATAATATGCGGTATACCTGTTCTTTGCTTTCAAGCGGATATCTTACGTCTTCATCCGGTTCATCCGGATCAAACGAAACACTAAACTCGTTTGGATAAATTTGCAAGTCCATATAATATTTTTTATAACGTCCTTGTATTCCAATACACTTAAGATCATCAAACCAATCTATATGTATTTCGGCTCTCTCTATCTTTACAAGCGCAAGATTTTCTTTTAACGATCCGTCCAAATAATCGGAAAGGAGATCATCAAACGCACATTTGTTATCGTCTTCCTTTTGCTCTAAATACTTCTGTATTTTCTTTTTCTTGGCGATAAACATGATTGCTCTCCTTTATCTTATCATCGGTTTCGCCTTTGTATTACAAAGGAACAGGCAAGCTTTGTTTCGGATCAAAGCTTATTTCTTTTTGATGGCGATCCATACCACCGCACCGCTCAGCAAGACCACCGCTGCTACAACGGCGGAGATGACGATGGGCGTGGCGTTTCCGGCGGGAGCTTCCTTGGTATCACCCGGCTCCTCTGCGGGGGGCGTCTGCTCCACGGCGGGCACGGTCGTTTCTACAGCTGCTTCACTGCTTGTGGCACGGATGGTAACGGGCTGAGAATACATGTAGTACACCTTTCCGTTGTTCAGCGAGCAGGCATGGCGGAACAGTACCGTATACTCCCCTGCCTCGGTCACAGTCAGCTGTCCCTTCTTATAGGAAATGCTCTCCTCGTTACCGGAGATCACGCTGATGCTACCTGTGGTCTTTTCCGTTGTCTCGCGGCTGTATGTCGTGCAATTCACGGGAATAAAGGTCTCCCTGCCCACCTCTACCGTATAACTGCTCTCGGCGGTTGTCACGTTCTTGATGTAATCGGAAACCCAATAAGAGTAGTTGGTGGTAATGCCGTTGGCACCGTACATAAAGTAGGTATCAAAATGTGCCGAATCGTTAATGGTATAGGGCCAGAAGGTGATGCCGCGATGTCCCGCCGCGGTCATCACGTTGGGACCGAGCGCACCGCCCGCATAGCTGGGATTGAAGGTGGTATCATAGACCTGCACCGCCTCGAGGATCTGCTCCACCGTCAAAAGCGGCTCCTCCTCGCTGAGCGTGATCGCACTCGTCAGATACCCGATGGAGATCTCCGGATACAGTGCTTTCAATCTTTGGATCTGATCTGCCTTGAAGGTGATCACGTTGACCTGATCCAGAATGTCGTATTTTTGGATCAGCTCGATCACGGGCTTCAGAAGTGCTTCCTTGCCGGACTTGATCTCTACGATCAGCTGAAGATCCTTCCCCTTGAACTCCTTGAAGTAATCCTCCAGCGTCGGGATCGGCTGTGTCGGCGCGTCTGCCTTGCCGTCGATCACGTACTTTTGGAGTACGGATACCGGCATGGACTCCACGTTGCCGGAGCCGTTGGTGGTACGGTCGATGGTGCTGTCATGCATGACGACGACAACGCCGTCGGTAGAGATATAGATATCATTTTCCACCATGGTCGCGCCCGCCTCATAGGCTTCCATGCTGCTGGCGATGGAGTTTTCCTGCCCCGTGGAGGGCTGACCGCGATGACCGATGACGTTGACTACGCGGC
This sequence comes from Clostridia bacterium, assembly GCA_017452525.1. Lineage (GTDB taxonomy): Bacteria > Bacillota > Clostridia > Oscillospirales > CAG-272 > RGIG3947. The sequence continues at coordinate 11,668 of JAFTMG010000013.1, forward strand.
TTATCGTGTTCTCATGGAAATATGCTGTAAAGCATCTTTCCAGCTCGGCGCGGTTTTGGGTAATGATACCGTTTGCGCCCGAGGTGATATGAGACACGAGCTCCACCGTGTCATCCAAGGTGCTTTGCACCCAGACGGTAATGAACAGTCGCTGGAGCGCCTCTACGTTCGCCTGCGTTGCCAGCGAAGCGGGAAGAACGGCAACACGCGCACGCGCGGCGTTGGTCGCCTCGCGAATCTTTGCCATAGTCATGCTCTCCGTATCCGTACGGCGCGAGAAGTCCACAATACCGCGAATGGGCGTATAAGTGTCTCTTGCCAGGCGAACCAAAGCCGCATCCTGTGCCATGACAAAGGCATCGATGATATCCTCTTTCTTCAAATAGGCGCACAGTGCCTTGACCGTTGCCTCATCCTGCACATAAAAGGCGGGGATCACTTTTTGATCCAATACCTTCATTGTCTCGGCAACCGTAGAAAGCTTGGTTCCCTTTTCATCCAACACCTCCAGCGCGCTGTTAACGCGCAAAACGGCGGTTGCGGGAGAATCGGTCATAACCGTCTTCAGATCGTTCAGATAGGAGACGATCGACGGCGTCTGTCTCAGATTGGACTTAGGATCACGGACCTGCGCCAGCTTGGTACGTGTAGGCTCCACACCGTCTGTCAGCGTCACCTTTACGGAGGTGAAGGAGGCAGAACAGCCGTTGACCTGCAGACCGGGTGCGCCTCTGGTATACTTGGTGGCAGTCTTCGTATAGATCAGTCGCTCCCCGTTGATAGAGGTGGCGACCGCGTTCCCGCAGACGTCTACCGCAAACACGTAGTTTCCTGTAGCGGAAAGCTTGGAGGTATACGCCGAGGTATGGGTCACGTTCCATGCATTTTTCTCGGTGCGCTCGGCAAATTCCGTACCGTTGGAGTAGGTCGCGTTCTGTCGGACGCACATCTGGTAGTAAGGATAGTCCTTATTCTGGATGCGGAACATCAGTGCAAGATAACGCTTGTCGTTCTGTGCTTTGGTGATCGTTCCCTGTGCCTCAAAGCGATAGTTTCCAAAATCACCCAGAAATTCCGGCAGCATCAAGCGGATGTAGGAGGAAGTAGCATCGGAGGCATTCATGGTCAGCTTTCCGTTCGCAACCGAATAAGACGCGCCGGAGGTCTGCTGTAGCTTTTTCCAGCTGCCGATGGATGCCGCATCGGTGAAATCGTTCTCATAGAGAACATACTCCGTCTCGCTCGGCTCCTTGACTACCAGATATACCTTGCGGACAATGGCACCGTTGGTCACACTCAGTGTATAAACGCCCTTTTGGGGAGCGGTGACCTTATTTCCGCTGATCGCCAGCTCCTCGGAGGACCATGTCATCTTCTCAGGCTCCAGATAACTTGTCGGTGCGATCTGCAGACGATAGGCGGAAAGATCAATGCTCTGCCCCACATCGGCGCGGATCGCGGGTTCGGTCTGCGGAATAGTAATGATCTCTGCCGCCGCGGCGGGAACCGCCAAAGCCAGCATAGACGCGGGAATGGCAAACAGCATTGCCGCAAGGAGCAACGCAGAGCAAATACGGTGTCTGATCGCGTATTTCATGTTTTTTCTCCCTTTAGCGGTTTTGGTAAGCGCTCTGCGCAGCTGTCAGCGTATTACGCAGCAGCATGGTGATGGTCATGGGACCAACACCGCCGGGAACGGGGGTGATATAGGAGGCGATGGGCTCCACGGCATCGAAATCCACATCGCCGCAAAGCTTTCCGTCCGCACCGCGATTGATGCCGACGTCGATCACGACTGCCCCCTGCTTGACCATATCCGCCGTGAAGAATTTCGGCTTTCCGATGGCGCACACCAGAATATCGGCGCGGCGGCATACGGCGGCAAGATCCTTGGTGCGGCTGTGGCAAATGGTCACAGTACCGTTTGCCTGCAAGAGAAGCATCGCCATGGGCTTGCCGACGATATTACTGCGACCCACGATCACACATTCCTTCCCCGTCACGTCAATATCAGAGCGACGAAGCAGCTCCATCACACCTGCGGGGGTACAAGGCAGAAAGGCGTGATTGCCGATCATGATCTTGCCAACGTTATAGGGGTGGAAAGCGTCCACGTCCTTATTCGGATCGATCGCCAGAACGACCTCCTCCTCATTCAAATGGCGCGGCAGAGGTGACTGCACCAAAATGCCGTGAATATGATCATCATGATTCAATCGGTCGACCAGTGCCAGCAGCTCCTCCTGCGTAGTCTCCTCGGGGAGCTCATATTTTTCGGAATAGAAATCCACCTGCGCACAAGCGCGCTCCTTGTTGCGTACATACACGCAAGAGGCGGGATCGGAACCTACGATCACCACCGCAAGTCCGGGGCGGACGCCGGTCTTTTCTACCCATGCGGCTGTCTCTGCCGCGATCTCTGCTCTGACCTGCTCGGAGATCAGCTTGCCGTCAATTCTCTGTGCCATTTTTGGTGTCCTCCTGTTCATTTGTATCATCCTTCGCACCCTCGGATACCTTGGGCGCATCCTCTGCCTTGGCAGAGTTTACTACAGACAGCTTGCCCGTGCATTTGGCGTAGCAAGACTCGTATGCCTCTCCCGCTGCCGCGCGGCGACGCGCGAACACCAGACCGACCGTCAGCAGGATGCCGCCCAGCGCGAAGCAAATAAAGCCAACGACCTGCGATACGCGGAACACGCCGAGATAGAGGCTATCGGTACGCAATCCCTCGATCCACATGCGACCGAATCCATACCACGTGAAATACATGAGCGCCACCTGACCGTCAAATTTACGCTTGCGGAACAGCGCGTTGATCAGCAAAAAGCCGATGAAATTCCAAAGGGATTCATAGAGGAAGGTGGGATGGAAATAATCCATTTTCAACGAGCTGTTGATATTAGGGATCAATCCCATACGCATGAAGTAAAGAAAGCTTTCTTCCGGCACCTCGTAGCCATATGCCTCGCCGTTGAAGAAGTTGCCCCAACGCCCCATAAACTGACCGATCATCACGGCGGGAGCCGCCATATCAAAGGCGCGGAGCCACGAGATCTTCTTGATGCGGCAGAAGACATAGATGGCAAGACAGCCGCCGATCACGCCGCCGTAAATTGCCAGACCGCCCTCCCAAATGGCGATCACATCGATGATACTTTTATATTCATACACACCGATCGTCATCAGCACGTAATACAGGCGGGCGCCAAGCACGCCGAAAATAACGGTATACAGCGCCATATCCAACAGATCGTCCTTGGTGATGCCCACCTCGGAGGAACGGTATGCGCAATACAGAACGGCAAGGATGATGCCCAAGGTGATAATCAAGCCATACCAACGGACTTCAAATCTGCCAAACAGCGTAAACGCGATCTTATTCAAATGAAATTCTTCGATCCCCAAGCCGGGAAACGAAACAGTAATCTGATCCATGATTTTTCTTCCTTTCTTTACGTTTGATCGGACTCCTCGCTCGGAGCGACCACAGACATACATAAGCTGTCCGCGCCAAAAATCTCATGCAACAGCTGCGTCACATCCTCGTACGTCACCTGCTGCAACAGTTCTCCGTAGGCGAACATTTCTCCCTCGTCGAAGACATATCCCAACAGATCGTTGGCGATCTCCTCGGTAGAATCGAAATCCTTAATATATTCCGCACACATCACGCGGCGGCAACGGGCAAACACCTCGCGGTCGAGCCCTTCTCTTTTCTTATCCTCCAGATATCGGAGGATCTCTTGCAGGACCGCCTCGGGATCATCCGCCTCACCTGCCAGCGAGTTGAAGCTGAAGGTGTCTGCCATAGAATAACCGTAAGAGAAGGCGGGTGAGATCTTGCCCTCTTCAAACAGACTGTTATAAAGCTCGCCCGAACGCGAGAACAGCATCTCATTGAGGATCGACATGGCAGCCTCCCGTTTCTGCCGTTCTCCGGCGGGAAGCTCATGTCCGCGATCCTTAAAGCCGATGTTGAAAATGGGCTTGGAGACGGGCATACGCACAAGACTGCGCGCCTGCAATACGGTGTGCGGCTCCTCGGGCATCTCTCGCAGGATCCGGACCGGCGGCTGCACGGGCAGCTCCCGATCCGCAATGGCAATGACCTCCTCGGCGCTTACGTTGCCGCAGATCACCAGTACCATATTGGAGAGGTTATAGAAAACGCGATAGCAATCCATCAGGGTCTGCGGCGTGATCTGCGCGATGGAGTCCACCGTACCGCAGATGTTTTCCCGCACATGATGTTTATGGTAAAGACAACGCAAAAGCTCGCTGAAGCATCGCTCGTAGGGGTCGTCATCATACATCTTGATCTCCTGCGCTATGATGCCCTGCTCCTTTCTCACCGAATCCTCGGTGAAATACGGGTGGGTGACAAAGCGCAACAGTTCGGTCAGCGAAAGATCAAAATGCTCGGTACAGCCAAAGAGATAGACAGTCCTGTTATAGGCGGTATAGGCGTTGGCATCCGCGCCCCACGCGGAAAAGCGGGCAAAGCTATCCACGCCATCCTCATTGGCAAACATTTTATGCTCCAAAAAATGCGCCACGCCCGCAGGTACGTGAACGGTTGCCTCCTCGGACTCGCCCTCCAGACGGAAATCACGGTCAACTGAACCGTATCTGGTGGCAAACATGGCGTACGTCGAGGTCATATTCTTGGGGAAAAGATAAATATCCAGCCCAGAGGGGTGGTGGATGCAATCGTATTGCTCTCCCAATCGGAGGCTCTCAAAATGCTCTGTGGCAGGCTTATTCCAATTCGCCATCTTCGTCTGCCTCCTCCCCGCCGTCGGGACACGTGCCCTTCAGAAAATATACGGTATCGAGCGTCACCGCCGAAGCCGCCTCCACGATCTGCTCCCGCGTGACCGCGGCAAGCCCCGCACGGCAGTCCTCCACCGTCATATCCACGCCCTCCAGAAGTCTTCCGTAATAAAAGCCCTCAATGGCATGGGGGTTGTCCTCAATGGTCCGATAATTGTTTTCCAACGACTGCTTTGCCGCATGCAATTCCTCATCGGTGATCTCTCCGCGGCGCATCCGATCCCATTGACGCATGATCTCCTCGCAGGCAACGTCCTTCATATCCGGGTCGATGCCGCAAGAGACCTTCATGATGCCCTTATACAGATCGTAAGAGGATCCGATGGAATAGCACAGACTCTTTTCTTCGCGCACCGTCATAAACAGCTTGGAGGCGGGAGATGCGCCGAAGACCTCGTTTGCCATTGCCATGGCGTAATACGTGGGATCGTGAACGGTCGCGTCGGTGCGGAAGCCGAGATGTAGCTTTCCTTGGGATACTGCCATCTCCTCGGTCACACTGCGCACTTTATCCGCCCGTCGGATCACCGTGGTCGGCGGGATCTGCTCGACCGTTATCGGTCGGAAATCCGCAAAGCGGCGGCACAGGACCTCTGCCACCCGCGCAGGCTCTTCCGGTCCGATATAAAAGAAGATCAATTCGCTACTGTCCAGCCAATCGCGGTGACATGCCCGCAGCTGCTCGCGTGTCAACGACATGATCTGATCCACCCCGCCATGCAGGGGGATACCGCAGGGCTCATTGGCACAAAGCACCTCCGCAAAGCGCAGGGCCGCCCACAAACGGGGATTGTTCTGCTGTGAGCGGATCGAGTCGCACAGATGCACCTTCTCGCTATCCACCAATCGGGCGCACAGCAAGCCATTTTCCTCCGTCAACGGATGGAGAAGCATTTGTGACATCATTTCCGCACAGCCATCCAGAATATCGCCCGCTTCAGGGTCATTCAGATAACGGCTGTCCAAAAACTCGGTGGAGATCCCCAAGATCTGGCGGTCTCCGCAACGGTAATTTCTCGTTACCAACGAGGAAGCGTACAGATTGTCCAGCCGCTCATTGATGGCGGCAAGGCTGGGATATTTTTCCGTGCCTCGCTTGAGGGTAGACAGAAGCAAGGACGTTGGCGGCACACGTGCCGCCTCGGTCTGCTTTGCCATGGACATGGAGAGCAGACCCACCTTGAAACGGTCGGTTTGTCGGGCATACAGTACCATCCCCTGCCCCACCGTATGGCGGCTGGGGGTGAACTGCGCTCGGGTTTCAAATACGGTCATGTAAACGGTAAATTCCTTTCTCGGTGAAGCAATGCTTTATTGCTCCGTAGGGTATTTTGCAGGCTCCTCTCGCAGGAGCATATAAAAGTCCTTGCATCGAGCCAGGACCTCTCGCAGATCACGATACGTCTGCATCTGATATGTACGGAGATCGGCACCGACGCCCACTGCATTCACACCGATCTTTTCTGCGATATAGAGAGATCTGTAAAGGTGGTATTTCTGGGTCACGATCACCGCCCGCCTCACATCAAAGACATTCTTGGCACGCACCACGCTGTCATAAGTGGAAAGCCCGTAGCGGTCACAGAGGATTGCCTCCTCCGGGATCCCCGCCTCAAGGCAGTAGTTCTTCATGACCTTCACTTCATTGTAATCGTCATGTTCGTGGTCGCCGCTGAGTAACAGCTTCGGCGCGACCCCGGATCGGTACAGCGCGATTCCTGTTTCCAACCGGTCCTGCAGCATATCCGACGGTTTTCCGTTGGCGCGAATGCCGCAGCCGAGGACAAGAATGACCTCATAGGTCTCGTCAGGCTCTTTCGCTTCGTAGATATCGTCGGCAACGGCGCCCTTGACCATACTGCTGAGCAAAAAGGGCATGGACGCTATCATCAGCAACACCGCGGCAACCGTCAAAAGCCACGGCAAGCCTCGGTTATTTCTATATTTCATAAAAATTCCTTTCGTTTCCGAAGGTGATCATCTCACCTCATCTGTTCCTCCGCGCGGATCTCTATCCCCACGGTATCCCGACGCCGCAAAGCAATCACAGCACCGCAAATCTGATAGGCGATGGGGTCTCCCAGCGGACTGCGCATCAGCGCTACGATCTTTTCCCCGGGGATCACGCCGAGATCTTGCAGGCGCTCCCGCATGGCACAATTCGGGTACAGGCGGACCACCTCAGCGGTTCGCCCGAGCGGAAGTTTATCTAAAGTCATCATACGACACCTCAACCGATTTGTTTCGGATAGTCCGATCAACATCAGTTTATGTCGAAAAAGGCGATTTGCTCACTTCGTGCGCCTGCTGCGGAAAAATCTCTGCAACACCTCGCGGCACTCTGCCTCACAGACGCCCATGCTCACCCCGGGACGGTGATTCAGCGGATAGCTCGGCAGATTCAGCACGCTTCCCATTGCGCCCGCGCGGGCATCCTTACAACCAAACACCACGCGCCCGACTCTCGCGTTCACGATCGTTCCTGCACACATGGGGCAAGGCTCCAACGTCACGTACAGCGTGCAGTCTGTCAAACGCCAGCTACCAACTGCCGCGCACGCCTGCTCTATCGCCAAAAGCTCCGCATGTGCCGTGGCACACCGATCGCGTTCACGACGGTTGCCCGCTTCGGCGATCACTTCGCCGTTCCGTACGACCAGGGCACCCACCGGCACCTCTCCCATCTCCGCCGCCTGCTCTGCCAAAGCCAGAGCGCGGCGCATAAACATTTCATCCTGCGCAAGCATCGTCTCAAAAACCGTATTGGATCAATGCCACCACGAAAATGGCGATCATCGTCAGCACGCAAAGAATCACGAAGGCGAGCATCAAGGGACTGAAAAACAGGCGGACCTTCCGATGCGCGGGCAAGGGGTAGCGCTCCTCCACGGCAAGAAGCGGGAGTTGCTTTTCAAACACGCCGTCCGCGAAGCTGATATCCTTCTGACGGTGACAGATCAGGAAGACAAGGCATATCGCGCCAATTCCAAAAATAGCCCCCTCAGCCAACGTACAAACACGCTCGGCAAATACTCCCTCAAAGCGCGCCATGATGGCACTTTCAAACACAGAGAAGCCGTTATTCATCAAATGCAGCAAAATGCCGCACCAGATGGAGCCGGTGACCTCATACAGATATCCGAGCACCAGACCCGCCACAGTGGCGTAAAAGATCTGTTGGATATTCTGGTGCATCAAACCAAACAATACGGCGCTCCCCACGATGGCAACACCCTTACCGAAGGGACGAAGATTGGACTGCACCAAACCGCGGAACAAAAACTCCTCCACAAAGCCGGGAATGATCGCCATGGTGATGAAGGTCATGACGATCGCCTGCGGTGTTTCATAGGTGTCTACCCACAGATTTTCCGCCGCGAATTCATCGTAATTGGTGAAGGCGATCATATAATGGTTGAGATACGCCGCCGCCAGAATGACCGCCATTCCCGCAAAAATATAGGCAAAGGTGGCTCGGGGCAGACGGGGCTCCAACCTCATCGGCTCGCTCATTTTCCCTTTGGACAGTATGCGGAAAAAAGCGACCGGCAGAAGGAAGGACAGGATGTAGACGACGCCGTCCGTCACGGAAGAGACGAGACTTGCCGCCCCCTCGGTCAGATATTCCTCCCATAGCATGGAGAGTCCCATGCCGACCATGCCCAGCACATTGGTGATCATCAAAAAGAACAGCATCGTTCCGCCCAATCGCTGGATCATACTCCGATATTGTTTTTCAAAATCCCATTCGTTCATCTGTATTCCCTTCCCGGAAAAATATATCGTCAGGTAAAAATATACCATTTTATCCTATCTTATATTATACACCAAGTGCCCCGTAATGTCAACTGAATTTAGTTTATCCCATAAGAGAAAAACAAAACAAAAAAGAACCCGCGACCTTTTGGCCACGGGTTCTGAAGCGGTTGAATTTAGTGAGCGATGCAACGCTCGGTGTCCTTGTCGAAGATATGCATACGGGAGGTGTCCATAGCAATGGTGATGGTATCACCGGCTCTCGAGTTGGAACGAGAGGATACACGGGAGGTCAAACGGGTCTCACCGATGGTCAGATACAGGAAGATCTCATTACCCATCAACTCAGTTACGTCAACATAAGCAGAAACAACGTTCTCAGATGCGGCAACATTCATCGGGGAATCAGCGATACACTCGGGACGGATACCCGCGATAACTTCCTTGCCAATGTAGTCAGCCAGTGCGGGGTTGTTTGCCTTGTCTGCGGGCAATTTGAGGGAGCACTGCCAGCCTTCTTCTCTGATGTTGTTGGTCTTATCGGGAATGAGCTTCTCAAAGCTGAAGTAAAGATCGTTGCCCTTCTTCTCAAGCACACCGTTGATGAAGTTCATCTGAGGAGTACCCATAAAGCCTGCGACGAACAGGTTGCAAGGATTGTCGTACAGGTTCTGAGGAGTATCGACCTGCTGGATAACACCGTCCTTCATAACGACGATACGGGTAGCCATGGTCATTGCCTCGACCTGGTCATGGGTTACGTAAATAAAGGTGGTACCAACTCTCTGGTGCAGCTTGGTCAGCTCGGTTCTCATGGATGCACGAAGCTTAGCGTCCAGGTTGGACAGAGGCTCGTCAAGAAGGAATACCATGGGGTTACGGACGATTGCACGACCCAGAGCAACACGCTGCTTCTGACCACCGGACAGAGCCTTCGGCTTACGGTCGAGCAGGTGGGTGATATCCAGAACGCGGGCAGCTTCCTCAACGCGTCTCTTGATCTCCTCCTTGGGAGTCTTGTTCAGCTTCAGACCGAATGCCATGTTCTCGAATACGGTCATGTGAGGATACAGAGCGTAGTTCTGGAACACCATCGCGATCTTTCTGTCCTTAGGTGCTACGTCGTTGACCAGACGGTCGCCGATGAAGAGCTCACCCTCGGTGATCTCCTCCAGACCTGCAATCATACGCAGGGTGGTGGACTTACCACAACCGGAAGGACCTACGAATACGATAAATTCCTTGTCCTTGATCTCCAGGTTGAAGTCGGATACAGCAGTTACACCGCCGGGATATTTCTTATAAATGTGTCTGAGAGAAAGGCTTGCCATTTTATAAATTTCCTCCTTGTATTGACGAACCGGAGGACGTTTTTTACGCACATCCCCACGACTCGGACAATCTTTTTTTACATGGTTTATTGTATCAAATTTTCTCGCAAAATGGAAGAGGTGTAATTCCCAAAATTTCAGCAATTTGTTTGTACACTCTGCACAAAATGCTTTTTTTGAAGCAATATTCGGTCTGTTTTACGCTATTTTGTGTCTTAATAAATTAATTCTTCGCGGTTTTACCCGGTTTCAGGGAAAGTCCGATGCGCTTCTTTGCCACGTCCACCGACAGAACTCTGACCTGAATGATATCACCGACCGAGAGCACCTCGCTGGGGTGCTTGATGTAACGGTCAGACATTTCGGAAATGTGGATCAGACCGTCCTGATGCACACCGATATCCACAAACGCGCCAAAATCGATGACGTTGCGCACCGTGCCAGTGAGCATCATATCGGGGCGAAGATCGTTCAGATCCATGATATCGTCACGGAGTACGGGTGCGGGTAACGAATCACGCACGTCGCGACCGGGCTTCTCCAGCTCTTCGATGATATCGCGCAGGGTGGGCTCACCCACATTCAACTCTGCACAGAGCTTTTCCACACCGTATTTTTTGACCTTGCGGGAAAGATCGCCCAGCTTGCCGCCGCGCACATCCTCCTCGGTGTAGTCAAACTTGCGAAGCAGCGCACCCGCCGCCTCGTAGGACTCGGGGTGAACGCCGGTGTTATCCAGGATCTCATCCGATCCGGGTACTCTCAAAAATCCCGCGCACTGCTCAAACGCCTTGGCGCCGATGCGGGGCACCTTCAGAATCTGCGCGCGATTTTGGAACTCGCCGTTCTCCTCGCGGTATTTCACGATATTCTTCGCCGAGGTGGCATTGATACCGGAGATATAGGAAAGAAGCGGCCAAGACGCCGTGTTGACGTCGACACCCACGCTGTTGACGCAGTCCTCGACCACACCGGTCAGCGCGCTGTCAAGGCTGGCAGGCTTCATATCGTGCTGATACTGCCCTACACCAATCGCCTTGGGATCGATCTTGACCAGCTCTGCCAGCGAATCCTGCAGGCGGCGGGCAATGGAGACAGCCGAACGCTGGGTGACGTCGAAATCGGGGAATTCCTCCGCGCCAAGCTTGGACGCGGAATAGACAGAAGCACCCGCTTCGCTGACCATGATATATTTAACGTCCTCGGGGATCTCACGCAACAAGTTGGCGATAAAGATCTCGCTCTCCTTGGACGCGGTACCGTTGCCGATGGCGATCACGTTGACACCCCATCTGCGGATCAGGCGCTTGACCGCTTCCCCGCTCTCCTTGATGCGCTCCTGCGGCTTGGTCGGGTAGATCACACCCGTTTCCAGCACCTTGCCCGTCTTATCGACCACGGCAAGTTTACAACCGGTACGGTAGCCGGGGTCATAGCCCAGCACGACCTTGCCCTTCAGCGGTGCCGTCATCAGCAGATGCTTCAGATTGTCCGAGAACACCTTGATGGCTCCCTCACTCGCCCGATCAAAGAGATCGTTGCGGATCTCTCGCTCTACCGAGGGCGCGATCAGACGCTCGTAGCTATCCACGATCGCAGCGCTGACGTGTGCCCGGGCGGGGCTCTCATTCTCCGCGATCACGTGAGCAAACAGCTCGTTGAGGATCAGATCGGCGGGAACGTTGACAGAGACCTTCAAAAAATCCTCCTTTTCGCCGCGGTTGATGGCAAGCACGCGGTGACCGGGAACCTTATTCAGCTTCTCTTCATATTCATAATACTGCGTATAGACCGACTCGCCCTCACCCTTGGATACCAGCGTACCAAACTCATAGGTACGGGTGCGGATAATCTTGCGGTATTCCGCGTTGTCCGAAATATCCTCGGCAATGATATCGCGTGCGCCGGCATATGCCTCCTCACGGGTCTTCACATCTTTTTCTTCATCAATAAAGCCGTCCGCCAACGTGTCCAGATCCGGCTCGTAAGTGGGCTGCTGTGCAAGCAACAGCTCTGCCAAAGGCTCAAGCCCCTTCTCTCGCGCCACAGACGCGCGAGTCTTGCGGTGAGGACGGAAGGGACGGTAGATATCCTCCAGCTCCGTCATGGTCTTGGCATCGGCGATCGCCTTTTCAATCTCGGGCGTCAGCTTCTCCTGCGCGGCGATCAGATTGCGGATCTCCTCGCGGCGCGCTTCCATATTGCGCAGATAGGTCAGGCGCTCGTCCAGCTGACGCAGGACGGTATCGTCCAGACTTCCCGTTACCTCCTTACGGTAGCGGGCGATGAAAGGGATGGTGTTCCCCTCATCAATCAGCGCCACGGTGCGCTCCACCTGATCGGGCTTCAGATTCAGTTCTTTGGCAAGTGTTTCAATAATGGTCATTGGGTTCTCCTATCTATGGGTTTGATACGTGTGTAATGCAGATTCCTCTTCCTCTGTCAGATATCGCCACTCACCCCGCGCGAGGCTCTCATCCAGCGAGAGCGGTCCGAAGGTGATACGCTCCAGCGCGGTGATCTGATTATGGACCGATTCCATCATTCGTTTGATCTGGTGATATTTTCCTTCGATCAGCGTAATGACCCCGCCCCTCCCGTCCGGGTCTGCCTCGATCACGGAGGGCTTTGTCTCATAGCCGTCATCCAACACCGTTCCCTTCTCCAGCTGATTGATTTCCTCCGCCGTCAGCGGGAACTTGACGGAAAAGCGATACTTTTTGGCAACGTGGTGACGGGGCGATAGCAGATCGTGCGCCAGCTGACCGTCATTGGTCAGAAGCATCAGTCCCAACGTATGCTTATCCAGCCGTCCGCATGGGAACAGCGACATCTTTTGCAGCTTTTCGGGCAACAGCTCCAGAACGGTCTTTTCTCTGCCGTCCTCGGTGGCGCTGACGTAGCCGTCCGGCTTGTTCAGAAGAATATAGGTAAAGCGCCGATAGCGAATGGTCTCTCCGCCATAGGAGATCACATCCCGCTCCGGGTCCACCTGCTCGGAGGGAGACTTTGCCGCGCGACCGTTGACCAGTACCTTACCTGCCCGCACCGCGCGCCCCGACTCGGAGCGTGACAACGTTCCGGTCTCGCTGAGAAATTTATCCAGACGCATCCTCACGCCTCCCCTCGAAAAATTGCTTCAACTATTATATCACACTTTCCTCCGTTTGTAAACCGCTTTTGAACACCGCGCCAACATTTGTTAAACTGCACAAAAAAAGACGTTTGAATTTGTCATTCAGCCGAATTGCAATCTTCTTTTTCCACAACAGATTGACACCCTCAAACAATTATGGTATCATAACTGTGATCTGTGTTTTTTGACCATGAGATCCACTACCTATGAAAGGAACATGCCAATATGGACTTCCGATTTGAGTATCACAAATCTCTTGAACATCTGCACGTAGGCTGTGAAAAGCCCCATGCTTACTTTATCCCTTATGCCAATGACGCGGTGGCACTGGGCGACAACCGTGCGCTCAGCGACCGCTTTGTTTCTCTGTGCGGCGACTGGGATTTTCATTATTATGACACCCCCGCCAAGCTGCCCGATTTCCTCGCGCCCGACTTCTCCCGTGAGGGCATGGACAAGCTGACCGTTCCCATGAGCTGGCAAACCGCGCTGGGCCGCGGCTACGACGTGCCCAACTACACCAACGTCAACTATCCCTTCCCCATGGATCCCCCTCACGTTCCCGATGACAATCCCTGCGGTCTCTATGTCCGCGATTTCCAAGTGGATGCCAAAACGATTGCCGGGCAGACCGTCTACCTTACTTTTGAGGGCGTGGACTCCTGCTTCTACGTTTTTGTCAACGACCGCTTCGTCGGCTACAGCCAGGTCAGCCACATGACCAGCGAGTTTGACGTGACCTCCTTCCTGACCGCCGGTGAGAACACCCTCAAGGTCCTCGTATTCAAATGGTGCGACGGCTCCTATCTGGAGGACCAGGATAAATTCCGTTTTTCCGGCATCTTCCGCGAGGTCTATCTGCTCAAGCGCGACAAGACGCACATCGTGGATCTCTTTGCCCGCCCCTATCTGACCTCGGACTTCAAGCGAGGCACCATGGACGTGGACGTGGTCATCAACGGCGAGGCAGACGTATCCTATCGCCTGCTCCGCGCCTGCGGTCACGAGATCGAGAGTGGTACCGTGCATATCAACGGGACCGGCAAATTTGATTTCCTCGTAGACACCCCCGATCTCTGGAGCGACGAGACACCTACCCTCTACCGCCTGCTGATCTGCTGCGGCAGTGAGCACATCTGCCTCTTCATCGGCTTCCGCGAGGTCAAGATTGAAAACAAGATCGTCTGGATCAACGGTCAGAAGGTCAAGGCAAAGGGCGTCAACCGCCACGACAGCCATCCCTATCTCGGCTCGGCAACACCGCTTGACCACATGCTTCACGACCTCTATCTGCTCAAGCAGTTCAACGTCAACATGGTCCGCACCAGCCACTATCCCAACGATCCCCGCTTCGTGGGTCTTTGCGACAAGCTCGGCTTCTACGTCTGCGATGAGACGGATCTGGAGACGCACGGCGCCACCCGCATCAACAATTGGGATATCTTCACCGACAGCGAGGAATGGTCCGAAGCATATCTGGACCGTGTGGAAAGAATGTACGAGCGCGACAAGAACCATGCCTGCGTGATCATGTGGTCCCTCGGTAACGAGTCCGGCACGGGCATCAACCACGCCAAAATGGCAGAGTATCTGCGCTCCCGAGATCCCCGCAATCTGGTTCACTGCGAGGACATCTCCCGCAGACTGCTCAAATACGGCAACTCTGCCGATCCCGCGGAGCGCCTGAAGGCGGAAAGCCCCGTGATCGACATTGAGAGCCGCATGTACCCCGGCTTTGACGAAGTCAAGAATCTTTATCTGAGCAAGAACAGCCCCTATTCCAAGCCCTTCTTCATGTGTGAGTATAGCCACGCCATGGGTAACGGCCCCGGATGTCTCTCGAAGTATTGGGATATGATCTATGAAAACGACAGCTTCTTCGGCGGCTGCGTTTGGGAAATGCTGGACCACTCGGTGGCAACCGGCGATCACATCTACACCGACCCGCACTTTGTTTACGGCGGCGACTTTGGCGACACGCCCAACGACGGCAACTTCTGCGTCGACGGTCTCGTTTACCCCGACCGCCGTCCTCACACCGGCTTCTACGAATACAAGCAGGCGATCAAGCCCTTCGTTATCACCGCGTTTGATCCCGACCGCGCAACGCTCCGTATCAAGAACCGCCGCTATTTCACCGATCTCAGTGATCTGGATCTCTATTGGAACGTCGAAAAGAACGGCGAGATCATCAAGGAAGGCAGAATCTGCGGACTGAACATCAAGCCGCAAGCCAACCGCCGCTATCAGCTGGATCTCACCGATGTGGATCTCACCGGCGGCGTCTGCACCTTCAATGCCGTTGCCAAGACCAACCGCTCCTATCCTTGGGCGCAGGCAGGTCACGAGGTCGGCTTTGAGCAGATCAAGCTGGATGAGATCGCTCTGCTCTACACTGAGCTTGCCGACTGCATCCGTCCCGAGACCCGCTTTACCGTCTCCGAGGACGAAAGCGCCATCACCGTCACCGCAGGAGAGACCGTTTACCGCGTCAACAAGCTGCACGGCTGGATCGATTCGCTGGTGGACAACGGCAGAGAGATGCTGACCTCCCCCATCCGCACCACCGTTTGGCGCGCCCCCACCGACAATGACAGAAAGATCAAGCTCGAGTGGGAAAAGGCAGGCTTCAAGGATGAGCAGATCAAGTGCTACTCCTGCGAGCTGGGCGAGGTTACCGCCTCCACCGCTACCGTCAAGGCATCTATCGCTATGAGCGGTTGCATTAAGTCTCCCTTCCTGCGTGCCGAGGTGCTCTACCGCTTCCATGCGGAAGGCGGCGTAGTCCTTTCCTATCAGGTCCACGTGGCAGAGGGCTTGCCCAATCTGCCCCGCTTCGGCGTCATGTTCACCATGCCCGAGGGCAACGAGCGTCTGCGCTATTTCGGTCGCGGTCCCATCGAAAGCTATATCGACAAGCGCCTGGCATCCCGACTTGGTGTATTTGAGACTCTTGTCTCCGATCACTTTGAGCATTACGTCCGTCCTCAGGAGAACATGGCACACGCCGATACCCAGTGGGCGTTCGTCTCCAATCTGTCAGCACACGGTCTCTTCTTTGCCAAGACAGGCGAGGATTTCAGCTTTAACTGCGCGCACTTCACGCCCATGCAGCTGACCGAAACACGCCACGATTACGAGCTGATCCCCATGAAGGATACCGTAGTCAATCTGGATGCCCGCCACAACGGCATCGGCTCCAACTCCTGCGGTCCTACCCTTCACCCCGACGATCAGTTCAATGCCACCGAGTTCTCCTTCTCGGTACGCATCATGCCTGCCTTCGTCAACAACGTCGATCCCTTTGAGGAGATCTGCAAGCGCTGATCCGCACATTGACCGATCCCTCTATCACACAAAAAGCACTTGTGATACACGACCGTGTATCACAAGTGCTTTTGCTTACGCTTCTGCTCTTGCTTTCCCGAACTTCAGCTGTGAGAGAATGATGCCGCCGAAAATAAACAGGCACCCCACGTAGCCCTGCACACTCATGCGCTCGTGGAGCAGAAGCATGCCGCCCAGTGCGGCAAATACCGACTCCAGCGAGAAAATGATCGCCGCCAGTGTGGGATTGGCGGAAAACTTTTGCCCGATGATCTGCAACGTATACGCCACACCTGTAGACATCAGTCCGCAATAAGCGATGGGAATCGCCGCACCCTTCACGTTTTCCCATAGGATCGGCTCCTCAAAGAGCAGCGCGGTCACCGTGCTGAGGACACCGCAAACGAAGAACTGCAGGCAGGCGAAGCGGAGCGAGCTGACGGCACCGCCCATACGGTCGATGACAATGATATGCGCCGCCCAGAAAAACGCGCCGATGAAAAGGAGAACATCACCCAAGGAGACGGAGGAAAGGCTTCCCGTCACGCTGAGAAGATACAGTCCCACGGTAGCCAGCACCGCGCCGATCCACATATTCGGCCCGGTCTTCTGTCGGAAGAGAATGGCGCAGAGAATGGGGACCAGAACAGTATAGAGCCCGGTAATGAAGCCGGACTTTCCCGCATCTCCCGTCAGCATCACGCCGCTCTGCTGGAGCGCCGAGGCGGCATACAGCACAAAGCCTGCCGCAGCCGAAGCCAGCAGGAGTTTTTTATCCAGCCAAGGGGTTCCCTTCCGCTCAAAGATCAGGATCACGGGAAGCAGGGACGCGGATCCAAGAAAATAACGGATCCCGTTGAAGGAAAAGGGGGAAAGATAGTCCGCGCCGTGGCGCTGTGCCACAAAGGCAAAGCCCCAGATCAATGCGGTCAGGAGGAAAAGAACGTTGGCGGTCATACCGCCCTTCGGTTGCTTTTGCATATGTATTGTCCTTTATGATTACTGAATTTCCGACCCCGCCTCGGGCAATGCGGTACCCGTTTCGCTGACCAGCGCGCGGAACATCTCCACGGCATTGGTATATTCCCGATCCGATTTTTTCTTATTGGCAATGCTGCTCATCACACCCTGATTTCGCAGACAGATCACCGTTCCCTCCGGAAAGACCTGACAGACGGGATACCACGCGGCAAATTCGGTATTCGCCAGCAACACGCCGTATTCGTCGACCGCCGCGGAAGGAACGCTTCCCAGAACGTCGCTCAGCTTGCAAAGTCCGCCCGCCCCCTTCACACGCTCATACAACCATGGGTCCAGAATACAGATACTGTATTCTCCCGCCATGATCAGATGGTCAAAGGAGGTGATCTGTTCGTCGTTGTAATAAGAATCGATATAACCGAGATAAGGCGGGATCTCGCCGTTGGGCGTTGCCTGGATCGCCTTCTCCTGCTCCTCTGAATAGATCTGCATCATCACCATTTCGGCGTATTTCTCGCCATCCTCATTGAAATCCTTCGGCATGACCTCGTTGAGTCCGGTGCGAAGCGCCGCCGTCTCGGTGGCGGTCAGTTTATAGGGACCCGCAAACATCAGCACCACGTCGTCTTTTTTGTTTTCCCTGCTCTGCAGAAGACAGACGGTCAGCACAAAGACAACGAAAGCGGCGATCAGAATGTGCCACTTGTGATAAAACCAGAAATTGTCCAGCTTGGCTTTCCAGTCACCCTCCACCACGATTGCATCGCCGCGGAGCTTGTCCTGTTCTCTTGCCATATGATCTCTCCTTTCGTATGAAAGCGAAAACGGATACGCGCGATGTCGTATCCGTTTTACGTTTGGCGTATTTTGGTTACGAATGAAACACCGCCGGTGCCACTCAGTCGTTGCTGCGTCTGGCAACGTTCAGGATCTTCATCTTCAGTTCGCCACCCGGAGTCACGACCGAGATCTCCTGCCCCTCACGGGTACCGATCAGCGCGCGACCGATGGGAGACTGATCGGAGATCTTACCGCTGGCAGGGTCCGCCTCGTTGGAGCCGACCAGAGTATACTCTACCTCCATCTCCAGATCATAATCCATCACCTTGACGGTAGAACCGACGCTGACAACGCTGGTGTCGATCTTGGATTCGTCGACGATCACCGCGTTCAGGATCAGCTCTTCCAGATCCTTGATGCGCGCCTCGACCTTTGCCTGCTCATTTCTTGCCTCGTCGTACTCTGCGTTCTCGGACAAGTCACCGAAGGAACGAGCTACGGCGATATCGTTCTTTACTTCTTCTCTGCGGATATTTTTCAGATAATTGAGTTCCTCTACCAGCGCGTCATAGCCTTCCTGCGTGTAGAGCATCTGCTTTGCTTTTGCCATGGATAAATCTCCTTTTATGATTGAAATAGTATGATATTGGATTACTGTGTTTACTCTCGAATGGCTTTGATCGCCCGCTGCAGCTGCACATCCTCCGCATCGGTGATCTTATACACGTTTTTGCTTGCCAGCGAGGGATCCTGTGCGATCTCGATATGAGGCGCGATTCCCACACCGTCGTAATTTTCAGACAGAGCGGAGCGGTAATAGGCTACCGTCATCTTGACCGCACCGTCGAAGCCGTAGCCGGACAGCGGGATGATCGACTGCATGATGCCCTTGCCGAAGGTGGTCTCTCCCACGACCGTGGCGAGACCGTAATCCTTGAGGCAGGAGGTAAACAGCTCCGCCGCGCTTGCCGTGCTGGGACCCGCAAGAACTGCCATATCATAGCCGCGATACTTACCGATATCCTCCTTGGTGATATTGCAACCGGCATAATCCTCCGAGGAAGCCGCATAGGGCTCGACCACGGCGGCATTTTCCACATTGTTTTTATAGATCGTGCGGATCACCACGTCGCCCGGCTGCAAGAAGCGAGCCAGGACCGCCTTGATTGAAAGCAGGTCTCCGCCGGGATTGTGGCGCACGTCGAAGATGAAGGAGCGACAGCCTTTCGCGATCAGATCCTCCATAGCGGCATCAAACTGCACGGGAGTCTGCGTATCAAAGCCCGTGATCTTGATCACACCCACGGTGGAATCGGTCTCGCACACGTGGTGCATCACTGAGACCGCAGTAACCGAACGACGTTTGACCGAAAATTCGATCAACTCACCGTTGCGTCTCACCACAAATTCGGCGTTTGTGCCGGCTTTTCCCTGCAATTCCGCCACAGCGGCGTAATAACCAAGATCAGAGATCAACTTTTGGTTGTCCCCGATACCGACGGCAACGATCAGATCGCCCACCAGAAGTCCCGCCTCCTCGGCAGGCGACTCGGGATAGACCAGAATGATCTCGATGGCGCCCTCCTCGGCATTGTCGATGATGGAAACACCGATTCCCTCGGTCTCGGCATGGTTGCTTGCCGTCAACACCTTGAATTCCTCGGCATTGTAATAATCGGCATACAGGTCTCCGGTTGCCCCCGCATAAGCCTGAAGCATGGCATCGGCGGCGGCATCCTCATCCCATTCAAGTATGGAATTGTCATGGAACAGCTCCATCACCTTTTCCATTTTGGCATACAGCTCATTCCCTGTTGCCGCCTGCACGCCCTCCATATAGGCCTCCGTCAGCCTGGCGGTGTAATGGAAGGAGGTGAGCGTATAGGTGGTCATAAAGGTGAGCAGCACCAGCGCCATCATCAGCACAATGGCGACCGGCAATGAAATTTTCTTGGACATAACGGTTAAAATCGACCCTTTCTTATACGCGGTATTTTTTCGTCCGTCTTCGACATTCTTCGAAAAAGCGAACGGACGGACACGGAACCGAGTGCCGTGTCCGTCTCATATCAGGTCATTTTTCCTGAGCAGAATCAAAACTTGGTGGGCTTGGAATTCAGATACTTCTTCACCATCAGCGCCACCTTGAAGGTGATGGCATGCTCAAACTGGCGCAGATCCAAGCCGGTCAGCTTGCGGATCTTCTCCAGACGGTATACCAGCGTGTTGCGGTGAACGAAGAGCTTACGGGATGTTTCGGACACGTTCAGATTGTTCTCAAAGAAGCACTGAATGGTCATCAGCGTCTCGCGGTCGAGGGACTCCAGGCTACCCTTCTTGAAGACCTCCTGCAAAAACATCTCGCAAAGAGTGGTGGGCAGCTGATAGATCAATCTGCCGATGCCCAGATTCTCATAGCTGATGATGTTCTTTTCGGTCTCAAACACCTTACCGACCTCAAGGGCGACCTGCGCTTCTTTATACGCGCGCGCCAGATCCTTGATGTTATCCACCGCGGTGGAGATGCCGATGGCGACCTTGGTGTAGAACTCGGTGCTGAGGGTATCGGCGATGTTGGTGGCGATCTTTTCGATCTCTCGGCTGTCCGTCCCCGGCTTGATGTCCTTGACCAGTACGATATCGTGCTCGCCCACGCTGATCACGTAGTCCTTGGACTTATCCGGGAACATCTGTTGCAGCATCTCGAAGGGCATCATATCGGTCTTGCCAAAGAACTTGATCAGGAACACGATACGAACTTCCTCGGTGTTGAAGTGCAGCTCTTTACTCTTAATGTATATATCGGAGGGGAGAATATTGTCCAGAATGATGTTTTTGATAAAGGAACCCTTATCGTACTTCTCATCGTAGAGGTTCTTGATATTGCCCAGAGAGATCGCCAGAAGCTTGGTCATCTTCTCTGCCATTTTGTCCTCGCCTTCCACGAAAACGATGTATTCGGCTTTGGTGCCGGTTCCGATGGGACGGTAAGTATAGCCTCCGGTGATCACCAGATCCGAAGTGTAATTCATTTCGTCACGGATCCCCTGCTTGACCTCGCCGATCTTGACCAACTCGGAGCATGCAATGATCAAGCCGTTCTCATCAATGACACCGATGATACGGTCAATGGCATCCTTCATTTGATGGATCACGCTTTGAAACAATCTGTTTGACATATGTTTATCCTCTCATCCTTTTTGATTCGTGTGGAGATTGTTGTGTATACTATCCTATATTGTACACTATTTTTTGTGATTTTTCAATAGGGTATTTCATATTTTTTATATTTTTTGTGCTTTTTTTTGGTGATATTTATATCAATTCGCTATAACCGACATAAAAATCACAGTTCCCATTCGTAAACGAGACAGGAAAGGACGAACGCCGCGGCGGTTTCCGTCCTCAAAATTCTTCTGCCGAGCCCCACGGGGATCATACCTGCCGCGGCAGCACGCTCAGCCTCGTCGGGGGAAAAGCCGCCCTCCGACCCGATCATCAGCGAGATCTCGGGGAGCACCTTGTCATCGTGTGACGCGGCAAAGGAGGAAAGCACGGTGCGCAGAGGCTGTGTCCCCTCTCCCTCATAGCAAAAGAGCGCAAGATCTGCCTTTGAGGCTTCACTCACTGCCTCGGAAAAGGACACCGACGGCACCACCTCAGGAACAGTTCCCCGCCCGCATTGCTTGGCAGCCTCCAACGCGATGCGGCGGCGGCGCTCTGTTTTCTTCTCCTCCGCCTCCGGCTTGATGCGAACGATACAGTGAGCGCTCTCGAAGGGCGTGACGTTGCTGACGCCGCACTCGACCGCCTTCTGGATGATGCTGTCCAGCTTGTCCCCCTTGGGGAGTGCCTGATACAGATGCGCGCGAAAGGGCGGCTCGGTGGAGACCTCACGGCTCTCCGTGATCCGCGCCGTCACCTCTCGCTCATCGTCAAAGGCATCCAGCACACAAAGATATTCCCTTTCGGCATCACACACAGTGATCCGCTCTCCTACCGCCATCCGCAAAGAGCGCGCGATATGGTGCGCGTCGGCTCCCACAAGCGAAACCGTTCCCCGTTCCGTGTCGATCTGCGAGGCATTGACAAAAAATCTCGGCATAAAAACCTCCGTGGCTGTGCCATTACGGCGTAATTGTATCTATTATACATGACCGAACGCCGATTGTCAAAGGTTTTTTATCAAAAACTATTGAGGTCGGGGACGTTTTATGGTAAAATAGTGATAAGACCACACAGTGCCAACGGCTACACTCCGATCCGCCTTAACACTCAAAGATAGCCGAGATACGCCAACACCCCGTTGTAGATGCCCTCAGCAAAGAGATACGGCTGCTGCGACATCAGTTGCGCGTCGTTGTAATTGCTGATAAACCCAAGCTCCAAAAGTACCGCCGGCATGGCAGTCCGCCGCAGAACGTAGAGCCCTGCGCGGGTCTTGACACCCCGGTTCGCCAGCCCTGTGATGCGATTGAGCCACACAAGAATATCCGCGCCAAGCTCCGCCGCCCGGGAGGGCTGACGGTAGACGAGTGCTTCACTCCCCGTTGCCGAGGCGATATCCGAAGCATTGGTATGGAGGCTGAGAAAATAATCCGCGCCCCAGCTGTTGGCATCCTGTACCCGCAGGCGAAGGCTGGTCGCGTTGCTGGTACCCAGCTGCGTGTCCGCCGTGGGACGCGAGAGACGCACTTCAAAGCGTCCGTCATCGCGCAACAGCTCGGCAAGGTCGATTCCGATCTGAAACACGATATTCTGCTCCCGCAGACCATTCCCCTCCGCCCCCGCGTTGGGATTGACGGGATTGTGTCCCTGATCGATGTAAATTTTGATAGCCACCCTATTCTCCCCCTTATATTTTTCATCATTACAGAATATTCCGCACCGTCCGTAACGGTGCGGAGCATACACAAAAGAAACGGAGATCGATATGTCCACACCGAACACCCCCGCCGAAAATCCGAATGCAACCTATTTTCCCACCGAGGAAAAGAACAAAATACTGCCCGGTACCCTCTATCTGGTCGCTACCCCCATCGGCAACCTCGCCGATATTTCGGAGCGTGCCGTCAAGACGTTGCGCGAGGTCGATTTCATCGCCGCGGAGGACACCCGAAACTCGGGCAAGCTTCTTCGTATTCTCGGTATTGAGAAGTCTCTCGTCTCCTATTTTGAACACAACAAGGCGGAAAAAGGACCGCAGATCGCCGACCGCTTGGAGGCGGGCGAGAGCTGTGCGCTGATCACCGACGCGGGCACCCCCGCCATCAGCGATCCCGGTGAGGATCTGGTGGCTCTGTGCGCCGCCCGCGGCATCCGTATCACCTCCGTCCCCGGCGCCTGTGCCGCCATCGACGCACTGACCCTCTCGGCGCTCCCCTGCCGCCGCTTCACCTTTGAAGGCTTCCTCTCCGCCAACAAAAACGAACGCCGCGCCGCTCTCTCGGAGCTGCGCGACGAAAAACGCACTATGATATTCCATGAAGCCCCTCACAAGCTTCGCGCCACGCTGGATGATATGACCGTCGCCTTCGGCGAGGACCGCCGCATATCCCTATGTCGCGAGCTGACCAAGCTCAACGAGGACGTCATGCGTGTCACACTCGGTGAAGCAGTTGCCCACTACCGCGAGGTCGAGCCACGCGGTGAATACGTGCTGGTGGTGGAGGGTTGCACCGCTGTCCGTGAGGAGAACTTCTGGCAGGATATGACGGTGGAGGAGCACGTTGCTTTTTACATGAACGGCGGCATGAGCAAAAAGGATGCCGTCAAGGCGTGCGCCAAAGACCGCGGTGTGGTGAAAAATGAGATCTATAAGCAGGTATTGGATCAATAACGACCGTCCATACCCGATATCAAAGGCAGTGTGACGCGAAAACGTCATACTGCCTTTGATACGTCAAATTATATATCCATTTTGCTTCATCCAACGGACGGAAGACTTCAATCCCTCAACCGTCTTGGTTTCCAGCACTACCCGACAGCTTTGTTCTTCGGCAAGCGCCAGATATTTTCTGACATCCAATTCTCCCGTGCCAAGCGCCATATGGTTTTTCTTTCCCACCGCATCATGAAGATGCATATGACACAAACGCTCTTTGTTTTGAAGAATATACGGTTCGTCGATACCGCCACATCCGTGATTATGCCCGACATCAAACGTCAATCCAAACACAGGCGATTCCAAAAGGATATCCAAAGCTTCCCGCTGAAATGAGGGATAACCGTTACAATTTTCAACGCAGATTTTCATATCGGTATCCCCCATGGCGTTTTCACACATATCACGGAAATCATATATGCTTTTCAGATAATGATCTCTGTAAACTGCGTAAAGATCCACTTTTCGATCCGGCAACGTGAAGTGCTCCCCTCGATGAAAATGCATATTCACCGTTGGAATATTTAATTTCTTTGACAGCTTGACCGTATCGGATATATACCTTTTACATGCCTGTGCCGCATAAGAATTAAAATCGCTGAAATTGACATTTTCATCCAAGTGAACCGTGTAGAATATGCCGTATTGCTCTGCTATTTTCCGCAATCGGTCCACCTGAATTTTATCAAGCGTATATTGAGGCAAGCTCATGCTGATCTCAATAAAGTCCAGCCCCAATTCCCGACACAGCTCCGCGCATTCCTTCAAATGTTCCGTTTCGATCAAGGTCGGCATTCCAAACAGCATTTTCCGCCTCCAATATTTTCTCCTGTTATTTACTGATATCTCGTATTCCAGACTCTTGCCTTGTAAAAATGCCCCGTTTCGGATACAGGCTCTTCCATGACCATCTTGCCGTCCTGATTGCGCACGAGGACGATGGACTTGGTCGTCCACGATTTGAAGGCACCATCGGGATAGAGGAACACAAGACTGCCGTCCTCAAAGTTGCCAACGCCCTTGACGTTGGCGCGATCGAGGTATTCACGTCCCGCATAATCGGTGGAGAAGGTTTTGGTCGTTTTGTCAAAACGATATACGTGCGAGCCGGTCGTGATCCACAGCGCGTTGGTGTCTCCGTAGACGGGAGCGAGATCGTGCGCGTGATCGCTGGGGATGGTAGCGCGGCGGGAGGTATCCTCTGTGACGGTCACGGTGCCGTCGGCATTCAGCGTCACCTGATATGCCGTCAGAACGGTGCGTCCCACTGCCCAAAGAATCTGATTTTGCTCATCCCACAGCACGCCGTGAGCATCTTCGAATGCCACGCGAGCACTGATTTTCTTACTCGTCTTCTCTGCTGTGGTAAAGAATCGAATCTCTGCGCCTGTACTGGATGCGATGGCGACCACGCCATTTGGCATCAGCTCAATACTATGTGGGTTATTGGCTGCCATATTGGTGCTCCACAAAAGCTCGCCTGCCGGATAGGACACCATACATCCGTAGCCCGAGCCGCAAACGATCAATGCGACATCACCGTGCGTATCGGAATGACGAAGCTTAGTACCGGCAATATTGTAAAACGGTGCTTGATATGACCATACGCGGGTGGATTTATCCAACTTTCCGTTGGAAATATCATAAACCTCAAGCAACGACTCACCCTGATTGGTCAGCGCAACCAGATACCCTTTGCTCTCGATTTCCGCTTTGATATCGGTATCCTTTGCAAGCATAAAACTCCCTCCCGCTTCAAACATGGCAAGAAACGCCTCTACAGCCTGATAGGTTGCCGCATCGCTACCACCGACAACCACGATCTTATGCTCTGTTGCACGGATCACGTACTCGTTTGCAGCAAGTCCCTCTTTTGCTTGCCCGCTTTCGGGACGGTTGGTTGCGCCGATCAGGATCTCACAAACCTCCGCTACGTCGTCAAGTGACTCTTTGGGCATCAGAAAATCGCTGTTCAGGGTAAAGGTCGCGCCTGTCAATTTTTTCAGCGCTTTGTTCAATTCAATGCCCGCGTTCACCTCGGTATCCGAACCATTCTCGGGGCGGATGATGCGATATTGCGCCTTCCCTTCTTCATTCAGAAGGGATATCTCCGTCGGCTCGGGCACCGTTGTTTCCGCTGCCGCCTCGATCGTTGTCTCGGCGGTGTGGCTTTCGGCGGTGGTCTCAATCGTCTCTCCCTTTCCACAGGCAAACATAGGGAGACAGAGCGTTGCACACAGCAGTATCATCCAAAGACGAACACACCTTTGTTTCATCAAATTCATATTTATGACCATTCCTTTCTGATAGCTTGCTTTTGTGACGGTTTCGGTTTTCCGAAATGACGGCGTTTAGCCGCCTGAGCACAAATGCCGTTTGAAAAATTTATTTTTCAAACTTTACTCCTTTCGGGTATTTTCTTTATTTTATCATAAAGCCCCCGCACTTGCAAGAGCCGCGGCACCGCAATACTCAACAAAAATCCCGACAGATTGCACAAAAACGATCCCACAAGCGGCATTGACAACCCGGTCTCCGATTGCTATAATGTAGAAAATCGCCAAAGGAGGCTTTTGACAATGAGACAGTATCTTCTGCCGCAGGGCGGCCAATTTTACAAAGTAAACATGCACAGCCATTCTAATCTTTCCGACGGCAAGCAGACGCCCGAGGAGATCAAGGAAGCTTATAAGGCTCACGGCTATGCCGCCGTGGCATTTACCGAGCATGAGGGTCTGTTTGACCTATCTCATCTGACAGACGACGAATTTATTGCCATCACTTCCTATGAATATTCCTTCGGCAACCCCAACAATCCCCCCTTCGTGTTCTACGAGGGCAAGGTGCACACCTTTGACCACAACGAGCAGGTACACCTGAACTTCTATGCCAAGGATCCCCACAACACCAAGATGGTCTGCTATAACCCCAAGCGCGTTTGGGGTAACACCCGCAATTATCTGGATCAATTTGAATGGGTGGGCGAGCCCGACTACGAGCGCGTCTTCACCGTGGAATGTATGAACGAGGTCATCAAGACCGCACGCGAGAACGGCTTCCTCGTTGCCTACAACCACCCCACTTGGTCCCTCAACACCTACCCGACCTACAGCCGCTTTGAAAATCTGAGTGCCTTCGAGATCGCCAACGGCGGCGCGGACAAGGGCTCCGATCTTGACTATACTCCCTACGTTTACGATCAGATGGCTCGCACCGGTCAGCGCATGATCTGTGTGGGCGGTGACGACAACCACAACGTGGGCGGCTTCTTCCTTGCATGGACCATGATCAAAGCCGACAAGCTGGGCTACGCCGAGCTGATCGACGGTCTTGAGAAGGGCAACTGCTATGCCTCGATGGGTCCCGAGATCTACGATCTCTACGTCGAGGACGGCAAGGTCACCGTCAAGTGCTCCGACGCAGTCGGCATCTATTACGGAAGCGCAGGACGCCATACCGGCTGCAAGCTTGCCAACGCCGACAATCCCGTGGTCAATGAGGCGACCTTCACCATCAAGCCCGAGGACTTCTATTTCCGCATCTCCGTCAAGGATAAAGACGGCAAGCATGCCAATACCAGAATTTATTATCTCGACGAGTTTGGTAAGGATACATTGGTTGAAATCGTTTCAAATGTCAAGCAAGCAGGCACACTGAAGCCGGAAATTGCCGACGCTTTGCTTTCCGCCATTGAAAACACCGAGGAACAGGACGGGTATGATTTGAGTTTGCTGTATCAACGCGCAGTGGAACTTTTGAAATAATCTTCATATAAAAATCAAGGCACGGAGCTACAACCCCGTGCCTTGGTTTTTATATACAAATTACAGTGCCTTTTTAATCGCTTCCAACAGCTCACTGTATTCCTCGAATGCCTGCAACTCGGGGTGAGCCGCCTTGATGGCATCGGTGCTGCGGAAGAGGAAGCCTGCCTTGCTCGCCTGGATCATGCCGAGATCGTTGAAGCTGTCGCCTGCGGCGATGGTATCAAGACCTGCACTCTGCAGCGCCTTGACGGTGGTCAGCTTGGATTTTTCGCATCTCATGCGATAACCGGTGATCTTGCCGTCCTCCGCCACCTCCAGCGTGTTGCAGAAAATGGTGGGCATGCCCAGCTTTTTCATCAGAGGGGCGGCAAACTGGGTAAAGGTATCACTCAGAATGAGAACCTGCGTTGTCGCACGCAGCTCGTCCAGAAATTCCTTGGCACCGGGCATGGGATCGATCTTGGCGATGGTATCCTGAATCTCCTTCAAGCCGAGACCGTGCTCCTCCAGAATGCCAAGTCTGAATTTCATCAACTTGTCATAATCCGGCTCGTCGCGGGTGGTGCGCTTCAACTCGGGAATACCGCTGGCTTCTGCAAATGCGATCCAGATCTCGGGGACAAGCACGCCCTCAAGGTCGAGACATACAACGTTCATGTTACTCATGGTAGTGACTCCTTTGGGATGGTTTATAATGGATGTATTATAGCACAACAACATACTTTTTTCAAGAGAATTTGAATAAAAACACGGTGAATTTACTACCAAAAAAGAAGATCGGCGCATTCCCTGCCCTTTGGATGATATGCGGAATGATTGTTGAAAGTATTCGTTCAGCAGGCTTGCAAATTCCCAAGCGATATGATATAATAATACGCATCATGGCAGCGACCGAAAAACGGTAAAAACCATTTTCACTTGCCGTGGCAATGTCCGTACACAACCGATCAAACTTCATAAAACGATATGAGGCAACTATGGAATTTGTTGATTTTTTGTTGGTCCTATTGCTCGTCTCGATCTACACGGGACAATCCTTTTTCTGCAAGCTCTATACCAAACAATATCCGGGCAATCCCGAGGCAACCTCGCCTGTTTTTTCTGTGGTCAGCGGACTTTTAACCGCACTTGCAGCATTCAGCTTTTCGCTCTTCTCCTTGCCATTCCATTGGAATTGGCAAATCATCGTCATGGGTATTGCCAACGGTGTGATCCTTGCCGTTTACAATTACGCCATGGTCAAGGCATCCGAATGCGGTCCGTACTCCGTGCAGATGTCTCTCATGCTTTCAGGAGGCATCCTGATCCCCGCATTCATTTCATACGCATACGGTAAGGGGCTGAAGCCGCTTGGATGGCTTTTTGTTGCCATCATCGTCGTATCCGTCTTTCTTATCAGCAAAAAGGAGGGCGAAAGCTTTTTCTCCGGTAATGGCAGGTTTTGGTGCTTCTGCCTCATTCTCTTTGTCTTCAACGGTTTGTACGGTGCCATTTTCGCACACCAGGGTGTTTACGAAGCAACAGTCCACTCCAAAAACGAGCTGATCATCTGCACGTTTGGTATATCGGGTCTGATCAATTTTGCGTTGGGATTGATCCGCCGCAAGAAGAATTTCCTTTTTGATTTCAAGCAATCGGGGAGTTCGTTTCTGTTTTTGATGCTATGCTCACTTTGTACCTCTTCGGCGATCATTCTCCTCGCTACCTTGATCAATAACGGCATGAATACGACCCTGCTTTTCACCTTCGATAACGCAGGCGTGCTTTTCTTTAGCGTTATCTGCTCCGCGATCTTCCTGAAAGAACGCCTTTCGGCGCTCAATTGGATCGGCTGCGCCTCGATGGCACTTGGACTCATCGGTATTGTGTTTTGGGGCGGCGCCTGATTGCTCCAACCGAATATCGCCAATTCGAATCGTAAGCGATCCGTCAACAATGCGTCAAATCCATATCAACAAAGAGCGACCGCGAGGTCGCTCTTTGTTGATATGGACCATACATACGGGGCAATTTTTGAGAGCCGACTCACCCTCAAATAGGATTCCCCCAAAAAAGTGAGATTTCCTGCCTTTTTTACGGACAGTCGCAAGCAAATTCGGCATCAAATGTGCCGATATCGGACACCAGGGAATCCGGCACGGCGATGGTGATAAACCAACCCGCCATATCGCAGCTCCGCACCTTCGGATGGTTGAGATGCCCGATTCGTACACACAGATATCCCCCGTCGCAAAGGATATTCTTCACGCCGAAGCGGTAAGAACCGCTCCCCTCCCCGATATAGACCAGCAACAAGGTGTGATCTTCAAAAAAGGCTTCGTCATACTTTGCGCAACTCGCGTCAAAGGAAGGCACCTCACCATAAGAAAAGGAAGATCGCTCCCGTACCGCATCGTATTGCCGAAATTGCTCCAATTCCTCCAACGTGTCAAATTTGAAGAGCGGGAGTCTGCGGCTCCACAGCCTTTCCCTCGTTTCCATATCACTTGTCGCAGGCGGTTCTTCCTGTGTATTCAGCGCCAGATCCCGAAACGCGGGATCATCGATCCATAGGACGTACGACACCGAAGCGTCAAATTGGCTCGGATCAAGGCACGGTCCGTTTTCTCCGCTCAGATTGCCATCCTTCTCCGTAAGGGACTTGACACGCGGCAACCACGCAAGCTCCCGCAGAGCGTCCAGCACCTCCTGTGGGATATCCGCCACGCTGCCCTTTTCCAGACGGATCACGGCATAGACAGTGGTATGCGCCGGGTAACTCTCCGCAATGCCATCATGCAACACCCAGATCTTATCTCCCGTCCCCAAGCCTTCAAAAAGATCGCGTCCGGTTTGGTTGTTCATGCGGATCGGTGTATTCCCCCGAATCACCATACCCGTCCCGTCGTCGGCAAGCAAATATCTGCCGACTGTGGTCCCCCAGCTTCTGCGCAACGCCGTCACAAAAACGATTGCCGTCATCAGCACCGCCACGGTCACGACGATCGCCAAAACCGTAAATACCTTCTTTTTCATCAAAACACCTCCTATCAAGGATGCTTCTATCTATATAGACGACAAAAAGAAGAAAACGTTACAAAAAAAGTGAAATCTTTTCAAAAAAAAGAGGGCGAACCGAAATCCGCCCTCCATATGATGAAAATAATTACTTGAAGTATCTGTTCAGCAGACCCTCGAGACCTCTGCCGTGACGAGCCTCGTCGCGAGCCATCTCGTGAACGGTGTCATGGATCGCGTCCAGACCGTTCTTCTTGGCGCAAGAAGCCAGGTCGAACTTGCCCTGAGTTGCGCCGTACTCGCAATCAACTCTCCACTTCAGGTTGTCCTTGGTGGTAGCCTTCATGTTGGGCTCCAGATCCTCACCCAGCAGCTCTGCGAACTTAGCGGCATGCTCTGCCTCCTCGTATGCTGCCTTCTCCCAGTACAGACCGATCTCGGGATAGCCCTCGCGGTGTGCGATGCGAGCCATGCACAGATACATACCAACCTCAGAGCACTCGCCCTGAAAGTTTGCCATCAGCTGCTCGAAGATGTACTTCTTGTCTTCCTCAGAGATGTCGGGGTTATTCTTAACGGTCTTGGCAGATACGCCGTACTCATGCTCGGCAGCCAGCTTCATCTCGCCCTGGACCTCGGTAAACTTAGAACCGGGAACCTTACAAACGGGGCACTTTTCGGGAGCAGACTCACCCTCATGAACATAACCGCAAACAGGACATACAAACTTTTTCATAACTCAGATCCTCCAAAATAAATGATTTTTTATTTTTAATACTTATTTATATTTCATTCCTCGCAAACGCACTCATCCTCGGTCAGCACGTCGGCGATGGTAATGCCGGACAGTCGCTCAGCCATCTCTCGGCTGAGGGTACAAAAAATTCGGTGGAAGCAGCAGCTTTGCTTATCCTGCCCCATACGTGTACACGGTTCCTCTCCCATACACTTGGAAAGAGCGATCTCACCGTCAATGGCTTCGATGATCTGCTTCAGCGAGATCTCAGACGGCTCACACGCCAAGCGGTAACCGCCGTGCGCGCCCTTCACCGATTTCACAAGCCCCTTGTGCTTCAGCTTATGCAGGATCTTCAACGTATATCGCTCCGGAGTAACCGCCGCCTGCGAAAGCTGGGTAGCTCCCTGCACTGTATCCGGATTTTTTGCCAGAATATAGACAAAGCGGATGGCGTAATCAGCTTCCTTTGTGATCTTCATTCGGTGGCTCCTCCTTTCCGAACCGCTCATAGTTCACTTTTTTGGTACACTTTTATTATACACGAAATATGGATTTTGTCAATAGTTTTTTTGAATTT
Organism: Clostridia bacterium; assembly: GCA_017452525.1. GTDB lineage: Bacteria > Bacillota > Clostridia > Oscillospirales > CAG-272 > RGIG3947. The sequence continues at coordinate 43,779 of JAFTMG010000013.1, forward strand.
TTTCAAAAAATTTTTTCAAAAAACTCCGCCAAGGAAACACCTCAGCGGAGTCGTTTTTTATTTGGGATCCTTATTTCCAAGATCGTACAGTCCGGGGGTCGTTTCCTTGGAAATCCGGATAATGTAATCCGGCTCAAACAGCGTCAACACCTGATCGTTGATCTCCGTTTCGCCCTCAGGCAGAACGATCATGATACGGAAGTGCCTTGCCATCGATTCCAGCATTTCCGTTCCTGCCTCGTCGCGAAGAACCACGGCAATGGGAAGCGCGCTGTTTTCCACCATGGTGGTAAAGGCCCCCTTCAGATCCAGCTCCCCTGCTCCGCTCTGGACGTACGATACCTCGGGCGCGTTGACCAGCAGGTGAACGTTGGTCTCGGTGGTCGTCGCGGCGTCAAATCCAAGCATGGCGGCAAGCTCTCCGCCCGCGGTGATCTGAGACACACGCGCATAGGAATCCAAGGACATGGGCGTGATCTGCGGGTAGCTCTTGCGGATATGCGACATCAAAGTCTTATAGCCCACGTAGGCGCCGTAATCCGTCCAGCGGTCTTTCGTCAGCTCATACAGCTTGCCGATCCCCCGCTCCCTTTGCAGCGGCTCGGTCAGATCCAGCACCGTCCATCCGCAGGCACCGTACAGACCGCTCATCAAATTCCGATGCTCTCCCGCCATCTTCAGCGATTCCTGCACCGATTCAGGCGCGCAATCGGCATACACCACGTACGATTGCGGGATCACCACGTGGATCAGCTCGGTCTTTTTCAACGAACTGCGATTTTGAATATGTTCCGAGAATTGCCGCAGCTCGGCTTCAAGTACAGACAGCGTACCGATATCAGGCAGGATCGCGTAATCGTTTTGTGTCACAAACAGTCTGGAATCACTTCCGACCGTGATCTCCTCAATTGGCTTGATCTCCTGCTCCCCTCTGGTAAGCGTCACCTTCAGCACCTTGCTTCGGTTCTTGTCCTCGGAGGCTGCCTGCAGGCGAATGACGACCTCCTCCAGATCTCCCATTTCAATACGGGCAAAGAAACGGTTATTTCCCGCGCGCAATGTGCGGACGTCGGCGGCATCACCGGAGACCGTCAGCGACGCCCCCTCCTCGATCAGTCCCGTCAGACAAACGGTCTGATCATCCAACCAGACGTGCCCCGTAACCTCGGGAACAGAGGTGGTAAAGGGGTTCTCGCCCGCGGTCAAGCCATCATGATAGGTCTGGGCGATATTACTGTTGGTCAGGGAGCTCAACTCATATTCATGAATAAACTGGATCACCAGCGTCGGTTGTGCCGTATCCACCGTCAACAGACTGAAATTGTGGTTACTTTTATATACGACGTCATCAAAAGAGGTGGAAAAGTACGGCATCAGCTGGATCTTATCCCACTCGTTGGAGAATTCCAGCAGGATCGTCTGCCCCGCGTTGGTGGAGCCGAGATTATGGTCCGCATAGGTGATCTCAATATTGGGATACAACTCCTGCAACAGATAGTTGAACTCCATACTGTTGGAGAGCGAGATGGTCTCGTTTTTAACAACAGAGGAAACACCGGCTGTCTTTGCCAATGTCTTACCGTCGGTAAAGTGCGTATAAAGCGTCACGTCCTCGAACTCGACCATCTTCGTCCCCGCCTTGATATTCTCGGGTAATGCCTTATACAGGGATTGATAGACGAAATACTGTCCCAGAGAATTGAGAGAATCCTCCGTATTATTATAGAGAACGCCGGAGGTCTTTGCCGCCCGCATCGCATCGGTCAGATTGATGAAGGTAATATCATCCTTCGAGCGCATATACTCCGAAAGCTGTGCCAGGCGTGTCTTTCCTGCCGCACTTTGAATGTATTGCGGCAGATATTCCTGATAGGCGGTCTGGGCATTGGGGATCACAACGATCATATATTCCACGCCCTGATTATGATAGGCGGTCTGGCGGAGCTTCAGATAATTATAGATATTGTCAAGGCTCTCCTGCTCGAAGGCAAACTCTCCGATGTAGTCACGCAGATAGTTGTAATTATTATCCTCGCGCGCCACCTCAAACAGGAAATTCTCGCGCCCGACCAGCACGTTGTTATCATTCACCTTTCCAAAAAGTCCGTAATCGTAACGGAGGATCAGCTCACGCAACGAGTCGTTTTTATAATATGCCTCATTATAGGATTCCATGGGCATGAGGTACTCCTCTTCCGTCCAATAAGAACCGGAAATGGAGGTCTGCGCACCGAGAAACATCGTGACGCACACGTAAAGCGCAAAGGTCAGGAGGATACCCACGAAGAAAACAACGTACAGAAGATCCAGCGGTTTGACCTGCTCCGGCTCCTCCTGCGGCAGTGCTATCTGTTTTTCATCCATCGGGCGTTCCTCCTTTCACGTGAGATCCGGTCGGTCAGATCACGAAATACGAATAAGGCTCCACCGCATATTGCGGGAATTGGGGCATAAAGTAAACAAGGGTCATCACAAACAGCGTCAGCAGGATCACGGAGATCACCGCATCCGCCAGCGTTTGCAGTTTGGCAGGCGCATGGGCTGCCAGTGTATTGCCGCTGTGGGACAGAGGCATCAGGATCGAAAGTGCGATCACCGCCACAATGATAAAGTCAAAGCCGATCGAGGTGGCGTAAGTATAAAGAGATTGATAGGAACCGGTCGCCTCCAGCAGATTGCGGATATACTCAAACAGATTTCCGTAGCTTCCCAGCTGCTGAACCGTCCAGAAGAGCGAGGTGAGCAGGAAGGTGAATATCCAGCCGATCAGCTTGCCGAGCCGACGGTTTCGGATAAATGATCCGATGGGTGTCAGCTCCTCCAAAAGGATTGCGATCAGGAGAGGCAGGGCGATCGGCACCGTGCGAGCATCCACGCGGAACCAAAGAGTCAAAAGCAGAAGATAGACCGTCAGCCCGAGCGCACGGCGTAATTTCATGGGGAGCTTCTCAAGGCGCGCCAGCGGCTCCATCACATAGGCTTCGACAAAAGCATAGAAGCTGGCGAAAAAGCCTTTCAGATACGCCATCGGCGAGGTTGCCTGCAACGGATTCCGATAGTCACGGTGGAGCGGGATGCCAAGCATAATGCATATACCGACACCCATGTCCGAGTAGCCCGAAAAGATGAAGAACACGATCAGATACATCATCACCAGCGATATGGAGCCGATCCAGACGTTGACCTGCATATCGCTGTATTGCAAGATATTGTCGTACGCCTCCGTCAAAACGGCAGCGACTGCCATGGTCTTGATCAGACCTACCGTCAGAAGACGCATGCCGCGCGCCACGTTGCCCATTTGACAGGAAAGGTTCTTCATATACCCCGCAAAATCACGGAATCGGATCAGCGGTCCCGCCAGCATGATCGGGAAAAAGGTCAGATACAGCGCCGCCTGCGCCAGATCGTCCGACCGAAGAGACGGATCACGGTAATGCTCGATCAGATAAGAAGCTCCCATCAGCAGATAGAGAGACGCGCCTACCGGGAAGGTAAAATAGTACTGCGGCAGCATTTGATTGCAGAGCAGGCGGAGTGAGAAAAACGCCATCACATCCACCGCGAGAAACAGGACCAGCAAAATACGGTCGTGCCATCGGGAGAGTGCCATGCCGGCAAAAAAATGGAACAGCACCGTCAGCCAAAGCACCAGAATGGAGAAAGGAGCGTTCAAATTGGCGATCACGTAGAAAGCGATCGAGCCGATCAGGATCACCGCGCATTTCCCCTTGTCTGGAGACAGCGCGTAAATCAACAAAAACAGCGGCAAAAAAACAAACAAAAAGCCGGCAGATGCAAACAGCAATTCCCTTTCCTCCTTTCCATAACGGTATACCAAGATATATTATACTCTATTTTTTTCTTATTTTCAAGAGCAAAGCTCTCTTTTTTGCGTCAAGTTCCATGGTAAAACCGTACATTTGCCCTAAAGCGCAAGAAAAAAGCACAAAAGCTCCCGCCGTCCACACACCGACACTTGGAACAACTGCCATATTTTGAAAAGGGGTGTTGACAAGCCCAAATTTCTGCGATATAATAAGATCGAGCAAAATTATTAAAAAAGGAGCGATCATTATGAAAACTGTTGAAATCCGCCTTTCCACCATTGCCGACGTCAGAGATTTCGTCAACATTGTTTCCGCTACCGATATTGACGTGGACCTTTCTTCCGGTCGCTATATCGTAGACGGCAAATCCATCATGGGTATTTTCAGTCTGGATCTGCTCAGCCCCATCAAGCTGACCGCACATGCCGATGACACCGACGAGCTTTTCGCAGCTCTTGATAAGTTCATCATCAAATAATCTGATTTTCAAAAAATCCCGACACGCTGTGTCGGGATTTTTTTCATTATGATAGCCGCTCCTTTTTGACAACTTGCTTTTTGGAACGGTTTCGATTTTTCCAAATAGCGGCACTTCGCCGTCACGGCACAAATTCCGTTACAACGACGGATCTTTTCAAGCCTTGATCCTTCTTGCTTCCAGATAATATCTCTTATCCTCGGCATGTCCCATCGAAAAAGTCTTTCTGGGAAGCGCCCCGTCGTAGATCACGGTGCGGAAGAGCTGGTCCTTCCCCATGCCGTCAAACAAAAAGCCGATGGCATCCGGGCGGTCGGAAAGGACGCGGACCGAACCTTCTCCATGGATATAATCCACCTCTGCCCCGGGGTATCTTTGCACGTACAGGTCCAAAAAATCCTGAAGGGTACCTACCGTCAGCTGGCGGGCAGGGTTAGCAAAAACGATCTCACCGGACAGTCCCTGACCAACGTACGCCACCTTTTGTGCCGCCATTTCGCCCTGCAGTCCTGCCGCATAGGTCTGAAGCTCAGACAGCAACGACTGCGGGTCAACACCGAAGACCACGCGGTAAATAGGCTGGAAGGACAGCGCCTCATCGTGGAGATTGACGATCTCCACCAGCGCGTAACGGGCGGGATGCTGCTTCGCCGCCTCCTCACCGATCTGTTCACGGATCTCCCGATATGCCTCCTTGGCAGATGCCAACGAGTGATTTCCGTCACCCACAGCAAACAACAGGGGCGACAGCGCCGCGTCTCCGTAGCGCTCGGCAAGCTGCTCGGGGGCGACCAACGCGGTCAACGCCTTCTCGATCTCCGCCTGCGCGGCACGGTCCAGCCATCTGCCGCACACGTGACCGCCCTTCAACATCAGATCGAAGTCGTACGCCACCGCAAGGCTCCCGGCACGCGCCGCAATGGGCTCTATGACGGTGCGGTGCGGGTCGTCGATCAAGAGCATCACGTGAGGCAGCTCCAGCACGGCGCCGCGGCGGACTGCCACGCGGGGCGGAATACGCTCCAGCACGGTCCCCTCCGTCGCGCGGATCGACGACTGCGAGCCCTTGCGATAATCATACTCCTCCAGATCCACCTTGCCGATGATCCCGCGGCGGACCGTTCCGTCCGACTGCAACCGCTCCAGATAGATCATGGAGTCGGGATGGCTGCACAAAACGCGATCACAATAGTCCCGCATCGTTTCATTGATTTGTGGGACGCGTGTTTCGGTCTCCGCAAGGTATGCTTCAGGCAGGATCATACGCAAGGTTGAGGGGCTCTCCCCTACCGTTTCCTCTGCCTTCTCCCAATATGCCTTTTCACTGGTAAACTGATCGCAGGCAACGACAGACCACTGCGTTCCGCTGACACGATCGAAATCCGGCAGCAAAATGTCTGCCGCACCAAAAGCCGAGTGCTTCATTTTATCTTCTCCGTTCTGCTGTGTAAAATAATTTTTCGCAAAATATCTGCTGAAGTATTGACAGGTACCTGTCAATATGTTATAATCCAAATAGTAAGGTAACTGATAATAAGGTACCGAATCACCAAAGAAAGGAACCCACCATGAGTAATGACGAACTGATGCGTCAAATCCAGCGCGTCACCGCGCGGTATCGCCGAGGTATCCCCGCTCAGGAGGATGCCAAAGCCGTGCCGGGTCACCAAGGCACGGGTCGTATCCTATCCAAGCTGGTCCATGAGGGAGACGGCATCTCGCAGAGCGCCTTGGCGGACATGGTAAACATCCGCCCGCAATCGCTTTCGGAGGCACTCGCCAAAATGGAAGAGCGCCAATGGATCTGCCGCAAGCCAAACCCACAGGACAAGCGCGGCACGCTGGTCTATCTGACCGAGGAAGGACGCGCGCGGGAGGCGGAGCTGGCGGAGCATCGCAGACAAACCGCGGATGCACTGCTCTCGGTCCTGAGTGAGAGCGAAAAGGAGCTTCTTTCCGAGCTTCTTGAACGGATCCTCTCACAGAAGGAATGATCCGCACCACATATTTTACATGATATCGGCGAGAAAATCAAGAGCCACGCTTATTTTTTCTCGCAGAAAGGCAGGTTTTTATGGGTCCTATGGGATTCGGACCTCCCGGCAGAGGTCATTTTGAATACAAAAGCGTTGAAAAGCCCAAATCGATCGGCGACGTGCCGCGATTTTTGAAGGAGCTTCTCGGCGGTTTTTTCTCCCGCTTGTTCTATATTTTCAAGTTGGTCTGGAAGACGGGTCCGTGGATCCTCTTCGTCATGAGCTTTATTGCCCTGTTTGAGGGTCTTTCCCCCGTTATCGGCTCACTGATCTCGAAAAGTATCCTCAATGAATTGCAGGATGCCTATACCGCGTACACCGGCACGGAGATCGCCGCTGACTTCCTTCATTCGGATGTCTTCCTTCTGCTGATCTTCTTCTTTATCCACCGCATCCTCTCACAGATCATCAACCGCATCAATTCTGCGGCAACGCGTATTTCGGGAGAGCTGGTGGTGGAGCAGGTCAAAATGATGATCATGGAAAAGACCAAGGAGCTGGACCTCGCATCCTTTGACATGCCCGCCTTTTACGAAAAGCTGGAAAATGCCAACCGCGAGGCAGGCAACCGTCCCATTCAGATCCTCTCCTCCACCTTTTCCATCGTCTCCACTTCCATCAGTCTGGTATCCTACATCATCATTCTGGCAACCGCGCCGGGCATGTGGTGGACGGCACTGATCATGATCGGCATTTCCATCCCCTCCGCCATCGTCAGCTTCATCTATCGGCGCAAGCATTTCAGCTACATGCGTTTCCGCTCCAAGGACCGTCGCCAGATGAACTATTATACCTCTACCGTAACCAATAAGGATATCGTCAAGGAGATCCGCATGTTTGATCTGGCGGATACCTTCATCGATCGGTATCGTGCCGTGTTCAAACATTATTACGCGGGACTCAAAAAGCTGATCATCACCGAAAACACCTGGCACGTGGTCATCACGCTGATCTCTGCTCTGACACGGTGTGTCTTCTTCGCCATGATCGCCTTTCAAGTGTTCACCCGCCGCATCCGCATCGGTGACTATTCCCTGTTCACCGGCGCACTGACCAGCATTGCCACGAACGTATCCACGCTGATCAACACCTCCGCCACCATCTATGAGGGAACGCTGTTTATCGACAACCTGATCTCCTTCATGGAAGAAAAGCAGACTGTGGTACCCCGTTTGGAAAAACCGGAGCGCGTAGCGCACGGTGTTTCTCACACCATTCAGTTCATTCACGTCAGCTTCCGTTATCCCGGTACTGAGCGTGACGTACTGAAGGACATTAACCTCACCCTCCGTCCCGGCGAAACGATGGTGCTGGTAGGACTGAACGGCGCCGGCAAGACCACCCTGATCAAGCTTCTGACCCGTCTCTATGATCCCACCGAGGGACAGATCCTGTTGGACGGCAAGGATCTGAGGGACTACGACGTCAAGGATCTCTACAGCATTTTCGGTATCATTTTCCAAGACTTCGGTAAATATGCCTTTACCGTCAAGGAAAACATTGCCTTCGGAAACTTCCATAAGGAGCACAAGGACGAAGATATCCGCCGCGCCGCCACCGAGGCAAACGCGGATGAATATATCAGTAAGCTCCCCGACGGCTACGATACGCCGCTGATGCGCATTTTCGAGCAGAACGGTCTGGAGCTTTCGGGCGGTCAATGGCAGAAGCTCGCCGTGGCGCGTGCATTCTACGCCGACTCCGACGTGCTGATCCTGGATGAGCCGACCAGCGCGCTTGACCCGATGGCGGAACAGGAGATCTACAACCAGTTTGACCGCCTGCGCAAGGACAAAATGACCATTTTCGTCTCTCACCGCCTATCCAGCGCGACCGTTGCCAGCAAGATCGTGGTATTGGAATACGGCGAGATCATTGAGGAAGGCACCCACCATGAGCTGATGGAACAGCACGGAAAGTATTACGAGCTTTTCTCCACCCAGGCAAAGAGATACCTTGCCGGAGACGGCGAGCAGGAGGATCACGGACAATGACCTCCGCGACACAGCCGCAGACATCCGCACGGTGCAGAAGTCTGAACGGCATCACCTTTGGAAAACGCCCCCGCCGGACAATGAGATACCTCCATATTTTCATTGCATAATGTCAACTCCGGCGGGATTTTTCCAAAATTTTTCGTGCATATCCCTTATTTTCCGTCCGACCTCTTGACATACAGCCCAAAAAAACATATAATAAAGAGAGGTATTCAAATATCTCTCTTTATTTTTGCATATCAGCGGTCAGAAAGCCTGACCGTGCTGCATATATCGACAGAAAGGATGCACTCACATGCAACTGAAAGTAGTCAAATTCGGCGGCAGCTCTTTGGCTGATGCCGATCATTTCCGTCAGGTCGCCGACATCATCAAGGCAGACCCCGCACGCCGTTACGTCGTTCCCTCCGCTCCCGGAAAGCGTTTTTCGGATGACGTCAAGGTCACCGACATGCTGTATCATTGCTATGAAATGATCAAAAAGCATGAAGATATCGATGAATATTATCAAAACATCGTAGATCGCTACACCGGGATCATCCGCGATCTGGGTATGTCCTTCGACATGAGCGGTGAGCTGGAATACGTCAAAAACGCCATGAAGCACGGCACCGGGCGCGATTATGCCGCCAGCCGCGGCGAGTACCTCAACGGTATCATTCTGGCAAAATATCTCGGCTTCGCTTTCATTGATGCGGAGAGCGTCATCTTCTTCAAGGAGGACGGCTCCTTTGACGAGGAGACCACCAACAGCGTGCTTCGTGAAGAGCTGAAAAAGCACGAGCATGCTGTCATTCCCGGCTTCTACGGCGTGATGCCCAACGGCACCATCAAGACCTTCTCCCGCGGCGGCTCCGATATCACCGGCTCTCTGGTCGCCCGCGCCGCTTCCGCCGATCTGTATGAAAACTGGACCGACGTTTCCGGCTTCAAGATGGCAGACCCCCGCATTATTGACCATCCCTGCACCATCGATGTCATCACCTACCGTGAGCTCCGTGAGCTCTCCTATATGGGCGCCACCGTTCTGCATGAGGACGCGATCTTCCCCGTTCGCTACGCAGGCATCCCGATCAATATCCGCAACACCAACAAACCCGAGGCTCCCGGCACCATGATCGTGCCCAGCGCCAAGGATGCCAGCCAGATCATCACCGGTGTTGCCGGTAAGAAAGGATTCTCCGTCATCAACATCGAAAAGGATATGATGAACTCCGAGATCGGCTTCGGTCGCCGCGTGCTGGAGGTTCTGGAGGACTACGACATCTCCTTCGAGCATCTCCCCTCCGGTATCGACACCATGGGCGTTCTGCTCAACACCTCCGCCCTGGAGGGCAAGCGTGAAAAGATCATCGCCGCCATCAACCGCCGCGTTTCGCCCGACAGCATCACCATCGAAGACGGTCTGGCATTGGTTGCCGTGGTCGGTCGAGGTATGGTCAAGGCCAAGGGCTGTGCCGCCAAAGCACTCCGCGCCGTTGCCAAGGCAGATATCAACATTCGCATGATCGACCAGGGCTCCAGTGAGATCAATATCATCATTGGCGTAGAGGACACCGACTTCGAAAAAGCCATTCGTGCCATCTACGACGAGTTCATGGGCGGAAATAAATAAGGAAATACAACAAAGGGGCATCTCGACCGATCCGGTAAAGACGCCCCATTGTCTTTTTTATTTGTGCTTGCAAAGGCTCAAGCCATCTGATCGGGCAACTGCTTTCCGCCAAGAACGTGGAAATGCAGATGCTTCACGCTCTGACAGCCGTCCGCGCCGATATTGGTGATCACACGGTAGCCGTTGGCAAGTCCCGCCTCGGCGGCGATCTGCGGAATGGCTTCAAAAATTCGCGCCACATACGCGCTGTTCTCGGCACTTACCTCGTCGGCAGAGGCAATATGCACCTTGGGAACCACCAGAATATGCACCGGTGCCATCGGGTTGATATCGAGAAAGGCATACACGTATTCGTTTTCATACACTTTTTTGGACGGGATGTCTCCCGCAATGATCTTACAGAACAAGCAATCCATCGCAGTATCTCCTTTGGATATTATTGGTTACGTTCATTATAGCACAACCGCGAGCCATTGTCAATTCTGTTTTTCAGAGGTATTTTCATGAAGAATTTCCCAATTTTTGATATTCACACACACACCTACCCCGAACGCATCGCGGAGAAGGCATGCAAAAACCTGGGCGCCTTTTACGAATTCGTGGTAGAAGGCAAAGGCACCTACGCCGATCTGGAGGAAAGCGCCCTGCCCTACAACGTCAAGGGCTTTCTCCTCTTCTCGGTGGCGACCAACGCGCACCAGGTCCCTAAGGTCAATGACGGAATCGCCTCCCTTGTCACGCTGTCCCGTTCTCACGGCTTTGAGACCGTCGGTTTTGCAGGCATGCATCAGGACTTTCCCGATTTCGCGGCAGAGCTTGACCGTGTGGAAAAAATGGGACTGCGCGGCATCAAGATCCACCCGGATATTCAGGAGGTAGACATCGATGACCCCCGTATGCTCCGTCTCTATGAGCTGGCAGAGGGCCGCATGCCGATCTATTTCCACATCGGCGATTGGCGCCCGCAATACCGCTTCTCCGAGGCGCGCAAGCTGTGTCGCGTGCTGAAGCAGTTCCCACGGCTTGAGGTCGTTGCCGCGCATCTGGGCGGTCATCGCGCCTTCGAAGAGGCGGAAATGCTGGCGGGGATCCCCAACGTCTGGTTTGATACCTCCAGCGCACTGTGGGCGATCGAGCCCGATCACGCCCTCCGCCTGATCCGCAAATTGGGAACGGACCGCGTCATGTTCGGCACGGACTATCCCGTCATGCGCTACAGGGACGAGATCCGCCGCCTGCTGGAATTGGGGCTCGAGGAGAGCGAATTGGAGGATATTTTCTACAATAACGCCAAGAGGTTTTTGAAGATATGAGTCTGCCTGAATTTGAAACCGATCTCTGGCAATATCTTGCACGGACGGACAAGCCCATCGTCATGTACGGCATGGGCAACGGTGCCGACAAAATATTGGCAGTTTGTGAGCATTTCGGCATCACCGTCCGCGACTTTTTTGCCAGCGACGGCTTTGTCCGCGGGCACTGCTTTCACGGCAAGCAGGTCATGCACTATGCGGACATGGTGGAGAAATACGGCGCGGGGCAGTTTATCGTTCTGCTCTCCTTCGCCTCCTCTCTGCCCGACGTGATGGCAAATTTTTACCGCATCGCCTCGGAGACCGAGCTGTACGCTCCCGATGTTCCCGTCTGCGGCAACTCCCTCTTTGATCTCGCTTTTTACCGCCGCCATCTCGCCGAGCTGGAGGAAGCCGACCGGCTTCTCTCCGACGAAGAATCCCACCGCGTATTCCGCGAGGTCCTCTCCTATAAGATCAGCGGCGACATCCGCCACCTGAGGGCAGCGGAAAGCAACCCCGCAGAGGTCATGCGCCACATTCTCACCCCGGACCGCTACCGTGCCTATGCGGATCTCGGTGCCTACAACGGCGACACCATCCGCGCGCTTCTGCCCCATGCCCTCGCTTTGAAGAAGGTATACGCCATGGAGCCGGACCGTCGGAACTTCCGAAAGCTGGAGGCATATGCCGCCGAGGAAACGCGGTGCCGCGTTCAATGCTTTGCCGCAGGCGCGTGGTCTCACAAGGACGTTCTACCCTTTGACGCCAGCGGAAACCGCAATGCGGGACTGCACGGGAAATCCGCCAAAACGGTGGACACCGAGGTCAATTCACTGGACAACATCTTAAGCGGTGCCCCGGTAGACTTCATCAAATACGATGTGGAGGGTGCCGAGCGGGAGGCACTGATCGGCTCGGAACAGACGATCGCGCAACACCGCCCCCAGCTTCTGCTCTCCGTTTATCACCGCAGCGAGGATCTTTACGCCCTACCGCTGCAGCTGCACCGCATGCGCCCCGATTACCGACTGTATCTGCGACGCTTCCCCTATGTTCCCGCATGGGATCTGAATCTTTACGCCGTATAAAGTAACGGTCCGACTCACAAAGAGTCGGACCGCCTTTTATGATATACGATATCAGATCATGCCTTCTTCTTGGACACGACCATCACACCGACCATCGCACCAATGACGGCTACGATCGCAACGCTCAGAATCACGATCAAAACGGTGTTGTCTCTGGTTTCCACCACAGCATCATCGGTATCGGGCGTCTGTTCCGTTTCCGAGCTCTCCCCCTCTGTGGGCGAGGCAGTGGTGGTCACTTCGGCTACCGTGGTCGTCTCTGCAGGCGTGGTAGCCGCAGTCGTTTCGGTTGCGGGAACGGTCGTGGTCATTTCCGGGGTAGTAACCGTGGTGGTTTCAGCCGTTGTAGTCACTTCAGTGGCTTCCTTCTCTGCCGCCTCGATCTTGGCTACGTCAAACATCGGCAACATATCCGCCTCAGCGCTCCAAGCACTGTTCAGACCCATCTTTTCGATACCCGCGGCCCCCTTCATTTCCTCAAGCTTCAGGATCTTCGTGTTCGCCAGTTGTCCCATTTCATCGGCACCGGAAATCTTTTCGAAAGAGGTGTACAGATTATCAGCGGTAACAAACTTGGCACCGTCGACATAACCTGCGATACCGCCTGCGGAATTTTCCTTATCACTGGTGTACTTTCCTGCGGTAAAGCAATTGTAGATTTCGGAGAAGCTGACGTGCGCCGCCTTACCTGCGATACCGCCCGCGCCAACGTTCTTGGCAGCGCCCTGCACAGCGGTAATGTTACCCATATCCATACAGTTGTCGATCAGGACCGTTCCACTGGATGCGCCCTGAATACCGATGATACCGCCGGCAACACTGTAGGAGGTACCGTTATTGGAGGTAATGTCACCGTAATTCGCACAATAGAGGATCTCGGTATTACCCGCCGCGCCAACCATACCGCCCAGAAAGACGCTGGTCTGCGGGGCCATATCGGCGGGAACAGCCACGGGGGAATGGTTGATACAACCCTTGATCACGTTCTTCTCGCCTTTTTCCGCACGGCCGACAACACCGCCGGACTGGAAGCCGTATATACCGTCGATATCGGAAACACAGTTATATACGGTACCGCCGTTCATAAAGCCAACGATCGCAGCCGCGTACTTGGTACCTGTAACCGAACCGCCAACCATCTTTACGTTCTGAATGACCGCAGGATCCGCGATCCAACCAAACAGACCGTTGTAGATCTTGGTGGATACATCCGCGGGATCGATGGGTGTGTTCAGAATATTATAAATGGTATAATTCCCACCGTCGTAAACACCCTTGAACGATATACCGGATTTGCTGTGACCGATGGCTTCCCAAGCAGCACCCTCCAGATTGATGTCCGCTGTCTGCTTGAAATATACGCCCAAATAATCGGTCGTCGTCTCATTGACGTTTTTCGCGATCAGCGCAAGCTCCTGCGCGTTGGTGATCAGATAAGGATCTGCTTCGGTACCGGTACCGCCGCCAAATGCTGTCGCAACCGTGCCGTCCCACTTTGCGGGAAGCGAGGAAGGGGCAGGCGCGATCAACAGGGTATCGGCAGCAGCCGGAATTGCCAATGCAAACAGCATGACAAACACGATGCACATAGAAATAATCTTTTTCATAATGAACTCCTTTCGTTCATCACAGCTCGGATCAACCGCCCAGCGTGCTGTTGATCTGCGCACACTTCTTGCTTGCCACATTCATAACAGCCTTGATTCTGGATGCCCATGCGGTGGAATTCTGAATGACGCTGTTCTTGAAAAGGCTCGCAAGGTCGGCGCCAAATTCCTTGACGTAAATACGCGCAGGGTCAAAATCGATGTTGGTCTTGATCATATCATAGATCTCGGAGGTCTTCTCGTCTTCCGCATACTTGACCTTCATGGTCGTCTCAAAGAGTGCGGGCGTGACCTGACGGTAACCCTCAGATGCCAGACATTCCAGCACTGCAGCCGCACGGTTCATACGGTCTGCGGAGATACCGCTGGAGATACAGTAGATATTGTGAGGATAACCAACGTTGGTAATGTAACCTTCCTGCTCACTGTCATATGCAGGCGCGGGCATGATGCCGTAGCCGAACATATCCTGCCCTACCAGGTGATCCTTTGCCACAAAGGCACGGTCCTCGATAAAGAGCGAACGTCCCTCACCCATTACGGCACGAACGCCCGTAGAGGTATCGTGAATTACGTCGCCGGACTCATGGACCCATTCGCAGAACTTGGTCAGCAGGTTCACCGTCTTCTCACTTGACAGAGAATCGGCGATCTTGAAATATCCCTGCTCGTCCTTATCTACGCAGACAAGACCTGCGGAAGCGAAGTTTGCGTCCAGGGACTGGGTATAAAGGGTCATACCGTAGCGGTCAGCGCTGTCGGCGATGCCGTTACCGTTCAGATCTTCGTAGACGCCCTTGGTCATCTCAAACATCTTATCCACGGTCCACTTCATGTCGTCCACCAGCGTATAAGGATCCTCAAGCTTCAAGGCGTTGATCATATCCTTGTTAAAGAAGACAACGTGCATCATCCACAGAAGGTTGGTGGAGATATCACCGGTACAGAAATACAGGTGATTCTGAATGCTCGCCTGCTCTACCATGGTAGCGGGCCACCAGGGCTGATCAAAGTTGAGGTACTCCAAAGACATCAGGTCAACGATCGAGCCGCTCATGGCGAAGGCTGCGGGCAGCTGGCTGTACGTACCGATGATATCATACTCTGCCGCACCGGACTGGACGTCATTGTTGACCGCTGCCGTAAAGCCGCTGGTATCGTTACGCCCGTTGATACCGACAAACTGCATGTTGACATTCAAACGGCTGGACACCGTCTCGTTACGGTTATAGATCGCATCATTGATCAGATCGCCCGTAATTCCCTCGGACTCAAATTCCTGCGCATAGCTGTGGGAGTCGTACAGGATCGTAACCTTTTCCTGATTGAGGTCCAGATCTTCGGGAAGATCATCCTTCAGATAGCCATTGACGTCATAAGGACTTACCGTTTCAACGGGTGGCTCGGTTGCATTTTCGTCACCGGTCGTTGTTGTATTGGAAGTGGCATCGTCATCAGACGGAGGTACCGCGCCAATAGGTGCGCCATGGGTAGCGATTGCAAAGCCAAGTCCGACCACCAGTGCCGCCAACAAAACAGACAGCACGATCATCGTGGATTTTATCTTCATAATTATGCTTCCTTTCCAAACATCATACTCTTATCGGAATGATGTTATTTATGGAAATATTGTACCATGTGTATATTAAAAAGTCAATATAATACAATCATTTTGAACAAATTTTTTCTGCGCGGATCTCCTTGGAACAAAAAAACAACAGAGCCCCTGTTCTTACAGGAACCCTGCTGTTTTTGTAACCGACAGAAATCAGTCTGCGTAAACGCTGACCTGCTTCTTATCCTTGGTCTTTGCCTCAAACTTGACCTTACCGTCAATCAGAGCGTAGATGGTATGATCCTTGCCGAGACCGACATTGTTACCGGGCCAGATGGCAGTGCCACGCTGACGAACGATGATGT
Source organism: Clostridia bacterium (assembly GCA_017452525.1). Lineage (GTDB taxonomy): Bacteria > Bacillota > Clostridia > Oscillospirales > CAG-272 > RGIG3947. Next base: position 59,645 of record JAFTMG010000013.1, read on the forward strand.
TGCCGGCGATAACGGGCTGACCGTCTGCCTTCTTGACACCAAGTCTCTTGGACTCACTGTCGCGGCCGTTCTTGGTAGAACCTACACCCTTTTTATGAGCAAAGAACTGTAAACTGAGTCTGAACATGTTTCTGTACCTCCGTAAATATTTAGTGTGACCGATTTGACTTTCGTTTTTGAATTACTGATAATCCACGTCTTTGACTTCCACTTCCAGAAAGTCATAATATTCCTCCAGCAGATCGTTCAGCTGGTAGTAATATGACAAGAACAGACCCGATACCGCGTATCTCTTCTTTTCATCCGCCTCAAACTGCGGCAACGCCGCCTTGGCGCGAACGCGGATCCTGGTTGCGCCCTCGTCGATCTCGTAATCAACGTCCGAAGCGTAACCGACCTCTACGGCATTCACGATCAACATGGTCATGGCGGACAGCGCCGCACACAGAACATCGTTGCCTTCATACCCGTAGCCGGCATGACCCTGCTCTTCAAAGCCGTAAAAAATACCCGAGCTTCTGTAAAAAACGATCTTCGTCATAACACGGTTCTCTGTTTGAGAGAATTAACCCTCGATGGTGGTGATCTGAAGCTTGGTATAGGGCTGTCTGTGACCGATCTTCTTCTTCTCGTTCTTCTTTGCCTTATACTTCATGACATAGATCTTCTTGTTCTTACCGTTCTTCAGGACCTGAGCGGTAACCTTGGCACCGGCAACGTTGGGCGTGCCAGCTACAAAACTGTCACCGTTGCAGATTGCCTTTACGGAATCCAGAGTAATTGTGTCTCCCTCGTTAACGTCGAGCTTCTCAACAAAAATGATGTCTCCCTCGTTAACCTTGTACTGCTTTCCGCCGGTTTCGATAACTGCAAACATGGAAAGCACCTCACTTTCTTACAAAGACTCGCTATGCGGGCGGTGTCTTTTGGACACACTTAAAAAAGGCCCGTTTTAAGCGGCATACTATTTTACCATGAATCGCCTTGTTTGTCAATAGTTTTTTCTGAATTTTTTCAGCGTTTTTTCTGCTTTTTTCACGTTTCCGCAGAACCGTCCACCAGATCACGCAGACGCTTGACCGCAACGGCGGCGCGCTCAAAGAATTCCTCCCAAGTCAGATTCTGATAGACCTCGTGAGCGCCGGGACCGACCTCCAGCATCAGCGAGCCCTCATAGCCGCTCTCACGGATATGGCGTGCAACCCGCTCGAAGTCCATGGAAGCATCAAAGGGGAGCATATGATCGTCGCCGTTATAGATACCGTGGTTATCGTGAATATGGGTACAGATCAGGCGATTGCCGAAAATGGGCATGTATTCTCTGCCCGGCGTAAAGCAGCTCTCGTGTCCGCAATCCCAACAAAAACCGACGTTGGAGCCTGCGGGAAATGTCTCCATTGCCCAGGCAAGATTGGCAAGCTTGCGCTGATTTTCAAAAGCGACGGTAACGCCCTTGGTGGCGGCATACTCCACCAACTCCGTGAAGCGACGGCGACCGATATCGGTCACGGGAGGCGCGTTATCCCCCGACGAAAGATGAACGACCGCGATCTTGACACCGCCAAGTACACAGCAATCCACGCAGTTGAGTAGCTCGCGCAGCATGATGTCGCCCGCTTCGCCCTCCAGCCACATATCGTTCATATGCCCGAACGGCGCGTGCAGGGTCTCCCACTCCAGACCGTTCTCCTCCAGTGCCGCCTTGATGGCAGGGATCTGCTTGATCGGCGGGACACCGGTAAATACCGCATCAAAGCCAAGCTCCTTGATCTTTTTGATGCATTCGTCCATATCCAGACCGCGCTTCAATCCGATATTGATACCGATTTTTCTCATATGTATAACCATTCCTTTCTGCTGACTTTCTTTTGTGACGGTTTCGTTTTTCCGAAATGACGGCGTTCAGCCGCCCGGGCACAAATGCCGTTGAAAAAAATTTTTTTCAAATCTACAGCCTTCCCGGTCGTGTATGCGCCTCGTGCCACTCGGGAATTACATTCATTATACAACGGGAAACGGCTTTTTGCAACCCTTTCCCGCTTTTTTCGGGATTTTTTCTCCGAGCGGTTGACAAAGCTCTTTTAAAATGGTAAAATATGGGACAGTGTGTGCGGAACGGGAGGAGAGTCATGGACAGAAGCTATCTTCATATTAAGAAGGAAAACATTCTCGCGGTGATCGAGGCACTGTCTCGTGAAAGACAGCTTTCAAGAAGCGAGCTGGCGAGCCGTTGCGACCTGAGTCTGACCACCGTGGGCAAGATCATCGACCGCCTGCTGGATTACGGGATACTCTCTCAAAAGCATCTCGCCACCGCCGAGCGCGGCAGAACGCCCACCGTCTTCACCTTTTCGCCCTCTGCCCTCTTCACCGTTCTTTACGTGGATGAAGCGGAAGCGATTTTCTCCGTCATCACGCCCGCCGCGCACCTCCTGCAATCCCTGCGTACACCTCTCACACCGGACCGCGAATTATCCGAGCAGTTGCACGCCTTTTTGCTTCGCGCACAAAAGACCTCTGCCGACTTGGGCGACCGCATCATTTCCTGCGCCCTTCTGACCGATCATCCGCTTCTTGACCGTGCGGCGTTTCGCGGCGATATTCGCGCGATCCTCGGTCTGTCCGTTTCCTGCGAAGAGGACATCGGCAAGGCGCTGGTCCGCGCCGCCGAGGCACAGGGCATCGGACAGGACGAACAACGCGTTGCCATCATCACCGACCGCGAGCGTCACAGCGGGTGGATCCTGCATCACGGCGAGGTTCGGCGCGGAGATTTCGCCAGCCTCTCCCGCCTGCTCGCCGGCGGAAAGCAAAACGGGGAGACCTTTGCGCAGGTCCTGGATCTGCTCACCGCATTTCTCTCCCCCGACATGCTGCTGTTTTGCGCGGCACAGCGCGACGAGATTCTTCACGAGCGGATGCAGGCAGTATACGCGGCACATTTCCGCGATCGGCAGATCCGGTGGCTGACGCGTGACATCCGCACCTTTCTCACCGAGGGGATCGCCGTTTCGTTGCGCCGCCAATGGCTGGAGCAATTGCTTGCAGACACAGGACTTTCCTTATCTCAGACACGTACCGAGGAAAGTCTTCTGTCCCCTTCCGTCTCCTGCCAGATCACCTCTACCCCGCCCTCTTTGCAAAGCGATAGGATCGCCTCGCAGGGACGCTGATCGCAAACCAACACGTCAAACTCCCGCAAAGAGCCGATCAGAAAGGCGCGGTGCTCGCCCATTTTGGAGCGGTCGGCGATCAGGATCCGCCGCCCGGATTGCGCCATCATTCCCTGCTTGATCACACATTGGGATAGGGTCGATTCCGTCACGGCGCCGTCTTCGCTGATACCGCCGCAGGAGCAGACCATGGCATCGGCAAAGAAAGAGCGCATCTGCTCCCTCGTAATCTCTCCCTCCAGCGAATCGCTGTGGAATTTCAACATACCGCCCGGCATCAGCACCTGCATATCCGCCAGCTTTGCCAGCTCCAGCGCCGTCTGCACACCCGTGGTGAACACGATCTTTCGGGAGGGGTGCCAGAGAGTGCTCAAAAAATGAACGGTAGAGCTGGAATCCATCCACACTGAGGCGCAATCGGCAAGGAGCGGGATGGTCAGCTCACTCATCACCCGTTTGGCATCGGCATTCTGTTCCATGCGAACAAGCACCGACAGCTCGTCGCGATTTTTCTCCAACAGCACCGCACCGCCGTGACTGCGCCGCAAAAGCCCCAACGTCTCCATCTCCCCAAGATCCCTTCGGATAGTCGCGTCGCTCACATACAGCTTCGCCGCCAGCTCACGGACCGTGGCGGTCTTTTTTTGTTTCAGATATTCCAATATCTCATTTTGCCGTTCCAGCGTCAGCATAACATGAACACTCCTTCTCTGTCTGCTTGAATTTGTTCTTTTATGTACATATTTTAGCATATTTATTTTTTATTGTCAATCTTTCGAAAGGATATGGACAAAAAGAGGAAAATACGATATAATAGAATCAGCAAAAAAGATCGGGCGACAAACGGTCATCTGCCGCCCGCAGGAGGTTTTTATGACAAATTTTGAATACGCCAAAGCCCGTTACGCGCAGGCAGGCGTGGATGCGGAAGCCGCCATTGAGCTGTGCCGCCGCATTCCCGTTTCGATCCATTGCTGGCAGGGCGACGATATCAACGGCTTTGAATCCCAGGGTGCTCTGACCGGCGGCATTCAGACCACCGGAAACTACCCCGGCAAGGCGCGCAACGCTGCCGAGCTGATGGCGGATTTTGAGAAGGTCCTTTCTCTGGTGCCCGGCACCAAGCGCATCAATCTTCACGCCATCTACGCCATCTCCGACACACCCGTGGCGCGTGACGCCATCGAGCCCAAGCATTTCGACGCTTGGTTGGAGTATGCCGCCGCACATAACGTAAAGTTGGATTTCAACCCCACTCTCTTCTCTCACCCCATGCAGGCAGACGGTCTGACCCTCTCGCACCCCAACAAAGAGGTTCGTGACTTCTGGATCCGCCATTGCCGCGCCAGCCGCAAGATCGCCGCTTATATCGGTGAGAAGCAGGGCTCTCCCTGTCTGTGCAACCTTTGGATCCCCGACGGTTTGAAGACCGCGCCCGCGGACAGACTTACCCCCAGACTCCGCCTCAAAGACAGCCTGGATCAGATCTATGCCGATAAATATGACAGCGCTTACATCGTCGATGCGGTAGAAAGCAAGGTATTCGGCATCGGTCTGGAGTCCTACACCGTCGGCTCCTCCGAGTTCTATCTCAGCTATGCCGCGACTCACGGCATCAACGCCCTGCTGGACAACGGACATTATCATCCCACCGAGCAGGTCGCTGACAAGATCCCTTCTCTGCTTGCCTTCTTTGACAAGGTGGCACTTCACGTGACCAAGGCAGTCCGTTGGGACAGTGACCATGTGGTCCTCTTTGAGGACGAGGTCAAGGATATCGCCATGGAGATCATCCGCAATCATGCCGAGGACCGCGTGCTGATCGGGCTTGACTACTTTGACGCCAGCATCAACCGTGTCGGCGCATGGGCAGTCGGCGCGCGCAACATGCAGAAGGCGCTTCTCAATGCCGCACTGATGCCTCATGACGAGCTGAAAGCACTGCAGGATGCGGGCAATTTCTCCCGCCTGATGGCAATGCAGGAGGAAATGAAGACCCTGCCCTTCGGCGACGTATGGGACGAATATCTCCGCCGCGAGGGTGTCAAGGGCTTTGATTGGTTTGAAGAGGTGGAAGCCTACGAGCGTGACGTCACCTCCAAGAGAGTTTGATTTTCGGAAAGGATAGTATAATCATATGAAAAACATTCTGGAAGCACCCTTTATCAAAGAAATGCAGAGTGCATGCAGCAACATGTACCGTCTCGGCTGGGATGAGCGCAACGGCGGCAATATCAGTTATCTGATCCCCGAGGAGGACGTCGCGGAGTATCTGGATACGGGTAAGGTCATTCGCGAGATCCCCATTTCCTTCTACGCGCCCGAGCTGATCGGCAAATACTTCCTCGTGACCGGCACGGGCAAGTATTTCAAGAACGTGGAAGGCGATCCCGAGACCAATCTCGGTTTGATCCGCATCGCCTCTGACGGTCGCACCGCACAGCTGCTGTGGGGCTACCGTGACGGCGGCAAGTTCACCAGTGAGCTGCCCGCGCATTTGATGAGCCATATCGCCCGCCTCAGTGTGGACCCCAACAACCGTGTCATCATGCACACCCACCCCACCAACACGCTGGCTATGACTCACATCCATTCTCTCGAGGAGAAGGCATTCTCCCGCACCCTTTGGGGCACCTGCACCGAGTGTATCATCGTCTTCCCCGAGGGCGTCGGCGTTCTGCCCTGGATGATCTGCGGCAACAATGAGATCGGTGTTGCAACCGCTGAAAAGATGAAGGAATACCGCATCGTTCTGTGGGCGATCCACGGCATTTACGGCGCAGGTAAGGATATGGACGAAGCCTTCGGTCTGATTGAGACAGTCGAAAAGGGCGCAGACCTCTATCTCAGATACGCACACTTCCCCATCGTCAACCGCATCAGCGACAAGCAGCTGGACGAGCTGGCAACGGCATTCGGTATCAACTACCGCAAGGAATTTCTGGATCTCTGATCGAAATACATTACAAAAGCGGCTCGCGAATTTCGCGAGCCGCTTTTGTTGATCGGATCACTTCCGATCGTTGGTCTGCTTCTGATTGTTCTGCTGATTCTGATTGTTCTGCTGATTCTGGTTATTTTGCTGATTCTGCTGGTTCATCTTATTCTGATTCTGATGATTGTTTTCCATTTTTGTTCTCCTTTTCTATTGGGGTACAAAAACAGTATTCGTCGGAATCGGCAGAAGTATTCACCAGAGGTCAGGAAAGCATGAATTTATACTCGACTTGTTCACTGATCTCCCACGTGGAGCGATAGAACAAGTACACATAAACAATGGAAACGGCAAAATCGATCATCCACATATAGGGCACGGTAGGCTTCAAAAACTCATACATGACACCTGTCATGGCACAGACCAGCGCACCGCCGAGGAATATGTGCATTGTTTTTTGCAAATGCAGATGTACACGGCGCACCCGCTCGGAGGAGGAAGGGTCTGCCGCAGAGGTGACGGAAAAGCCGGAATATCTGACGATCATCTCCCACATCAGACGGGTCAGGAACCACAGCATCGCCAAAAACAGAAGATTCTCCAAAACCGTTGCCGCACCTGCCGAGTAATAGACGGCGGCAGCCTCGGCATCCTTGTAGATGGCGTTGAAATAGTACGCGGTATTGAACCAGACGGTAAGTCCCGAGGACACCAGCGTCATCACGCCGTATGCCGCGGCACAGAAAACAACAGGTCTCCACGCGGTCAGATAGCGGCGAAGCACCAGCACGCCGCAGATCACCAAAGCGGCGCAAAGAATGTCCGGCATGATGTTATAATAGTCCACGTAGAAATCCACCGAGAAGACCATGCCAAGTCCCAACAGACTCAGCCCCGCCTTGACTGCGCGCTGAATAAACAACTCGGTTTTGGGCAGGATATCCGTGCGATAGTAGGTCTGGCAGGCATCGACAAAGGCGGTATCACGGCGCAGAGATCGCAAAAAGCGGATCACACGGACGACCCAATAGACGGAAAAAGGCAACAGCAAGAGAACGCCAAATCCGCGGAACAGCGTGATAAAGTCATAAAAATCGACCAATCCCTCGTTGTACTCGGTGCCGGAAAGAGCGGAAAATTCGGGAATCAACGCCATGAGCGGCTTGATTGCCACAAAGATCAATGTAAGCGTTTGCAGTTTTTCCAAGGCACAGCGGCGCAGGCCGTTCCGGTAACGGATCCTGCCTACCCGTTTTTCAAAGGCGCGTCTTTGCTTCGCGTTTCGACCCCCCCGTGAAGGCTCCTTGGGCAAGGGACGCTGATATGTTTTGAATATTGCCTCACTGCCGAACTTGATCGCCAGCTGCATACCTCCCGCGAACAACGCCCGTGTGGCGGGGATCAAGATCAGCAGCTCGATGACGCAGAAGCAAAGCGTTGCCAGCAAAATATAGGTGGACTGCTCCTGCGGGGAGACCAGACCGCCAAACGCCAGCAAAAGCGCAATGAACTTGGCGATCTCTACGTAAAACATCTTCTGGAATCTGACTCTCGCCTCATTGATTGATTCATTCATATCGGCAAGAAACCGAAGCCCTGTCACAAGCAAAACGTAGCCAAACAGATCGGGCAGCAGATCCACCAGTTGAATGTTCGGATTGAAGAAGAAAAACAGAGACGCGATCAACAGTCCAAAAGGAAGAACGGTCTTTACGTTTTTTTTCACCTTTTTACCACTCCTTTCAAGCGATACATCCTGATCATAACATCTGACGTAAGGTAAGTGTCAAGTGATTTTTGAAAAAAAGCCAAAAAAATTATCTTTTTTTCTTTTTCTCGTTTTTGTGCTTCTGCATTTTATCCCGACGTTCGGCATATTTGATGCGAAGCTCGCGGTTGCGCGCCATGCCCTCCAGATGCTCGCGGCGGTTGTTGCGGGCATGCTCGACCGTTTCCTCAATGCCCTTCTGCTCCCTGCGCTCCAGCTCGGCGCGGATCTTGTTAACGAAAGCAAAGCGGGAAATGCGAAGCGGCACCTCCTCGTCGCCCTCCTTGCAGATGTTCTTATAGCAGAGATAGATCAACACCGCGTTGAGGATCGCCCAAAAAAGAGGCATCAAGGTCATGATCACAGCCACGTAGCCGCGATAGGTCGTGACCCAGGCGAAGGGGAGAAGCGCGATCAGATACATGAGATAATACACGCCCATCACCACCGCGTTTCTCGCGGCGCTCTGCATGATCTTCGGCAGACCGATCTCGCGGGCAATGCACCAGATGGCATAAAACAGCGCCGCGTGGAACAGAAGCAGCACCGCATAGTCGGCATAACCAAAGACGTCTGTCAGCGCCTCGCTCACAAACGCCAACGGGATCCCGAAGGAAGAATCGAGAAGCATGCAGACCTGATATGCGGCGACAGCCAGCATGGCGGGCGTGACGTAGATCGGATATCGGAAGGCGCGATGGTACTGCTGCAATTCGCAAAGTCCCATCAGCATGCCGAGATATCCGACCAGGCGAAAAATACCGCCGTACGGATTAAAGGAAAGAAGAAAACTGACCAGATAAAAGGAAAACAGAGTTCCGAATCCCATAACACTTCCCCGTCAATCTTCTTGCTTGGAGCCGTCGTTGGCACCGCAGCATTTTTTATACTTTTTACCGCTGCCGCAAGGACAAGGATCGTTTCTGCCGACCTTCTCGTTTCTGCCGTTGCCGAGGGTCACCCTCTTCGTGCTTTGTCTGGGACCTCCCTCAAAGCCCTCGGTCAAGGGATTGGCGACCTGCACGCGCTGGATCGGCTCTGCCTTGGGAGAGACGGACAGGACCATACGGACGGTCTTGTCACGGATATCGGCAACCATAGCGTCGAACATATTGGCACCCTCGATGCGGTAAACGGTCAGCGGGTCACGCTGGGCATAGGACTGGAGCCCCACATTGCCCTTCAGATCGTCCATGGCGTCGATATGCTCCATCCAGTTGCGGTCTACGTTCTGAAGAAGGATGGCACGCTCGATCTCGCGGTAGGTATCCGCGCCGAACAGCTCCTCCCGCTCCTCGTACCGCTCGTTGGCACGCTCGCACAGAAGCTCTATAATATCCTCGCGCTTCAGTCTGCGCAGCTCCTCATCGGTATAGTTGAAATCCTCGGGAACGGTCAACAGTCCGAGATACTCGGTGCGAATGGTATCAAGGCTCCAATCGAGTGCCGTCTCCCCTGCCGTGTTGGCATGTACGGTATCGGTGATGGTGCCCACGATCATATTGCGGATGGTGGCGGAAACATCCTCGCCGTTCAGCACGTCCTGACGCTGCTTGTAAATGACGTTTCTCTGCTGATTCATCACGTCGTCATAGGACAGAACGTATTTTCTGCGTTTGAAGTTCTGATCCTCGATTCGCTTCTGCGCCGACTCGATGGAACCGGACAGGATCTTTGCGTCGATGGGGGTCTCATCGTCCAGACCCAGCTTATCCACCACGCCGATCAGACGGTCGCTGCCGAACAGGCGCATCAGATCGTCCTCCAGCGAGAGGAAGAAGCGGGATTCACCGGGGTCACCCTGACGGCCGGAACGACCGCGAAGCTGGTTATCGATACGGCGGCTCTCATGGCGCTCCGTACCGAGAATGAACAGACCGCCCGCCTCGCGGACACGGTTTGCCTCCGGCTCGATCTCCGCCTTGAATTTGGCGTACAGCTCGGCAAAGGTGGCGCGTGCCGCGAGGATCTCCTCATCGTCGGTATCGGCGGTGCCCGTTGCCACGGCGATCAGCTCCTCGGGGATCTCCAGCTTGCGCATCTCGTTCTTTGCCATAAATTCCGGATTACCGCCCAGCATGATATCGGTACCGCGTCCCGCCATGTTGGTGGAAATGGTAACGGCGCCGAAACGGCCTGCCTGCGCAACGATCTCTGCCTCGCGCTCATGATATTTAGCATTCAGCACGGTGTGCGGGATGCCGTTGCGCTTCAGCATGACGGAAAGCGCCTCCGACTTGTCGATGGAAACGGTACCCACCAGCACGGGCTGTCCTTTCTCATGGCAGGCAATGACCTGCTTGACAATGGCGGCATATTTGCCCTTGAGGCTCTTGTATACGGCGTCCGAATGGTCCAGACGCTGCATCGGCTTATTGGTGGGGATCTCGATCACGTCCAGACCGTAGATCTCACGGAATTCCGTCTCTTCCGTCAGTGCCGTACCGGTCATACCGGACAGCTTACGGTACATACGGAAATAATTCTGAAAGGTGATGGTTGCCAGCGTCTTATTCTCTTTTTCGATCTTGACGTTTTCCTTTGCCTCGATCGCCTGATGCAGACCGTTGGAATAGCGTCTGCCGGGCATGAGGCGTCCGGTGAAGGCATCTACGATCATGACGCCGTTTTCGTTGACCACGTAATCCACGTCGCGCTTCATAACACCGTGGGCACGGATCGCCTGATTGATATGGTGGGAGATCTCGGTGTTCTCCACGTCGTTCAGATTCTCAATGCCAAAGAACTCCTCCGCCTTGCGGGCACCCGCAGGAGTCAGCGTAACGTGGTTTGCCTTTTCGTCCACCACGTAATCGGCATCGATATCATCGTGGGACTCCTTATCGTCCAGCTCCTTGATCACCAGACAGCGGAGCTTTTTGACAAAGGTGTTGGCACGGTCGTAGAGGTCGGTGGACTTCTCACCTGCGCCCGAAATGATCAGAGGGGTCCTTGCCTCATCCACCAGGATCGAGTCCACCTCATCCACGATGGCAAAGGCATGCCCGCGTTGCACCATGCGCTCCTTATAGACGACCATGTTATCGCGCAGATAGTCAAAGCCAAACTCGTTGTTGGTGCCGTAGGTGATATCCGCCTGATATGCCGCCTTCTTTTCCTCCGGAGACTGCCCGTGAACGACAAGTCCCGTCTTCAGTCCCATATATTCGTAGACACGGCCCATCTCCTCGCTGTCGCGGCGAGCCAGATAGTCGTTGACCGTCACGATGTGGACACCGTTCCCCGTCAGCGCGTTCAGATAGGCGGGCATGGTAGCGACCAGCGTCTTACCCTCACCCGTCTTCATTTCCGCAATGCGGCCCTGATGCAGGATCACACCGCCGATCAGCTGTACGTGGAAGGGACGCTTACCCAACACGCGGGCATCCGCCTCACGGACGGCGGCAAACGCCTCGGGCAGGATATCGTCCAGCGTCTTGCCCTCGGCAAGCTGGCGCTTGAATACCTCCGTCATACCGCGCAGCTCCGCGTCGGGAAGATTGCGGTAGTACTCCTCCCTGGATTCGATCCGATCTATGATCTTTTTCAGTTTTTTCAATTGATGTTCGCTGTAAGTGCCGAACAGCTTGGTCATTACGCCCATGAATACCTCCCATGGTTGATTTGATGATATTTCAGAATAAGCTTCTGTTTTGACATAGATATATTCATTATATTATACACCTTTTTTTTCGCAAAATCAAGTATATCCGGACGTATATTGTCCGCAGATATGAAAAAATCAGAAAATCTTCACAAAAGAGCCCCGTGGGCAAGCATGCTTGCCCGCGGGGCGGTGTTCTGACGCATTCCTTTACCTTCGATCAGGGATCACTGCGCCAGCTTGGCAACAAGATCGCGGAACTCTCGCTGATAGGGATCCTCCAGCTTCAATACGTTCAGCACGTCAAGGATCCGCCCGAGAGAGTTCGCGTCGGTATACCGACTCTCGTGCAAGATCATAGAGAACTCGGCAACGGCGGCAATGAAGGCAAATTCCGCGTCGGCATCGGGAACGCTCGTGCCGATATCGACATTCCCGGAGATCAATCGGCTCTCGCTCTCGCCGGGGTGCTTATATCGGATATCCAGGTCAGCGGCAGTGATCACAGCTGCCTTTTTCGCCTCCTCGGTCAGGATCAGCTCGTAGCAGACAGTCACGGTATGGCCCGCGCCGACCTCGCCTGCATCCTTGGTATCATCCTCAAAATCCTCTTCGTTGAGCAAACGGTTTTCATAACCCACCAAGCGATATTCGGCAACCGCCGCTTGGTTGAAGGTGATCTGCATCTTCACGTCCTCCGCAACGGTATACAGTGTGGACAAGAGATCGGTACCGAAGATCTTCTCCGCCTCGGAAGCGCCGTCAATATAATGGTAAACGCCGTTGCCGTGATCGGCAAGTGCCTCCATATTGGCATCGCGGTAATTGCCCGTACCAAAGCCGAGCGTGGTAAGGTAGATCCCCGCCTCGCGCTTTTCGGAAACGAATTGCTTCAGCTGCTCGGGCGAGCTGATGCCTACGTTCAGATCTCCGTCCGACGCGAGAATGATGCGGTTATTGCCGCCTTGAATATAGTATTTCGCGGCGATCTCGTACGCCTTTTGCAGACCTGCCTGCCCATTGGTGGAGCCGCCTGCGCCGAGGGCGTTCACGGCAGAAAGGATCCGGTCGGTATACGTTCCCTTGCAGCCCTCCAGCACCACACTCTCCTGACCCGAATAGGTCACGATGGAAACGGTATCTGCGGAGGTGAGCGTTTCGGTCAGATAGGTGAATGCCGTTTTGAGCAGAGGGAGCTTATCCTGACTTTGCATCGAGCCCGACACGTCGATCAGAAAGACCAGATTGTTGCCCCGGGAGGTGACTGCATCGTCTGCCTTCAGACCGATCTGCAGCAGTACGGCATTCTCGTACCACGGGCAGGGTCCCACCTGCGTCTTGACGCCAAACAGGTTGCCGTCGATGGGATCGGCGTAGTGATAATCAAAATAATTGATCATCTCCTCGGTGCGGATGGCGGCACCTGCCTCGCGGATGATCTCCTCAAGCGACCAGCCGTAGTTCACCAGCTTGCGGAAATAGGTGTAGGATGCCGTATCCACGTCGGCAGAAAAGGTGGAAACGTTCTGTTGTGCGGTGGATATGAAGGGATTCTCGATCACCTTGCCGTACTCTTCGGGCGGGATCTCCTTCCCTGTATTTTGCCCGGGTATCACCTCAGCAAGCTCCGCCTCCATTGCCATCTCCGCGGCGGCTGCCGTCAAGAAATTCCCTGCATACGACGCATCTGCCGCATACATCATCATATCACCGAGGGCATACGCCCCATCCGCGGCTTCCTCATTCGCGCCGCAGGAGACGAGACCGATCAACAAAACGAACGCAAGAAGCAAAGAAAGTACTTTTTTCATGGTAGTTCTCCTTTCACCGTCTCTTTCGCGGGAACGCGCGTCAGCTCTGCGGCGGCTCGTTCTCGCCGTTTTTCTTCGCGCGGGTCTTCTTCTCACCCGAGACACGCTTTTGTCTGCGAATGAGCCCCCGCAGAAGCAGGGCGATCGCCGTGGCGATCAAGCCAAGCACCATCAGCGTGGGAACGGCATACAGAAGTCCCACGGTGAAATCCTGGAAATTGTCCGCAAAATCCTTCCACGACTCGCGGAAGGCATCCAGCAGGCGTGTTCCCCACCCCGGCTGCTCTGTGGTGACCTTGGTGTATTCCACGACCTCCTCCACCGTCAGATAGACCGTGGAATAGGATACCAGACTGTCATACAGACGGATCTGCGTCTCATAGGACTCGATCTCCTCAATGACGTTATACAAGCGGTCGCGGATCAGCAGCATATTTTCCACCGTATCCGCCTTTTCCAGCATGGCATTCAGCGACTCCCGCTCGGTGCGCAGGACCTCCAGACGGGACTGCAGATCATAATACTCCGTGGTGATGTTCTGACTGGACGCGTGACTGTAGGTCACGTTGAGCAGCTGACGGCTGGCGGACAGAAAGCTCTCCAGCTTTTCTGCGGGAATACGGACGGTATAGTCGGCATTGCGGCGGTATACGCCCGAGTTGTAAAGACTCTGCCCGTTAGAGCTGGAGGATTCGACAAATCCGCCGTTTTCGGTGATCAGCCGATCCAGCTCGGTCATGGCACGGTCAAACTCCTTGGTCTCGGTGGTCATTTTCACCGTCTTGATGATCTTGGTGGCAAACTCGGCACTGCTTGCACTACTCAGGCTGTCCTCGGCTGCCGAGGTTCCCACGGAAACACCGCCCGCCGAGCTCGGCTTTTCCACGGACGACTCCATTCTGTCGGTATACGCACTGTCATACAGGGCATCATTGGTGGTCATGCCCTCCATATCCGCCTTGGCGGAACAGGAGGTCATGGCACCAAGCGTCAGCAAAAATGTCAGTGCCAGCGCGATGTATTGTTTTGTTTTCATCATTTTTTCCTCCGAATCGTTGGTTTGGATTGGGGTTCTCACCTATATAGACGCAAAAAAAAGCCGCGCGTTACACAAAAAATGAAAAAATCCCCGAAAATTTCATCAAAAAGCGGGATTTCGGATACAAAAAACCCCATAGGTACACACCTATGGGGCTTGAACCGCATCAGCGGTTATGCTTTTTACGGTTGTATTCCGATTTGGGGTTGACGATCTCGCGCCAATCCAAATCGCCGCGATCGAGCGCGCAGATCAACGCCTCGGCTGTGGCAATGTTGGTGGCAACGGGGACGTTATACATATCGCACATGCGAAGCAACTCCATATCGCCCTCATCGTAGACAGCGGACGGACGGGTATCACGGAAATAGAGCAAAATATCGATCTCGTCATACGCAATGCGGGACGCGATCTGCTGTTCACCGCCCTGCTCACCGGTCAAAAGACGCTCGATCTTCAGTCCCGTCGCTTCCGAGATATACTTTGCGGTAATGCTGGTCGCGCAAAGATTATGCTTACTGAGAATTCCGCAGTAAGCTATGCAGAGTTGGGTCATGAGTTCCTTCTTCAGATCATGCGCGATAATGGCTATCTCCATTCCGATCATCCTTTCCCTCTTTATTCAAAGATCCGCGAGATTGTTCTTTCGCAAGAAACAACCATACAATTCATTTTACCATTATTTCAAAGCTTTGTCAAGAACCATTCCGAAATTCTTTCAAAAAAGAAGGTGAAATCATGCGGACTTGCGATCAGAGAAAGCTGTCTCCGTCCGTTCTCTTCTCATACTGATAAGCGGTCAGACCCTTATCAAACATCAGAAAATAACAGCAGACCGTATCGATCATCAGCACCAGAATGGACAGCAGAAGCACGAACAGCCACGTCCAATCGGAGCTGAAATCCATCACCGTCAGCAGATACAGATTTCTGAAAAAAGCGATACCGTGAAAAAAGGCGAGAATGACACGCGCCCAGGTATAGCCTGCGGCAAAACAGAAGATGAGCAGCACGTTCACCCCCACCGTCAGCAGCATACCCGGAAGGCTGCCGCTTCGCGCCGCCGAAAGCATGGTTTGCAAAACGTACCAGACAACAAAACATCGGGTGAAGATCCGCCCGCGGCGCACCAGATGCTCTTCCTCATAAAAGAGCGTTTCATCCTCACAATAGCCGCCCTGCTCGCAAAACTCGGCAAAGGTCGGTCCCTTGAGCGGTGCCACGTTGGCGTGAGGCTCCTCACGGGTCAGCTCGTCGGCAAGATCTACGATATCGCGCAGTTTGATGGGATCGATGGCTTGCAGGCGTCGGCAAAGCTCCAGCCGATCGGCACTCTCACGCATCAGCCGCGCCGTATGCTCCCGTACCGTCTTCTCGATCAGGAAGGGCTCGGTCTGCATGGTGCGGATCTCATCGAGCGAAAAATCCGCCGCGCGCAGGGTGGCGATACAGCGAAGTGCCTTTTCATCCCGCTCGTCAAAGACCAGATATTCCCTGTCGTTTTGTGTATAGGTGCTGGGAGAGAGCAAGCCGCGCTCGCAATACAGACGTACCGCGCGCTCGGTAAGACCCGTCTTCTCACAGATCTCCTTCATTTTCATAGGCAATTTCCTCCAAAGATCTTGTTTTGTGCTTGCATTGTACACTCTAACCCAAGGTAAGAGTCAATAGCTTGCGGAAATTGTTTACAAAATGTTCAAATTGTGCGTGCGGAGTTCTCTTCGTCCGCGCGTAAGATCACCGAATGCTTTCGTCCGGGTAATGCGCGCGAATGCCGCCGATAAACTTGGGACGGGTGCGGGCGCACAGAATATTTGCCTCGCCGATGCGCTTCAGAGAAAGGCGAACGGGAACGGCAACGTCCCGCAGGTGCATACCGATCAGTGTGCCGCCGATATCCAGTCCCGCATGGGCACGGACATGCTCCACGGCAACGGGATCCTGCATATGATCGTAAACGGTGGTGGCAAAGGAACCGCCCGCATGGGGATGGGGGCGGACGCAAGCGATCTCATAGCCGTATTTCTCGGCGAAAGAACGCTCGATGATCAACGCGCGGTTGAGATGCTCACAGCATTGCGCCACAAGTCCGATTCCACGCTCGGCAAGAAGGGGGGCAACCGCATCGTAGACCGCAACGGCGGCATCCATGCTGGAGCCCTTGCCGATGCGCGCACCCACCATCTCCGAGGAGGAGCAGCCGATGACGAACAGATCTCCCGCCTTCAGATTTGCCACTTCCAACAGCTCGCGCACAGCCTGCGCCGCCTGCTCTCTGATTTCATTCATTTGTTCCATTTTTATAACCATTCCTTTCTACCGGCTTGCGTTGGTGACGGCTTCGGCTTTCCGAACGTGTTGCCAACGCGGTTTGAATCATTTATATTTCAAAAATATTTCAGGTTCTTCTTGATCATTTGTCTTCCAATAAACGGCGCAATGCCTCGCCAACGGCTGTTTTGACGGCGGCGGGGTCTGCCCGTCCTCCCATGGCTTTCATGGTCTGCCCGATCAAAAATCCCTCTGCGCGCTTTTTACCCGCGCGGTAGTCCGCTATCGCCGCGGGATTCCGGGCAAAGACATCCTCCACGGCTTGCGCAACGGCACCGCCGTCTGAGATCTGCGCAAGTCCTCTCTCAGCGATCAGCGCGTCAATATCCGCGCCCATTCCCTGCTCACTCAGAAGCAGTTCCTCCAAAAGGGTGATCGCCGCCGCACGGTTGATCCGTTTTTCCGCCACACGTTCGATCAGCGCCGCAAATGCGGCGGGGCTGAGGCGGATCGACGCCTCACTCGCGCCCACGTCGTTCAGCCGCTTACGGACGGGACCCAGCATCCAATTGGCACAGCTCTTGGCATCCGCCCCAGTTCTCACCGTTGCCTCAAACAGATCGGCAAAGGAGCGGGCGGCGCAAAGGACGCCGGCATCGTAGGCGGAAATGCCGTATTCTCTCCCGAAACGTTCCACGCGCTCATGGGCGAATTCGGGCAAGGACGCACGCAGCTCCTCTACCGTTTCGGCGGAAATACGGAGCGGCGGAAGATCCGGCTCGGGAAAATAGCGGTAATCCTGCGCATTCTCCTTGCTTCGCATGCCGAGGCTCACCCCGGCAACGTCATCCCAACGTCGGGTCTCCTGCTCGACCACGCCTCCCTGCTCGATCACACGGATCTGCCGCGCCGACTCGTAGGCGATGGCTCGCTCGATGGCTTTGAAGGAATTCAGATTTTTCAGCTCCGTCCGCGTGCCCAAACAGTCCTCCCCCATCGGACGCACCGAGATATTGACGTCGGCACGAAGTGATCCCTCCTGCATCTTACAATCGGAAATGTCCGCATAGCGGAACATATCGCAAAGCCGCATCAGATAGGCGGACACCTCCTCGGCGGTACGGAAGTCCGGCTCGGAGACGATCTCGATCAGCGGCACGCCGCAGCGGTTAAAATCGGCGTAGGTCTCAGGGCGATCCGCCGCGTGGATCAGCTTGCCCGCATCCTCCTCCATATGGATCTCATGGATGCGGACCGTTTTCTTTCCTGCCTCTCCCAAATCGATCACAAGCGCGCCATCCCGCCCCAAAGGGGAATAGAGCTGAGAGATCTGATACGCCTTGGGCAGATCGGGATAAAAGTAATTTTTACGGTCAAATCGGGTATTTTCCGTGATCCGACATCCCAGCACCAGCGCGGCGCGGATGGCAAGACGGACCGCCTCGCCGTTGATCACGGGAAGGCTCCCGGGCAGCCCCATGCAGACGGGACAGCAATGGGTGTTCGGCGCGCCCCCAAAAGCGGCACTGCAGCCGCAGAACATCTTGGTCTTGGTGGCAAGCTCCACGTGTACCTCAAGACCGATGACAGTCTCCCACGTCATCATGCGCGCACCTCCTTCGGATAGGCGGTGTGATGATCGGTTCTTTGCTGATAGGCATAGCCCACCGCAAGAATGCGGGCATCGCTATGCGCGGCACCGATCAACTGCGCGCCGACAGGCATACCGTCCGAGCCAAAGCCGCAAGGCAACGTCAGGGCGGGCAGTCCCGCCAGATTGGCGGGAACAGTATATCGGTCCGAGCTGTACATGCCAAGGGTATCCCCAAGGCTCACGCCCAGCGCGGGGGCGGTGGTGGGGGCGGTCGGCATCAGAAGCATATCAAGCTCCCCCCACAGTGCAGCGAAACACGCCGTGATCTCCGCCTTGGCACGGAGCGCGCGGCGGTAGTAGGCATCGTAATATCCTGCGGACAGAACGAAGTTGCCCAGCATGATGCGGCGCTTGACCTCGTCGCCAAAGCCCTCGCTCCGACTGCGGGCATAAAGCTCACAGAGAGGCAGATCCCCTGCCGCGCGGTATCCGTACTTGATGCCGTCATAGCGGGAAAGATTGGACGCCGCCTCGGCGGTGGCAATCACGTAATAAGCAGCAACAGCGTGCTTCATCAACGGAAAGTTGCATTCTTTCACGATCGCGCCCATTTTTTCCAGCTCTCGTGCCATATTCAATATACAAGAAGACACATCGGGAGAAATGTCCCCTGCCAGCGCCTCCCGCGGGATCCCGATACGAACGCCACGGATATCCTCGCCGAGCGCCGACAGATAAGGAGTATTCTCCGACACGACCGAGGTACTGTCCCGCGCGTCTCTTCCTCGGATGGCATCCATCAGCGCGGCGCAGTCCGCCACGTCCCGCGCGATAGGTCCGATCTGTTCCAAGGAGGAGGCATAGGCGACCAGACCGTAGCGGGATACGGTACCGTAGGTGGGCTTGAAGCCGGTCACCCCGCAATGGGACGCCGGTTGACGAATGCTCCCGCCCGTATCTGAGCCGAGAGCGCACAAAGCGGACCCTGCCGCCACTGCGGCAGCCGCACCGCCGGAGGAGCCTCCGGGTACGTGTTGGGTATTCCACGGGTTGCACGTACTGCCGAAGCAAGACGTTTCGGTGGTGGAGCCCATGGCAAACTCATCCATATTCAACTTTCCGTGGATGATCAGATCATTTTCACACAGTTTATCGATAACGGTGGCACGATACGGCGGCAGAAACCCTGCAAGCATGCGAGAGGCGCAGGTGGTTTTCAGATGATCGGTGCAAATATTGTCCTTGACAGCGATGGGGACGCCGGCAAGCGGAGAGGCAACACCCCCGCGATCCATGCGCGTCTGCACAGCGGCGGCATCCTTCGCGGCACGCGCGGGATCCAGCGCCAGATAGGCGTGCAGCTTCCCTTCCGTCCTCTCGATTCCCCTCTGCAGCTCACACAGTGCCTCGTAGACGGAAAGCTCTCTTTCGCGGATGGCGCGGGAGAGGGCAAGTGCGGTCATATATTTTACAGACATCCTATTCCCCCTCACTCCACCGTTTTGGGAACGATGATGCTCTCTTCATTCCGTACCGCCGCGTTGACGAGCAACGCCCCTCGATCATAGGAGGGACAAACGGTATCGTCGCGCACCACATGGATCGGGGCGCTCTCTCCGACGGGAGCTTCCGCGCCCTCGGTCTCAAGCTGCTCCAAGGTCCGCATATATTCCAGAATCGACGAAAGCTCTCCCCGCATTTCGTCAAGCGCCCCTTCACTCCATATCAAGCGAGAAAGCTGCGCCACGCGGGCAACCTCTTCCTTAGTGATCTCCATTCCGTTCCCTCCCATCGGCAAAATCATATTTATTATAGCACCGTTTTCCGCGCAGGTCAAGAGAAAATCCCCCACTCTCATTTTTCGTCAAAATTCCTCCTTTATCACGGACATTTTTCCTCACGCGGCATAGAATGTTACAGAAGAACGTTGCACGCAACGTTTCAATTCCACAAGGAGGTTTCCTGGTATGGCAGAAAACAAATATTCCTGCGCCACCTCTGCAGGCAGAGACACAGTCTGTATCGAGGCGAACCGTATCCTCGATTCCTGTCGCGATCGGGACTGCTTCGAGCACGTCCGCGTGCTTTTGACCGACTGCGGCAACGATATCGTTGAGCATACTTCCAACATCCGTGTCAAAAGCGCCTGCATCACCTGGACGCAGATCGACATCAATCCGATTCCCTTCAACCGCGGCTTCTACACCGTCGACATCAAATTCTATATCAAGCTGACCTTTGAGGCGTGTATCAGCCCCGGTCGGATCCAGGAATTTGAGGGGATCGCAGTGCTGGAAAAGAAGGTGGTGCTCTTTGGCGGTGAGAGCAACGTCAGCATCTTCAAAAGCTCGCCCGACAACGATTTTTGCAGCATGCCTCAATTCTGCTGCAGTATGCCCAACACGCCCGTTGCCATTGTGGAGGTGGTGGATCCCATCGTACTTAGTACCAAGGTCCTGGAATCTCCCGGCGAGTGCTGCTGTTGCTGCTGTTGCTGTGACGTGCCCGAGCACATCTGCGGCAGTATCGACGGCGCTCTCTGCGACCCCGGTGAAAACGGGCGGTATCTTGCCGTATCCATCGGTATTTTCTCCATCATTCGCATCGTTCGACCCGCCCAATATCTCATCAATGCCACCGAGTACGCGGTGCCCGACAAGGAGTGCGTAGCGGCAGAGGAAAGCAACCCCTGTCAGCTCTTCCGCCACATGGCATTCCCCACCGCCGAGTTCAATCCCTCTCCTTACCCCATTGCGGGCGGAAACGGATGCTGCGGCAGTGAGCATCCGACCTCGGGTGACAAGCGCGGCTGTGGCTGCGGCAACTGAACAAACGGCCAGGGACTGCGTGAGCAGTCCCTGACCGTTTTGTTCAGCCCTTCTTCCATCGGATCCGGCAAGCAGGGCAAAGCTTCGTACAATCCGGCGGCAAGTATCTTCCGCAACGGAGACAGCGGCGGCCGGTGCGGTTCTTGTAGCGCATCAGCTGCTCGTCGATGGTCGCCTCCAGCTCCAGCTTGCGGTTGGCAAGATATTCCTCATCGTAGGTGCGGCAAGTCTTGCGGGAAATCTGATAATACAGATCCAGACAGTGATATTCCGTCTCCAGATCCTTCAGATCGGTGCCGAAGGTCTGCTGCGGCAAGGAATATTTTGCATCGCCCCGTTGATATTGACGGCAATACAGCGCCCATTGTGCCATCATTTCCTCGTTTTTGATATTGACAGCGCAGGTCAGCAGCTCGTAAAGCTCCTGCTTCTCCAGCTTCTGAAAGGTCTCCCTCTCATGCTCCTGAAGGTAGGTATACATGGTCTCGATCTCGCTCAGGTCCATCTTGACGTAGAATTTTTCGGTAGGCGCGCGCTTCCATTCATGCATCAGATACATCAACTCACCATCCAGCGTGAGCAGCTTTTCGGGGAAGCCGAGATAGGCGGTGTCGATGGGATCCACCGGCTCCTCCAGCGCGTTTGCCACGTGGCTCGGATGCTCCAGCGCCATGACGTAGCCCTGCTCGGAAAGCCCGTACCGTCCCGCTCTGCCCGCCACCTGCTTGATCTCGGAGGGGAGAAGCAGGCGGAAATCGGTACCGTCAAATTTCTTAACCTCCACGAAAATGATGCGACGGATGGCAAGATTAAGTCCCATACCGATGGCATCGGTGCTGACCACCACGTCGGTCTCGCCCGAAGCAAATTTATGCACCTGCTCACGGCGTGAGGCGGGCGGCAGGTCGCCGTAAATGACGCTTGCGCGGATATGATGCCGGGCAAGTGCGGCGGAAAGTGCCAGCACGGAGCGGCGGGAAAAGACGACAAGTGCGTCTCCCTTCTGCACCTCCTCCAGCGCGATGCTTCCCTTTTCGAAGCTCAGCGGGGTCTTGCGCTGATGATAGACGACCTCGTAATCATCCTCGCACTCGTCGATGACGGCTTTGACGATCTCCTCCGCCTCGGGTGCCATACAGACGTGGATCTCGTCGGCACAAAGCCCCAGCAACGCCCGCGTCCAATTATGTCCGCGGAAGGGATCGGCGATCATCTGCGCCTCGTCGATCACGGCAACGTCATAGTGCCGCTCGGTATTCATGATCTCAATGGTCGAAGCGGTCAGTCCCGCCTCGGGATCGAACACGCTCTCCTCCCCCGTGATCATGTTGCAGAGAATACCCTCATCGGTAAAGCGGTCATAGACCTCCAACGCCAGCAGACGGAGCGGACCGAGATAAACGCCGCTCTTTGCCTGCTTAAGCCGCTGCAGTGCGTCGTACGTCTTGCCGCTGTTGGTGGGGCCGATGTGCAGGATAAAGCGGCGGTCGATCCGCCGTGCCTCGGGATACGCGTCCTGCGGATTGGCATCGACAGACAGCTCGCGGATCTGCCGCTTCAGCTCCATTTTGGCATTGCGGCGCTCCTGCTTGCGGCGGCGCTTTTCCTTGGCGCGCGCCGCCATCTCCTGCCATTCCTCGGTCTGCTCTGCGGCGTGAACGCTCTCCACGGGCCAGAAGTATTTCGTGGTCTTCTGTGTGGGCGTGATGTTGACGTTTCTCTTTTTCCGCTCCTTTTTAGGCAGGAGCGTGACCATCATTTCGGGCGACCACCCGCGGGCGATCAACTCGTTTTTACTGTAGTATTCAATTTCGCCAATGATATGCGGCATGGTTATCCCTTCTTTCTATCCTTTCATCTCTCAACGGTAAGTTTATTATATGTCCCATTTCAAAAGAAATGATGTCAAAAAGTTGCCATTTCAAAGTTTGAATGGCTTGGCAAGTTCCTCCGCACGCGCGGCGGGCATCTCCGGGGTATTCTCCAGCACAAAGGGGATCCCCAGCTCCCGATACTTCTCAAGACACAGCTTGCGGAACGGTAGAAGCTCCACCTTGCAAATACAGGAGTGGGCATCTCTCACCTCTCGCAAACGTGCCAGAGATTCTGCGCTGTCATTATATCCGGGGATCAGCACGTGGCGAAGCCACGTGGGCTTGCCGAGCTTTTGCAGATGATCGAGGAACGTCTCCACACGGGAAAGCTCACAGCCGGTATAGCGCAGGTGATCCTCGGCATTGGTATATTTATAATCCAACAGCACGAGATCCGTCACCGTAAGCAGCGCCCTTACCTCATCATCCAGGCGGTACCCCGAAGTGTCAAGTGCCGTCGAAATACCCAGTTCGCGCAAACGGCGGAAGAGCGCGGTAACAAATGCCGCCTGACAAAGCGGTTCCCCGCCCGAAACGGTCACACCGCCCTCCGTGCCGAAGTAGCTCCGATAGCGCAGGATCCTCGCCGTCAGTTCCTCCACGGTCGTCTCCGTGCCGCCCGTAAAATCCCACGTGTCGGGATTATGGCAACAGATACACCGAAGCGGACAGCCCTGCATAAACACGACTGTCCGCACACCCGGCCCATCCACCGTTCCAAGGCTTTGGAACGAGTGGATGCGACCGATATCGTTTTGTTTGCTTCCCTGCATCACACGGTGGTATGGAAGGTACGGGAAATGACTTCCTTCTGCTGCTCACGGGAAAGCTTGCAGAAGTTGACGGCGTAGCCCGACACACGGATGGTGAGGTTCGGGTATGCCTCGGGGTTTTCATAAGCCTTGAGCAGAGTCTCACGGTTCATGACGTTGACATTCAGATGATGCGCGCCGTTTTCAAAGTATCCGTTCATCACGGAGACCAGATTGGCTACGCGCTCCTCTTCTGTCTTGCCCAGCGCATCGGGAACGATGGAGAAGGTGTTGGAAATACCGTCTCTCGCGGCGGCGTAAGGTAGCTTGGAGACGGAGTTGAGCGATGCCAGCGCACCGTTCTGCTCGCGGTTGTGCATGGGGTTGGCACCGGGAGCGAAGGGCTCACCCTTCTTGCGTCCGTCGGGCGTGGAGCCGGTCTTTTTGCCGTACACCACGTTGGAGGTGATGGTCAGAGCCGACAGAGTATGCTGGGCACCGCGGTAGGCGGGCGTCTTTTTCAACTCGTTGTGGAAATCGGTCAGAATATTCTGGGCGATCTCGTCCACACGGTCATCGTCGTTACCGTATTTCGGGAAATCACCGACCGTCTCAAAGTCGACAATCATACCATTCTCGTCACGGATGGGCTTGACGGTAGCATATTTGATGGCGGAGAGCGAGTCGGCAATGACGGAAAGTCCTGCCACACCGAATGCCATCAAACGGTCCACATCGGTATCGTGAAGCGCCATCTGCGTCTTTTCGTAGGCATATTTATCGTGCATGTAGTGGATGCAGTTCATGGTGTTGACATAGAGTTTGCAAAGCCAGGTCATGTAAAGTTGGAGACGCTCCATGACCTTGGTGTAGTCCAGTACCTCGTCTGCCATCGGCTCCATCTGGGGACCGAGGCGGGTGCCAAAGACATTATCCACTCCGCCGTTGAGGGCGAGCAGCAGCAGCTTACCGAGATTGGTGCGTGCGCCGAAGAACTGCATCTGCTTGCCAACCTTCATGGCAGAGACACAGCATGCAATGGCATAATCGTCGCCGTAAACGGGGCGCATCAGATCGTCGCTCTCATACTGGATCGAGTCGGTATCAATAGAGATCTTGGCGCAGAAGCGCTTGAATGCCTCAGGGAGACGGCTGCTCCAGAGCACGGTCAGGTTCGGCTCGGGCGCGGGACCGAGGGTATAGAGGGTGTTGAGCATGCGGTAAGAGGTCTTGGTGACAAGGGTCTTGTGGTTCTGACCCATACCGCCCACACTCTCGGTGATCCACATGGGATCGCCGCCGAACAGCTCATTGTATTCGGGCGTGCGCAGATGGCGCGCCATGCGAAGTTTAAGAACGAGATCGTCAAGCAACTCCTGTGCTCCCTGCTCGTCGAGGATGCCTGCCCGAATATCACGCTCAATGTAGATATCGAAGAAGGTGGAGGTGCGACCGAAGGACATGGCGGCACCGTTCTGTTCCTTATTGGCGGCAAGATAGCCGAAATAGGTCCATTGGATCGCCTCACGGGCATTGGCGGCGGGACGGCTGATGTCATAGCCGTACATGGCTGCCATTTCCTTGAGCTTACCGAGGAAATTGATCTGCTGGGACAGCTCTTCAAGCAGACGGATGTTCTCCACGTCCATCATACGCTCGCCGACGCGCTGCTTATCCTTTTTCTTTTCGGCGATCAGCACGTCGATGCCGTAAAGCGCCACGCGGCGATAGTCGCCGATGATGCGGCCTCGACCGTAGGCATCGGGAAGACCCGTCAGCAGAGCGCAATGGCGCGCCGCCTTCATCTCATCGGTATAGACGCGGAAGACGCCGTCGTTATGAGTGGTGCGATAGGTAAAGTATTCCTCGATCTGATCGGAAAGCTGATAGCCGTAAGCCGCGCAAGCGCTTCTCGCCATGCGGATGCCGCCGAAGGGGTTAACACCGCGCTTCAGGGGGGCATCGGTCTGCAGTCCGACGATCAGCTCTTTTTCTTTGTCAAGATAACCGGGCTGATAGTTGCAGAGGGAGGATACGGTGGTGGTGTCGATATCAAGGACACCGCCCTTCTCCTGCTCCTGCTTCTGCAGCTCACGGAACTGTGCGAGGAGCTCTTTGGTGCGCTCGGTCGCGCCGCCGAGGAAGGACGCGTCACCGTAGTAGGGGGTATAGTTTTTCTGAATAAAATCGCGCACGTTGATCTCATTCTGCCATGCGCCGGTCGTAAAGCCTGTCCATTGTGTGAATTCCATCGTTGGGTACCTCCATATTCGGTTTGAAAGCGGTTTTCGCTCCGCGGGGGTGAAAATAAAAATAAGCACCCCCGAAAGAGATCGGAGCTGCCCAGGCGGTCGGCAAACGCGGCATGTCTGTTGCTGTTGTTACAGGGACACACATCTGCTGCGTCGAAATTCATGTCACGGCACACGGTGTAAACTCACCTTTTCCGCCAGCGCCGCTACTTATTTGATTGATGTTATTTTACCATATCCTGCGGGGTTTGTCAAGAGATATTGAAAAAGTCGTGTGACATATAGTTGATTTCATATGACCTATCGAAATCCGACAAATCGGGATCACTCTTCCAAAAAATAAATCTCTTTTCCTTTGTCTTTCGCATACGCAATTTCTTCTCTGACAGCTTCGCCAAGATATCCGTCTACATTTACTACGAAAATGGCATCGGATAGATCAATTTTGGCTTTATGAATATCCCCTAACAGCGCCTTTTCTTGATCCGCCAATTCCTTGTCGAGGGTGTGGGGAATGGGTGTAAGCACAACCCACCCGTTTTCAAGTTCAAGAATCTCTGCCATTTCTTGTATTTTATGAATAAAACGCAAAGAACCGCAAATTGTTACAATTTTACGCATCGTTTTACCGCCTTTTGTCATTTGTTCGTGATTGTTTTTCATTCAAAATGCATTTTACCGCTTCCAAAGCATCCGCAACGATAAAATGAGCTTCATACCCTGCCCAAGTGTGACGAAATTCCCCCAGACTTCCTTTTCCGCCGCCTGTTAA
This sequence comes from Clostridia bacterium, assembly GCA_017452525.1. Taxonomy (GTDB): domain Bacteria; phylum Bacillota; class Clostridia; order Oscillospirales; family CAG-272; genus RGIG3947. Next base: position 86,318 of record JAFTMG010000013.1, read on the forward strand.
TACCAATACACCTTTACAACCGGCATGATGCGCCATCACAATTTCATTCTTGCCCATATCCCCGATTACAACGCAATCTTTGATATTCAGATGATACTTTTCGACACACAACCGTATCAAGCCGGGTTTAGGCTTTTTACATTCACATTGATCGTCATGGGTATGGGGACAGCAAAAGAATTCTTCAATCAAATTCTCTTCGGCGTTAAAATAAGCTTTGATACGACGTATTGCTTGCTCATATGTTTCCCAAGAAAGCGTCCCCTTTCCAATCCGGCTTTGATTTGTTATAACAATATTGATATAGCCATTATTTTTTGCTAATGTCAGGGCTTCTTTGGAAAAGGGATAGGGTTCAAACAGTTCAATACTGGCAACAGCCTCACCGCCCAATGTGCCTTGCAAATCCCAAAACAATGCTTTATTCATCGAACCATCGCCTCCGCTTTTTTGGAAATGTGTTATATAAAATCTACTCGCTCATCACAGTTGTATTATACCATATCATTCACCAAATGCAAGAAGGGCGGCTCCATTCTTTGCAAATGAATCAGTTCTTTTCAAAAGCTAACAACCGTTTCTTTGGATGCTGTCGAATACTTTTCGCTCAACGTAAGCCATCATCGTATGATTCCGCCAAGCATGCCCTATCAAGAGCAACCACATCGCAGCAACTATCAGAAGAGGCCGATTGAATACTATACCTGTCACAAGAATTGCGATGATTCCCACGCCCCAACAACACATGGAAGCAATATGCTCCTTTAACCATTTTTTCTTATAAAAAGCCATCTTTTCCTTTAAAGTAAAACTGCTTGCCTTTACGGTGTCTCTGAGATTTTCCTCTGCCGCTTCTCTGTACTCCTCAGGATCCAATCTTTTTCCACTCAAAAGCTCGTTCATACTGACGTCAAACAGCTTGCTCATAGCCAGCAACATCTCTACCGGCGGTAGGTATGTACCGGTTTCCCAACGGGATATCGTTTTGTTTGTTACGCCCAATGCCTCCCCCAGCTTCTCTTGAGAAAGTGCCTGCTCTTTTCTGAGTTGTGCTATAAATTTTCCTATCCGTACCAGATCCATACGATTCACCTCCAAGAACAAGTATAGCAAATACATCTTTTTTGTCTTTACCATAAACAGCGAATGATCAGACATTTTTCAAAATTGCCATTTCGCTCGCAGTTTCTCGAGCGAGAGATACTTGATTGAACTCATTATATCATAATTTTCAGCAAAAGCAATCGGAGCGGCTCAATTCTTTACGAATCAAACCGCTCTTTTTGATAAATGCAGACGATATCAAGTTTTACGATGGGTAGCCAACTTCAAAACCACCGCGGTCATCCCGCCCGACAGCAGGATCACGATCAGATCGATGGGAGCCAGCACCAGCGCACCGAGGCCGTCAAAGAGAAAGCCGTTGCCGAAGCGGTAAAGATGACCACTCAATAGGATCAGCTCACCGATATACATGATCAGCGTCACGGCGGAGGCGACAGAGGCGGAGAGAGCCAGCACCGCGGGGCGTGGGCGCTTTGTCAGGAAAGAGGCGGTAAAAATCCCCATCGTCACGCCAAACACGATGAAAAAGAGGCACATCAGAGATGCGGAAAGCGGCGAGACGGTGATATCCCCCGTGCGCCAGAAGGCAGTGAAGCAAGCGAGGATACACAGCCCAAGGAACAGAACAGCCGCAACCGACTGCAGGATCAGATGGCGAAGCCGTTCCCTTCTCCCGCTGACGATCATCTGCCCAAACCCATAAAAGCAATTGAGAAAAGCAAGGATCAGAACAACGGCAATGATGTAAAAATGGAGCTTGAACCAGGGGCTGTACTCCCCGATCAGCACGTCAATGGCGCGCCACGTGCGCGTTTCAAACATATCGGGCGACACATAGCACATATACATCTGCCAGCTCTCCAGCTTGGCCATGACCGTATCGGTGACGATGACCCAATTTTCCAGCATCAGCTCGGAGGCGAGGAAAACACCCAAGCCAACACCGGAGGCAACAAGCAGCGCATATTTGCGGCAATAGCCGATCAGTAGCGGCATGAGTGCCACACCGATGATCACCGCCAGAGCGATCGGCAGATACGGAATGATGTACTTCGGATAGTCCTCTCCCATGACCGTTCCCTGAACGATCATATCCCGCACTACGCGCACGCCCATACAGAGTGGCCATGCACAGGCGAGGAGAACGCCCAAAAGAGACAGCGTATAAAACCAACGGAACGTTTTATTTTTCATGATTTTTCTCCCTGTAACTGTATTCGGGTTTGTATTTGTAATCGGTATACACCTCATAATGATCGATATAGTCTCCAAACTGCGAGCTGTAGAGTCCATACTGCAGTCGGTCATAGGTCACCGTTTCGTCATGGACGAGCACATACCGCTCGCACGTCACAAAAGTGGCCGAGACGTTTTTCGGCTCTTCCTCGTAGCGCACAAGATATGGGTAGACACGGGTATATCCCGTCGTGCCGTCCTGCCCGTTGACCGAACGGTAGGTATATACCTTTCCGTCAAAGGAAAGCTCGGCAAGATAGATCACGGGATATTCGTCCTTGTGTTTCTCATAATATTCCTCGGAGACGTTGTCATCCTCCAGCGTAAAATAGTCCGCCAGCTTGACCGAAGCACTCTCCCTTGCCTTCGTTTTCTCATAAAAGTCACGCCACAGCTCCTGCCCGACCGACACATCCCCATCCTCGCGCACGACAAAATCGTTTTTCTTGACTTGCTTCAACAGCGCCTCTGCCGGCTGGGAGATATCATATGCGTCAATATCGGGCTCCTTTTCACCTGATGCGCAGGATAGAAGTAGCGCCGAGAGCAATAACAGCAGCAGAAGCAATCTCAACACACAGTTGTATTTCATGGCATTATTTCTCCTTCCTTTGACAAAAATAATCATTTTGCGTTGGTCAGCAGCACAAAAGTGATCACCAGTGCCAGCAGTGCAAAGCAAACCGTCGAGAAAAGTGAGAGACGGCGGTAATTGAGAATGCGGTCGATCCGCACGCGGATCCCCGCCCCGCCGAATGCCGAGGCAAAGAGATTCTTTTCCCGCATCGCCCGCGCGCTGTTCACCAATGCCAACGCATAGCTCTTTTGCTTTTCGGGAGCTAAACGCTTCAATACCCGCTCGTCGCAATACAGCTCCATATCGGACAGCGCCGCGTGCAGGAAGAGCCACGCCAGCGGATTGAACCAATGGATCGCCGCCGTAACAAAAGCGATCACACGCCAAAGATTGTCCCCGTGGCGGGCATGTGCGTTTTCGTGCGCAAGGATCAACGCAAGGTCTTCTTTGCTCTCCCACCCGCACGGCAGGATGATGCGCGGTCGGAAAATACCGTACAGTGCGGGAGAGGTGACCTTATCGGAAAGATATATATTCTCTCTCCCATGTACCGCGTCCCGCAATTCCCGCTTGGTTGTGATATAAAGCCACGCCAATGCAATCAGGATCGCGGCCGCCACGGCAAGCCAGATCACGGCAACCGTGCGGAAGAGATGCTCAAGCAGATTGATCCGATAGGTTACCGGGAAATAGCTGTTTGCCGCCATCACCATATTGGTATAGGCAAAGCTCATATCTCCCCGCTCCCATACGACAACGGTGCGCGTGGTCAGCTTGGATAGGAGCGTCATCAGGCTCCAGCGGCTCCCCATCCCGACCGGGATCCACATACGAAACAGCGGGATAAGCCACAGCCAGCAGGCAAATCGGCGCGGCAGGCGCGGAATGGCGCGCAGTCCCAGCACGATCAGCCCCACCAGGCTCGCCGCGAGGCTCATGTTAAAGAGCCAGTAAAAAACTTCCCCCAGCATAGGCTCACTTCTTTTCGATCATGGCGCGAAGCTCGTCCAGCTCCTCCGCGCTCAGCGCCTCATCCTCCAACAGCGCTGAAAAAAGCGCCTTACGCGAGCCGCCGAAGAGCTTGTCGATCAACCCTTGGGTCTCCGCTCGGCAAACCTCCTCGCGGGAGATAAGCGCGGTACACACAAAGCCCGGCTCCTCGCGGTGCAGAATCCCCTTTGCCTCACATTTTTTGATGACGGTATAGGTGGTGTTCTTGTTCCACCCATATTTTTGAGCAGCAAGCAAGCTGACCTCCTTCGCGGTGATCGGCTCCCCCTCCCACACCAATTCCATGACCTTCAGTTCACTTTCAAAAAGCTTGTTTTCCATTTTGCGCCTCCATCGGACTACTTCTGTAGTCTATACTATCATAGTAGTCTGCATTTGTCAAGACACTTCACCAAATTTTCACACAAAAAGATGCCGCCGAGAGAAAAATCTCTCGGCGGCGGGGTCAACATATCATTTTTCGGTTATTCTGGCTTTGCTGCTTCCTCTTCAGCCTTCTTCTTTGCCTCTTCCTCCGCCTTTTTCTTGGCTTCCTTCTCTGCCTTGCGGCGGGCATCCTCTGCCTTGAAGCGCGCTTGATCGGCTTTGAAATTTTCGATATCCTGCGTACCGATGGCGTTGCGGAAGATGACCGTCTCGCCCTCGGAAATATCCCAGGTATATTCCACCGCGGCGTGCCAGCCGTTCTCGATGTCAAGCACCTCATAGCGGCGGAACATGCCGTCCTCACACGGGAAATAGCCCTCACCCGTGCCGCGCAGCTCGGTCAGGAGATACGTTCCCTCTACGACGGTCTTCTGATAATCATAGAAGAAGGTATACTTGACGATGCCAACGCCGGGGGCATACCAATACTGCTTTTTGCCGGCACGGTAAACGGCCCATTTCGGCAGTCCCGTGATATCCAAATGGAGGCACAGGCAGTTCTCAAAGGTACCGACAGGGGTCACGACCGTGCCGCCCTCCGTCACGTCGATCACCGTCTCGCAATCCTCACTCCACTGCTTGAATTTGCGCACCGTATGATAGCCCGGCACCCACTTCTCCGACCAGACACAACCCGCGGCATCGTTGAGAATATCATACATAAAGTTATTGAGTACCTTGCAGGCTTCCTTGCCGCGGCAATAATTCTTCCATTCAAAAGCATAGGCGCGTCCGGCATCGATGGCGATCTTCCCCTCCGCCTCAATGTAAGCCACATCATATGTCTCAAAGAAGTTCCAGAATCCCGCCTGTGTGCGTTCGGGTGTCATATCCGCATCGGTGTCAAAGATACGGTTCATAACCTCGGAGGCAACGGCGGTATGCACACGCTCACGCTTGGTGCCTGCCAGCGCGGCGGCACGGACCAGCGACGGGCGGACCTCACGCAAAACCGCATCATTTTCGCTGACATACTGATAATACTGCTGTCTTGCCTGCAGCATATTGCCCTGCCATGTTTCCTCATTGTAACCCAGGATCTTTGCCGTGCAAATGTGATACATGACAGCCGCGCCGTCCTCAGCTCCCGTGACCTCAAAGCGGCTCAGCGCATCGCGCCGAACGCCGATCTCGGTGACCATATCGTACTCCCAATAATTTCCCTCGGCAAAGGGAATGATCCCCTCGCCGCCGCGGATCTCATAAGCGGAAAGCTGCCACTCATACATCTCCTCATAGCGGTGAACGTACTGGCGCACGATGCCGACACCGGGGCAGAAGGTCGTTTCGCAATACCGCATACCGTAGCGGATCTCGGCGGTCGGCTTTTGCACGATGACCTGACAATGCTCGAAGATGCCCGCCGCGGTGGTGACGGTGATATCCTTCGCCTTGAGGGCGATCGAGGTCTTGCCGTCGGAGGAGAGCTTCAGCTCTCCCAGCTTCATATCGGGATCGTAGATCAGCGCGTCGCATTGACTGCACTGCCAGAGCAGACTGGCATCGCAGTCGGAGGCACCGCCGTGAGAGAAGCCGGGCTGTTGCCAGAAATAGAGCTTATTGCCGATGTAGCGTACCTCCTCGGCAGTCGCATGATAAGCAAGATACTCGTCACATTCCTCCAGATGCGCCATTTTGAACTTCCATGCCATGATAGCGGAAATGGCGTTGGCGTAGTAAACATCCATCGGTGTCAGCAGATCCCGGGCGCGCTCAAAGGAGGCAATGCCCTCCTCATATTTCTCCAGATCACACAGATAGTGTCCCATCCAGAAATGGTTATAGGCAAGCGTCTTGGTAAAGCCACGCTCTTCCAGATAAGGGATCTGCACATCGCGCATAAAATCTACACGTTTTTGTGTGTCCTTGATCTTATCGTGCTCGGCACACATGACGTTCTGCATCACGTCATCGTTATGTCCCTTCTCTGCCGAATCGCGGATGCGTGCCCAGACCTCATCGTTGCGCTCCCCGGGGACCCACCAAACACCGCGCACCAGCACATCGGCAAGCGCGTGATGCTTTTCCTTGGACTCCTCCAATGCCTCAACAGCGGCAAGCACCGCGCGGTACTCTTCCTCCACACCCGTCTTATCGTCTCGCAAACGCCACAGCTTGAGCGCCTCGACCTGGCGCATGACGCGCGCGACCAGACTTTCGTTTTCGTTGTATGTCTTTTCCATCACACCGTATTCCTTTCGCAGTTGTTTTCTCCCCTCGCACAGTCTCCACTTGACCGTGCCCTCGGGCAAGGAAAGCCGCTCGGCGATCTGTGCCACCGATAAACCTTCAAAATAGTGCAAAATGATCGCCTCGCGGATCTTGGCGCTCAGCGCGTCGACAGCGGTGTGCAGCTCCTCTGCCCGCACCGCCTCGCCCATGCCGCCCTCGGCGAGCATTTCGAGAAGACCGCTCTCATCGTTTGCCGTCAGCTCCATATCCTGCAGAATATGAAGGCTGATGTCTGCCGCGCGACTCTGGTAATTGATCACCAGCGTCCGCGCGCAGTTTTTGGCGATGGAGCAGACCCACGAGCCGAATTTCTCCCGCTCGCGCAAGGCGTCAAGGTGCATCCACGCCGCGACAAAAGCATCCTGCGAAGCGTCCTCCGCCGAGAACTCGTTTCCCGTCACCTTGTAGGCAGTACCCTTCACCGCCTTCTGGTGGCGCGTGACCAGCTCTTCGTATGCTCTTTCATTGCCGAGCAGGGTCAACTCGACCAGCGCGTCATCTTTCGTTTCTCTGTAGTTCTTCATCGGGTTTTCCTTCCTTGCTTTTTTGGGGTTCACCAATAAGACGGGTATTTTCGGAAAAAGGTTGGGTATGCAGAAAAATTTTTCATCTTTTTTTCATTTTACCATAAAGGCTCCTATTATGCAAGAAAAAACCCTCGGCTCAAAGCATATGAGCCGAGGGAAAAGAGATCGGATTACTGCGCCGCGGGCGCATTGGGGACATACACGCGCAGATGGCAGGCGGCTTGCGCGTAGATGGCGGAAATGTCGGACTTGGGGCTGGAAGAGATATTCCAGGACAGATACTGACAGTCGTTCATAAATTCCTTCGTCAGCACGTTGAACTGCGCGGTAATCATGCCGGGGCGGGTGCCGGTGTACTTGGCATCGGGATCGGTGTAGATTTCAATGCGGTACTGCCAACCGGTATCCACGATAAACAAGGTACCGACCGGCAGATCATTCAGAGAATACTTCTGCTTGGAGCAGACGTTCTGATGATAGGTTCCCGCGGTGGACTTGGGCTCGGTGATGCCCGCCTTGCTGGTGCAGTTCCAATAGGCGTTCTCAACGTAATCCCATTTCAGCTGAGTATACTTGGAAAGATCCACGCCGTTGGCGGCGGCGACGGCGGTATCCGCCTCGATGAAATCGGCGGGATCCAGGACGACGGAAGGATCGATCACTTCCGCCTTCGCGGGCATTTCACCCGTGGTGATCGCGGATTTTGTGATGGCAAGCGGCGTCTTGATGGCGGCGGTAACCGCTTCCTTTGCCGCCTTCATCATATCCGCCGTGATCTGCGTGGTGGAGGGATTGTAGGTGATGCCGTCAATGGGCGCATTGGTCAGCGACGCAAACCACGTCAGTCCCACGATGTAACGACCGATATTATAATTCATATGGTATCCGTCACGGGTCAGCGTGTCTCCCATGAAGGAGGTGCGGGCATTCTGAATGGAGGTCATGCAAGGAATGATCAGATCAAAGCGCTCCTCGGGGATGATGCACTGCTCTACGCAATCGATGATCATATCGTACATCTTCCCCTGATCGCGGTCATAATTCGGGAAGGAGGAATGGGTGCTGTCCTGCTGATATGCCCACGTAGCATTCCAAACCAGCGTTGCGGTGCTGTTTTTGGAGCGCACGTAGTCCACCAGCTTGGTCAGTGTCTCGCCGTAGCTGTTCGTCAGACCGCAAGTCTTGGAGGTCTGCTGCAGGGTGATGAAATCCCAATCCTCATCGGCAATGGCGGCGGACATTTTATAGCCCTTGGTAGACTCCCATTTACCGGTGGTATTCTTATGATAGGTATACTCGGGCACATCTGCGGTGGCAAAGCCGAGATGCTGCTGGAGGCTGCATCCGCCGTAATAAAGATTGCCCAACACGATCTCCTCCACGCCGCCATCCTTGGCGATCTGATAGAGGTATTCCATGCAGTCGGTGGAAAAGCTGTTGCCGATGGCAAGCACCTTGAGGGACTTGGGCGGAGTGGATGTCAGCGGCTCCACCGTCGGTTCGGTCGTTGCCGTTGTGGCTTCGGTCGTTGTGGTTGTAGCAGTTGTGGTTGTTTGCGCGGTGGTCGTTGTCACGGTGTTGTCCTCCGGAGTTTTGGTAGTTGTTGCTTCCGCGCCGCCTTCGCTTTTCCCGCAGGATACGGGCATCATCAGCATCACGGCACAAAGAAGCAGGCACAGAAATCTGTATGGTTTCATAAGAGTGTCTCGCCTCCTGATGTTTTGATAAGACAAGGATAACATACAATACCGCGCATGTCAAGCCTTATGCGGATTTTAAGCAACATTATGTCAATTTTTTCGCGCCCTCTTGACAAAACAGAAAAAATGGATTATAATATTGGATAGCAAAAGCGAAGATGAGAAGAAGTACCCGTTCTCCTGTCTTTCAGAGAGGTCTCGGTTGGTGAAAGAGGTCAGACGGCGCGGCGAAATACATCTCGGAGCTTTGCCCCGAACTGCCCACACGGCACAGTAGATGGCAACGGATGCCGACCGTTATCGCGGCGGGCGCCTCATTTTGTGGGTGCTGCAGAGGAGCCCTGTTGCGGCTCGAAGCAAGGTGGTACCGCGAAGCAATTCGCCCTTGGGACAGTGTTTGTCTCGAGGGTTTTTTTGTACCCTGCACAGAAAAAAATAAAATGTATCATAAAAAGGAGAACCATTATGGGAATCTACGAAGAACTGGTCGCGCGCGGTCTGATCGCTCAGGTTACTGACGAGGCCGAGATCCGCGACATGATCAACAACGGCAAGGCAACCTTCTACATCGGCTTTGACCCCACCGCCGACTCTCTGCACGTCGGGCACTTCATGGCGCTTTGCCTGATGAAGAGACTGCAGATGGCAGGCAACCGCCCCATCGCCTTGATCGGCGGCGGCACAGCCATGATCGGTGACCCCTCGGGCAGAACCGACATGCGCAGCATGATGACCAAGGAGACCATTCAGCACAACTGCGACTGCTTCAAGAAGCAGATGGAGCGCTTCATTGAATTTGGCGAAGGAAAGGCACAGATGGTCAACAACGCCGACTGGCTGCTGGACCTGAACTACGTAGAAGTTCTCCGCGAGGTCGGCGCTTGCTTCTCTGTCAACAACAAGCTCCGCGCCGAGTGCTACAAGCAGAGAATGGAGAAGGGTCTCTCCTTCCTTGAGTTCAACTACATGATCATGCAGTCCTACGACTTCTATCATCTGTTCCAAAATTACGGCTGTAACATGCAGTTCGGCGGCAACGACCAGTGGTCCAACATGCTGGGCGGTACCGAGCTGATTCGCCGCAAGCTGGGCAAGGACGCACACGCCATGACCATTACCCTGCTCCTCACCTCTGAGGGCAAGAAGATGGGCAAGACCGCTTCGGGTGCCGTTTGGCTGGATCCCGAAAAGACCACGCCCTACGACTTCTACCAGTACTGGCGCAACGTGGAGGATGCCGACGTACTCAAGTGCATCCGCATGCTGACCTTCCTGCCTCTGGAAGAGATCGACGCCATGGACAAGTGGGAGGGCGCACAGCTCAACAAGGCTAAGGAAATTCTCGCGTACGAGCTGACCAAGCTGGTTCACGGTGAGGAAGAGGCTACCAAGGCACAGACCGCCGCGCGCGCTATCTTCTCCGCAGGTGCCGCTGCCGATATGCCCACCGCTGAGATCGCCTCCGCTGACCTGATCGATGGCGGTATGGATATTCTGACCGTTCTCGTCAAGGCAGGTCTGGTCGCCTCCAAGTCCGAAGCAAGACGCGCCGTTGAGCAGGGCGGTGTGTCCGTCAACGATGCCAAGGTCACCGATATCAAGGCAGTATTTACCGCTGAGACGCTGACCGAGGGTCTGGTCGTTCGCCGCGGTAAGAAGGCGTTCAAGAAGGTCGTTCTGAAATAATCACGATACAGAAATTCCCGCGCAATCCGATCGGATTGCGCGGGAATTTTACGTCAAACGGGATCGGCGCGTTTTCGCCGATCCCGAAATCATATTTATTTTGCTTTGGACTCTGCCAGGACCTTCTTGGCTTCTTCTCTGGCATTGGTCTTCCCTTCTGCCTTGATGTCGCCTGCCTTGGTCAGCGCAACCTTGGTCAGGAACGGACCGACGATCTCATAGATCAGCACGGCAAAGAGAGTGATATTGCGAACGATCGCACCGTCGGGGCCGAGTTCAACAGCCTTGATCGCCATACCGAGCGCGACACCTGCCTGGGGCAACAGCGTAATACCGAGATATTTCACAATGTTGCTGTCACACTTCATCCAGCGCGCGCTGATGCCTGCACCGGAATATTTGCCAATGGAGCGAGCGGCAATATATGCCAGACCAATGATGACAACCGCAACGTCTGCAAAGACAGTCAGCTCAAGCTCAGCACCGCTGATAACAAAGAACAGAATGAGAATGGGAGCAGTCCAACGGTCGGCACGTTCCATCAGCTCCTCGGAAAAATCACAAATGTTGCAGAATACCGTACCCAGCATCATGCAGGCAAGCAGCGAAGAGAAACCGATATGTATGCCGCCAACATTGAACTTCAGGCAGGAGAGACCTACCGTCAGCATGACGAAGGTAACAGAAACAGCCATACGCTTGGAACGGGAGAAGAAGAAACGCTCGCAAAGGGTAAAGAGCAATCCCATGATGAAACCAAGTGCCAGCGAGAGAACGACCTCAAGCAACGGTTCCAGAATAATGGAGAGCACATTGACGGAAGCCTGGCTCATAGATCTGGCAATACCGAAGGAAACAGCGAAAACGACCAGACCGACCGCGTCATCCAGCGCAACAACAGGCAACAGGATCTCGGTCAGCGGCCCCTTCGCCTTATACTGACGAACGACCATCAGCGTAGCGGCGGGAGCGGTTGCCGTTGCCACGGCACCGAGCACGATGGCAGCAGCAAGGGAAAGCTTATCGGGCATTGCAAAATGAAGCGCGATCAGGGCAACGTCCACGATCAGCGTGGTCACGACTGCCTGCAGGATACCGATCACGGTTGCTTGCTTACCGATCTTTTTCAGAGCCTCGAGACGGAACTCATTACCCATGGAAAAGGCGATAAAACCAAGTGCAACGTCGGAGATAATGCCGAAACCCTCGATCTGCGCGTGCGTAATACCAAAGCCGGGAATATTGAGCGCCCCGAGAAGATAAGGACCGATCAGCACACCCGCGACAAGATATGCGGTCACGGCGGGAAGCTGGACCTTTTTCGCCAGACGGGAAAGCAACAGTCCCGAAATCAAGGCGATGGACAGACTGATTAGAACAGATGCGGTAGACGACATGATGATAAGCCTTCTTTCACACATTTTTTGATAACTGACGTATTATACCACATTCTATGGGAAATTACAAGGTCTAATTGATTTTTTATCAAAATTCTTTTCTTCCCTTTCTCAAAAAAAGTTCTGTTCCCCCTTGACAAAGTAACATTGTTATGATACAATATGTCTCGTAACGATGTTACGAAACATTGTTACGAGCCATGGATAACAAGAGGTGATGACATGAACAAGGATGAGCGTATCGAGGACGGGCATCTGATCTCCAAAAAAGACTTGCTTGCCCGCTACGGCATCTCTTACGGCGCACTTTACCGATGGAAGCGCAAGGGGCTGATCCCCGAGGAGTGGTTTATCAAAAGATCCACCGTCACGGGGCAGGAGACCTTCTTCCCTTACAAATTGGTGTGTGAGCGCATTGAGCTGATCCAAAGTCAGAAGGAAGACGTGTTGCTTGACGAGCTAGCGCATCGGCTCAATAAGGAAGAAAAAAGCAATCGTTCCCTGCTCCTGCGCACCGAATTCGGTGACAAGAGCTTCCGCCTGAAGGATATCAAGGGCATCTGTCTCGAAAACGGCAGCGGAAAAACCCACGATGTCACGCAAGAGATCATGGCGCTGATCGCACGGCTTGATGAGAGCGATAACTGAAAAGGAGAAAATATCATGGATATGAAGATTTCCGGCAGCGGCACCATCGCCGCGGGAGAATATGATAACATTCGCGTCAGCGGCTCAGCTAAGTTGGGCGGCCCCATTCGTTGTCTGAGCCTCCATTGCTCAGGGTCTGCGCACTGCGAAGGCACCATAGAGGCGCAAAAGGACATCAAGGTTTCCGGAAGCGCGCATTTCGGCCAAAATATCAGCGCGCAGGACATCGGCATCAGCGGAAGCGCGCGGATCGACGGCAATTGCACCGGCACGGGAGATATCCGCATCTCGGGTGCTATGCGCTGTGATGGCGACATCAAGGGCAACGGCATCACCGTCTCGGGCAGCGCACGCGCCATCAATATCGAGGGTGAGGATGTGATGATCAGCGGCAAGATCGTTTGCCAAGGTCTGCTCAACGCGGAAAACATCGTCATCAAAATGAACGGCGCGACCTCGGAGATCGGCAGTATCGGCGGCAGCAAGATCAGCATCTATCCCGAGCGGCACCACAAAAAGATCGTCCGCCTTCCCCTGCTCTCCAGACTGCTCGGCAACAATGGGCGAAATGATCTGGTCGTCAAGGAATCCATTGAGGGCGATGAGATCGGACTTGAGCTGGTCACCGCAAAAACCGTCATCGGACGTGTAGTTGCCATCGGCGAGGGATGCCATATCGATCTGGTTCAATACAGTGAAGCCGTTGAGATCTCACCGGACGCTACGGTGGAACGGCAGGAGCGGATCTGCTGAGAGACTTTTCGCATAAAAAATACCGTCACACCGTGACGGTATTTTTTATTGACAGATCCGATACCCCTCTGCCGTATGCAAAACGGCGGCATCGTCCGGGGCGAGCATCTTTTCCAGATCTCTCAAATGGGAGACTAAGATCCAGCGAATATTTTGCTCCGAAAAATATTTCAGCAAATGATACAGACCCTCCGCTCCCTCGCGGTACGCGGTGCTTTGAAAGGTCTCGTTGAGAAGGACCAGCGCGCCGTCGCGCAAGGTGTCTACCATGGCGGCAAGCTCGCGCACCTCCTGCTCAAAGCGCCCGGCATCATTTCCCTCGCAAAATTCCTTTTCCGCTTCCGAAAACTGTGTGGCGATCTGCGAGCATGGCGTAACGGTCGCGTGCTTACACGGAACAGGCAAGCCCGCCTGCGCCAGCACCTGCAGTGTGCCGATCGAGCGCAGGAACACCGTCTTTCCGCTTCCGTTGTTTCCCAATACCAACACGCCGCCCGCACCGTGCGGCATCCGAACGTCATTTGCAACGACATCGGAGGCACTCTCCTTCGTCATCAGCAGATACAGATCCCGAAGCTGCTCCGCCGCAAATTCACCATCGCAGGTGACGGTCGGGAAGCAATACGGGACTTGCTTTTCATCCAGACAGCAAACATACCGAAGCGCAACGTCGTAAAACGCCAACTCATCGCCGATTTCGGCAAAGCGCGAAAAGATCTGCTCCGAAAGAGAGGAAAAGCAGGAGGTGAGATCGGAGAGCGCCGAGACTGCCAGCGTCTCATAGAATTCCCCTTTGGGCACGTATACACGCTCGCAGGGGTAGACCGTTTCATCCGCTTTTTTAAAGAGCGAAAAGCCCTTCTTTTTCAGCTCGGGGTCGGTGATGCGGATATATCTGTGGTCGATCAACTCATACGCCGCGATCCGCCCCTCCTCGTTCCACGTCACCTTGAAATCCAAAAAGCCGTTGGCACTGAATTTCTCGTATTTGGCGCAGTAAAGCAAAAGCTTCTCAAAAGACGGGGACTCATATATCTCACGGCACGCCCCGAGAAGGTCCAACAAGGCGGAGGAGCGCAACGAATATCCCGCCAAAAGCTCACCGAACGCTTTGACAAACAGCAGCGCTCTTTTCAGGCACAGCGCCTGTGTTTGCAGGATATTTTTGGCGGAGGTCAGCGATGTGTTGCGGGTCGCGTTCATGCGATATTCATCCCGTCCCGCGTTTTTTTGCGCAACCATCAGCTCTTCAAACCTTGAAAACAGCGAGAACAACTGCTCCGACAGCATGGGATTTTCGTACAAATCGCGGATAACCTCCTGCCGATACCGTATATCGGACGGATCATCTGTCAACGCGGACAGAATGGAAAGAAAACGATCCCGCTTGTTCACATCCGCGCAAACATAGGAGAACGATCGGTCAAGCGACAGATGGAACAGGACACGGGGGTCCATCGGCGACACCTTCGCCTGCGAATCGGCACGGTGCAAAAGACTAATTGCCATGTCCTTCCCTCCTTACTCTCAGGGAGTCTTTATCCAACCGATATTTTTTGAGGATATCCGCGGCATAGGAGGACGCATTTCCCTTGGATTTAACGATGCGGTAGGTACGCTTGTTCTCGTCATCGGCATCGATCTCGGCGGACAGCACGGGATATTCCAGCGCCATCACCTCATGGAAATGGGTCACGTAGAGACAAAAATGCCCCGCTTGACAGATCTCTGCCGCCATTTGCCGCAAGAGTTCAAAGCCGCGGCGATCATCGGTCCCGCTAAAGGTCTCGTTCATCAGGATAAACGCCGTTTTCCTCTCGGCGGCACGCAGAATCTCCGTCATGCGCGCAAGCTCCTCGTCCAATCTCCCAACCCGATCAAACCGCTCGTCCATCGGGAAGTGAGACGCGGCAAGATCAAAGGGATAGATCGCAGCCTCCCGGGCAAAAACGGGACATCCCGCAAGAAACAGCACCAAATTGATGCCGACGGCTCGCAAATAGGTGGTCTTGCCGCCTCCGTTTGCACCGATCAGGAAAAACAGCGGTTCTTCCGCTGAAAAATCCACGTCATTGGGGATAATGTGCTCACAGTGCTTTGCCCAAAGTGAGATATCAAACAAGCACTTGGCGCGGTATTGCGGCACCGCGGCGACGTGGGGATAACAGGTAGAGACACCCGAGCTACCCGCGCGCCCGACGAGCGCATGCATTTCAAGGAAAAAGCGCAACTCTGAAATATAGGCAAGCGGCTCGCGAAGATCCATGTGCTCATACCGCCCGAATAGGGCATCCATCTCCTCAAGCTCCGCGGCATACAGACGGCATACCGCATCCGATAACGACAGGTCCACCTTAGTATTCATTCGCCGCGCCTCGGGCACGGCAAAGCCCAGATCGCGCGCCGCCTCGGCAATGACGGCACATTCCGACACGGCATCCCGATCCGGCGTGAGCCAATGTTTATCCGAAAAAGAGAGCAAGCCCTGATGCATGCGTGCCGCGATCTCGCGTAGCGTTTGCAGATCCCGCCTCAATGCCAAGGCAAGCTCCCGGCGCTCGGAAGAGGAGAAGCAGGCAGCGACCTTTGCAAGAAGTACGCCGCGGGCGGGAAGCGTGGCAAGCTGTTCGCACGCGTTAAGATACGTCGCCAAAACGGCGATGCGCGCATGGTATCGGTCCTGAGGGATCTCCGCCTCCCGCCACAGGGTCTGTGCCCGTTCTGCCGCGTTCAAGGCGGTCAGGCAGGCGTTCACCCCCTGCAAAACGGTCGGATCCTCCAACGCGCGAAACACCTCTTGGCGAAGTGGGATCTCACGGGCGCCGCAGGGGCTGCACAATACGGAGATCGCCTGCGCGCTCAACAGTTTATCCAATTGAAGATCGGCAAACAGGCGGCTCGTCCATTCGATCTCGCCGCCCCCGTTCAACAGTCTCGGCGCTTCCTTCATACAGCATCCTCCAACATTCCCAAAAATCGGGAGAGCGATTCCAGCTCCATACCGTTCACCGTGTCCCCTGCCCCGACGATCACCTCGCCGCCGCTTTGCCCCGCACGGCGGATCTCCATCGAGACCGGATGGATCAGCAGGATCGGATGCGGGGTTTTGATCTCCCATTCGTCCCGATATTTGTATCGAAAATCGTATACCGGTATCCGTCGCGGCTTGCTATGGAAGGTAAAGCGCACGTGAGGCAGCCATGCCATAAAGCTTCGGATCACGTAAGTACCGTTATCCTTTAGGATCAGTACGGTCAGCCGTCGCGGCAGTCCGAACAGCTTGACGGCATACACCTCGCTTGGCGTTTCAATATAGCAATCGCACCGTACCGAGTGTTTACCGCCGAGAAACCAGAGGGGGTGCGTCCCGAAGAGCCGATATTGCTTTTTGCGGCACAAACGCCGGATCTTCCCAAAGCAAATCAAACGCTTGACAAAGCACCGCAGATAAGGAAATGCCAGAAATAAGACGATCAAGCTCAGCAAAAAGATCCAGAACTCCATGTTTAACACTCCTTCCCTATCTTTTATGAAATATCCGTTTCGACTCTTACTCAGTCAGTCGTCAAAACAGACGTCTGATTCGACGATTTTGTCGATCAGCGGAAATTCTCCCCGTCAGCCGTCAGAATACGGCGGCGGACGATGGTGTAGTTTTCCTGCATGGGGTCCCCCTGCATGATGCCGCAATGCTGTATCAGCGCACTCATCACCAGCTCGGGGTTGAGGAAGTTGTCGGTGGTCGCCGACAGCTCGGCGGCAATACGGATGCAATCACCGTCGCCATCGTAGCAGACGTCTGCGCGGCGGATCTGCGGGATGATGTCCATCTCCTTCTCGCCCGACTTGGTGCGCTTGGTCATGACCAGCGGCGCGGTATGCAAAAGCGCCGAGATGCGCTCGGCAAGCGCGCCGTCTGCTCCCGTCGTATGAATTTCATACTCATACGCGGCGTAAGCAATATCGCTGAATTTGGTTTGGGGTACGTACACCTCGGTGACGCGAAGCTCATCGGTCAGCTGGCGGTTCATTCGCTCCATGACCTCGGCAGGATCCATGTCGACCTTGAAGCGCAGATCAAGCAGCTCGCACTCGCTCTGGGTTCCGACAGAGAGCGGCATGGCGAAATTCAGCTTGGGATGGGGATTGAAGCCCTTGGTGAACCACAGCGGCAGACCCGCACGGATAAACACACGCCCCAAGGTGCGTTGCAGATCCAGGTGGGAGATATACTGCATAGATCCCATCTTACGGAAGCGAATGCGCAGCGTGGTGAAATCGATGATACCGTTTTGACTTGAACTCATTTTGTGCAGCTCGGACAGCATGTGCGCTCACCTCCCAGTTTATTGGCACCGCAACCGCTGCATTTCTCGCGGCAGTTGGGGGTCGTATTGCCCGCATAAGCACGGTCGTGCTCACGCTTGAAGAACTCCTTACTCACGCCGCAGTCAATGATGTCCCACGGCAGGACCTCATCGAGACCGAAGCGGCGATTGGCGTAAAAGGCGGGATCCAGCCCCGTTCTCTCGATCACGCTGATCCATTTATCGTAATCAAAATATTCGTCCCACGCGTCAAAGTGGAAGCCTTCGCGGCAGGCAAGCTCCAGCGCGGCGCTCAGACGGCGGTCGCCTCTTGCCAGCACTGCCTCAATGCGGCTGACGCGGGCATCGTGATGGGTATAACGGATCTTGCGGTCGGTGATCTGCGAGCCGAGGTATTCCTGCTTGCGCGCCAGCTCCTCCATCGTGTCCTGTGCCTCCCATTGGAAGGGGGTGAAGGGCTTGGGAATAAAGCAGGAGACGCTGATGGTGACCTGAGGCGGCTTGCCGCGACGCTTGGTCGGGCTCTGATAATAGGCATCGACCACCTTTTTCGCCAGCTGGGCGATGCCCGCCAGATCCTCGTCGGTCTCGGTGGGCAGACCGCTCATAAAATAGAGCTTGACGGTATTCTTGCCTGCGTCAAAGGCAACGTTTACGGCACGGAGCAGATCCTCTTCCACCACGTTTTTGTTGATGACGTCACGAAGTCGCTGTGTGCCCGCCTCGGGAGCGAAGGTCAGCGACGAGGTGCGCACGGTGGCGATCTTGTCCATCAGCTCCTTGGTGAAGCTGTCCACGCGCAGAGAAGGCAGAGACAGGCTGACCATATTGGCATCCGTCCAGGGGAGCAACAGATCGGTCAGCTCCTCCAAGCGGGTATAATCGCTGATAGACAGCGAGGAAAGCGAGATCTCATCATAACCGGTCGCCTCAAACAGGCATCTTGCCTGCTCGTTGAGCACCTCGGGGGTCTTCTCGCGGACCGGGCGGTAGATCATGCCCGCCTGGCAGAAGCGGCAGCCGCGGATACAGCCGCGGTAGACCTCCAGCATGATGCGGTCCTGCACCGTTTCAATGTAAGGCACCACCACCTGCTTGGGGAAATACGCTTTGTCCATATCCTTCATGATCCGCTTGGTCACGCGGACGGGGATATCGTCATATTTGGGAGTATACGCCTTGACCGTGCCGTCCTCATGGTAGGTCACCTCGTAGAAGGATGGCACGTAGGTGCCGCCGATCGTCCGAGCCGCCTCGTGAAGAAACGCTTCGCGGGTGTAGGTTCCCTTCTCCTTCATGTCGATCATCAGACGGGTGAACTCCACCAGCATATCCTCGCCCTCGCCGATGGAAAAAACGTCGAAGAAATCGGCGATCGGCTCGGCATTATAGGAGCAAGGACCGCCGCCGATGATGATGGGCATATCATCGGTACGGTCTGCGGCGCGAAGAGGGATCCCCGCCAGATCCAGCATGGCGAGAACGTTGGTATAACACATCTCGTACTGCAACGTAAAGCCCACGATGTCAAAATCCTTCAGCGGATCCCCGCTCTCATGGGCGCACAGCGGCATATGATGCTCACGCATCTTCTCCTCCATGTCCACCCAGGGCATATATGCCCGCTCACACCAGATATCGGGCTGCTCATTCAACGCACCGTAGAGAATACGGACACCGAGATTGGACATACCGATCTCATAGGAGTCGGGAAAACAAAAGGCAAAGCGTGCCTTCACTTGTGATTTATCCTTGATCGTCTGCCCATATTCCCCGGCGCTGTAACGTCCGGGCTTGGACACCGACTTGAGAATGGTACTGATCTGTTCGTTCATAGATATCTCCGTTTCTTATTTTGCCAAAATCCCCGTCGGTCCCGACGGGGATTTTGGCGCAGGGGCATCTTTCGCCCTTTTATTTGTTCAGGAAAAGTGCCGTCATGACCAGCGAGGTTGCCAGCCATACCAGCATATACAGCGACACAAAGAGCGAGGACATATAGCCGACCACGCTGAACGCTGTCAGGATCAATGCCACCAACGCATTGACCAGAAGCGCCACGGCGTACAACCGCAGACCGAACCGATACAAGCGGCGCAGATTGCGGATGGCACGCAGGGGCAGGAGCATCTTGCGGGGGTCGTCTCCGCAGACGATGCCGCTGTCGATCCGCGCCTCGCTTCCCGTACGGTGGCTCAGCTCTCTGACACCGGCACGCACCGTTTGAATGATCGGCGTGCTCTTGGAGCACTTATGCCCGATCATCTCATCCCGGATATTGGGGTCCAGCGTGCGGACTGCGACGCGGAAGCCATCCTCGTGGAGCATACCGGTCAGTTCCTCAAACTCGTCGTCCGCGCGGTAATCCACGTAGAAGCGGGCGCCCAGCTCCCCGTCAAAGGCGATATAAAGAATACTCATATCGCCCGTTGCCAACAGCTGCTGGTCCTTCACGGTGGCACGGACGGCGACACCGTTCATCTGCAGAAACGCCTCGGTACCCGCGATGATCTGCGAGCCATCGTTCAAGGTGGCGATCAGTCCGTCGTCTGTCATGCGCTCCAGCGTCACCTTGCCGTCTGCCAGCGCGCCTGCCTGCCCAGAGGCGATATACTGCTGAAGCTCCTCCTGATCCATATCCAGCACCTCGTTCAAGGGACCGCCGATCTCACGGAACAGCAGGCTGATCTTGAGCAGGACGCTGTAGATCTGATTGTTCTCCTGCAGCTTCAGGCCCTTGGTCTTGATCAGCATGGAGGGGAAAAGATCCTTATCCTCAAACACCACCGTGGAATACTGATTGTAATCCTCTACCGAAGCCTCACCTACGATGGCACATCCCTGCTTATGCAGACGGCGTGTCTCATAGAAAAGCGGCAACGTGTGGATCACGGTATACGAAAGCGGCATGCAAAGCAGTACCGTCACGGTAAAGGTATTCAGAGACGGAATGGTGCCGTTACCGATCAGCGCGGTGATCACGCTCATAAAGCACGCAAATGCCAGAAGCGGCAGGAAGACGAAGTTCAGCACCTGCGCGTGCTTCGTTTTGCGGTTGGTGCGACGGAAGTAATTCTTGACAAATCCCGCACGGCGCACGTACACCGCATTCTTGGACGACAGCGTGTTCTCCTCATCCGTGTTATCCATGGGAGGCAGCGTCATATCGGTATGCGCCGCGGTCAGCGTGATCGCCTCCGCCACGTACTTCGACCCATCGGCAGAGACCGCCTCAAAGGTCATGTCCTCGCGGCAGATATCGGCAAAATCGCACAGCACAGAGCAAAGCAAGCACAGTGCCGCCGGGAAATTGTACAGATAAAGATTGCTACCCTTGAAGGCGATCGCCATCAGCACGTCGCTGAACATGACCGCCGCCACTACGATCGCCGTCATGGCGTGCTGGTTCGGCTCCAGCGTGCAGACACTGCGAATTCCTCGAAGCAACTGCTTCCATGAGAAGGCGGATGCCAGGATCAGAAGCTGCAACCCTGCCATGATGGTCACCACGGGATAATGCGCCGGGTCAAACACACCGCCAAAAGCACCGCGGAAGAGATGGCAGCACTCGTACAGGAACAGGATCAGCGCAAAGAAGGCGGTACCCGCCAAGCGCGTCCAGACATGCCGCTTTTCCACACCGTAATTGTAACGGATGCGGTCGCTCTGCTCGCGGTGACGGTATTCCTTTCCTTCATAGGCATAGGCATCTCCAAACTCTGGGTCACGGCTGTCCCCCGCCTCGGCACGCTTTTTCACGCGCTCCACACGGTCTTTGCCCAGCTGATAGATCAGTTCCTTTTCATAACCGAGTCCGATCATCAAAAGGATCTCCTCGTCGGTCATGTTTTCATTGATCTCGGTGGAGAGAAGCTCCTCTTCCTCCTCGGTCAACGTTTCCTCCTCATATGTATCCTCGTCGGGAACCGCCCCGTCTCCGGTCTCGTCGGCTTGACCGTCTTCCCGGTCCTCCGGCGGGATCTGCCCGGTCGTTCCGTCCTCCTCGTAAGGATCGGAAAGGTCCTCTTCCACGTCTTCTCCGTATACGTCTCCCAAATCCTCGTCGTCATCTCCAATGGTCGCGTAGGGCTCACCGTTTTCATCGAGGATCTCCGATTCCGTTACGATGATCTCCTCGATCTCCTCATCCCCGTACAGCAGAGACTTCAGCTCCGCCGCCTGCTCCGGTGTCAGGCGAGACATCAGCTCCTCCATCTTTTCCGGATCGTCCAGAATCGCGGCAATGGGGTCGGTATCCTCCTCCATTTCCTTTTCCTCTACGGGCTCTGTCTCGGCAATATCTACTTCCGAGGTATCCTCATCGGAGGTCTCGATCTGTGTCACGGGTACGTCATCCACTTGCTCTTCGTCAGCGGAAGCTTCCTCTTCGACCTCCTCCGCATCTTCAGCCATGGCGCGGCGCAACATCTCGACCTGCTCGGGTGTCAGACGGGACAGCATGGCGGCGAGTGCCGCTTCGTCGTCCCCGGGCTCCTCTTCCTCCGGCTCCACCACAGGCGCGAAGGCGGAATGCTCTTCTCCGACCTTGATAGCGGGCATACTGTCCGCATCCTCATCATCGTCGGCGGAGACGAAGATGGAGGGCTCTTCCGGGTGGGCTTCGTTATTTTTCATGTCAGAGAGGTCTTCACGGTTGAACGTCATATCGTCCGTGCCGTTGACGGGCTCAACGGCGGGGGCTTCATTACCGTTATTTGTCGCACAAGCCTCCTGCAAAGCGGCTTCCGCGGCTGCCTGCTCGGCTGCCTCACGTGCGGCGGCTTCGGCGGCTGCCTGTTCGGCAGAAAGGACCGCATCTGCCACCTCTTCGTTACCAAATACCCAGACACCGTCTGTTTTTTCGGTCTCTGCCTGCTTGGCTTGCGCTCTTGCCGCTTTTCTTGCTTCTTTTTCGGCAAGCTCCGCCTCGCGCGCCTCCTGCATTGCCTGCTCAAACTGCGCACGCTGCTCGGGTGTCATACGCGCCTCCAGCGCACGGAATGCCTCCACCTCGGGGAGATCATATTCCTCGTCCTCTGCCTCGGCGGTATAATTCTCTTCGTCTGTCTTCTCAGAAGATGCCTCCGCAGAAGGATCGGCAGAGCCTTCTGCGCTCTCTTGCTCCTCTTGGTCGTCTTTCACATGGGAGGTCATCTCCGCCGATACCGTCTCGAACGTCTCCTCCGCTTGGGTCTCCGTCTCCTCATCGGACACGTCTTCCTCATCGGACACGTCTTCCTCATCGGACACGTCTTCCTCATCGGACACGTCTTCCTCATCGGACACGTCTTCCTCATCGGAAGCGTCATCCTCCCAGGCATCCGACGAAACGGTGGCGGCAAGCACGATCTCCTCTGCCGAACGGGTCAAAGGCTCCTCTGCGGCATTCTCCTCCGCATCGGCGCTCTCCGCGGCACTCTCCTCGGTGTTCTCCTCGGTGTTCTCCTCGGGGACAAAGCTCTCCTCATCCTCCGTTACGTTCATTTCCGCCTCAAACTGCGCGCGCTGCTCCGGGGTCATACGCGCCATCAGTTCATCCAAATTGGAAAACAGCGCGTCCTCTGCCGCGTCCCTTTCGGGTTCTTCGTTTGAAGACGACGCGTCTGCGGGATCCAAAGTACCGTCTGTTACGATCTCCAGCTCATCTATCTCGAAATCGGATTCCTGCTCCTCGGCATTTGCTTCCTCGACGGTCTCATCTGCCGTCTGCAAATGCTTGCCCAAGCGTTCGCTCAGATCCTGATCAAACGCATCGGTATTTTTCGCCTTCTCGTCCTCGTCCGGCTCATGCTTCGACAGTCCCATCACCGACTCGCGCAGGCGGGCAAGCATATTGGAAATGCCGCTATTTTCTTTTTTACTCATCCGTCGATCCGATCTCCTTTCTTTATGTTTTGCATGTCTCTCATTTACTTCTTACCGACACGGTGTTGCTTGGATGCCTCTGCCAGCAACACTGCCGCGGCGGTGGATACGTTAAAGCTATTGACCTTGCCGTACATGGGAATGGACACGATCACGTCGCTGTTTTGCTTATTGAGGGCGGACACGCCGTTCCCCTCACTGCCGAAAATGATGGCGGCGGGACCGGTGAAGTCCACGTCATAATAGGGAGTTCCGCCCGCCTCGGCGGCATAGACCCAAACCCCTTTTTTCTGGAGCATGGTCACCGTGGACGCAATATTGGCGACCTTGGCAATGGGCAGATGCTCAATAGCACCCGCACTCGCCTTGGATACCAGCGGTGTCAAGCCGACCGCGCGGCGCTTGGGAATGATCAATCCATGGGCACCCACGCCCTCGGCACAGCGGATCAGCGCACCCAGATTATATGGGTCGGTGATACCGTCGGCAATGGCGATCAGCGGCGGCTCGCCGCGCTCCTCAGCCAACGCCAGAATATCCTCCACCGTGCAATACTCCTTCTCTGCCGCCATGGCGATGATCCCCTGATGGGGCGCAAAGCCCGCCATAGCATCCAGCTTGCTTTTATCCGTTTCCACGATCGGGATACCGGCGGCTCTTGCCTCGGCGACAAGCGCCACGATGGAGCCCTCCAGCTCTCCGCGGCGAACCAGAAGCTTATCAATGGCACGGCCGGAGCGAAGCAGCTCACGAACGGCATTGCGACCGATCACAAGACCCGTGTTCTCCTCCTCGGGCTGTGCGGCATCTGCCGCCACCGTGCCTTCCTCCGTCCACATAGCTTCCTGCTCGGGCAGCTTGCGGGGCGCATGAGAATATTTATCGTAGCCGCGCCCCTGCTCGCCCTTAGCACGGTAGGGGGCACGTCCATCGGGATGTCCGCCCTGCTTACGAGGCGCGTTATTCTTTTTATTTCTGTTAAACTTCTGTTCCACAACGCATCCTTTCCCGAGACGGCATACACCGCCCGAAAAAACACTATATTTATTTTATTATAACATATTTTTCACAAATTGTATATAGAAAATTGAAAATTCCCAATTCTTTTCTGCGGCAGAGGCAGATCCCCGTCGGGAAATATCAGCAAAGAGACAAAAAGAAACCCCGCACACGCTGTGTGCGGGGTTTTGGAGCGGATTACGGGGATCGAACCCGCCACCTCAACCTTGGCAAGGTTGCGCTCTACCAAATGAGCTAAATCCGCAAATGGTGCCTCCGGTCGGAATCGAACCAACGACACGGGGATTTTCAGTCCCCTGCTCTACCAACTGAGCTACAGAGGCATAGAACCCGGCGATTGCCGAATTCAAATTGGCGACCTGAAGGGGACTCGAACCCCTGACCTCTAGCGTGACAGGCTAGCGTTCTACCCAACTGAACTACCAGGCCAAATGGTGGGAACAATAGGGCTCGAACCTATGACCCTCTGCTTGTAAGGCAGATGCTCTCCCAACTGAGCTATG
>JAFTMG010000081.1 GCA_017452525.1 Clostridia bacterium
GCTTGATTGCTCTTTTACTTTTTGTTTGAGTAGTATTCTCTAAAAGAATTTCCGAGATCTGTTCTTGCACATACTTCTATGCTTTGTACTTCTCTCATTATTGTTCAATTTTCAATGACCGAACGATCTGTACGATCGCTTCTGCCGTTTTCGCGACAGCTTTGATATTATATCACACGCGACTTACTTTGTCAACCCCTTTTTTAAAAGTTTTTTCAAAACTTTTTCGAGGTCGCTTCTGTGTCGCTGTGATCTTCGCCGTCTCGTTGACAGCTTGTATATTATAGCACGTCCGCCTTCTTTTGTCAATTGTCAGTTCTTCCAACGTATTTCGACTTTTTCACAGTCTCACAGACAAAATGCACAAAACAACCAATTTGTTCATTTTCCGATACGACATAGCAAAAAGAGTCGGCTCGCATGAACCGACTCTTTTTCCGTGTTCTGACCCTTTTCAATTACAGCTTTTGAACCGTCTCCATCACGTAGTCGGCAAAACGGGCACAGGTGGCGCCGTCGCGGTTACCGGTGACTACGACCTTCTTCTCTGTTTCATTGCAAATTTCCATCGCTTTGGCAAGGCGGTCTGCCTGCACGGGCATTGCAATATGACGAAGCATCATCTCCACTGCCTTGAAAATACTGGACGGGTTGGCATATTCGCCGATCCCCTCCTCGATCATGCGGGGCGCGGAGCCGTGGATCGCCTCAAACATGGCATAGCGGTCGCCAATGTTGGCGCTTCCCGCCGTTCCCACTCCACCCTGGATCTGTGCCGCTTCATCGGTGATGATATCGCCGTACAGATTGGGCAGAACAAAGACCTGGAAACGATCACGGATCGCTTCGTTCACAAGATTGGCGGTCATGATATCGATATACCAATCCTCAGCCTCGATACCGGGATACTCGGCAGCGACCTCATGACAGATCGCGGTAAAATTACCGTCAGTCTTCTTCATGATATTTGCCTTGGTTACGATCGCCACATTGGTCTTGCCGTTGTTCTTGGCATACTCGAAGGCGGCTCGGGCGATACGGCGCGTACCGGATTTGGTGGTCACCTTGAAATCCATTGCCAGCTTATCCGGCACCTCGATCCCTCGGCTTCCCAGAACGTACTCGCCCTCGGTATTCTCGCGGTAGAAGATCCAATCGATGTTTTTCTCGGGAACGGACACGGGGCGCACGTTGGCATACAGATCCAGCTCGCGGCGCAGTGCGACATTGGCACTTTCCATGGAGCCGCCCTTCGGCGTGGTGGTGGGGCCCTTCAGAAGAACATCGCAGGCTTTGATCGCCGCAAGCGTGTCGTCGGGAATGGCTTTGCCCAGCGCCAGACGGTTTTCGATGGTCAAGCCCTCGATCTGTCGGATCTCCACCTTGCCCGAAGCGATCTCATCCGCCAGCAGGAAGCGCAAAAGGCGCTCCGCTTCCTTGACGATGATCGGACCAATGCCGTCACCGCCGCAGACACCGACGGTGATCTTCTCCATTTTGCCGAAATCCTTGGCGCTCTCGCCTGCCTCCATTTTATCCTGTCTCGCCAGCTGCTCGATCAGCAACTGACGAAACTGCTCGGTTGCTTTATCAATATAAGATGTATAATCGCACATAACAGCTTTCCCCCATTAGTTTTCTTCGCCGATCTGCTTGGTGTACTGCAGCAGGCTGCCTGCCTTCAGGATCGCCTTCTGTCTGTCGGTAAACTGACATACCAGCGGATAGGTCTTTCCGGTCGTTTCGTCGGTCAGCGTCATCTCGCCGTGCTCCATGCCCTCATATACGTTGGAGATGGAAAGCATATCGCCCTGATTCAGCTCATCGTAATCCGCGGGATCACGGAAGGTCAGCGGCATGATACCGGCATTGATCAGATTCGCCACGTGGATGCGCGCAAAGCTCTTGGTGATCACCACGCGAACGCCGAGATACATGGGAACCAGCGCAGCATGCTCGCGGGAGGAGCCCTGTCCGTAGTTGATGCCGCCCACAATGATCCCCTGCCCTGCCGCTTTGGCGCGCTCGGGGAAGGTCTTATCGCAGACACCGAAGCAGAACTGGGAAAGGTGCGGGATATTAGAGCGGTACGGCAGGATCTTGGCACCGGCAGGCATGATATGGTCGGTGGTGATATTGTCGCCCACCTTCAAAATCAGCTCGGCGCGGATGGCATCCTCCTGCGGCACGCTATCGGGGAACTTCTTGATATTGGGACCGCGCAGGACCTCAAGGGACTTTGCTTCCTCGGGATCGGCAGGCGCGAGAATGGCGCTGTCATCAATGCGGAACGCCTCGGGGAAAACGATCTCGGGCATGTGACCTAACAGGCAAGGATCGGTGATCTCACCCGTCAGCGCCGCGGCAACCGCGGTCTCGGGAGAGACGAGATATACCTTAGCATCGGCTGTACCGCTTCTGCCCTCAAAATTACGGTTGAAGGTGCGCAGGCTGACGCCGGCGGAGTTGGGGGAGAAGCCCATGCCGATGCAAGGACCACAGGCACACTCCAGCACACGGGCACCGCTCGCCAGAATATCTGTCAACGCGCCGCACTCGGCAAGCATGGAAAGGACCTGCTTGGAGCCGGGGGAAATAGACAGACTGACCTCAGGAGAAATGGTGCGCCCCTTCAGCAGGGCGGCGACCTTCAGCATATCCAGCAAGGAGGAGTTGGTGCAAGAGCCGATGCAGACCTGATCCACCTTCGTCCCCTTGAGGCTTTCCACCGTGACCACGTTGTCGGGCATGTGGGGGCAAGCGATCAGAGGCTTCAAGGTGCTGAGATCGATATCGATCACACGGTCGTATACCGCGTCGGGATCGCTCGCAAGGGCGACCCAGTCCGCTTCTCTTCCCTCTGCCTTGAGGAAGGCACGGGTCACCTCATCCGAGGGGAAGATAGAGGTGGTGGCACCCAGCTCGGTACCCATATTGGTAATGGTAGCACGCTCGGGAACCGAAAGCGTGGCAACACCCTCGCCGCCCCACTCGATGATGGCTCCCACGCCGCCCTTCACGGAAAGAATACGCAGGATCTCAAGGCTGACGTCCTTGGCGGTAACAAACTCCCGCAGCTTACCCGTCAGATTGACCTTATACATTTTGGGCATATTGATATAGTAGGCACCGCCACCCATGGCGACAGCCACATCCAAGCCTCCCGCGCCGAAGGCAAGCATACCGATGCCGCCGCCCGTGGGAGTATGACTGTCCGAACCGATCAGCGTCTTTCCGGGGATGCCGAAGCGCTCAAGATGGACCTGATGACAAATGCCGTTGCCGGGACGGGAGAAATAGATACCGTGTTTCTTTGCAACAGACTGAATATAGCGGTGGTCATCGGCATTTTCAAAGCCGGACTGCAGCGTGTTATGGTCAATATACGCCACACTGCGCTCGGTGCGCACGCGGTCGATCCCCATCGTCTCAAATTCCAGATACGCCATCGTACCCGTGGCATCCTGCGTCAGGGTCTGGTCGATCCGCAGGGCGATCTCACTGCCAACGGCGGAAATATCGCCGCTGATCAGATGTGCCTGAATGATTTTTTGTGCAAGGGTGAGTCCCATAGTTATGTATCGTCCTTTCTGTGTATATCAGATGTCGCTCTTGAGAATATGATCTGCCGCGTTGCGGATATGCTCCACCAGCAACTGCTCCGCCATGGCGCCGTCTCTTGCCGCGATCGCATCGTAGACCGCGCGATGTTCGATCATAGACCGCGAAGCACGGCTCTTGTTCTCTACCGAAACACGGCGATATTTCTGTGTCTTTTTATGAAGCGGGATCAGGGTGTCACAGTAGATCATACTGCCGCTGAAGCGGTAGACCAGCTCGTGAAAGCGGCTGTCCAGCCCCTTGATATGATCCGGATCGCCTTTATTGACCCAGAACTCCTGAAGGTCCACGACCTCCTTCAGCTCCTTCAGCTGCTCCTCGGTGATGTTTTCCGCCGCCATTTTCGCGGCGATCCCTTCAAGACGGGCGCGGATATCGAAAATATCCTTCAGATCCTGCTTGCTGATGCCCATCACCACCATACCCTTGGCACTTTCCTCAATGATATGCTCCGCCTGCAAGCGGCGCAATGCCTCGCGCACGGGCGTGCGGCTGACCCCGAGCTCCTGCGTCAGCTTTGCCTCCGTCAGCACTTCACCCTTCTGGTATTTGCCGCTGAGAATGTCCGTTTCCAATCGCTCGAATACCTGATCGGCAAGCGATACCGTTTTATGTTCCATCATGATCGATCCTCTCTATTATAATCTTTTGAACTTACCGCAGGACAGCTCTTCGATCTTTTCCTCCAGCTCGCTGTTGGAAAGCATCGTCTGTCTGCCGTCCTCATACTCGCGGTCGACCCAATCCTTGAGCGCCAACACCAGCGGATCCCGCTTGTCGATCTGCTCCTCGCCGCAAAGTCCGTAGTTTTCGTTGATCCAATATGCGATACCGGAAGCGCCGGAGGTTTTACTGATCAGAACCGATGCGCCTCTGCCGAGGATCTTCTTCGTATTAAATATATTGTAGATCTCCTCGTCCTTCAGCAGTCCGTCGGCATGGATGCCCGCGCGGGTCACGTTGAAGTTTCTACCCACAAAGGGCGTCATCGGCGGAATCTCATAGCCCATGTTGTTCTTGAAATATTCGGCGATCTCGGTGATGACCGTGGTATCCATACCGTCAAGCGATCCTCTCAGAGCGGCATATTCCATGATCATTGCCTCCAGCGGAACGTTACCCGTGCGCTCGCCGATTCCAAGCAGTGAGCAGTTGACGGCACACGCGCCGTACAGCCACGCGGTGGAGGCATTGGTGACCGCCTTGTAGAAATCGTTGTGACCGTGCCACTCCAGCATCTCACTGGGCACATCGGAATAATGCTGCAAGCCGTAAATGATGCCCGGCACGCTGCGAGGCAGGGCGACCTCGGGATACGGCACGCCATAGCCCATGGTATCGCAAGCACGGATACGCACGGGAATGCCCGCGTCGCGGGACATTTGCATCAGCGCGTTGACGAAAGGAACGACGAACCCGTAAAAGTCGGCTCTGGTGATATCCTCCAGATGGCACCGCGGCATGACCCCTGCCTCAAACGCCTCACCGACTGCCGCCAGATAATGCTCCATCGCCTGCTTACGGCTCATTTTCAGCTTTTTGAAAATGTGATAGTCGCTGCAGGAAACGAGAATACCCGTCTCGCGGATACCCAGATCGCGGACCAGCTTGAAGTCCTCCTTGCTGGCGCGGATCCACGTGGTGATCTCGGGGAAACGAAGCCCCAGCTCCTGGCACTTTTCCAGCGCGGTGCGGTCCTTTTTGCTGTAAACAAAGAACTCCGTCTGGCGGATGATGCCGTAGGGACCGCCCAGCTTTGACATCAGCTTATACAGATCCACGATCTGCTCCACAGTATAAGGCTCCACCGACTGCTGACCGTCGCGCATGGAGGTATCGGTGATCCAGATCTCCTCCGGCATGCCCATCGGCACGCGGCGGTGGTTGAAGGCGATCTTGGGAACGTCTTCATAGTTATATATATCCCGATACAGATTCGGCTCGGCTACGTCCTGCAAGGCATATCGGTAGGTATTTTGCTCCAGTAGGTTTGTTTTGTTGGATATTTCCAGCATGCGAACACCTCTTTCTTGGTCTTTACGTATAATTGTATACAATTATACCATTTTGCCGTCTTCCTGTCAACACTTTTTTTCGAAAACAGCAAAATACACAAAAAAAGACACACTTCCCTTTCGTTCCTCTGTCATATGCGAAAAACGAAAAAAGATTGTTGACACCGCAACAAGAAAATGATATAATAAAGCGATTACAATATATATTTATCAATGAGTACTTTTCATGAAAGGCAGGACTCACATGCTCTTTGACCGATATGTGACCTTTTCCGCACACATTGAAAAGATCTACAAGGACATTCAAAAGATCAAATCGTACCGTATGAACAGCTTTGGGCTGAAGGGTACCGACGTGACCGTTGTGATCATGGCGGCAAAGCATCCCGAAGGTGTCACCGTGACCGAGCTTGCGACTGAATGTCAGGTAGACAAAGCCGTGGTCTCCCGCGCCGTTCGTCTTTTGATCGAGCAGGGCGAAATGGCATATGCGGATCAAAAATTGCACAACTACCGCAAAAAAATCAAGCTGACCGAAAAAGGGATGGCAACAGCCAACGCCGTCTCCGATCTCGCCACGCAAGCGGTGCGCGAGGTAAGCAACGACATTTCTCAAGAAGATCTGGACAATTTCTACAGAACCCTGAATAAGATCACAAAAAATCTCAACCGCCTGACCGGAATCAAACATTTAGGAGAAGAAACAACATGAGTGAAAAGCAAACTGTTAAAAAAATTCGCAACAATCGCAAGACGCCCCGTATCTACGAGCCCGTTGCCAACGTCTGGGAGCTTTGCGCTCACATTGAGGGTCACGGCGACAGACAGCTCTTCCTTTGGAAGGACCCCATCAGCGGCGAGGATCGCCAAATGACCTACGGCGAGCTTCACAGCAAGATCTTTGCCGTATCCGCCGCCATTGACAAGGCAGGACTGCGCGGCAGCCGCATCGCCGTTACCGGTCCCAACTCCCCCATGTGGATCGCCTCCTATCTGGGTGTTCTCGCCGCAGACTGCATTGCCGTTCCCATGGACAAGGACGTGGCGGACAGTGAAATGGAAGGCTTCCTCAAGATCGTAGACGCCGAGGCAGTTTTCTTTGACACCTCCATGGTGAAAAAGATCACCGGCATCGCCGCCAACTGCGAAAAGATCAAGCATCTGATCATGATGCAGAACGATACCCTCCCCGAGGGTGCGCCCGCCGCCATGACCACCTTTGATGCATGGGTCGAGGCTGGCAACGCCCGGATCGAGGCAGGCTATACGTATCCCGAGGTGACCGACACCCATAAGATGGCAGAAATGCTCTTCACCTCCGGCACCACCGGTACCAGCAAGTGCGTCATGCTCTCTCAGGAGAACATCTTCTCCGTTGTCACCTGCGCGTGCGAGACCGTGGACTTCTCCAAGGATGACCTGATCATCTCCCTGCTCCCCCTGCACCACACCTACGAGCTGGCATGCACCATGGCGGGCATGAACTACGGCATGACCATTGCCATCAACGATTCTCTGAAGAACGTGGTTGCCAACTTCAAGAAATACCGCCCCACCGCGCTGGTGCTCGTGCCTCTCTACGTGGAGACCTTCCACCGCCGCATCTGGGCAAAGGCAAGATCCTCCGGTCAGGACAAGAAGCTGCAGACCGGCATGAAGATCTCCGACGCCCTGCTCCGCGCCCACATCGACGTGCGCAAGAAGATCTTCTCCCAGGTCATCGAGACCATGGGCGGCAGACTGAAAAAGATCATCTGCGGCGGCGCGGCACTCAGTAAGGATCTGATCTACGAATTTGAATCCTTCGGCATTTCCATCTACGAGGGCTTCGGTATCACCGAGTGCGCCCCGCTGGTTGCCGTTACCCCCTACTATCGTCGCAAACCCGGCTCCATCGGTCCCTCCGTTCCCTGCTGTGAGATCCGTATCGGCGGTGATATTTCCGTCAACGAAAAAGGGCTGTCCGAGGGCGAGATCCAGGTCCGCGGCTCCAATGTCATGCTGGGTTACTACCAGAATGAGGAAGCCACCAAGGATGCCTTTACCGAGGACGGCTGGTTCCGCACCGGTGATATCGGCACCATGGATGAGGATGGCTACATCACCATCACCGGTCGTTTGAAGTCCGTGATCGTTCTGGAAAACGGCAAGAACGTATTCCCCGAGGAGATCGAGGAACATCTTGCTACTATTGAGGAGATCTCCGAGTGCGTTGTCGTCGGTCGCAAGGATAAGCGAACCGGCAGCATCGTTCTCACCGCCCTGATCTACCCCGACCTGGCGCAGTTCAAGGGTAAGGAATCTTCTGAGATCAAGACCTTCTTCAAAGAACAGATCGAAGAGATCAACCGCGCTCTGGTTTCCTATAAGCGCATTCAGAAGATCGAGATCGTGGAGACTCCCTTTGAGAAAACGACCTCCCGCAAGATCAAGCGTCATCTGGTAAAATAATTTTCAAAGGAGCTTCTCATGAAAACGTGGACTGCCGCAGAGGCGCAGGAATGGTATGCAAAAACAGCTTGGCAAGTCGGCTTCAATTATATCACCTCCACCGCGGTCAACTCCACGGAAATGTGGCAGGAAGAGACCTTTGACGAAGAGACCATTCACCGCGAACTTACTTGGGCAAGGGAGAGCGGCTACAACAGCCTGCGAGTTTTTCTCCCCTATATCGTATGGGAAAAGGAGGGGAGCAGCTTTCTGGCGCATTTTGAAACGTTCCTGCAAATTGCCGCCGGGAACGGGCTGACCGTTCTCCCCATCCTCTTTGACGATTGCGCCTTTGACGGCGGACAGGATCCCTTCTACGGCAAGCAATACGATCCGGTCCCGGGTGTTCACAACAGCCGCTGGACCCCCTCCCCCGGCTTCGCGATTGCCGACGATCCGCTCAAACAGCCGATGCTGCGCGACTACGTGCATGCAGTAGTGGGAGCACACGCCAACGATGCGCGTATTATCGCGTGGGATCTCTACAATGAACCGGGCAATACCAAACGCGGAAATGAATGCCTGCCGCTTCTGGTCAATGTCTTTCGTTGGGCAAGAGAGTGTGAGCCCTCACAGCCGCTGACCGCAAGTCCGTGGCGCACGGGTGTGTATGACTCCACCTACTACGCCATGCTTGAGCTTTCCGACGTTCTGAGCTTCCATTCTTACAACGATCCCGAGACCACCCTCTCCAAATGGGTCGAGCCGATTGAAAAATATGACAAGCCCATGTTTGTCACCGAATGGCTCTGCCGCGAGCGAGGCAACACCTTTGAGTCTCACCTCCCTCTTTGGGCAGAGAAAAAGATCTCCTGTTGGCAATGGGGATTGGTCGTCGGCAAAACGCAGACCAATCTTTGGTGGGGCGAGAACAAGTGCGAGCCTTGGCAGCACGATACGCTTCACCCCGACGGTACTCCCTACCGTCCCGAGGAGCTTGCTCTGATGCGCGAGTTGCGCGAAAAATACTAAATACACAGCAGGTCGGTGCCGCGGCATCGACCTGCTTTTTCAAGAAACTAAAAAATAAAGTAATATTTTGACTATCTTTTTTGGCTTCACCGTGTTATAATAGAAATATCGTATATGAATCAAATCTCCCACGGAAAGGAATATACATATGGAACGATTGATCCGCACGGGCAAGCTCCCGCAGAAAACCTCTCTTGATATCCCCTTCTCCAAGATCGGCATCGGCTTTGAAAAGCTCGACCGCGCTGTCTTCGACCCCGAAAAGGCGTACGATAAGGTCGCACGCATCGGCATCAAAAAGATCCGTCTGCAATCGGGCTGGCAGAGGACGGAAAAGGAAAAGGGCGTTTACGATTTCGCGTGGCTCGATGATATCGTGGACAACCTCATCCGCCGCGGCATGGAGCCCTGGCTCTGCCTCTGCTACGGCAATCCGCTTTATACCCCCCTTGCCGAAGTGGTGTTCGGTGCTGTCGGTTGCCCCCCCATCAATACCGAGGAGGCGATGAACGCCTGGATCAACTACGTCAAGGCCGTAGCTGAACACTATAGAGGTCGCGTCTCCTTCTATGAGATCTGGAACGAGCCCGACTGCCCCTATTCATGGAAGCATGTGGACGGCGAGGAAAAGGATATGCTCCGCGACGCCCGCGAGTACGGTGCCTTCTCCGAGGCAACTGCCAATGCCGTCAAAGCGGTTGATCCCGATGCCCGTGTCGGCATCAATATCGCGCACCTCCACGATCTCTCCTTCCTGAACAACGCGCTGGCGGTCGGCGATCTGCCCCACGCCATCGACTCCGTCACCTATCACAATTATTCCACCAACGATCAACGCCGCGTGGAATTTATTCAGGCCATCCGCCGTCTGCTGGATATGTACAACCCTGCGTTGACCCTTGTGCAGGGCGAATCGGGCGCGCAGTCCCGCAGCGACGGACACGGTGCGATGCATCACTACGCTTGGAATCCCGAAAAGCAGACCAAGCTGCTGCTCCGCATTCTGCTGCAGGACCTCTACTGCGACGTGGAATTCACCTCCTACTTCTCCACCATGGATATGATCGAGGCGCTCCACGGTCGTGTGGACAATAAGGCATCTTATCTTGACTTCGGCTACTTCGGTGTCATCAGCGCCACCTTTGACGAGGACGGCCGCGCGACGGGCAACTACACCGAGAAGCCCTCCTACTATGCCCTCTCTGCTCTCTGCTCCCTCTTTGAGGGTGACATCAAGCCCGCGCCCCATCTGGTCTACTCCCGCGAGGTGATGTCCTCCCGCCGCATGGCAGGCAAGGACTGCAACGATGAGACCATCCGCATCCTGCCCTTCACCCTTGCCGACGGCAGAAGCGCACTGACCTATTGGAACGCCACTCCCATCCTGAACGCCACCTACGAGGGTACCACCACCATCGCGATCCACGTCACCGATCCCGCAAGCATCGAGCTGATCGACCTGCGCGACGGCACGGTCTACAAGCTCCCCGAACAGATGATCGCGGATCTCGGCAGCGGCTTTGTGCGCCTGCTCAATCTCCCCATCACCGATTGCCCCGTGGCATTGGTTTACCGTTGACGGGAGACTGCCGCCATGTATGATATCATTCTCTTCGACCTTGACGGCACGCTGACCGACCCCGGCATCGGCATCACCAACTCCGTTGCCCACGCGCTGGCGCATTGGAATATTGAAGTGAGCGACCGCGCCGAGCTGTACAAGTTCATCGGCCCTCCCCTCTCCGATTCCTTCATGCGTTATTACGGCTTTTCGGAGGAGGACGCCATCCGCGCCATCGCTGTCTACCGCGAGTATTTCAGCGTCAAGGGTCTTTACGAAAACGAGGTCTATCCCGGTATTCCCGAGCTGTTGGAGTCGCTGAAAGCACAGGGCAAAACGGTGGTGCTTGCCACCTCCAAGCCGGAGAAATTCGCCGTCGAGATCCTGCGTCACTTCGGCCTCTATGACTATTTTGACATCATCGCGGGGGCGAGCATGAACGAAAGCCGCAACAAAAAAGCGGATGTCATCGCCTATGCCATTTCGCAGATGAACGCCCCCGACCTCTCGCGCCTCATCATGATCGGCGACCGCGAGCATGATATCCTCGGCGCCAAGCAGATGGGCATCGACTCCATCGGCGTCCTCTACGGCTACGGCGACCGCCCCGAGCACGAAAAAGCAGGCGCGACCTATATCGCCGAAAAGGTGGAAGATATTCTGCCGCTTCTGAACTGAAAACACAAAAACCGAGCATTGAAAACACCCGATGCTCGGTTTTATTTGTATCAAACAGACATAAATTCAGATTTAATATACCTTTAATGCCACCCCGTATTCTGCTGATATTTTCTTGATATCATCCAAATCCATATAACCCATAGGTTTGAATTGCGCGGAGCTTAATGAAATCATTCAATCATCCTCTTACCCTATATTTGAAAACAGTAAACATCAGCTCATTTTACTGTTCCACAAATAGACGATCACCCCGCTCTCGGTCACCAAATAAAATGTTTTCAAAGGTTTCCATAAAGTCTCGTACAAAGCGGGATAATCATAAATATACGTCATTTTGCCAACCTGCTTGAGATACCGCGAGCCGTCTTTCTGCCAGCCTTCCCAATAGAAGCCCTCGGGATACTCCACGTCAACCGCCGTGATCATTTCCCCGTTGCGGTCATATAAAATCTCCCTTGACATTCTGGTGTTTTGCACATGTAAAACATCGTCTTCAAAATACATATATGAAATCAAACCACCGCCGGAATCCAAGCCGCACGTAAACAGTTCATTTCCCTCTGCGTCGAAAACCTTAACATAGGCATGCGCTTCTTTGTAGAATGAAATCGCTACATCCCCATTTCGTTCATTCACGGCAATGCAATCCAATTCACCGTGAGCACCGGAAGCAAACACCGTCAAAAGAAGATACAGCACGATAATGCCACACACGATTAAAATAAAATATTTTATATGTTTCATCATGCCGTATTCCTCCTACTCATATTTTAGAGTTTACTTTCTCAATAGTAAATTGATCGTCATTTTTCTTTACTTTTTTAACCATCTTCAAAAGTTTTTTTTCAAATTCCGGATAATTGCCCATCGTACACTCAATTATGATACGTTTTCTACCCATGAACAGCTTTATTTTCTGTGCCACATCCCTTTTGGGTGTATAATACATGACGATTTTGCAAATCTCCGAGTAAGAACATATTTTCTTTCTCCGAAATATATTTCGGACAATAAAACCATCTTCGGAAAGTTCAATCTGCCAATTTGCTTGCAGCAGGATCAAATACCACGATCCAATATGTATCAGAGCAACCGGCAAAAGCAGCGGAAGAAATCTATATTCAAATTGATTCTTCACAAAAATCATCGTAATACTCAAAGAAGTAGCCAGCACACCCAACATACCGACATATAAAATCGGGCGAGGATATGTAAATATAAGATTGGAATGATAGGGCGTCGATTTGCCAAGAGAAGCCAACAGAAGTGGGACGACAGCGGAAATCATAATAAAGATAATACCTATTTTCATCTCGATCCCCCCTTTATTTCTCTGTTTTCAGTATACCATACCCCAACACCATTGTCAAGAAACATTCGACGCGAAAAAACGGTGCAACTTATACCGCCGAAAAGATGGAAGATATTCTGCCGCTGCTGTAACATTAAAAAGTGACACAGAAAAAGCTCCTTCTCATAAGGAAGTTGGAAAATTGTAAGGACCGGCGTCCCCGACGATCCGTTAATACATAATTGCTACACAGCAAGCAAACAGAAATCCCCGACAGATAAGTCTGTCGGGGTCAGTTTATTCAGTTCGACAAATTGGAATTTGTCGCTCTTTCGCTATTAGTTCAAAAAGATGTGCATCAGAAAACCAATTACTACGCAAACAACAAATGTTATGAGCGCAGAACCTATAACCAAAAGAATTTTCTGATACGGACGCTTGCCAATTTCTCGTTGCTTCTGTATATCGTCCAATCGCTTTCCTTCAAAAAATGCTACAATTTCTTTATAGGTTTGAACATCATTGGCCTTTTTTACCTTTTCAAGCTTAAAGGCAAAACACAACGAGATTGCCCAAATCATTCCCCAAGGAATGATTGCCCAAACACCAAGCCACATAAACAGCGGAACCGCAGAAACAGCAGTCGCAATTAACATCAAGGTGTAGATCTTTCCATAACGATTCATTTTTGCAATTTCTTCTTTTTTGATTTCCTCTTTCATAATTTCAATATCTCCTTTTACTAATTGGTCAAGTGAGATACCAAACAATGAGCTGAGTAACAGCAGGCTATGAATATCGGGGTAGGTTTTTCCGTTCTCCCAATTTGAAATGCTCTGCCGTGTTACGTATATCTTTTCGGCAAGCTCTTCTTGGGAAAGATTCATTCCTGTCCGATATTTCTTGATCTGCTCATTCAGTTCCATATATAAACCTCCTTTTCGCCGTGATTTGCTCACCGACCTGCCATAAGTATAATTGGTTTTCGCTTATCTGTCTATCAAATGTCTTTCCCATTTACTTAAATCACAATGTAAAAGGACTTTTGCACACCTACAAATTCTTATTTATCGTTTTGTTTTGTCGCCCGTTTCTCCTTTGTATTACAAATGCTTTGGACAATGCCTATACTCCTGAAATTACGCATATCAAAAGGCTCTCCCTCTGGGAGAGCTCCCGCGATAGCAGGTGAGAGGGTTATTTCCTCGCAGTTTTTCCCTCTCCGTCGGCTACGCCGCCACCTCTCCCAAAGGGCGAGGCTTTTTATTATATCACAAATCGGCAGAGAAAACAACATCTCTGCCGATTTTACGTGTATATTAAGGACTTTCGAGGACGCCGGTCCCTACAATTGCCGACCTCCTTATGAGAAGAAGCGCAAACCGTGTCGCTTTCTTTTTACATTTTTTGATACATATACGCCCTGCCCCGTCGCTCGCCCTTCTCAACCAGCCCCACGGCGATCAGCACCGCGAGGGCGGAATAGACGGCTTTGCCGCGCAATCCCATTGCCCTGCCGTATTCGGCGGCGGTGAAGGTCGGCGGAAGTTTATCGGGCAGAAACCGCAGGTAGTCCTCCCGCTCCGAAAGCACCACTTCGTCAAGCAGTCCCCGCGGGATCATTGCTTGGCGGTGCGACCCGCGCTTGCCGTCGCGGCTGCGTTTGCCGTCCTGGAGGCGGATCTCCTCTGCCTCCATCAGCATCAGACACACCGTCAATCGCGGGTGCATCAGGTGCGGAGAGAGCCAGAACAGCTCCCGCAGAACATCCTGCACCCGCTCGGCACGGGGGGATTTATAGTGCGACAGCACCTCCCCCGTAGCCGGGTCAAGCCACACCCGCGTCCGCTTGGTGACCACGGGATGCAGAATGGTAACGTGATACTCCGTCTCGCTGAGATAATAGGCGATCTTGTCCCGCAGGGGATAAAATCCGCCCGTCTGGATCTCGGTGATGCGATCCTTCTCACAAACATCGGCGATATACGGGCCGATCTTTACCTCAAAGCGGCTTTCATCATGCGTAGCGTAACGCTTGAGAGCAACGTGCATCTGCTTTTCCATATAGGTGCCGATCGCCTCGCGGGGCGAATATTGCTCCTCGTCCTCCAGCGCCCGGCAGATATGGGCAAATTGCGCGATGCTTTTCTCGTCGATCATGTCGCGATACCCGCAAACTGGTTGCTGTAGAGCTTGGCGTATTCGCCGTTCAGCGCCAGCAGCTCGTCATGGTCGCCCGCCTCGGCGATCACGCCGTCCTTCAGAACGACGATCATGTCCGCGTCGCGAATGGTAGAGAGGCGGTGCGCGATGATCAGCGAGGTGCGGTTCTTCATCAGATTGACCATCGCCTCTTGAATATGCATCTCGGTTCGGGTGTCGACTGAGGAGGTCGCTTCATCGAGGATCAGAATCTTCGGGTCTGCCAATACCGCGCGGGCGATCGCCAACAGCTGGCGCTGCCCCTGCGAGAGGTTGGAGCCGGACTCGGCCAATTCGGTGTCATAGCCGTCGGGCAAGCGCTCGATAAAGGTGTCCGCCTTCGCCGTGGCTGCCGCCTTCTTCATCAACTCGTCATCGATCTCGGGGTGGCCGTATTTGATGTTGGCGCGAATGGTATCGCGGAACAGCACGGTATCCTGAAGCACGATGGCGATGGATTTACGCAATGTCTCCTTGGGAATGTCGGTGATATTCACACCGTCGATGGTGATCGAGCCGGAATCCAGCTCATAGAAGCGGGTCAGGAGATTGACGATGGTGGTCTTACCCGAGCCGGTCGCGCCGACAATGGCGACCTTTTGCCCCGCCTTGACCGACAGATTCAGATTCTTCAGCACAGGCTCGCCGGGCACATAGGAGAAATGCATATCCTTGAACTCGATATTGCCGCGCATCAACTCGATATCAAACTTCTCTCTGCCCTCATCGATTTCATCGGCACTATCCATGATCTCAAAGATACGTTCAGCACCCGCCAGCGCGGTGAGGATGGTGGAATACTGGTTGGCGATCATATTGATGGGATGGGTGAACTTACGGGAATACTGAAGCATTGCCTGGATCTTACCGATGGACATATTGCCCACATTGCGGATCATCAGAAAACCGCCCGTAGCGGCGACCAGCACATACTGCAGATTGCCGATAAAGTTCATGATCGGGCCCATGATCGAGCCCCAGACGCGGGCAGAAATGCTGTTCTTACGGAACTCCTCCGAGATCTCGCCGAACTGCTCCACAGCCTCCTGCTCCTTGCCGTAAGCCACAACCGTCTTATAGGAGGTGACCATTTCCTCCACCTGTCCGTTGAGCTGACCAAGCAGCTTCTGGCGGCGGACGAAGAATTTGCGCATAAACTTGGCAAGGGTGGTAGACACGGTGATGGACAGCGGGATGGTGATCAGCGCGATCAGCGTCATCTGCCAGCTGTAAAAGAGCATCATCGAGAAAGCGCCCACCAGCGTGATCACGCAGGAGATCAGAGAGGTGATCGACTGGGAGATGGCGTTGGAAACATTCTCTACGTCATTGGTCATGCGAGACATGATGTCGCCGTGCTTATGGGTATCGGTATAGCCGATGGGCAATTTGGAAATTTTACGGAACAGGTCGTTTCGCATGGTAAAGACCGTGCTCTGCGACAGCTTCGCCGACAGCACACCCTGGAAATAAGACAGGAAGGCACTGATGCTGTAGGCGACCAGCATGATGGCGAGGAAGAACATCAACGTCTCCATGTCAACGGTCAGTCTGCCGCCCACGATTTTAAAGGTATCGATCGCCTTCTGCTGGAAGAAAGGACCGAACAGATCTGTCAGCGTCACGACCAGCATCAGGCAGAGCAGACCTGCCAGAAGTACGCCGTTGCGGCCAATGTAGCGCAACAGTCTGCCGATCGTTTTCTTGGCGTTTTTCGGCTTTTGCACGTTCATGCGCGCGCCCATCGGGCCGCCGGGACCGGGACCGCGCCCCATATGAACCATCGGGCGATTGCCCGCGGGAGCGCCCTTATTTGCACCGTTATTCATTGACCACACCTCCGTTCTTCATCTGAGATTGATAGATATCGCGATAAGTCGCGCTGATGCGCATCAGCTCATCATGGGGCGCGCAGTCCTTGATGGTACCGTCCTCGATGACGGCAATGCGGTCGGCGTTGCGGACCGACGCGATACGCTGAGCGATCATGATGACCGTGGTTCCCTCCATCTTCTCGCGCATCGATTTCTGCAGCTTTGCCTCGGTGGCGAGGTCAAGGGCGGAGGTCGCGTCGTCGAGGATCAGGATCTCGGGGCGGCGCACCATGGCGCGGGCGATAGACATACGCTGCTTCTGACCGCCGGAAAGAGACGCGCCCTTCTCGGCGATGAAGGTATCGTATTTTTCGGAAAAACCGTTGACGAATTCCCGCGCCTGCGCCGTCTCCGCCGCATCCGCCACCTCATTCTGTGTTGCCTCGGGCTTGCCCCAACGGATGTTGTTGGCGATGGTGTCCGAAAAAAGCTCGCTCTTTTGCATAACGAAACCGATCTTCTGACGAAGCTTACTCAGATCGTATTCCTTGATCGGTCTGCCCTCGATCAGCACCTCGCCCTCAGTCACGTCGTAAAAACGGGGGATCAGATTGACCAGCGAGGTCTTGCCGCAGCCCGTAGCACCGATGATGGCAAGCGTCTCTCCCTTCTTGACCTCCAGGTTAATGTCGTGAAGCACCGGGCGTCCGACCGTGCCGGGATAACGGAAGCCGACACCGCGCATACTGATCACGGGTGCACTTCTGCCCGCGGTACCCTCGCTCGCCTTGCCGCCGACCACGGCGGGATCGGAATCGAGCACCTCATTGATACGCTTGGCAGAAGCCAGCGCGCGGGAGATCGACTGAAACATCATAGTAACCATCATGACCGACATGATGACGTTGGTCACGTAGTTGATCGCTGCCATGATCGTCCCCGTACTCATGCCGCCGACACCGGAGTTTACGGTGGCACCACCAATATAAATGATGGCGATGATGGCAAAATTCTGGATCACGTGAAGCACGGGCATATTGATGGACATCAGCTTCAGGACCCGATAGTTGATGGAACGCAGACCGTCGTTGGCGCGGTAAAAGCGATCGGTCTCATAGTCCTCACAAACGTACGCCTTGACCACGCGGGCACCGCTGACGTTCTCCTGCACCACGCAGTTGACTGCATCCAGCTTCTTCTGCACGGTACTGAACATCGGAATAGCACGGGAAAGCACCAGAGCGAAGGTCAGAAGCAATACGGGCAACGCGCACAGGATCACCACGCCAAACCTGAGATCCAGCGACAGAAGCATCACCGTACCGCCGATGAGGAACATGGGCGAGCGCACAAACATACGCAGAAGCATCTCCACAAAGTCGACCATCATACTGATATCGTTGGTCATACGGGTCACCAGCGAGCCGGTGGTGAAACGGTCGGTCTGCTCAATGGAGAGCGACATGACACGGCGAAAGGCGTCACACCGCAGATCGTGACCGAAGCCCTGCGCGGCACGTGCGGCGGTGTAGGCACACAT
Source organism: Clostridia bacterium (assembly GCA_017452525.1). Classification (GTDB taxonomy): domain Bacteria; phylum Bacillota; class Clostridia; order Oscillospirales; family CAG-272; genus RGIG3947. The sequence goes on from JAFTMG010000081.1 coordinate 18,188, forward strand.
CGTGCCGAAAAAGCCGCCGAACAGAACGATGACCAGCATCAGAATGCCGAAGGTGAGAATAATGTGGATCTGTGAATATCCGTCCGCGCCGAAGAGCATCGTCATGATATTCTGCGCCAGCGGGGATTCGCCGATCTTGCTCAGTCCGTCCTCGGCAATGCCGTAGTCCACAATAAAGGACATCAGATACGGCAGACATAGATCGGCGGCGACCTCAGCCATCATCATAAACGGCGAGATCAGGGCAAAGAGCCAATATGGCTTTAAGTATTTGGCAAGTCTCATGTGCTTTCTGTTTTCTCCTTTTTCATATGCTCAGGGCGGATATTCTCCCTTACGGCGAGCAACAGCCGTATCAGGGTCTCCTCCTCTTCCTCGCTGATGCCCTGCATCAGCAGCTGATCCGTTTTTCTCAGCTTTTCGCGAAACTCCTCATCCACGCGGCGCCCCTCCTCGGTCAGATAGACGCGCACGCTTCGCAGGTCGCCCGGGTCCTGCTCTCGCTTGACCCAGCCCTCCTCCTCCAGCGTTCGAAGCGCCACACTGATGGTGGGTGCCTTCATGTTGGTGTTGCTGACCAGCTCCTGCTGCGTGATCCCGTCATGATGGGAAAGATGCCCCATAATGAAACGGCAGCTGTTCTGCGTCATGGGATGCCCCGCCGGAAGAAGGGAGCGCATGCGCTCGTCAAACATACGTGAGATGTGATTGATCAGCATGGGCGCGGTGGGCTTTCCTCTGCCCTGCGGCGCGGTGTGCGGACTGTTTTCCCGCTTTTCCATAGCTTCTCCTTTCTGTAGCGATTGGTACTGAGATGTCAATTTGATTAGTTTACTAACTAATTTTAACACATATTTTGCTTTTGTCAAGTGGTGATACCAAAAAAATGGGCAGAGAATAAAAAATTACAACACATCAAAAAGGCGTGTTCGGCACATAGTAAGATTGCGGGTGAGAACCCGGGCAACAAGCACTTGATTTGTTGATAGATTAAGTAAGGAACACCTCTTTCATGAAACAAAAATTTCGCAAAAAAATATCACTTTTCCTGCTGCTTGCCATCGCGCTGACATCCCTTTCCCGGGGCAGTTTTCCCTGCGCGGTCATGGCATCGGCAACAGGATCCGCTTCTCAGACAAACGCGATCGTTTGTGAAGCATCTCCACTCCCTCTCTCCGCGCCCGATGCCCTGCCCTGCTCACCCGCCTCCGCGAATGAGCGGCTTCTGATCCCGGGCGGCATGCCGTTCGGTGTCAAATTCAATACCGATGGCGTTCTGGTCGTCGGCTTTTGCGACGTGGACACCGCAAACGGCAAAGAAAATCCCGCCTATACGGCGGGGCTACGCACGGGAGACGTGATCTGCCGCATCAATGACAGCGCCATTCATGACGCGAGGACCCTGAGCGCGGCAATGGACAGTGAAAATGGAACGCCCTTTCGCATCACCTTCAAGCGGGAGGGCGAGGAGTACACGGTAACCGTCACGCCCGCCTATTCCCGTTCCGAGGAAAAATACAAGTCCGGCATCTGGATCCGCGACAGCGGCGCGGGCATCGGCACCGTGACCTTCATCGACCCCGACAGCGGTATGTTCGCGGGGCTGGGCCACGGCATCTGCGACGGTGACACCGGGCAGTTGATCCCCATGGAGCGCGGAAGCGTTATCGATGTGACCATCAGCGGTATCGTGCGGGGCTTGCCCGGCTCCCCGGGTGAGGTCAAGGGATATTTCAACAGTGAAAAATTGGGCTCCGTTTTCGGCAACACCGAATGCGGCGTCTTCGGTCTGTTTGCCAAGTCTCCCGCCGGATGCGGTGAAGCTATCCCCGTTGGCGGACGCAGCGAGATCCACGAGGGAAGCGCGGAGCTGCTCTGTTCGCTGGACACCGATACCGTGTCCAGCTACGGCGTGACCATTTCCGCCATCAATCCCGCCTCTCAAAGCAACAAATGCTTCACCGTCACGGTCACCGATCCCCGTCTGATCGCCAAAACGGGCGGTATCGTCCAAGGCATGAGCGGCTCCCCCATCATTCAGGACGGCAAGCTCGTGGGAGCCGTCACCCACGTTCTCGTCAACGATCCCACCAAGGGATATGGGATATTCATCGAGAATATGCTGAATCTAATGGGTAACCCGACAGAATAAAGCAAACCCGCAAAATCGGATCATCCACACAATCAACAAGGCAACGTCCATCCGCAAACACGCGGTGGGTCGTTGCCTTGTTCCGTAGAAAAATGAATCGTTGAACTTTTTTGATCTCGCGTCTTGCCAAAACCGCACGATACTGCTATAATAAAAGCGCCGCATCCCGTGGCATTGGCAAAGCACAATATCAACAAACATAAGGAGAGACGGTCATGGAAACAGGAATCATGCTGTATATCGGTTGTAAGGTCGACGTATACGAACAGATCCGCACACTCAAGGAGATCGGCATAAGCAGGACCTTTATCAACGCCAAGTATCCGGAGCTTGATCGGGTGCTTGCCGCCATCCGGGAAGCCGGCATCGTTTGCGATACGTTGCACGCAGAATATAACTGTTCCGACGGCGGTGAACGCTTTCACATGGACGATCTGAGCCGGGAAGGTACTGCGGGCGACAAAATGGTAGCCCGGATCATGCGGAATATAGACAAATGCGCCGAGCATCACATCCCCGTGATCGTAATTCACCCCTCCAACCAAGCCCCCGAGACAGCGATCAACGAGATCGCAAAAGCAAGATACGTCGCACTGGGAGACTATGCAAGAGAAAAGGGAGTGACCGTCGCGTTCGAAAACGTGATCTACACCCAAAATCTCGAATACATCATGTCATGGGTCCCCGATGCCAAATTCTGCTGGGACTGCGGGCACGAATGGTCTCGCCTGAAGGGAGAGCCCCCCATGCCGCTGTTCGGCAAAAGGCTCGCGGCACTGCATATTCACGACAATTTTTTAACCCACGATAAGCATATGATCCCCTTCACCGGCAAGATCGACTTTGAAAACGTAGGCAAACAGCTTGCCGAAAGCGGCTTTGACGGAACGATGATGCTGGAGATCATGTACGGCTCAAATGAAGAAAATTCGTTGGAGCCCACCTATCGGGATTACGCGATCAAAGCCAAGCAGGCGGCACAGCGGCTGATTGGGATCGTGCAAAGGTACAGAGCGTGATCCAAAACAGACATACAAAGGGAACGCACGGCAGACTTGCCGCGCGTTCCCTTTTGTATTATCTTGCCGCACGCCGCTTTGCGCGCGACAATCTGTAAAGCTCCTCTGCCGCCATCTTCGCCTTTGCCACAATGGCATGAGTCCTCTTGGGGAAGCAATAGAAGAGATGTCGGCGGTCACCGATGGAGATCATGTCTCCGATCTCATAAAAATAGTAGTCGGAATTGATGCTGTAGGATGCATGGGGCGGTTGGGTATAGTCCAGCTCACCGTCCGCACCCGTCAGATGGAATCCGTTCATGTCGTGGATCAGATGCCCTTCGCCTATGCGGTAAAGCGCACGGTAATCCACCAGCATATAAATATCCACATCCACGTCCAGCAGATATTCGCCGCGTTCGATCTCACCCTTGACCTGCTCCCGCTCCCACGCAAACCAGTCGGGGATATGGGTAAAAGCGGCATCTCCGTCCGTTGCCCGAAGGGCGCCCAGCTCGGTCAGCTCATAGGTCTTTCCGCAATTCCCGCAGGTCAGCACCGTTCCCTTGCCCACCGTGCGTCCTTCGGCGAGGCAGTGGGGGCACTGATACAGCACTCTCTCCAAGCCGTCCGCGCGGAAATCCTCCGACACGCGGATCCCATTTTCCTGTTGCCATTTGAAATGGTCAAAGGAGAACGCCTCGCGGACCTTTTCGTTCAATTCCTCGGGGGTCATGGTCTGAATATCCTCAGGGGACAGCAGGTAGGTCACGTCTGCGCTGATGTCCACCTTGCGGTGTTGGAGCATGTTATAAAGCGGCTCACGGGTGAAGGCGCCTCGGGTGATGATCGTAACGACAGGCACCTTGAGCAGCTTCAGGCATTTGCCAATGCTATCCGGCAAGGGGGCAGAGGTACCGTCAAAGGAATAGCACGCCTCGGGATACATGACCACCGTGGACTTCTTTTCCCGCAGGGCATACGCCATATCCCGGATCAACGTGAGATCCGGCACGAATTTTTGGGTGGGGATACAGCCGATCTGCTTCAGCACCCAGGAAAGCCCCACGTAGGCATCCGTCGTGGTGACCACCGAAAAGGGACGGGGAAACAGATAGTCGCCCACGATCTGCATATCGATAAAGCCGGAATGGTTCATCAGCACCAGACACGGCTCGTCCTTTGCCAGCTTCTCCATGCCGACCTCGCGGTACTCGACGTGGTAGCGATGCAAATTGGTGGCGCAAAGCGCTTTGATCAGCACACGCCAAAACATATTCATCCTCTTCGGCTTCTCGTGCTTGGGCGTGGGCAGCTCCATCACTTTGGAATAGGGTTTGTCTATGATCTTGATCTTCATAATAAGCTCTCTTCCGTTTTGTTGTTTTCAGTCCACGCGGTGACCGTCATCCCGGCACCGTCATTGTCTACCAGATAGATTTCGTCAAAGCCTTCGTCGTAATGCGGCAATTCAAATTTTCGTGAGGTAGCATAAATTGCCACGTCGGGCACACGTGCCTTCCCCTCACGCCCGCTGTTTCGCGCAAGACAGGTCGCCACACGCGCCTGCATCAGATATCCGATCACGCGGTATCCCGCCGCCCGCGCCTCGGGAATATACCGTGCCCGATCGGCACGGGTGGGATTGGTGTTATCCACTCCGTAATTTTTCCCCGCCGCCAGACACTCCCCGATCAGGGTACGCTCGCGGTGGCGAGTCTTGAGGGTATCCAGATTCACGCGAACAAACTCCTCCGCCAGATAATCGGCGAAAAAGGTGCTCTTACCGCTTCCCTGCACCCCCATCATGATCACCACGGTCTTTTCCATAGCAGGCACCTCAGAGCTTGTGGAAGATCGGCTTTCTGTCCGCAAAGGTACAGACGTAGCCGAAGATCTCCCGCAGGATCTCCGTTGCCTCCTTGGCATATTGACCGACACGAGCGGCATTGTGCGCATCGGAGCCCATGGTCACGATCTCACCGCCCAGCTCCTTGAAGCGGCGCAGATAATCGGCGGAGGGCAAAAACACACCCACCGAATCCACGCCGCTGGAATTGATCTCCATACCCTTGCCCTTGGCAATGATCACGCGCATGATCTCGTCGGTGATCTCCCGGTAATCCTTCATCAGAAGCGGCTCTCGGGTGGGGTTGTGTGGGGATTTGCAGGCATAGGTCAAATGCCCCAGCACGTCGAAATTATCCTGCACCTTAACACACGCCAGCATCTCCTCCAGATAAACGCGGAACGATTCCTTGACTCTCCGTCCCTCCCAGAAGCGCTTTTCATACGGGTCGACATCCTGCGCGAAATGGATCGAGCCGAGAACGAAATCGAAATGGCGCAGGCGCAGAAAATCCTCCAGCTCTTGCTGATTCCAAGTGGTCAAGCCGAACTCCACGCCGTTTCGGATAAGCAGTCCGGGTACCGAAAGCCCGTCATAGGCGCGGTTGTAATCGGCAATATCAAAGGTCATATTCTCGGCGTGCGGAGCACGGCAGTAATCCATATGATCGGTAAAACAGATCTCCTTCAGTCCCCGATCACGCGCCGCGGTCGCCATTTCCATCGCCGTTGCCTCGCTGTCAAACGAGACGCTCGTATGCATATGATAATCAAACATGTACCATCTTCTCCTTCTTCTCTTTTGTCAGCCAATACGCCACCAGCACGGCACTGAGCCCGCCCACCAGCTTTCCGACGATCAGCGCGGGGATCAGCGACGGTGCAAAGCCGGCGGTATACCCCAAATGATCTCCGAACACAAATGCCGCCGAGCAGGCAAACGCCATATTCAACACCTTACCGCGGTCATCCATCTCACCGATCATGCCGAACATGGCGATGGAATTGGCAAGACTTGCCACCATTCCCGCCACGGCGACCTCCCCGATCCCCATACGGCGACCGAGAGCGGCAAGGGGACGGCGGAGCGCCCTCGACAGCAGTCCGACCAGCGGCAACGCTCCCGCCAGCACCACGGCGATCTCGCCTACCATACGGAAGCCCTCACCGATGGGCGACATGCCGGGAATGAGGATCAGCCCCGTCAGATGTTCTACCGCGGCGGCGGTCAGCCCCACCGTGATCAGCGCCATGATCCCCTTGCCGAACCATTCAAAGCCGCGCACCATCGCCCGCTCCGCACGCCACAATCCCAGTGCGATCAGCGCGGAGATCAGCACGGTGGGAGTCAGATTGCGCAAGATCATGCCGATCGGATAGCCTGCCATCAGCCCGCCGATCAGGATTCCGAGCGGCGCTGTCAGGATACCGCACAGCATTCCCTTGGCGGCATGGGGGCGGTCCTCACTGCGGATCATTCCCATGGCGACGGGGAGCGTAAAAACAACGGTCACGCCCAGCATGGATCCGGTCAGCACGCCGCCGAGATGAGCGGCACGGATATCCTCGGTGAGTGCCATTGCCAACGTGCCTCCGCCCATATCGCAGGCAAAGACGGTGCCCGCAAACATGGCGGGATCTGCACCGAGAAAGGAGTAGAGCGGCACGATCACCGGGCGAAGCCATTCCGCAAGCACCGGTGCCAGCACGATCACACCGATCATGGAAAGCGCCAGCGGACCCATTGCCAGAATCCCCTTCTCAAACTCCTTGCCGAGTCCGAGACGGCACCCAAAGATCCGATCCAGCGCGCCCAGCACCGCAAAGGCTGCCATCACCCACATAATGATCTCATTGACTGACATAATCGCTCCTCAATCGATAACAGAATGTGCGGAGGGCGCACAGGAGTACACCCTCCGCAAAATCGGATATGTAAAGGATCAGCCTTCCCGATCCAGTCTGCGCAGATACTGCATGCAGCGACCGACCTCATCGGGACCGGTGGGCTGAAGCCCCTCGCTCTCCACCACCATCATCATGCCCAGCTCGATCGCTTTCTTGCGAACGGCGGCAACGGGAGCGGTACCCTCGCCAAGCGCGTAGCCCTTGCCGTCGGCGGTGCCGTCCTTGATATGGATCACGTGAACACGATCCTTCAGCTGTTCCAGGATCTCGAGCGGATCGCGCCCGGCAACGTACGCCCAATAGGTATCGATCTCAAACGCAAGGTTGGTGCGCTTCTGCATCTCCTCATGCATGTACTGACCGTAATCGGAGAGCATGAACTCTCTGCTGTGGTTATGGAAGCCCAGCGAGATACCCTCTGCGGCAAGCTTGGGCTGTGTTGCGTTGACGAAATCGATGAAATCGTCCAGCTTCTGCTTGGTCGAAAGATCCGCGCCGGGGATGATGATATTCTTATTGCCGATCTCCTTGTGATAAGCCACGGTAGCGGCAAAGTTCTCCTCCGTCAGCTCCTTCCAATTGGTGTGCGTTCCGCTCACCTTGAGACCGAAGCGGTCCATCCAACCGGCGATCTGCGCTGCGGTGTTATCAAAAAAGCCCGCGTATTCGACGTATTTGTAGCCCAGAGCGGCAACGGTACGCAAAGCCCCCTCCATATCCTTCGGGGTCAGGTCGCGAAGCGAGTACATCTGAATGCCATATTCCATATTAAGATCCTCCTTTTGAATCGGGTAGGTTTCACTGTCTGTATTGTATCACGCCGCACGCCGACTTGTCAACCGCTGTACGCGATTTTCTTCATCTTTTTCATATCCGTGCATATACTGTCAGAAACCGAACCCGACCGATATCCATCAAAACGGAGGTATGCATATGACTCATTCCACCCAAGATGATCGCTACCCGACCACCGATACCCTGAGATGCGACCCGCGCATGGCGCGTCTGCTCTTCCGCGCCTACTATGACGAGCTGAATACCGTATCCGCCTACCAATACTACGGGCTGATGCTGACCGAGCATAACCCCGCGCTCGCCGCCCTCTTTGAGAGCATCTCCATGACGGAAATGCGCCATTTTCGCCTTTTGGGCAAAACGGTCTGCCGCTTGGGCGGCAATCCCATCATACGGACCGAGCTCCGCGTTCCGCCCGCAGAGCTCTGCCGCGGGACCTCCAAGGAGGCAGCAGAGGCGGCAGCTTGCAAGCTTTTGCACAGCGCCCTCGCGGCAGAGCAGTCCGCCGCTTGGGAATATCGGACGCTGGCGCAAAAAACAGGCGACAGTGCCCTGAAAAAGATCCTTTGCCGCCTTGCCGCCGAGGAGGAGGAGCATGCCCAAATGCTGCGGGAATTGGGTAAGACCTAAACGGCTTTTTTTCGAAAAAACGTGAATTCCCAAAGTAAATTCCACAGTAGGAAAGCAGTGGAATTTAGTATGAGAAATAAGCGGAATTTAATGTGGGAAAAGTAGGACTCAATAGAAAAAGAAGTTAAAAACACCACTAAGAATAAAAAAAGAGTATGCC
>JAFTMG010000014.1 GCA_017452525.1 Clostridia bacterium
AGCTTTTCTTTTTCCACCTGCCCCGTCTGCGTATGGGGGAAAGCGGGTGGGGGAAAATTTGGGTTTGTCGGTCTGTTTGAGGATTTCAAATTTGGGTTTGTCGGGGTGTTGGGAGAAACAGACCACCCGCCATGCGGCACCCTTCTTGTAGGGACCGGCGTCCCCGACGGTCCGTTTACGGACGGTGTGTGATCGCCAAACCCTTGTGGGGTGGACCGTCGGGGACGCCGGTCCCTACAAAATTTAACCTCTCTCTCTTCGACAAACCCCAATTTAACACCTCAATCCTACCGGGCAAACTCCACCCTGACACTTGCAAAGAAGATGCAGATGTGATACAATAGAAACCGAAAGAGAATACGCCGAAGGAGATGTAGGTTTTATGAAAATACTGATCGCAATAGATTCGCTGAAGGGGTCGCTGGGCTCGACCGAGGCGGGGGAGGCGGCGGCGGAGGGCATCCGCCGCGCCATGCCCGAGGCGGAGATCGAGATCCGTCCGCTGGCGGACGGCGGCGAGGGCACGGTGGACGCCCTGCTCTCCCTGCCCGGAAGCGAGGAGCGGCAGGTGACGGTCTGCGGACCGCGCCGCGGCGAGACGCAGGCGAAATACGGCGTCCTTCCCGACGGCACCGCCGTGATGGAGATGGCGCAGGCGGCGGGGCTCCCGTTGCTTGCCGAAGAGGAGCGTGACCCGACGGTGACCACCACCTACGGCGTGGGCGAGATGATGCTCCACGCCATTCGCGGCGGCTGCCGCCACCTTCTCATGGGTATTGGCGGCAGTGCCACCAATGACGGCGGCATCGGCATGCTGACGGCGCTGGGCTGGCGCTTTCTCGACGAGAGAGGCGAGAGTGTCCCCGACGGGGCGCGGGGGCTTGCCCTCGTGGCAAGGGTGGACGACAGCGGCGTACCCGAGGACGTTCGCGCCTGCCGCTTCTCGGTGGCGTGCGACGTGACCAATCCCCTCTGCGGTGAGCGCGGCTGTGCCGCCGTATACGGTCCCCAGAAGGGGGCGCGCGCCGAGGACATTCCGCGCATGGACGCGGGCATGGCGCATTTTGCCGCCGTCACCGCCCGCGCTCTGCCCCACGCCGACCCCGATGCCCCCGGCGCGGGCGCGGCAGGCGGGCTCGGCTTTGCCCTGCGCACCTACCTCGGCGCGACGCTGACCCCCGGGGTGGAGCTGATCCTTGCCGCCACCGACATGGCAGGCGCCGTCCGCGATGCTGACGTCGTGGTGACGGGTGAGGGCAGGCTGGACGCCCAGACCGCCATGGGCAAGGCGCCCGCGGGGATCGCCGCGCTGGCAAAGACCCACGGCAAGCCCGTGATCGCCCTCTCGGGATGTCTCGGCAAGGGGGCGCAGGCGTGCAACGCCTGCGGCATCGACGCCTACTTCCCCATCCTCCCCGCCCCCATGACGGTGGAGGAAGCCATGGAGCCCGCACGGGCGCGGCGGCACGTGGCGGACACCGCCGAGCAGATCTTTCGTCTGATCGCCCGCTTTCTTGCATAAATCGCAAAAAAGCTATTGACGGCGGTGCAAAAAAGAGGTACAATATAATAATAAGGTTACACCTCGTTACGAAAGGGCACGATAACATGCACAACGATCCCTCCGGAAAAGAAGGAAAGAAAAAAATACAACTCTCACGGCGCTGGGTCATCTTCGGCACCGTCTATCTGCTTGCCATGCTGGCGGTCATTCTCATCGTCAACAGTCGGCATCTGGTCGATTTCATCAACCTCAATCTCGCGGCGTTCCGCCCCGTGATCATAGGTCTGGTCATCGCCTACGTTTCCAATCCCCTCTATAATTTCCTGCATGACAACATCTTTACCTGGACCAAGCGGGCACAGGTGCCGCGTAAGATCCTTTCGATGGTCTGCACCTATGCCGTCGTCATTCTGTTCCTCATCGTCTTCGTCATGCTTCTTCTGCCCCAGCTCTCCTCCAGCATTCAGGACCTCTCCTCCAATCTGGAGCATTACGTCAATCAGACGCTGGCTTACGTCAACGAGCTGGTGGAAAAGCTGCACCTCCCCTTTGAGGTGCCCACCCTCAATCTCGACACGCTGCTGAACATGCTCCCCGGTGACGAAACGCTGACGGGCGTGCAGAAGCTGACCGCCCTGCTGGACAATGTTGCCACCGTTGCCACCACCTACGTTGCCGACGTGATCGGTCTGGTGCTGGACATCTTCATCGCCCTCTTCATTGCGGGCTATACCCTTGCCTCCAAGCAGCGCATCTCGGCGCAGATCCGCCGCATCCTCACCGCCCTCTTCCGTGAGAAGGGCTGCGGCGAGATCCTCGGCTTCGTCCGCGACGCCAGCAACACCTTCGGGCAGTACGTGGTGGGCAAGCTGATCGACTCCACGCTGGTCATCGTCCTCTGCTCCGCCATCTTCTCGCTGGCGCGCATCCCCTACGCCATCCTCATCGGCTTTATCGTGGGTGCCACCAACATCATCCCCTTCTTCGGCCCCATCTTCGGCGCCATCCCCTGCGGACTTCTGGTCTTCATCACCGAGCCGCGGAAGCTGATCACCTTCATCATTCTCGTGCTGGTAGTCCAGCAGGTGGACGCCAACATCATCGATCCTCTCATCACCGGCAACGCCACGGGACTCAGCTCGCTGGGCGTCATCGTCGCCGTCACCGTCATGGGCAACTATTTCGGCGTGATGGGTATGATCCTCGGTGTGCCCGTTACCGTCTCGCTCCTCAGCCTGGGCAAGCGGTTCCTTGACCGCAAGCTGACCGCCGACGATATGCCCACCGATCTGGAGCCCTACTATCCCCCCAAGACCGAGGAGGTGGATATGGGCACGGGCGAGCACGTTCCCCTATTCACCAAGCTGGTCCACTACGTACAGGACCGCCGCGAGCTGGCGCAGGAGCGCAAAAAGATCAAGGAAGAGAAAAAAGCCGGCAGTGCCACCCGCCGCGCCCTCACGGAGGACGACGTGGGTATGGATTGTCCCGAGACCAAGCGCTTTGACGACGAGGACGATCACAAGAAGCAACCTTAAACGACAAGTTTTCACATGAGAGGAGGCGAGCGCCATGTCACGTTACCCGGATCTTGGCGCCGCCTTCTCTCCCATTCACCGCAATCTCGCCGAGCTGGATCGGCGACAGACCGACCTGCTGGAATGCCGCATGGCGCACATGGAGGAATGGGCGCGGGCGGCACGGCGCTTTGGCGGCGAGGAACGGGACAGCCTTCTGCGCTTTCTCGACGCCCTGCATCCCGAAACGGTCAAAGCCCTGCCCGAGGACGTTCCCGCCGTCAACCGCGAGGAGCTGACGCAGGCGCTTCGCGCGCTGGCGCTCCCCGAGCGGCTCTTTCTCTTCCGCACGCTGGCGGCGGAGGAGGGGGAGGAGATCTTCTCCGAGCGGGACGAGGACGGAGGCGCGGGAGAGAGCAACGGGACGGACGAGGTGCCCGAGCGGGCGCGCGACAAGATCGCCTACCTGCGCAACTCCTACGCCGACTCCGCCTACCTCCGCTTCTCCGCCACGCTGGCACATCCCCGCGCCGCCTATTTCGACAGCTTTGCCGACGTGTGCGAGGAGGTCTACAACGGCATTTGCGAATACGGCATCCTCCCCCTCTTCCATTCGCGGGACGGCAGGCTCCACCGCTTCTTCTCCATGCTGGAGAAGTACGATCTGCGGGTGGTCTGCGCCTGCGAGGTGCCCGCCGCCGAGCGGGAGGGCGTGACGGTGACCCGCTTCGCGCTGGTGCGCAAGCGCTTTCTCCCCATTCGCCGCATGCGTCCCTCCCACGCCGAGCTGATGCTCCCCGCGGGGGACGACGACCTGTGCGAGCTGCTCTCCGCCGCGCGGCTCTGCGGCATGACGACCGAGCGGGTGGACACCCGCCCCGCCGAGGACTTTGACGAAACGGGCGCGCAAAATTACCTCGTCTCCCTGCGGCTCCCCCGCGAGCACGCACCTCTCGCCGCCTTCCTCGCCTTCCTCTCGCTGGACCTGCCGCGGGCGACCGTCACGGGGCTCTATCGGATCCTGCGGGAATCATAGATCGCCAACATACGGATAACAAAGAAAGGATATACTATATCATGGTCAAGCACATTACCTACACCACCCGGGGCGTTTGCTCCCGTCAGATCGACATCGACATCGACACCGAGACCGACGTCATCCTGTCCGTCAAATTCATCGGCGGCTGCAACGGCAATACCCAGGGCGTTGCCGCACTGGCACGCGGCATGAAGGTCGCCGACGCCATCGCGCGCCTGGAGGGCATCCATTGCGGTCCCCGCCCCACCTCCTGCCCCGATCAGCTCGCCACCGCCCTGCGTCAGGCGTGATTCCCCAAAAATTCATCAAGAGGAGCGCAAACACATGAACGCATACGAAACCTACCGCCTCTGGCTCACCTCCCCCGCCCTCTCCGAGGAGGAGCGCGCCGAGCTTCGCGCCATTGAGGGCAACGAGGACGAAATCCTCTCCCGCTTCGCCTCCTACCTCTCCTTCGGTACCGCCGGTCTGCGCGGCACCATGAAGGTGGGCACCGGTGCCATGAACGTTCACACCGTGGCACACGCGACCCAGGGTCTTGCCAATCTGATCCTCAAGGAGGGACGTGCCGCCGACGGCGTGGTCATCGCCTACGACAGCCGCAACAATTCTCCCCTCTTTGCCCGCACTGCCGCCTCGGTCCTTGCCGCCAACGGCATCGGTGTTTATCTCTTTGACGAGCTCCGCCCCACCCCCGAGCTTTCCTTTGCCCTGCGGTATCTCCGCTGTGTGGCGGGCATCAACATCACCGCCTCCCACAACCCCAAGGAATACAACGGCTACAAGGCGTATTGGGAGGACGGCGCACAGCTGCCCCCCGAGCATGCCGCCGTCGTCTCGGCGGAGATCGGCAAGCTGGACGTTTTCAACGACGTGAAGCGCACCGACGTGGACGCCGCCATCCGTGAGGGCAAGATCCGCATCATCGGCGCCGAGATCGACGAGGCGTATCTCCGCGAGGTCCTGGCGCAGGCGATCAATCCCGACGCCATCCGTGCCGTTGCCGACTCGCTTCATATCGTCTACACCCCTCTGCACGGCGCGGGCTACCGTCTGGTGCCCGAGATCCTTGCCCGTTGCGGTCTGCGTCACCTCCACCCCGTGGCGGAGCAGATGACCCCCGACGGCAACTTCCCCACCGTGGCAAAGCCCAACCCCGAATATCCCGAGGTCTTTACCATCGGTGTGGCGCTGGCGAATGAGGTGGGTGCCGATCTGATCATCGCCACCGACCCCGACACCGACCGCGTGGGCGTCAGCACCCGCCGTCCCGACGGCTCCTTTACCACCATCACAGGCAACCAGATGGGCGCGCTGCTCATCGACTACATCATCACCGCCTACGAGCAGACGGGAACGATGCCCGACGAGCCCTACGCCGTCAAGACCATCGTCACCAGCGAGATGGCGGCGAAGATCTGTGCCGCCCACGGGGTGAAGATGTATAACGTACTGACCGGCTTCAAGTTCATCGGCGAGGTCATCAAGAAGCACGAGGAGATGGGTCACGGCTCCTTCCTCTTCGGCTTTGAGGAGAGCTACGGCTATCTCAAGGGCACCTATGCCCGCGACAAGGACGCCGTGGTCGCCACTATGCTGATCGCCGAGATGACCGCCTATTACAAGGCGCAGAACAAGACCCTCTTCGACGCGCTGGAGGAGCTTTACGCCCGCTACGGCTTCTGCATGGAAAAGACGGCAGAGCTGGAGATGCCCGGCTTGGACGGTCCCGCCCGCATGGCGGCGTTGATGGAGAAGCTGCGGAAGGATCCGCCCTCCGCTTTCAACGGTCTTGCCGTGGTGACGGCAGGCGACTACGAGGCGCAGACGCTGACGGAGCGGAAGAGCGGCAAGGTGGAGCCCACCGGCTTGCCTGCCTCGAACGTGCTTTCCTTCGTTCTGGAGAACGGCGACGTGATCGTGGTTCGCCCCTCGGGTACCGAGCCGAAGGTGAAGTTCTATTATATGCTGTCGGGCGAAGAGAGAGGTGCCGTGGAGGCAAATCTCGCGGCGTACCGTGCGGAGATCGATGAGATGACAAAATAAGTTTTGATTTTGGATCGCCACCGTGGCGGATGGGGTTGTTTTCCCCGCTGCCGCGGTGGTGGTTTTTATTTTTTGGGGGTGAGGTTGAAAGGTTAGTTTTTGTTTGGGGGTGTTGGGGTGGTGTTACGGCGTGAGTCGTTTGGATTTAAGTTGTTTTTGTTTGGAAAGTGTTGGAATGTTGTTGCGGCATGAGACGTTCGGCTCTGGGGGTCCTCTTTCTTTGCTTCTGCAAAGAAAGAAGACGGAAAGAAAGCAGCCCTAAGGGACCGCCTCTGCGGAGGAGGTCCCTTAGGAATCCTCCTGAGGGTGGGGCATTTTCGCTTAAGATGCGAAAATGCGCGGACCCATGATAGTCTTACGGAAGTCCGTCTCGACGTGCG
>JAFTMG010000082.1 GCA_017452525.1 Clostridia bacterium
CTCACCCGCCTACGGCGGGAGCTCCCCCGGAGGGGGAGCCTCTAATAGTTGCCTCCCACCATGGGGGAGGTGGCACGCGAAGCGTGACGGAGAGGGTATTTCGCGGTGAGTTTCTTTTTGGCGGTGTCGCATCCTTGGCTCCCTCCGGGAGGGGGCTCCCGCGAAGCGGGTGGAGGAGCCCTGCGGCACGAAGGATCAAGGCGCGGAAAATAGCTATATTTCTCGGACATACAGAAATAATATCCTCCAAATTCGCTTCTTCACGCGGGCTCCCTCAGTCGCCTTCGGCGCCAGCGTATTTGGCGAAGCCAAATATACTCCACGGAGGGAGCCATATAATAGCACTTCAAACACACCGCCAAACCCCAATTTGAACACATCAAACCACGTCCCCATTTTAAACGAATGGATCGCTGCCGCAGATCTGCCTGCCGGTGCCGTGCGGTGGCGCAGGCGGAAAAGATCCCGATCTCACCGCAGAGCAAAACGTTTGCGCGAGAAAACAGACCCGGCGTGATACTTCGTTCAAAGTATCACGCCGGGTGTTGTTATTGGTGAATATTTTATTTGTTACTTGATCTCAATGATCGACTCATCCCACATGGCGGGTGCTTCATAGCCCATGAGGTTGACCATGGTGGCAGCCACGTTGGAAAGACCGAACTGACCCTGATCCGCCTTCACGGTGTAAGCGTTCTTGGCATCGGTGTTGTCGTAGATGATGCAGGGAACGGGATTGAGGGTGTGAGAGGTCTTGGACTTGAAGTTGCCGTTCTTATCCACCTTGGGCGCGCCGGTCTTCTTGTCCATCTCCAGCATCTCGTCGGCGTTGCCGTGGTCAGCGGTGATCAGCGCCACGCCGCCCAGACGGTCGATGACGGGCAGAAGTCTGCCCAGCTGCAGGTCCAGCGCCTCCATCGAGCAACGGGTTGCCGCCAGCGAGCCGGTGGGACCGACCATGTCGCCGTTGGGGAAGTTGACGCGCAGATAGCGGTACTTGCCGGACTCCAGGCACTCGATCAGCTGATCGGTGATCTCGGCGCACTTCATCCAGGGTCTCTGCTCAAAGGGAACCACGTCGGAGGGAACCTCAATATAGGTCTCCAGCTCCTCGGAGAACTTGCCGGACTTGTTGCCGTTCCAGAAGTAGGTCACGTGACCGTATTTCTGGGTCTCGGAGATGGCGAGCTGGTTGACACCGGTGTTGGCAAGGTACTCGCTCATGGTGTTGGTGATCTCGGGGGGGTTGACCAGATACTTGTTGGGAATGTGCAGATCGCCGTCGTACTCCAGCATGCCGGCATAGCAAACGACGGGCTTGCGCACGCGGTCAAACTTGTCAAACTCGTCGCCGCCGTCGAATGCCTTGGAGATCTCGATGGAGCGGTCGCCGCGGAAGTTGTAGAAGATGACAGAGTCGCCGTCCTCTACGGTGCCGACGGGCTTGCCGTTCTCGGCGATGACGAAGGGAGGCAGATCCTGGTCGATGACCTTATACTCGGCGCGGTAGGTCTCAACGGCTTCGGCGGCAGAAGCGAACTGTCTGCCCTCGCCCAGCACGTGGGTCTTCCAGCCAAGCTCTACCATAGCCCAGTTTGCCTCGTAGCGGTCCATGGTGATCTTCATGCGGCCGCCGCCGGAAGCGATCTTGATGTCGAAATCCGCGTCACGCAGATCGGCGATAAACGCCTCAAAGGGATTAATGTATTCCAGCGCGGAGGTCTCGCCCACGTCGCGACCGTCGATCAGAATGTGGATGCGAACGGTCTTGACGCCATCTTTCTTTGCCTGCACGAGCATTGCCTTGAGGTGGTCAATGTGGGAGTGAACGTTACCGTCGGAGAAGAGACCGAGGAAGTGCAGGGTGGAGTTGTTGTTCTTCACGTTGCCGATCAGCTCCTGCCAGGTGGAGGAGGTAAACATCTTGCCGGACTCAATGGAATTGGAGACCAGCTTGGCGCCCTGTGCGAAGACCTGACCTGCGCCGAGCGCGTTGTGACCGACCTCGGAGTTACCCATATCGTCATCGGAGGGCAGACCGACGGCGGTGCCGTGTGCCTTGAGGGTGACCATGGGGTACTTTGCCATCAGCATGTCCAGATTGGGGGTGTAAGAGGTGGCGACCGCGTTGGAAACGGTGTCGGGAGCCAGACCCACGCCGTCCATGACGATGGTCACGACGGGACCCTTGACCCCGTCAAAATTGTTCAGTTTGTTCAGTGCTTGACTCATTTGAGAAATCCTCCGTAAAAATGTGAAAAGTTTTACAATCAGATATAGTATACCTTTTTTGCGGGGAAATTACAAGAGGAAAATGAAAAAAAGCTGAGGAAAGAGTGCATTTTTCCTCAGCTTTGGGCGTTATTCCGCCTTTTTCAATACCGCGATCACGTCCTCCACCTCGGTGAGCAGCTCATAGCCCCGCCGCTCGAAATATTCCACCTCGTAGCCGCGGGCGGAGGAGATGTTGATATAGGGGCGCAGGTCGAGCAGAACGTAGTCGGCGTCCGCATCGTTGGTCAGATAATAGAGCTCGCGGCGGTCGGCAAGATGGGCGGCGAACATGCTCGCCGTCCGTACCGAGGCGTCCTCGGGAAGGGTCTCCAGCACTTCGGTGATCACGCGGCTGTCCTCCCGGTACGCCGCGAAGTTGGTGAAAACGGCGCTGTGATTTCTGACCTGCACCGCCCCGACCAGCGCACAGGCGCACAGGGCAAAGCAGAGCAGGGCACGGCGGAGACGAAAGCCGGAGGCAAGGTCGGGGATATGGGGCAGATTTGCCACCGTCAGATAGAAGAGCAGCGCCATCACCCCGTAGGTGTATTGGAAATTGAGGCTGTGCTGGTAGGTGTAGTCGCTGAGCAGATTGATCACCACAAAGGGGCAGAGCAGCATCAGCGAGGAGAGCTTGCGGGGCAGAAGAGGGATCAGCCCCAGCGGCAGGAGAAGGCAGGCGGCAAAGACCAGCTTGTCCTCGGTCAGACATTCCCGCAAAAGCAGGGCGGGATTGGCAAGCGCCGCGTGGACGAGATCGGCAATGCCACCCGTCTCGCCGATGACGTTGGAAAAGCGGTTGAACATGGCGCCGTCGCCGTGGCGGGAGAGATAGGCGGTGGCGGCGAGAAAATATCCCGTGCCGCCCAGCGTCATCGCCGCGCCCGTCTTCTTTTCGGGGCGGGAGAGCAGAAGCCAGATGCCGATGAAGATGATGTAGAGCGCCGCGTCCTCCTTGACCGTCAGCGTCAGCACGGTAAACAGGGCAACGGGGATCCACTTTTTCCGCTCCAGCGCGAGAAAGAGCCAGAGCAGGAGGGCGGTGAGAAACTTGTTCTCGTGAAAATCGTAGAAGATGCCGCCCGTCAGCGCGGCACAGCCAAGATAGAGCAGGGAGACGGCAACGGTCTGCGCCCGCGTCAGCGAAAAGTGCCGCGCCAGCAGGCAAAGGGGGATCACTCCCGAAAGCACGCCCAGGACCTGCAGGACAAGCAGCGTCTCGGGGCGGGGGATCAGCGCGTAGAAGGGGAGGAGCAGATAGTAGAAGGGGGAGAGGTGAACGGCGAAATGAGACATCTCCACCGTCCGCTCGCATGTGGTCAGGGGCAGACCCACCGTGCGCATGTTGTGGAACATCTGGCAGAAGATGCCGAAGTCGTAGCAGGGGGAGTGATAGGTGCCGTAGCGCATCAGCGCGGCGGTGATGAGATACGCCGCCATCAGCGCGCCGAAAAGCGCGGGCAGACCGATGGCGACCCACCGCGGCATACGCGCCCCGTCAAACGCCGCGCGGTCCTCTCGCAGAACGTAGATCAGCAGAATGGAAACCGGCACCAGAAAGCCGAAGGCAGTATAAAAGCTCGGTGCCCGGAAGGCGCACACGGCGCCGTAAAGAAGGGGGCAGAGGGGGAGCAGGCGGTAAAACCACCGCGCGCGCCAAAGGGAAAGACAGAGAAGCGCGGCGGTAAGCAGAAGGACCGCTGCCACCATTCGTGCCATGGGGATCCGCCCGGCGTAATTCAGCTTGGTAAAGAGGTCCTCTCCGCAGGCAAAGGCGGCGCAGACGAGGCACCACGCGGAGAAGAGCGCCGCCATGGCGGCGGCGGGACGGATACGGGAGAGAGGGGAGAGAATTCGGTTGTCGTTGAGACGCATGCCGTGTCTCCTTTCCGAGGATTATCGTGTTTTGGTCGCGGACGGATAGCGCTGCCCGTTTTGCGGCAGACTATGGATGTCCCATAAATATATTATAGGCGATTTTCC
This sequence comes from Clostridia bacterium, assembly GCA_017452525.1. GTDB lineage: Bacteria > Bacillota > Clostridia > Oscillospirales > CAG-272 > RGIG3947. Next base: position 4,258 of record JAFTMG010000082.1, read on the forward strand.
GAAAAATTCAATGCTTTTTCTTGACTTTTCCGCCCGAAACCTTTATAATGTAGTTAAAACAAAATGAAAACAGGAGGATCAGATCATGGTAGTAACCAAAGAGACCATCATCGGTGACGTTCTGGACTTTGATGCCACCACCGCAACTTATTTCTTTGAGATCGGTATGCACTGCCTGGGCTGCCCCGCATCCCGCGGCGAATCCATCGCGGATGCATGCGCAGTACACGGAACGAATGCAGACGAGCTGGTAGCCAAGCTCAACGCTCATCTGGGTAACAAATAATTTCGTTTCCGGGAGGACCGCCGCGGATCGCGAGCTCCTCGCCGAGAGTGAGATCACTCAACGGCGGGGCGGCTGTTGCCCGCGGGGGTCTTTTTTCATCATGAAAGCTACAGCAAGGAGGGAGAGCATGCAGCTTCCCAAATTAGATCATAGATTGCAGACCGCCGTGCCCTTTGTCCGCGAGGGTGCCACCGTGGCGGACGTGGGGACGGACCACGCCTATCTCCCCGTCTTTCTGACGGGCACGGGGCAGGCGCGCTTCGCCGTTGCCTCCGATATCAACGAGGGTCCCATCGAGCGGGCGGCACAGCACGTTGCCGAATATGGGCTGTCGGACAAGGTGAAGACCGTCCGTGCCGACGGGCTTGCGGGGTTGGAGGAATACCGCCCCACCGATATCATCGTGTTCGGCATGGGCGGCGAGCTGATCGTCCGCATCCTGCGGGATGCCCCGTGGGTCAAGGACCCCGCCATCCGCCTCATTCTCCAGCCCATGACCCACGCAGAGTGCCTGCGCCGTTATCTGGCGGAGGAGGGCTTTGCCACTGTGGGGGAGGTGCTGTCGCGAGAGGGCGGCAAGATATATCAGACGGTGGTTGCCGCATATAACGGCACGCCGCAAAGCATAGATGCGCTGACCGCTGAATTGGGGCGGTTCGCCACGGCAAAGAATGAAGAAGAGCCGCTTCGCGCGCCTCTGATCGCCCACCGCATCGAGGTGCTGGAGGCAGCGGCGGCAGGAAAGGAAAAGGCAGGACGGGATACGGGCGCCGAGCGCGCCTTTATCGCGCGGCTGAGGGAATGCTTATGACAGTAACGGAATTGTATCGCGCGCTGGATGCCGCCATCCCGCGCAGTCTCTCCTGCGATTGGGATAACGACGGGCTGATGTGCTGTCCTCTCCCCGAGCGGGAGGTGAGGCGGGTGCTGATCGCGCTGGACATCACCGAGGAGGTGGTGGACGACGCCATTGAGGGCGGCTTTGACGTTATCCTGTCTCACCACCCCATCATTTTCAAAGGTCTGCGTGCCGTCGAGCCGTCAAACGCCGTGGCGCGCAAGACCATCAAGCTGATCCGAAACGGCATTGCCGCCATGTCCTTTCATACCCGTCTTGACGCGCTTGCGGGCGGCGTCAACGACGTGCTTGCCGCGCGCCTCGGCTTGCACAATACCGTGCCCTTCGGTGACGACCCCATCCCCATCGGGCGGGTGGGCGAGCTGGAGAGCCCCATGTCGCCGGAGGCGTTTGCCGAGCAGGTCAAGCTGGCATTGCACGTGCCCGCCGTCTCGTTGGCAGACGCCCACCGTCCCGTTCACCGCGTGGCGGTGCTGGGTGGCAGCGGCTCGGACGACCTGTCCGCCGCCATGGCGGCGGGAGCCGATACCTACGTCAGCGGCAATCTGAAATATAACCAAATGGTGGACGCGCCCGATGAAGGCATCAACCTCATCGAGGCAGGCCACTTTTATACCGAGCAGCCCATCTGCTATCATCTTGCCGACATGGTCAAAGCCTTTGACGGCGAGATCGAGACCCGCGTAACGTGGAGCTGCCGCATCCGAACCATTTGAAAGAAAGGAATTCATCTACCATGACTTATGTTGTCAGCGATCTGCACGGCAATCACGCCGCCTTCCGTAACCTTCTCAAAAAGATCCACTTCACCGAGGATGATATCCTCTACGTGGTCGGCGATATCGTCGATTACGGTGAGGACTCCATGGAGCTTCTCTGTGAGATCAGTATGATGCCCAACGTTTACGCCGTGGTCGGCGACCACGATCTGAAAGCACTGCGCATGCTCTCCGCCTTTGATAAGATGAGCAGAAGCGGCGAGGCACCCTCGCCCGAATTTGCCGAGGAGATGAGCCGCTGGGTCAGAGAAGAGGGCGGCGCCCCCACGCTGGCGGGCTTCCGCGAGCTGGACGGAGAGATGAAGGAGGGCGTGCTGGATTTCCTTGCCGAGATGACCTATTACGAGGAGGTCACCGTCAACGACGAGACCTTTTTGATGATCCACGCGGGGCTTGCCAATTTCTCCCCCGACCGTGAGATCGACGATTATGAGATCGACGAGCTGGTCTCGGAGCCGCTGGACGTGGACGCCGAGTATTACGAGGATAAGACGCTGGTGGTGGGTCACGTTCCCACCTGCGATCTGCCCGAGGGCGATGCGGGCCGCATCTATTACGGCAACGGCTCCATCAGTCTCGATTGCGGCACCGAAAAGGGCTATCCCATCGGTTGCCTCTGCCTTGAGACGCTGAAGGAATTTTACGGCAATGCAGAAGAATGATCTGATCACGCTGGAGATCACCGAGATCAATAACCTCGGTGCCGGTGTCGGCAAATGTGAGGATGGGAGAGTCGTCTTCGTCCACGGCGCCGTCACGGGCGACCGCGTGGAGGCGCGCGTCATCAAGGTCAATAAAAATTTTTTGGTGGCGCGCCCCGAGCGCATTCTGAACCCCTCGCCTTGGCGTCTGCCCGAAGGCGAGGCGTTTTGCCATGCCCCCGCCGCCTGCGGCGGCTGTGTTTACCGCCATATCACCTATGCCCACGAGCTGGAGCTGAAGCAGAGCTACGTCAAGCACGCCTTCATCAAGGCGGGGCTTCCCGACGTGGAGGTGGAGGCGGTGCAAACCACGGGCAAGCTCTGCGGCTACCGCAATAAGGCGCAGTATCCCTTCGGGCGCAATAAAAAGGGCATCTGCGTTGGCTTTTACGCCGCCAAGTCCCATACGCTCATCCCCTCCGACGCTTGTCCCATGCAACCGAAGCTCTTCTCCGAGGTCGCCGCGTGGGTCTGCCGCCACGCCGAGCGTGCCGGGTGGACCGTCTACGACGAGGAGACCCGCAAAGGGCTGTTGCGCCATCTCTACCTGCGCTACGGCGAGGGGACGGACCAGCTGATGGTCTGCCTTGTCCTCAACGGCAAATTCCTCCCCGACGCCCGCCCCTTCATCGACGGGCTTACCGCCGCCTTCCCGCAGACCGTCTCGGTCATGCTGAATTTTAATACCAAGAATACCAACGTCGTGCTGGGCGAGGAGTACCGCCTCCTGTTCGGCACGCCCTATATCGAGGACACGCTGTGCGGCAAGACCTTCCGCATCTCCCCCCAGTCCTTCTATCAGGTCAATCACGACGGCGCCGAGCTGCTCTATACCCTTGCCGCCGAGCGCACGGGCATGAGCGGGCAGGGAACGCTGCTGGACCTGTATTGCGGCATCGGCTCCATCGGGCTTTCCATGGCAGAGCGCGCCGAGCGCCTCGTGGGCATCGAGATTGTCGAATCCGCCGTGCAGTGCGCCCGCGAGAACGCCGCCCGCAACGGGGTGCATAACGCCGTCTTCTCCTGCGGCGACGCCTCCGACGCCGAAAAGCTTCTCGACGCCGCCGAGCGTGAACACGGCAGGATCGACGCCGACGTCGTCATCCTCGACCCGCCCCGCAAGGGCAGTACCCCCGAGCTGATTACTTATTTGTGCCATACCCGTAAGCCCCCCCGCATCGTCTACGTCTCCTGCGACCCCGATACCCTCGCCCGCGACTGCGCGCTGTTCCGCCGGCTCGGCTATGAAATTGGCGTTGTCACCCCGGTGGATATGTTCCCGAGAACGGGGCACGTCGAGACGGTGGTTCTTTTAAGTCGGAAAGATGTCCACGAGCGAATCAAGTTTGATGTGAATGTTGAGGACTTGATAAAATAGCTTGACACGATAAGCGTGTATTTGACATAGGAGGTTTACAGCATGAATATCAAATTTCTTGATAATACAAAAGAAATAAAAGAAGCATTTATCAATTGCTTTGTTATGTCTTGGGATGAGTTTCAAGTTAAGCAAAAAGATTGGATTGCTAAAATGGCAGAATCCAACTATCCAATAACCATAGATTGGTATGAGAAAGCCTATATGTGGGACAAAATGAATCCGGATTTCCCTAATGCATCTATGGAAGTTGCTTTAGCATTTTTGAAAGAACATAGCGGCCCTGTCTACTTTATGACAGAGAAGGGCGAGGATACTTATTACCAAGGCAAAAAGCTCGTCGATTTCATTGCCGAAGCCGACGCACATACCTTGGCTGCAAGAATTGAACAAGAGTGGTATGACTCTTACAGATTAGCAGAGCAGAATATGTATGATGCGGGTGCGTTCCTTCCTGAGGACTTGTATGTTTTTGACGCATCGATGAAATGGTGCGTTGTGTTCACTCACGAAACCACCGATTGGGAATCCGAAATTGATAATCCGATGAAAGCAGCGCAAACCAGATATTGTATTATCTGTAAAGTTTGAGCAACAGTTCAATAAAATTTAGTAATACATTTTTGTGGTAGATTTCCAACCTAAAGGGATTACAGACGAAAGTGTCGTTTGTCTGACGCGAAAATAAGCCAAAATCGGCTTTAAATGGGCAAAATCAAGCTGTTTTAAGTGATTTTGAGATAAAAATTCAAAAAATTAGTGTTCAAAATCAAAAGATGTCCCAATTTTGAGTTGGGACAAATGAGAATTTCGAGCAAAGTTCGAAAATACAATTTATAGCTGTTTGGTATAACATATCGAAGAAGAAGGAGAACACTATGCCTTATTATTTCCCGTTTGGACAAGAACTGCACCCCTTGGTGCAAGAAGATAAATCGCCTAAAAAAGTATTCGTGCTTGGTGTATATGCGAGCGCAGTACATGCAAGGTGGAAGATAGGCGGTCAAGTTGTTTGTCAGGCACTTGCGGTGGCAAGCGAACCGAGAATTTTTTGGGACGGCAACGAAGACGAGGCAAGAGCGATTATTGGGCAGATAAACATTCCAAAGGAGCTTGGATATCTTGAACCTGCGGGCAAGCAGCTCAATGGGCCATCCGCAAAAGTATTGGATGAAAACATCCTTGCCCCGCTCGGGTTTACTCGCAACGATGCGTGGCTGTGTGACTGTCTACCCGAAACGCGAATCAATCCGAGTCAAGCCAAAGCAATCAAAGATAAATACAATCCCTTAATTGAACAATACCACTTAAACCCCGTCACGATACCGGCTCGTCCTTCTGCATTTTGCGACAAGGCAAGAAGCATAGAAATCACCGAGGAGCTTATGCAGTCTGAGGCGGAATTGCTCATATTGCTTGGAGATATTCCGATTGCACAATATCTTAAAAAAGTGGCAGACATTCCGTACTCAACGCTTGGCGAATACGTTGATATGTACGGCTATGGGACAAAGACAGATGTTGTGATCAACGGAAAGACAATTGAGGTGCTACCTCTTGCACACCCAAGACAAATTGGAGCATTGGGCGCTCATAGTGAAAAGTGGTTTTTAGCGCACAAAGAGTGGGAACAAGGGAATAAAATGAGACTTTAAGGTATTACACCCCCTGTTTTTTGACCATTTTGAGACCTTTTGCTCTTATGACCCACGTGGAATCTGTCGTTTGTCTCAAACGACAGATTCCACAATGAATTGCAACCCGGCGGTTGCGTGAATTGAGCACAAGTGCTCATGAATTGCCTACGGCATGAATTGCGCTGCGGCGCATTGGGGTTGCAATTCAATTCATGGAGCGTAGCGAGAAATCATGATGAAACTAAAAATATACCTTTTGACGTTCCCCCCCTGTATGGGACCGATCAAGGAGACAGACCATGCACGAAATGAAGCTTCATCCTTCTCCCTTCGAGAAGATCAAAAACGGAACGAAAACCATTGAACTGCGGTTGTATGACGAAAAGCGTCAGCAGTTGCGCGAGGGCGACGGTATCGCCTTCACCAACACCGCAAGCGGTGAGAGAATATGCGCGACCGTCAAAAAGCTGCATCGGTTTGACAGCTTTGCGGCGTTGTATCGCACCCTGCCGCTGTTGCAGTGCGGGTATACCGCAGAGAACATTGCCTCCGCAGACCCGTCCGATATGTCGCGGTATTATTCCGCAGAGGAGCAGCATAAATACGGCGTTGTCGGCATTGAGCTTTTCCCGCCCGAGCGGTGCGCGGCGGAAAACGCCGCCCCCAAAAAGCTCTATATCCCCCTGATGAACAGCGCCGTCCGCGAGGATACGCGGGCGGAATATCTGGAGCAGCTGTCGGCGTTCCGTGACGCACACCTGTTTTTCGCGGTGGACCGTCAGATGTTCTTTTCCCGCGGCGCGGCGCGTGCCGCTATGTGCCGTCTGCTGCAGGAGAATATCGCCTTTTTCCAAAAGCACGGCTATCACGTGGGCATTTGGGTGCAGGCATTCGGCTTCGGGGACCCTCTGCAGGGAGAAAATGCCCGTGTGGCGAAGAATTATACCCGCCTGCGCTCCGTCGGGGGCAGGGAAAAGCCCGATTCGGACATGCTTTGCCCCGAGGATCCGCAATTTATGGCGGATTATCTGGAGTTTGTGCGGGACATGGCAGGCTGCGGCGGCGAGATGCTCATGCTGGACGACGATCTGTGCCTCTCGGTCCGCCCGGGCATCGGCTGCTTTTGCGAGCGGCATCTGGCGCTGATAGAGCAGGAGCTGGGAGAGCCCCTGCGGGGAGACTTGCCTACGCTCCTCTTCACGGGTGGGCAAAACCGCTACCGCGACGCTTGGCTGACCGTCATGGGCAACACCCTGCGCCGCTTTGCGCGCCGTGTCCGTGAGGCGATCGACGAGATCGCCCCCAACCTGCGGGCGGGCTTTTGCGCCGGCTATACCTCATGGGATATCGAAGGGGTGGACGCTCTGGAGCTGACCCGCATCCTGGCAGGAAATACGGCACCCTTTTTGCGGTTTACGGGCGCACCCTATTGGGCGGCTGCCTCGGTGGACCGTTTCCGCGGTCAGCCCTTGGCGGCGATCGTGGAGGAAACACGGGCGCAGGAGCAGTTTTGCCGCGCGTCGGGCGTGGAGGTCTTTTTTGAGTGCGATTCTTATCCTCGCCCCCGCTATACGGTGCCATCCTCCCTTCTGGAATGCTTCGCGCTCCCGCTGTACGCTTCGGGCGGCATGGGCGAGCTGAGCTATTTGTTTGATTATCATTCCTCCCCCGCCTACGAAACGGGATATGCCAAGCATCGCCGCCATCATCAGCCGCTGTATGATTTTATTGCGGCGCATTTCGCCGATAAGACCCCATACGGCGTGCGCGTATACCACGAAATGAAAAAGATCGCCCAAGCCGAGCTTTCCGCCCCTGTGGACGAGAAAGCGATCATGGCGATGCATTTCAACCGCGGCGCCGAGCTGTTGGGGGTACACGGCATTCCCACAGTGTACGGTCAGGATGCGCCCTGCGGCATCGCCACGGGTGAGGAGGCACGCTATATCGATACCTTGCCGCAAAAATTGGTGCTGGACGCCAAGGCGGCACAGATCCTGCAGGAGAAGGGGATCGACGTGGGCTTTTCACACATGACGGTTGCCCCCGCCCCGCTCTTTGAATACGCAGACAACGAAAAATGCCTGTTGCACGGCTCCGCCTCGGACGCCTATTACAGTATGACCCTGAAAGAGGGTGTCCGCGTACTTGGTGAATTTGAGGCAGGCGAGCTGCGCTATCCCTCCGCTTACCTCTACGAGAGCGGCGGCACCGAATTTTTGGTGTATTCCTTCGATATGGACAAGATCCCCCACCGCGCTGCGGTCCTGCTCTCCTATGTGCGAGGGGAGCAGCTATATCGCTTCTTTGGTGGAATCTCGTATATGGAAAGATCGCCCGGCGTCTATCAGCTCTGCAAAAAGGGCAACGGCGAGACGGCGATCCTGCTGGTCAATATCTCGCAGGACCCCATCATCGACGGCAGACTCCACACGGACCGGGGCTACGGCACAGCAGAAATATTCAATGCTACCGGCACGTTGCGGGGCTCCGTCCTGCAATTTGATTCCGTGATCCCGCCCTACGGCGCATGCGCGGCGGTGTTGCGGTAAAAATCCGGCTTTGAAAAGTACAAGACGCGCATGACAGAAAATATGTAAAAAACTATTTTGAGGCGTAAATCAAGATGAACGAAAAAACACTACTCTATCAACTCACCGAAACGAGCCAATTCATGATGAGCTTCGTTCTGGTCACCAAAGCGGACAACGTCATCATAATTGACGGCGGGCGCGAGGAGGATATGCCGCTTCTGAAGGAATACGTTGGCGGGCGTCACGTCTCGGCGTGGATCCTGACCCATCCGCACCTTGACCATATCAGCGGCTTTGTCGCCGAATGTCGGCGCAACCGTCTGGCGGATTTTGACGTGGAGCGCGTTTGTTATCATTTCCCGCCCTATCATGAGCTGAAGGGGCGGACGGACGTGCCCGACCCGGGCTATTTCGACCGCGACCTGGAGGATATCCTGCCGCAATTTCTGGCGATCGAGCCGGATATTGCCGATATCGCGCAGGTGGTCAGCCAAGGCGACAGCCTTGAGGTGGACGAGTGCCGCATTGATTTCCTCTATTCCTATCATGACGGTCTGTTCTCCAACCCCATGAACGATTCGTCGCTGGTCTTTCATATCACCACCCCCAACAAAAAGGTACTTTTCCTCGGTGACCTCGGTCCCGAGGGCGGTGATATTCTCTACGAGGAATCCCGCCATTTGCTGAAATCGGATATCGTCCAGATGGCACACCACGGGCATATGAACGTGGGCATGGAGGTCTACGCCGCCATTATGCCCGAGGCTTGCATGTGGTGCTGTGCCGATTGGCTCTACAACGAGCCCGAGATCCCGTCCTATCTGAAGGATCGCGAGAAGCTCCGCCGTATGCAGCGGGAGCGGATGTACGGCACCACCGTCACCCGCAGGTGGATGGATATCCTCGGCGTCAAGACCCACTACGTGACCAAGGACGGCACCAATACCATTGAGCTTTGATCTGCGAGGTGAACACATTGCGCCATTTGGGAAACTGTATTGACCGGCTGTTCGCCGCCCAAACCGTCCAAAACATCATCGTCCGCGTCGGCCGCGGCGAGAACGTTCTGTATGAGATCAAGCGCTCGTCCCAGGACAGAATACTGACAGAACGCACCCTGTTCGACATGGCGTCGGTCACCAAGATCGTGGCAACCACGTCGCTTGCGCTGATCGCCATGGATCGGGGGATGCTTGCCCCCGATGATCCCGTCGGCAAATTCCTGCCTGTCCCCGCGGACAAGCAGGGCATGACCGTGCGGCATCTGATGACCCATACCATGGGCATCGGGCACAAAAACCTGACGGGCTGCGCGGGCAGTTACGCGGACATTACCGATTACATACTGAATATCCCATCCGATATCCCCATCGGGACGGAGGTGCGCTACAGCTGCCCCGGCTTCATCCTGTTGGGCAAGATCGTCGAGCAGCTGTTCGGGCGCAGGCTGAACGAAGCGTTTGATATCCACGTTGCCCGCCCCCTGGGTCTGGCATCCACCTCCTTTTTGCCCGACCGAAGCCTTGATATCGTCAATTCCAACCGGGATGGGAGCATGGCAGGGCTTGTCAATGATTATAACTGCCGCTATCTCGGCGGTGTTTGCGGTAACGCGGGACTTTTTTCCAATCTCGCGGATATGACCGTCTACGTGAAGATGCTGCTCACCCACGGCGCGCCGCTTCTCTCACGCGAGACCTTTGAACGTGCCGCATATAACTACACCGCGCAGATGAGCGAATCCCGCGGACTCGGCTTTCTCTATGTGGACGGGCGCTACGCGCAGGCGGGCGGGCTCTTTCCCACGGGCAGCATCGGGCATTGCGGACACACGGGGCAATCGGTCTTTGCCGACACCGGGAGCGGATTTTACGTGATGATCCTCTCCGACGCCACCATCAGCACGGTGCGGAAATACGGAAAAGAGAAATACAGCGAGGTCACGGATATGCGCCGCGATATCCACGCGGCGATCGGCGCGGATCTGAATATTCTTTGAATTTGCAAGAAAAGGAGCGGCTCACCGACAGGCGAGCCGGAAAAGAGATGGAACGTAAAGCTACGGTTCGTAATTTTATCTTTGACATTCTGTATGCCATCATGGCGGGTGTCGTGGTGGGCACAGCGTATCACTTTTTCCAGAACAGCAACGGCTTTGCCCCCGGCGGCGTGGGCGGTCTTGCCACCATCACCCACCATCTGCTGGAGGGGCGCATCGATTGGTCGATCCTGATGGTCGCCTTCAATCTCCCCATCTTCGTGCTGGTCAGCGCCATCGTCAATAAGAAGCTGGGTCTGATGCTGAGCGTCTATATGGTGGTGCAGTCCTTTATCCCGCGGCTGTATACGGCGCTTGGCGCCATGCCCTACAGCGCGGCAAACAACGGCGCGGATTTCAACATTCTCTTTGCCTGCATCGCCACCGGTGTCATCTCCGGCTTCGGTTTTTCCCTCATGCTGCGCCGTTTCGGTGCCAGCGGCGGTACATACGGCATCTCCGCCCTCATCAAGGCGGCAAAGCCCGAGACCAACATCGCCTACGTCTCCTTTATCATGGACGCGAGCGTGGTCATGATCGCTTTTTTCGTCTACGGCATGAAGGTCACCCCCGTCATGTGTACGCTGCTCAACCTGTTCATTGCCAACGTGGTGGTCGACCACGGTCTGAGCGGCATCAAGAACGGCTATCGCTTTGAGCTGATCACCGATCACCCCGACGAGCTGGCAGAGGAGCTGATGACTCGCCTGAAGCACGGCGTAACGCGCATCAAGGCGCGCGGCGCCTATACCGATAACAGAAGATATATTCTGATCTGCATCGTCAACAAGCGTGAGATCGGCGAGATGATGAAGATCATCAAGAGCCACCCCGATGTGTTCGCCAGCTTCGAGAAGGTGAACGAGGTCTTCGGCAACTTCAAGCGGAAGGTGTGAGGTTGGATCTTTTTTCAAACGTTCACGCCCGGGCGGCGGGCGCCGTCATTTCGGAGAGAGCCGAAACCGCCACGAAAGCAGATCCGCGGAAAGGAATGGACCTATATATGAAAATTGCGTTTTTGGGTGACAGCATCACCTACGGCTATGCCTTGCCCGACGTGACCGAGCGGTACACCACCGTCCTCTGCCGCCGCTTGGGGCTGGAGGAGGAAAACCACGGCATCACGGGGACGCTTGTCGCCAAGGCGGGTCTCAACCGCGCGGACGGCAAGGACTTTGTCAGCCGCCTGCATCTGATCGACGGGGCGGATATTGCCGTCATTTTCGGCGGCACCAACGATTATTTCTGGAGCGATGCCCCCATTCACGGCGGGGAGAGCGACGTGTATTTCGCACATGCCGTAAGGACGCTCTGCGAGTACGTCCGCCGCAAAAGAGCGGGGAAGATCACGCTGGTCGTCACCCCTTATCCTCACAACGGCGTGGGCAATTTCCTCGGCGGTGAGACGTGGAGGACCTCCTCCCGCCACGATACCGATGTTCCCAATTTCTGCGGACATACCCTCTCGGAGTATGCCGCCGTGCAGGAGGAGACCTGTCTGAAATACGGTATCCCCTGTCTGAATCTTCACAAAAATTTCGCCTTCGACCACCGACGCCACACGCTGGACGGCTGTCACCCCAATGGGGAAGGACACCGCCTGTTGGCTGAGGCGATAGAAAACAAACTAAAGACATGGATGGATCCAAAATTCTGACTTCACAAAAGGAGAGAACAACATGAAAAAAGTCATTCTGATCGGCGATTCCATTCGCATGGGCTACGATAAGTACATCAAAGCGGCGCTGGAGGGCACCGCCGAGGTCTATTATCCCGGAGAAAACTGCCGCTTTGCCACCTACGTGCTGCGTTTCGTGCATGAGTGGAAGAAGAAGGGTGAGTGGCCCGAGGATGCCGATCTCGTTCATTGGAACGCGGGTCTTTGGGACCTGCCCGAGATCCTCGGCGACGAGCCCGTGACCCCCATCGAGGCGTATGCCAACACCATCGCGCGTATTGACAAGCGCCTGCGCCTGCTCTTCCCCCGGGCAAAGATCGTCTTCGCCACCTCCACCGCCGTGCAGGAGGAAAAATACGGCAAGGTGTTCAAGCGCCGCAACTGTGTCATCCGTGATTATAACGCCGCGGCGATCCAAGCCCTTGAGGGAACGGACACCGTCATCGACGATCTCTATGAGATCACCGAAAACGCCCCCGAGGAATGTCACAGCGACATGACCCACTATTCCACCCCCGCGGGCATCGAGCGGGTGGGCGGCAGAGTCCTCTCGGTGATCTGCCGTGAGCTGGACATCACCCCCGCCAAGGTCAACATCGAAAACTTCACCCCCGAAAACTATTCGAGAAGCAATATCGGCAACTGAGCCGCGTGTATTACAGGAGGTCTATCATGGCACATTTCGTATTTGAGCAAATGCAATATATGATCCGATACCCCGAGGATTACCGCGAGGGGGAGCGCTACCCCGTGATCCTCTTTCTGCACGGCGCGGGCACGAGGGGAAACGATATCAACGTGCTGGCAAACAACGCCTTTTTCCGGCTCACGAGAGAGCATAAAGATTTCCCCTTTGTGCTGGTGGCACCCCTTTGCCACAGCGAGACGTGGTTTGAGCTGTTTGAGACGCTGATCCGATTTACGAACATGATACAGCACGCCGAGTTTACTGACCCCGAACGCTTCTATCTGACGGGCAACAGCATGGGCGGCTACGGCGCGTGGCAGCTTGCCATCAGCATGCCCGATGTCTTTGCCGCCATGGTTCCCGTTTGCGGGGGCGGCATGTATTGGGATGCGGGACGCCTGAAGGAGACCCCCGTATGGGCATTCCACGGTGACATTGACCCCGTGGTGCTGCCTGAGGAATCGGTCAAGATGGTCGAGGCGGTCAATAAGCGGGGCGGCAATGCCAGACTTACGCTCTATCCCAACACCAAGCACGATTCCTGGACGCCTACCTACAGCAATCCCGAGGTGTTTGCGTGGATGCTCACCCACCGCCGTACCAACGGCAAGGCGGAGGCGGACCAAAGCTATGCCGACGTCAAAAAATTCGGCTGATGGCGGGGCAAACTTATACCGCCCGGGAGCTGCGGGCGCATTTCCCGGGAAATGACGTGACGACCGACGCCCACGGCATGCCCTCCGTCACGGTGCGGATCCCTATGTTCCGTATGTGTGATGTGGTGGAGGGCGGCAGCACCGCGCCCCATCCCGCTTTCGTGTCGGATGGCAGGGTGCTTTCTTGGATCGGTGTCTCCAAATTTCAGAATACGCTGGTGGAGGGGCATGCCTGCTCCTTGCCCGACGCGGCACCCGCCACGGGCGTCGATTATGATACCGCCGCCCGCCTCTGCGCCGAAAAGGGCGCGGGATGGCATTTGATGACGGCGGCGGAATGGGGCGCCATCGCCCTTTGGTGCCGCAAAAACGGGCACCTTCCCATGGGCAATAACGATTGGGGGCGCGATTACCGTGAGCGCGAGTGTCGCGCGCGCAAGACGTACGAGGACACCGCGGCAGGCATCTGCCACGTTGCCACCGGCAGCGGTCCCGCAAGCTGGAGCCACGACGGCACGGCGCGGGGGATCTGGGACCTGAACGCCAACGTGTGGGAGTGGGTGGGCGGTCTGCGCCTGGTCTGCGGCGAGCTGCAGCTCTGCGAGCGAGCGGAGGAGTGGTTCGCGCTGGACGGGCGAAGCGGCGAGAGAATTGCCCCCAACGGCAAGGGTACGACGAAAAACAGCGTCAAGTTAGACTACGTCGGCGGCATCTGGACCTACACCGCCGCCGAGGTGACCGACTCTCTTGCCAAGGCGCGCTTCTGCGACTTTGCCGCCGTCCGCACGGACGGCACGCTGTGCCCCGCGGCGAAAGAGCTTCTGGTAGCGCTGGGGCTTTTGCCGAGCCATCCGGGTGAGGATCTTGCGGGCGTGTCCTTCTATGCCAACAACGGCGCGGCGGAGCGCATGCCCTTCCGCGGCGGCAGGTGGGGGCAGGGCGCCAACGCGGGCGTCTTCAAGACCTGTCTGGATGATCCGCGCGGCTTTTCGGGCTATGCCGTCGGCTTCCGCGCGGTGTACGCCCCCGAAGAAAAGGAGAGAAACGTATGAAAAGAACCCAAATAGAGCGCCTCCCCGAGGAGGTCCCCGCCGAATTCGTCCGCTTTGCGGCGGGCGCGGCAATCTATGACAGCTCCTGCTCCCCCGAGGCGCGGGTCTGGCTGATCGATCGGGACGGCGGCTATTATCTGAAGAAAAACCGCGCGGGCGAGCTTGCCCGCGAGGCGACGATGACCGACTATTTTCACAAAAAGGGCATGGGTGCCGAGGTGCTTGCCTATCGCACCGACGCGCACGATTGGCTGCTGACCGCCGCCGTGGCGGGGGAGGACTGCACCCATCGCACCTACCGCGACGACCCGCGACGTCTTTGCGACACGATCGCGACCCGCCTGCGGGCACTGCACGAGGTGGACTTTTCCGACTGCCCCGTAACCGACCGCACGGGCGAGTTTCTTCGCCTTGCCGAGGAAAATCACCGCACGGGCAATTATGATTCCTCTCATTTTCCCGATAGCTTCGGCTATGCTTCGGCAGAGGAGGCGTACGCGGTGCTTTGCGCGGGCAAGGGAGAGCTGAAGCGGGACGTGCTGATCCACGGCGACTATTGCCTGCCCAATATCATGCTGGATCGGTGGTGCTTTTCGGGCTTCATCGATCTGGGCAACGCGGGTGTGGGCGATCGTCACATCGATCTGTTCTGGGGCGCGTGGACACTCTGGTTCAATCTGAAGACCGACGAATACCGAGACCGCTTTTACGATGCCTATGGCAGAGACAAGGTGGATACAGAACTGATCCGCACCGTAGCCGCCGCCGAGGTCTTCGGCTGATATATTATGATGTGTTGCCGCCGCGCGGCAGAACGGAGATACTATGTTACTTTATATTGTTCGACACGGAGATCCCATCTACTCAACGGACAGCCTGACGGAAAAGGGAAAGCTGCAGGCAGAAGCAGTGGGCAAACGCATGCTTGACGCGAAGATCGACCGCATCTATTCCTCCCCCATGGGGCGCGCGAGAATGACGGCGGAGCCCGCCTGCCGCCTGCTGGGGCTGGAGGCACAGATCGAGGATTGGACCCATGAGATCGGGGAGGAGATCCGCACCACCTATCCCGACGGAAAGGTCAAGTCCATATCCCGCCTGCCCAACACCGTCTTCCGTGAAAACGGAAATATCGATATCCCCTACGGGCGCACCTGCGAGTGTCCCGGCATCCGCGAGAGCCGCATGGACGAGGCGATCCGCACCATTGAGAAAAACGGCAACGAGTTTCTGGAGCGGCAGGGCTACCGCTATGAAAACGGCGTGTTCCGCATCCTCCGTCCCAACGAGGAGAAGGTCGCCTTGTTCTGCCACGCCGCCTTCGGCCGCGCCTGGCTCTCCATTCTGCTCCATATTCCGCTCCATCTCATGTGGGCGTCCTTCTCCTATATGCATACGGGGGTCACGGTGCTGGAATTCCGCAACAATCCCGACGGATTTACCGCGCCCCATTGCCTCTGCTATTCGGATATGTCCCACCTGTATAAATACGGTCCCGACATGAAGTACGCCACGCTGTATCACGGCGGGGACCATCTGCTGGATCTGTGATCCGATATGCGAAAAACATCTGACCTTCGGAAAGGACTTTCCCCTATGTTGATCGACCTTCACGCCCATTCCTCGGGCATCAGCAAATGCTGTCGCATCCCCATCGAGCAGGTCATCAAGGAGGCGAAGCGCGTCGGGATAGACGGCATCGTGCTGACCAATCATTATCAGAAAAATTATGTTACCGACGGCGATTTTCCTGCCTTCGCCGCACGTTATATCGCCGAATACGAATATGCCGCCGAGTTGGTAAAAGACTCGGATTTCCGTATCTTTTTCGGTATTGAAGTGACGATGGAGAAACATCCCGGGGTGCATATGCTCATCTATGGTGTTGAGCCTGCTTTTCTGACTGCGCATCCTACTTTGTTTGATTATACCCAGGAGGAGCTGTATTACCTTGTCTGTGAGGTGGGCGGATTCCTTGTGCAGGCACACCCTATGCGGCGGCAGAACCGATTGCTCGATACAAGATTCCTTGACGGCATCGAGATCAGCTGTCATCCACTCTATGAAGGAACCCATATCGACGAGCTGACACCCATTGCCGAGGCCGCTGACATCCTCCTTACCGCCGGCGGCGACTTTCACGCTGATACCCACCGCGCCCGTTGCGGCGTGTATCTGGATAACAACGTCAAGACTGCAAGAGAGTTCGCCGAGTGCTTTCTCTATACCGACGAAGTCAAGCTCTGCGTGCAGGAAGTGGACTCGCGGGAGAGCTATGATGTGACATTTTGCCGCAGTAAGGCGTAAGAAAAAGGAGAAAATATACCATGATCAAAATTTATGATCTGAAAGACTTGACAAACCATCTCCCCATTCCGCAGGATGCGTTGGATTTTGTCCTGAAGATGACCGCCGACACGCCGAATGGGCGCTATGATTTCGGTGCGGATTGCTACGTCAACGTCATGTCGTGCGACACCTCCGCCGCCCTTGCCCCCATGGAGGCACACGAGAAGTTCATCGACGTGCAAATGGTGCTCGCGGGCGAGGAAAAGATCTACGTCACCCCCAAAGCGCCGCTGTCCGTCACCGAGCCGTACAACGCCGAGAAGGACATCGCCTTCTACGCATGGGAACACGCCGAAGCAGTCACCTACGCCGCCGGGGAGGCTGTCGTCCTTTACCCCGAAGAAGCACACCTGCCGGGTCGCGCCGCAGGAGAGCCGATGACGATCAAGAAGGCAGTTTTGAAGATAAATTCAATATAACAGACGCGAAATTTACACAGTATCCCATGAAAATATATAAGTAGAAAGGGTATTTCACATGGAAGAAAAGAAAAAGAAATCAGAATTTTTTGCCGGGATTGTGCATAAAGCTGCGGACATTGGAAAAGATGTTGGAAAAAAAGTTGCTGACGGAGTACAAAGTGGAACAAAAACATTGGCGGAAACTGCCAAAAGCAATAGCTATACGTGGAAAATGAAAAAATATAATCCGGTGTTTCCAGAACAATATTGGAGCAAAGATTTTTACATTCCAAACATGATAGTCATTGTTGACGATGCGGTTAGACGTGGAATTGATGTATGCAAAGGATCTATTGGATGGCTTAGTAAAGAAAATGGGATGGAAGTGCTGTATCTTTATGATGAATTCGTTTCGCAATGTGGAATCATATTTGTGCCTGCCGCTATATGCGATGAAGTTTACTACGTAGATCGATTTGATCATAAACGATTTGTTAGAGTAGATTGTATATTTGGAAAAGCACATGAAGAAAAACTGGCTGAATTAGAGCATATAGCTTTTTGTTTGGGCGCTAAAAGTTTCTCTGTAGAAATATCTGAATCGAGTTTGATCGTTGAAACTGATAAGAAAAAGGCAGATGGTCAACGAGGTGGGAATATCAAAGGTGTTTCGGCATCAACATCGGAGGATGCTGAAAAAAGTCTGCATACAACATCCGTAAAGAAGCTCAATGGACGAAATACTACATATTTCGAAGGGAATAGTGAGCCGCGGCAACCTCAATTGAAGTGGTTTGCACATGACGACGGTATTAAACGCTTGATTGAAATGCGTTGTTCTAAAGAAAACACCATCAAATCTAAGGTTTTAGAGTTAGAAGGCTCTTCCTGTGCCACAATGGCGCAAAAAACAGCGTGTGCAATTGATGGAGCAATTGGAAAAATTATGAATAATAAATCTAATGTTGAGATGGAACATCAAGCTAAAACTGAATGGTATAGTAAACTCATTTATCGCATAGAATTTTAAGCTAGAAAAAGACCGTTGCACACGACCTCGTGCAACGGTCTTTTATATCTATATCCATCAATCCAAAATCGCCCCATGCGCCCGAAGCACGCTCTGCAGCTCCTCTGTGCGAACGGCATCAAGCGCCAGCTGATCCCGCAGCGCGATGGCTGCCGCCGCGCCTGCCGCCTGACCGATCGCCATAGCGCAGGGCATGACGCGGATGCCGCCCGCGGCTTGCGACTCGCAGGAGATCGTCTTACCCGCCACCAGCAGGTTGTCGCACCCGATGGGGAGCATGGCGCGGTAGGGAACGTAATACACGTTGGCGATCTCGATCTTGAAATTGCCCTTCATCTCGGCATTACGGGGATGCACGTCCATGCCGAAGGCGTAGGTAGCAATGCAATCCTCAAATTTGACGCCGCCCGATACGTCCGCCACCGTGACCTTGTACTTGCCCTCAATATGTCGGCTCTCGCGGACACCCAGCACGGGCGCGACCTGCGTGATACGGGCATTCTCAAAGCCGGGGGTCTCCTGAAGCACCCGATAGGACTCCAACACCTGGCGTCGCGCCTCCACGTGCGCCCGCGTCATACTTGCCGAGTCGGTGGCATCGGTGTTGAAGACGCGCAGGTGGTTGATCTTGTAGATCCCCTCGGTGGGCGTGCGGTAAGCCTTGACCGCCCCCGTGGGACCGCCCGGGCGCTTGGCGTGGGCATTGTAGCCCTCGTCCGATACGCCGTCCACCTCAAACATCAGCGTACCCGGCTGGGGAACGCCGCTCTCCTCCTCACCCTTCCACGTGGGCACGCCTGCGGCATACGCCACGTCGGCATTACCCGTGGCGTCGATAAAGAGATCGGCGCTGACACAGCGCAGACCCTCCAGCGCCGCAAGAATGACCGAGCGGATCTTGCCGCCCTCACAAACACAGTCGGCAAAGCGGGTATACATCAAAACCCCCACACCCGCCTCGCGGACCATCTCATCCAGCACGATCTGAAGCATGAAGGAATCAAACGGCGTGACATGGCGGTGGTAACGCTTGATAAAGGAGGTGTGAATGCTGGGCGAATCGGTGTTCTCGGGCAGAATCGCGCCCGAACGCGCCTCCAGCCGCTCAATGATCTCGCGGTAAAGCCCGCCCACGGTGGGGCGCTCGCCCTCGCGGTCGTAATTGGTCATAAAGGGACCGACCAGACCGGTGGTCGCCATACCGCCCAGCATGCCGCTGCCCTCGATCAGCAATACCTTCGCGCCGTTCCGCGCCGCCTCAATGGCGGCGCAGACCCCTGCGGGTCCGCCGCCCAAAACCACCAGCTCGTAATGCCCCAGCGAGGGGATCTCCTTGGTATATATCAAACGATCTGCCATAATACGTCCTCTCTGCCGCCGCGGCGGCACGTTTCGTTCTCGATGGGTCTATTTTAGCACAAACACCGCCAAAGCGCAAGAGCACGGCCGAAAAAAGCGGTTGAAAAGTGAGATAGAGTATGATATACTGTAAAAAAACCGAGCAAGGGGGAAGCGCCATGAGATTTGCATATCATTTTGAACCGACCGTGGGCTGGATGAACGACCCGAACGGACTTTGTTATTTCAAAGGGCAGTACCACGCCTTTTTTCAGCATAACCCATACGCGCCCAAATGGGACACCATGCATTGGGGGCACGCCACCTCGAAGGATCTGATCCATTGGACCGAGACCGATATCGCGCTCTATCCCGACAGGGAATACGAAGACAAGGGCGGCTGCTTCTCCGGCTCCGCCATGGAGAAGGACGGCAAATTGCACCTCTTTTATACCGGTGTTTCCCACCGTCTGGGGCAGGCGCAGGCAATGGCGTATTCTGAGGATGGTCTGCATTTTGTAAAGTATGAGGGCAATCCCGTGATCCCGCGCGCGCCCTTTATCGCCGAGGGCGGCGTGACCAAGGATTTCCGCGACCCCAAGGTGATCGCGGCGTTTGGCAGATATTATATGGTCTGCGGTACCTGTCGGGATGGGGTAGGGCAGGTGTTGCTCTATATCTCGGAGGATCTGATCGAGTGGCAGTATCTGGACGTTGCCTATGCGTCGGACAGGTTCGGCGGTACGCTGGAGTGTCCCGATCTGTTCCCGCTGGGCGACCGCTGGGTGCTGATGTTCTCCGCCATGAAGCCGACGGTTGCCGCCACCGTGTTCGTCGTCGGCGATTTTGACGGCAAGCGCTTCATCCCCGAGCGGGAGACCTACAGCGAGTTCGGACGTGATTTTTACGCGCCGCAGACCCTTCTCGCTCCCGACGGCAGGCGCATGATGATCGGCTGGTACTATCATTGGGGCAAGCCGCTCCCCGAGGGCAACGAGGTCGCCGGCGCGCTGAGCATCCCCCGCGAGCTGTCGCTAGTCGACGGCGGCGTGATCAACACCCCCGTGCGCGAGGCGGCGCGTTTTTTGACCGATTCCTGCGAATACGTCCGCGTCCGCGGCACCGTCCTCACCGTAACGGGACTTGACGGACAAACGGTCTACGAAAAGGACTTTTTCGGCGTCAACGGCATCGAAAAGATAGACAAGGTCGAGATCCTCTTCGACCGAAAGGCAGTAGAGATCTTCCTCAACGGCGGCGCGGCATCGGTGTCGCAGTGGTTGATCTGAATAAAATCAAGGCTCCTTCCGCGGAAGGAGCCTTGATTTATATGATTTGTCTTCGGAACAGATAGCTGTCCCCCTTTTTTACCTTCAGCCTGCCGTCCGAGATCTCACCGGTGAACAGCTCAGTCAGTGTTTCGCCCGGTGACAGCCGCAGATTCAGCTCGCCGTCCTCGGCGGCGTGGACGAAGAGGAAGCGGTCATTGGCGTAGACCACCGCGGGGCGGTCCGTCATTGGCTCCACCCCCGCGCGGCGGCAAAATTCCCGCAGATCCTCTGCCGTGATACCGCAGTTCTCCGCCGTGATCCGCAGGTGCGGCACATGATGCTCCTGCGCGTAATGCTCGATGGCGCGGCTCCCCTCGGTCTCCATGGGAACAAGGGAAATACAAGCGCGATACCGATCCTTGACTTGGTCAAAATCCGAGGCGAGATAGATATGATACGGCACACCCATCAGCCCAAGCTCCCGCCGAATCTGCTTGCAGACCTGCTTCACCCCCGCCGCCGCGGCGGGCTCGCTGCAGTATTCTTCATCGGCGAAGAGGGCGATCTGCGCCGTCTCTCGGCAGGGGAGGGTCAGCGCTTCCTCGGTGATCTGACGCGCTTGCTTCATGAATGCCATGTACTCCGCGTCCTCATACCAACCGCCCCACATGTCAAACCACCACGAGGCGTGACCGTAGATGAGTGCGCGGGCAAAATGCATCTTCAAAATGCTCAGCGACAGCGGCTTTTCCGGTCCGAACCAGATGGGGGCCTGATAATAGGGGTGGTCATTGAACGGCTGTGAGAGGTGTGTACGGGTATCATTTTCCGAAAAATACAGCTTGCCGTGAAGCTTGAGGGAGTGGAGCGGCACCATGTAGGCGTGCTCGATGCCGGGGACGCGGGTAAAGGCGTAGGAAACGGGGGAGCAGATGAAGTCAACGTCCTCACACAGCAGCAGTCGGCGAAGGGCGGCGTGTCCCACCGTATGCCCCGGTGCTTCAAGCGTGTAGCCGTAGAAGGAGCCAACGATCAGGCGGCGGTCGGTCAGCGCCTTGATGTGCGCCGCCAGCTCGCAGATACGGTCGGCGACAATATCCGCGTGAAAGCGGTAAAAAGCAGCCTCGGTGTCAGGCAGAATGCCCGCCTCCTTCAACGTATCAAACTTCTCCCGCGAGCGCTTGCCCGCGAAGGCGTTTCCGTCGTAAGCGAGCCATTCCTCGGTGTTGCCCCCCGCGATCTGATAGCCGATGATGTGCCGGACATAAGGAGAGCCTTCGATATGCGCCACAAAAAGCGTCAGCAGCCGCTTGACCTCCTCCGCCCAGATGTCCGAAGCCAAGCAGGAGCGGCGGTGATGCGGATCGGGGTTGAGGGTCGTGTCACACAGCTCGTCGGGGTGCGCCGCCTCCCACCGCTCCGAGAGATTGACGTTGACGCGGGGCAGGATCATGGCGTCGGGGCAAGCCTCAAGAATACGGCGGATATTGCGGTCGAATTCCTCGTAATACGGCTCGTCGCCGTCGTAGATCCCCGCGCTGAAGGAGCGGGAGCCGGGAAATTCATTGAGATTGTTGGTGCCGAAAAAGAGGGGCAGGGAAAACAGCCTGTAGCCGACGCGGGCAAAATCGGCATAGCGGTTGTTCTCCGCCAGATAGGTCATATATGCCACGCCGCCGATCTCGCGCCCGTTGACGCAAAGGATCTGCGCGTTGCCTCTTGTGATGATCTTCGATACCGTTTTTTCTGCCATGAGAGCACCTCCGCGTTTTTCGTATCTCTATTGTACCAAAAGAGCGCCCCGCAGGCAACCCCGCGGAAAAAACTTTTCTATATTATTTCCACATATTTTTCTGTTTTATTGAATTTTTTTGGAATTTGTGCTATACTGATATTCGGGAATCTTTTGACCTCCAACGAAAGGAACTTTTGCTATGAAATACGTATTTGACCATGATTATCACATTCACTCTCAGCTTTCCAGCTGCTCCCGCGATCCCGAGCAGACCACCGAGCGCATTCTGCAGTACGCCAAGGATAACGATCTGACCAGCCTCGTCCTTGCCGACCACTATTGGGACGATGCCGTTCCCGGTGCCTCCGGCTGGTATCAGAAGCAGCCCTTTGACCATATTGCAAAGGCTCTGCCCCTGCCCACCGCCGAGGGGATCGACTATATGTTCGGATGCGAGAGCGATATCGACCAATACATGACGCTGGGTATTCCCGCCTCCCGCTTTGACGATTTCGGCTTTATGGTCATTCCCACCACCCACCTGCATATGACGGGCTTTACCATCAGCGCCGAGGACGCACAGTCCAAGGAGCGCCGCGCCGCGCTGTGGGTCAGCAGGCTTGAGGGCTTTCTCAATATGGATCTGCCCTTTGGCAAGATGGGTCTGGCACATCTCGCCTGCCCGCTGATCAATAAGGAATCCCGCGAGGCATATCTCTCCACGCTGGATCTCATTCCCACCGTGGAGATGGAGCGCCTGTTTGCCAAGGCCGCCGAGGTCGGTGTAGGCATTGAGCTGAACTCTGCCGATATGAGCTTCAAGGATGAGGAAGAGGATCGCGTCCTCCGTATGTTCCGCATCGCCAAGTATCACGGCTGTAAGTTCTACTGCGGCAGTGACGCGCACCATCCCGCAGGGCTGGTCCATTCTCCCGACGTTTTCCGCCGCGCCATCGACCGCCTGGGGCTCCTGGAAAGCGATAAGTTCCACATTCACGCATAAAAAGGGAGTATTTGCGGCAAAGCCATGAAAACCAAAGCCTTTATCTACGTCATTATCGCCGGTATTGCCTGGGGTACCTCGGGTATCTTTGTCCATCTCTTAGCCCCATACGGCGTGACCTCTTTGCAAATGACCGCCCTGCGCGGCACCGTTTGCTTTCTTTGCCTCTCCCTCTATCTGCTGATCCGTGACCGCAAGCTTTTCCGCGCCACCCCGCGGCAAATGCTCCTCTATTTCTGCATCGGCGCGTCTCTCTTCGGAACGGCAAGCTGTTATTTCACCGCCATGCAGATGACGTCCATCGCCACCGCCGTCGTGCTGATGTATACCGCACCCATCCTCGTCATGATCTTTTCGGTCGCCTTTCTCGGCGAGAAGCTGACGAAGGTCAAGGCGGTGTCGGTGGTCTGTATGCTGATCGGCTGCTGCCTCGTTTCGGGCATTGTCGGCGGTCTGCAGTTTCATATCGGCGGCATCCTCTTGGGGCTTTTGTCGGGCATCTGCTATAGCGCTTATAACATTTTTACCAAGGTCGCCATGCAGAAGGGCTGTCACGCCATGACCACCACCGTTTATAACTCGATGTTCATGGCGATCATTGCGCTGTGCGTCTGCAATCCCGTCGGTATTGTGACAAGCGCCGCCCGGAAGCCGCTGCTGATCGTCCCGCTGATGATCGCGCTGGGACTGACCACCTTTGTTCTGCCCTATTTTCTCTATACCCTCGCCATGCGTGATCTGCCCGCGGGCACCGCGTCCGCTCTCTCCATCGTTGAGCCGATGGCGGCAACGGTGTTCAGTGTCGTCCTCTTCCACGAGGCTATGAGCGTAGCATCCGTCATCGGCATCGTGCTGATCCTGTTGGCGGTATTCCTGCTCAGCCGTGACGAGAAATAAAGGAGCTATGATGAGACCGCTTGAGACTATGTCCGATTTCTTTACCGCCCGCGTGGACGGCTACGACGAGCATATGCTGCGGGACGTGGAGGGCTGCCGTGAGGGATATCCTCTGATGGCATCCCTCGTCCCCACCCATACCCGCCGATTGCTGGACCTCGGCTGCGGCACGGGACTTGAGCTTGACGAGATCTTCAAGCGCTTTCCCGACCTCGACGTAACGGGCGTTGATATGACGGCGGCGATGCTCCGCGAGCTTCGCGCCAAGCACCCTGACAAGCAGCTGACGCTGATCTGCGATGACTATTTCAAAGCAGACCTCGGCGGCGGATACGATTGCGCCGTCTCCTTTGAGACGATGCATCATTTTACCCAAGAAAAAAAGACGGCGCTCTACCGCAGAGTCTGCGAGGCGCTGACGCCACGTGGCGTGTATATCGAATGTGACTATATGGCGGACACACAGGCGCAGGAGGACTTTTTCTTCTCCGAGCTTGCCCGCATGAGAGCGGAGCAGGGCATCCCCGAGGATGTGTTCGTTCACTATGATACCCCCTGCACGATCTTAAATCAGATCGCCATGCTGAAGGCGGCGGGCTTTGCCTCCGTCGAGCAGGTGATGCGCATCGGCGGCACCTGCATGCTGGTGGCGAAAAAGTAAGGAGTAAATACCATGATCAAAGACGGACTGAACGTACAAGAGGGCGAGATCCGATCCTATCTGCTGATCGGGCAGTCCAATATGGCGGGACGCGGCACCGTCGGTGACGTACCACCCATCAAAAATAAAAATTGTCTGATGCTCCGCATGGGGCGCTGGCAGAGAATGAGCGAGCCGATCAATCCCGACCGCGCCATTTTCGAGGGTAGTCCCCGCAGCGGCGTCTGCCTCGCCGCCAGCTTTGCCGACGAATTGGCGAATGCCACGGGGGAGCGGATCGGACTTATCCCCTGCGCCGACGGCGGCACCAAGCTCGCCAGCTGGATGCCGGGCGAGGTACTGTATGACCATGCTGTCATGATGACAAAACTTGCTATGCGCACTTCGCGCCTGTGCGGCATCCTGTGGCATCAGGGCGAGAGCGATTGTCTCCATGAGGAACGGGTGAGAACATATCCCGAGCGCTTTATCGAGATGATCACCACCATGCGCCGCGACCTTGGCATGGGGGATATTCCCGTCATCATCGGCGAGCTGTCCGAGCTGATCGATCCCAAATACAATCGCAGCGAATATCTCGGCATGATGAACGAAAACTTTGCCGAGATCGCCCGTCGTATTCCAAACTGCGGCGTGGTATCCTCCAAAGGACTTGTCCTCAAGGAGGACGGTCTCCATTTCGACGCGCCCTCACTGCGCGTCTTCGGACGGCGCTATTTCGAGGTCTATACCGCGCTGGAAAATCGCGCGTAGCGCATCATGTTTGATCAAAAAGATCGGAAAGGGACATACTTATGAAAGATATCGCAAAAGCCGTTGACCAATATAAGGACCTGATCCTTGCCGCCGAGCGCTGGATCTGGGCACACCCCGAAACGGGCTACCGCGAGGTCAAGACCTCAGCATACATGGCAGAGCAGTTCGAAAAGCTGGGCTATGAGCTGACCATGGCAGAGGGCATCACCGGCTTCTATACCCGACTTGACACGGGCAGAGAAGGTCCCGAGGTGTTGATCCTCGGCGAGCTGGACTCCATCATCTGCCCCACTCACCCCGAGGCAGACCCTGTCACAGGCGCGGTCCACTCCTGCGGGCACAACGCCCAGTGCGCCGCGTTGCTCGGCATTGCCGCCGCCCTCAAGGTGCCCGGAATTCTGGACAAATTTTGCGGTAAGATCCGTCTCTGCGCCGTTCCTGCCGAGGAGCTTCTGGAGATCGAATACCGCACCGAGCTGAAGAAGCAGGGTAAGATCAAATACTACGGCGGCAAGAGCGAATTCCTGCGCCGCGGCTATTTTGACGGCGTGGACATGGCATTTATGATCCACACCGCCGGTTCTGCCTATATCAACAAGGGTTCGGTGGGCTGTCTTGCCAAAAATATCATTTATAAGGGCGTGGCGTCTCACGCGGGCGGCTCTCCCTGGAGCGGTCGCAACGCGCTGTATGCCGCCACCTGCGGTCTCAACGCCGCCAACGCCCTGCGTGAGACCTTCCGCGAGGCAGACCGCATCCGCTTCCATCCCATCATCACCCACGGAGGTGACATGGTCAACGCCATTCCCGAGCAGGTGCGCATCGAGAGCTACGTTCGCGGCACCACCTTTGAAGCCATCGCCAAGGCAAACCGCCGCATCAATCAGGCGCTCTGCGGTGCCGCCCTCTCCATCGATACCAATGTGGAGATCGTGGATATCCCCGGCTATTCTCCGCTTTGCAATGACGACGGTATGATGAAGCTCGCCAAGGATGCCGCCGCGCTTGCCATGCCCGATGCGGAGTGCCCCATGACCCAGAACATCGGCACGGGAAGCACCGATATGGGTGACCTCAGCTGCATTATGCCCGTTGTTCACCCCCACGGCGGCGGTGCCCGCGGCAAGGGCCACGGCAATGACTATGAGATCTGTGATCCCCAAGTCGCATGTGTGGACAGCGCCAAGTGGCAGATGGCGATGCTCCTTTTGCTTTTGGAAAACGGAGCAGAGAGAGCCAAGCAGATCCTTGCCGATTATAAGCCCAAATTCGCAAGCAAAGAGGAATTCCTTGCTTATCAGGACAGTCTGAACGACAGCGGCGACCGCATTACCTACCGCGAGGGCGGTGCGGCGGAGATCCGTCTGTAATCATGATCTAAGAGAGGTAAATAACATGGCACAAATGAAGGTTTGTATCATTCAGCCGCTCTATTCGGCAGATTATGAGCGCTCCGAGGAGCTGTTTCAATGGCAGCTCGACGCGATGGATGCGTGCGACGACAGCATGGATCTGATCGTCCTCCCCGAGGCGACCGATGTGCCTGCATTGGCAAAAACCGTCGCGCAGTTCCACGGCAGTTATGAGAAATATAACAAGATCATTCTTGCCAAGGCATCGGAGACGGCAAAGCGTTGCCACAGTATTCTGTTTATCAACGCCCTCTACGATTCGGGCAAGGGTCTGCGCAACACCACCTACGCTTTCGACCGCGAGGGCAAGGTGGTAGGGCACTACTTCAAGCAGCATCCCACCAACGGCGAGGTCTTCAAGCGAAAGATGGATTGCGACTATTCGTATGAGTTTTCCAATCCCACCGTGGTCGAGATCGAGGGTCTGCGCTACTGCTTCCTGACCTGCTATGACTTCTATTTCTATGAGATCTTCCCGAATATCGCCCGCCAGCGCCCCGATATCATCATCGGCTGCTCTCACCAGCGCTCCGACCGACAGGACGCGCTTTCGCTGATGAGCCGTTTCCTGGCATACAACACCAACGCCTATGTCGTTCGTTCCTCGGTCAGCATGGATGAGAATTCCGAGATCGGCGGCGGCAGTACCGTGGTCGCCCCCGACGGCAGGGTCATCATCGATATGGCGTCCCGCGTCGGCATGGAGACCTGCATCATCGACCCCACCAAGAAATACTACAAGCCTGCCGGCTACGGCAACCCCGACTCGGCACATTTTGAGTACATAGAAGTGGGTCGCCGCCCCTGGAAGTACCGCCCCGCGGGCAGTGCAATCATTCTGCCCGACGAGCATTTGTCCTATCCCCGCCTCTGCGCTCACCGCGGCTTCAATACCGTATGCCCAGAGAACAGTATGCCCGCCTTCGGCGCGGCGATCGCCCTCGGCGCGCCCGAGATCGAATTTGACCTGTGGGAGACCAGGGATCATCAGATCGTCTCCATCCACGACAGCTCGCTGGAGCGTGTTTCGGACGGCACCGGCAAGGTCTGGGACTATACCCTTGAGGAGCTGCGTCAGTTTGACTTCGGTAAGGGCTTTGAAGGTGCCTACAAGGGTCTGCGTATCGTGACCTTTGAGGAGATCCTGCAGAAATTTGCCTGCCATGTGATTATGAATATCCATGTTAAGAGCTTCAACAATGTCGATCCCATGGACGAGGACTACCTGAAGAATATCATTGCCATGATCCGCAAGTATGACTGCGAAAAGTATGTCTACTTCATGACGGGCAACGATACCCTGATGCGTCAGTTCGGCGCTCTCGCGCCCGATATCGGCCGTTGTGTCGGCGGCGGCAATGCTCGCGATCTTGTTGTCGAGCGTGCCATCGAGATGGGATGCGAAAAGGTGCAGTTCATGCGCAAGCATTTCTCCAAGGAGAAAATCGATTTGGCACACGCGCATGGCATCCGCTGCAATATTTTCTGGTCGGATGATCCTGCCGAGGCGGCTGAGTGGCTGGATTGGGGTATGGACGTGATCCTGACCAACGACTATCAGCGCATGGCTGCCGGTCTCGGTGACCGTGTGAAGACGGGGTTTATCGGTTCATAAACGAAGGAGGGGCGACATGATCATTACCGATATTACCAAAATCGGCGATCCTCAGATCCTGCTGTTTGAGGATAAATACTATTGTTATGCCACCAGCCACAGCGAGGGTTTTCTCGTGTGGGAAAGCGACGATCTGGTGAATTGGAGCGAGCCGACCATGTGCTTTCATGCCATCGAGTCTTGGGGAAGATCCCATTTCTGGGCGCCCGAGGTCGTCTATCATAAAGGCAAATTTGTCATGCATTACACCGCCATGAGCCGTGAGCTGAACTCCTTGCGGCTTGGCGTGGCGGTTGCCGACAGCCCCAAGGGACCGTTCAAGGACGTTCATGACAGACCCCTCTTTGATCTCGGCTATGCCACCATCGACGGCTCGGTGCTTGTATGCGAGGAGGGCAACTTCCTCTATTACTCCCGCGATTGCTCCGAAAATTACGTCAACGGCATCAAGACAAGTCAGACCTGGTGTATGCGTCTGAACGACGATCTGACCGAGGTGATCGGCGAGCCGATGCTGATGACCACGCCCACAGAGCCTTATGAGTTGAAGTCGATGGCGATGGAGCACCCGCATCTGTGGAACGAGGGACCTTGTGTCATCCGCCGCAACGGCAAGTATCTGATGAATTACTCTGCCAATTGCTATGCCACCAATGACTATGCCATCTGTCTGGCAGTTGCCGACTCGCCGCTGGGACCGTGGGTCAAATCGGCGTCGAATCCCGTGCTCTGCTGCCGCGAGGGGCTGACCGGGGCAGGGCATAACGCCTTCTTCGTGGGTAAGGACGGCGAGCTGTATACCTCCTTCCACATCCAGACCAACCCCGAAAAGCCCGGCGGCAACCGCCGCACCGTCATCGGAAGGGTGACCTTCTCCGAGAAGAACGGCGAGATCCTGCAGGAGATCGATTGAGCATGAAAAAAATGAGTTCATACCGTGAATCGCTTCTCCGCCTGCTCTCGCTGGAATTCAACTGCACCCCGGCGGATCTTTGCAAAACGGAAAACGTCTTGACCGTTTCCGAGTTGCACGAGGGGCGGCGCGTCTACAGTCCCGAAAAATACTTTTTTCACATGGTCACCACGGGCGGCAACGCCGTCATCACGGCAGACGAGCGCCTTCACCCGTTTCTGCGGGAGTTTATGGCAGATCGCCCGGGCATCTGGCTCTTCGAGCTGCCCAATCTGCGCCCCTTGGAGAAGGAGCTGAACCGCTTTGGCTATACGCTGTCCTCCACCTTCCATATGTTCCTGCCCGCGCAGGACGTTGCCCCGCGCCTTGACCTGCCCCTGCGCTGGTACGGCGAGGAGGAGCTGATACCCTTTTATGGGGATGAACGGTTCCCCAACGCCATCTGTCAGCCCCGCGCCCCCAAGCGTCCCGACCGTATGGCGGTCTGCGCCATGGACGGAGATCGGATCATGGGGATGGCGGGTTGCTCCGAGGATGCGCCGGGATGGATGCAGATCGGCATCGACGTCATGCCCGAATATCGATCACAAGGCGTGGGAACCTATCTGGTGACAGTGTTGAAGAACAAGATCCTCTCGTGGGGCGCTATCCCCTTTTACGGCACGGGCGTGTCTAACTATCACTCGTGGAACATCGCGCTTAATTGCGGCTTCCGCCCCGTGTGGGTGGAGATCGGCGCGACCGTGATGTGAGGTGCAGGTAAGGCAATACGTCTGTCACTGTTTGTGAGGAAAGGAGAATACAATGAGCAAAGCAGACAATCAGGCAAACGTCAAATTTTCATACAAAAAATACTATTCATTCCGCAACCGTATCAACACAAAATTTTCCGGCAGATTCTATTCCGACATGCAGATCGAAAACGTCATGCGGGCGTTGCTTTACGGAGACACACAGCCGGCGGTGGTGGTATCGACAGAGCCGCTTGTGATCGCGGCGTATTCCGACGAAATGGATGCCGTGGTCATGCTGCGTTTCCCCTCCGAGTTCGTGGCAAAATACGAGCTGACGCCCGGTACTCGTTTGACCGCCTCATGCGTTTATTTCAGCGGTGAGCAGGTCGCGGCGGATATTTTCGTCGGTGAGCGCTATCTCCGCCGTTGGGTGGATTTCATGCCGATCGTCCAGCTGTTTTTGGGAAAGGGCGATGAGAAGATCCGCGCCAAGACCGCCCTGTTCGGTGAGGACGTTTGGAGCCGTGTCGCCGAGATGGCGGATGCGTATCTTTACGAGCACCCCGCCCTTTTCCGTGACGGGTTTTACTACTTCAAAAAGTAAACGAATAGGGGACTGTCCGGTGTGACAGTCCCCTTTGAATTTATTATTTTGTGTCCGCCAGTTCGCCCAGATGGTCGGCGTAGCCGTAAAGCTCAAATTCCGCCTTGTCCGTAGCGGGATCGTAATTGACCACCGTCAGAGATGCGTTTTTCAGTGTGGGAACGCTTGCACTGTTCTCAATGGTGTATCCCATCCACGCGCAGCAAAGGGCGCGGACGGCACCGCCGTGAGAGCCGATCAGCACCGTTTTTCCGTCGTTTTCCGCCGCGATCCGCGCCATACAGCCGGTGATGCGCTCCCGCAGTGCCTTCTTGGTCTCGCCGTCGCCGCCACAGCGGGCGTCGGGGCGGGGAGAACGGTAAAACGCCATCTCCTCGGGGTGTTTTTCCTTGATCTCGGCGATCAACTGACCCTCCCACGAGCCGATATACAGTTCACGAAGCCCTTCGTCCGTGGTGATGGGGAGCCCCAGCGCGTCGGCAACGGGCTTGACGGTGTTGTAGGCGCGGCTGAGATCGCTGGAATAGATACAGTCGATCATCGGATAGTGCGCCAGAATGTATTCCGCGTTGCGCGCCGCCTGTCGCACGCCGATCTCATCCAGCGGCACGTCGCGCTGACCGCTGAACCGATGCTCCTTGTTGTATACGCTGAAGCCGTGTCGGACGATAATGAATTTGACCATAGTGAAGGACCGCCTTTTTGATTTCTTTTCATAGTATACCACAAGC
Source organism: Clostridia bacterium (assembly GCA_017452525.1). Lineage (GTDB taxonomy): Bacteria > Bacillota > Clostridia > Oscillospirales > CAG-272 > RGIG3947. Next base: position 35,994 of record JAFTMG010000082.1, read on the forward strand.
CGCCCACGATTGCAAGCGATATTCCCCCTTTTTATTTCCCGGGAAACGGCGCGCGGTGAAAAAAGTGAAAATATCACCAAAACCCGTTGACTTTGATTGCCAAATTGTATATAATAGATGCAGAAAACAGATGTGCAAAGCACATATGCTTGAAAGGAGATCACCTTATGTATCGCATTGGAATTGACCTTGGCGGAACCAACATTGCCGCCGGACTTGTGGATAAAGATCTGAATCTGCTGTGGCAGGATAGCGTCCCCACCGGTGCTGACCGCGCACCCGAGCTGATCATGGACGATATGGCGGCGCTTTGCAAGAAGCTGTGTGCTGACCATAATATTGCCCTTGCCGACATCGAGTCGATCGGCATCGCCTCCCCCGGTATTGCCAATCATGACACCGGCGTGGTGGAGTATGCCAACAATCTGCCCTTCCGTCAGTTTCCCATCGCGCAGATGCTGCGTGACCGTCTTGGCGTAGAGCGCATCCGCCTGGAGAACGACGCCAACGCCGCCGCTTGGGGCGAGGCTGTGGCAGGTGCCGCAAAGGGTACCACCAATTCCGTCATGATCACGCTGGGAACCGGTGTGGGCGGCGGTATCATCATCGATAATAAAGTCTATTCCGGCTTCAACTATGCGGGCGCGGAGCTGGGTCATATCGTTATTGAGGTCAACGGGGCACAGTGCTCCTGCGGCAGAAAGGGCTGCTGGGAGGCATACAGCTCGGCAACCGGTCTGATCCGCATGACCAAGGAAAAGATCGCCGAGTGCGAAAAGGCAGGCAGACCGACCCTGATGAAGACGCTCGCCGAGGAGCGCGGTAAGGTCTCCGGACGCACCGCCTTTGACGCCAAGAGAGCAGGCGACGCGGCTGCCGATGAGGTGGTGGACAAGTACGTGCTCTATCTGGCGGAGGGACTTTCCAACATCATCAACATCTTCCAGCCCGAGGTCATTTCGATCGGCGGCGGTATCTCCAACGAGGGTGATTACCTGAAGAACCTGCTGATCCCCAAGATCAAGGAGCGCGTGTACGGCGGCGAGTTCGTACCTGCCACCAAGATCTGCATGGCAGAGCTGGGCAACAGCGCCGGCATCATCGGCGCGGCTATGCTGTGATCTGAATACGAAGCAAAAGACATCCCGACCGCGGCGGTCGGGATGTCTTTTCGCTCTTATCCGAATATGGTGAGGATGCCTGTCAGCATCAGAATGGGGCGCAAAAGGAGTGAGACGGTAAGGAATACGGCGAGCAGGATCATCAGCGCCATGAATTGCCGCTTCTTGCGCGGATCCTCCGTGTTCAAGCGGAGCAGAAAAAGCAATACGATGGCGGCGGCGCCGGCAACGTGAAAGAGCAGGGAAAGGATTGCAAGCGCGATTCCAAAGAAGGATGCGGCGACGATCTCCATGTGAGCCTCCTTATACGATCTGGAACAGGTAGAACTTCAGATAATCCGTCTCGGGCACGTTCCAGAGAATGGGGTGGTCGGGCGATTGCTGGCGCCCCTCGATCTGGCGCAGGGAGACCTGCGCGTCCTCTGCCGCGTTGTGCATCATCTGACAGAAATGGGTGTTGTTCATGAAGTGAGAGCAGGAGCAGGTGGCAAGATAGCCGCCGCGGGGCAGGAGCTTCATTGCCTTGAGGTTGATCTCCTTGTAGCCGCGAATGGCGTTTTTGATGGTGGCACGGCTCTTGGTGAAGGCGGGCGGATCAAGAATGATGAAGTCGTAGGGCGAGCGACCCTGCTTTGCCATGTCGGTCAAAAGATCAAACACGTCTGCGCAGATAAAGTCCATGTTGCCCGTAAGCCCGTTGCGGTCGGCGTTGGCGCGTGCCATCGCGATGGCGTCCTCCGAGACGTCCACCGCTGTCACGTGGGCGGCACCCGCGGCGGCGGCATTCAGCGCGAAGGCACCGGTGTGGGTGAAGCAGTCCAGCACGTGCTTTCCCTTGGCGAGACGCGCCACGGCGGCGCGGTTGTATTTCTGGTCGAGGAAGAAGCCGGTCTTTTGTCCGTTGATGTAATCCACCTCATATTGGATCCCGTTTTCACGGATGAGGACCTTGCCGTCCGTCTCGGTGCGTAAGCCCTCGCCCTGCACAAAGCCCTGGTAGCGGGGAAGTCCCTCCAGCTCACGGATGGCTGCCTCATTCCGCTCGTAGATGACCTCGATCTCCTCTCCCATCTGCCGCAGAAGGGTGAGCAGAGCAGGGAAGAGGATATGCTTGACCTTTTCCATGCCGAGAGAAAGCACCTGTGCGACCAGCACGGGACCGAAGCGGTCCACGGTCAGCCCCGGAAACTGATCCGCCTCACCGAAGATCAGGCGACAGCAAGCGAAATCGTCCCCCATCACCGTTTTGCGGTATTGCAGCGCATATTGCAGGCGGCGGGTCCAGAAAGCCTCGTCCATTCTGTCATTGGCGTTGCGGGTAATGAGGCGGATGCGGATCTTGGAGTGGTCGTTGATCAGACCCGTTCCAAGGTATCGCTCCTTCTCGCTCAGCACGTCGATGGGGTCGCCGTTCCGGTAGTCGCCGCGAATGGCAAGGACCTCCTCACCGTAGACCCAAGGGTGACCCTTGCGGAGCGATGCGGCGGCTTTCTCGGTGACAATGGCTTGCGGATAACTTCTCATAGGTGTTCTCTCCTTTTTGCGTTTCATGCAAACAGTATACCATAAGGCGGGCAAAAAGGCAAGTGGTCAGCGGCGAAAAACAGACGAAAATCCCGCAGAGACGGTCGGGTGCGGGTTTACGGTCGAAATTGGATATTTCAAGACGAAAAGCCATATATTGGGTGCGTAAAACCCAAAAAGACGAAAAAATGGAATAAAATAGGCGAAATAGCAGAGAAAAAAGAAAAGTTTGTGCAAATTGCGCAGACGTAGAAAAAACAAGCTTGTTTTTGTGCAATTCTAACAATGTCAGACGGATGGGAAAAGGTTGCGCCCGCAAGCAGAATATGCGTTTGCAGGTAAAAGAAATTTACCTGCTGATTTTTAGCGGCTTGTCAAGAGGAAAACACGCCGAAATTTTGCACAAAAACGAAAAAATCACCCAAAATTATTCAATTTTTACGTAAATAATATTTACTTATTGAGTTTTTGAAGAAAAGCAGACGAAAAAAGCACAAAGTCGGGAAATCATCACGAAGCGGTCAGAGGCTACGGACCGTGTGAAAACCGCTTGAAAACGGTGTGACAGCCTCTTGTCGGGTATGGGTACACCCTTGACAATTTGATGGGAATATGGTATGATATGTGCATAAATTAAGGAGATTTCATGGGGTAACCCGTGAAAGTAGCCCCCTTTATTTAAATGACGGAGAAAAAAACAGGAGAATTTCCTGTTTTTTTGACCGTTATGGTCCTTTTTCCTTTGCGCAGCAGAGGAAAACTGAGAATTTTCCATGCCGAACAAAAGAGTATCCTCAGCTGTGTGAAGCCGGGCGGATCCATGCCGCCGTGCTTCCGTTGCTTGCGGTCGGCCGCGGCTGCAAGTTCGATTTCCTTCCTTTATTATATAGTATTATATAAGACGGGCAGGGAACAGCGAATGGCGCTCGGATGGGAGGCATACAGACCAAAGGTGAGCGGCGCGCAAAAGGCACCGCGCGCCAAAACATGTAGGAGGAAAGATTTGATGAAGAGAACGAAATTCCAAAGACTGGCTGCTTTGATTCTCGCGTTGACATTCATCATGGGTGGAGCTCTGACGGTCAGTGCTGAAAATGCCATGACCCCGAACTCTTCCGTGACGGATTCCTCAATCGCCGATATTCAGGAACAGCTCAGCGCGATTTCGTATGAGGAGTACAGCACGAAATATGCAGATGTGCCCGGCGCCTCGTCCGAGATCGTCATCGATGCGACACAGTACGATAAGGAAAACACCAATGCAAAGGTCGAAGTTCAGACCTATGACGGTGTAGAAGCCTTGTATACCCCTGCCGACGGAACGACTGTATGGAAAGTCAACGTCCCCGCAGAGGCGAAGTACAGCATCTTGATCGAATACTATCCGGTCGAAGGAAAAGCGGCATCCATCGAGCGTGTATTCAGACTGAACGGCGAGATTCCCTTTGCAGAGGCACGTTACCTCACTCTGGCAAAGATCTATGCCAACGAGTATCCCAACGGTGAGATCCTGTTGAACAAGGCATCCGAAGCCGGCGAGTACCTCGCTGCCGCTGCTGCCGCAGGCATCACCGCCACCACGGAAGAGCGTGAAAACGGTACATACGTCGTTTACACCATGCCCGAGTACTGGACTTCTGACAGTGCCGCTCTGGTGGACGAGAACCTGATCCGCTTCTTCACCCACGATATCGAGGGCAACGAGCTTCGTCAGACCATGGAGCAGACTCCCGTCTGGTCCATCTACGACGTGAAGGATGCCAACGGTTTCTATGCCGAGAACTTTGATTTCGTTCTGCGGGCAGGCGAGAACACTCTGTCGCTGGAGGCTAAGAATGAGCCTATGGCGATCAAGAGCATTCGTCTGGTTCCTCACGAGAGTCTTCGTTCTTATGAGGATTACCTGGCACAGTATGCAGGTGCGGCAAAGGGCTCCGATTATATCAAGATCGAGGCTGAGTCCACCCGCAACACCTCCTCCAAGACCATCTACGCTGTTGAGGACCGTTCCTCCGCAGCTTGTAGCCCCACAGACCCTGCTCACCAGCTGCTGAATACCATCGGCGGTGAGAAGTGGCAGACCGCAGGTCAGTGGGCAACCTACTCCTTCAAGGTGAAGGAGTCCGGTATGTATTCCGTCGGTGTCCGTTTCAGACAGAACGTGCTTGACGGTATGTACACCTCCCGTGCTCTCTACATCTACAGCGAGGGCCTCGAGGAAGGCGCCAAGGGTTACTACGACGGTATCCCCTACGCCGAGGCAGCCGCTCTTCGTTTCGCATACAACGATGGCTGGCAGTCCACTCTGGCAACCAACGCTGACGATCCGCTCGAGTTCTACTTTGAGAAGGATGTCGTTTATACCCTCAAGCTTGAGGTAACCCTCGGCTCCATGGGTGACATCGTCAGACGCGTTGACGCCGCTCTTGACTCTATCAACGATGACTACCTCCAGATCCTGAAGCTGACCGGCGCGAACCCCGATGAATACCGTGACTACGGTTTCTCCCGCGTTATGCCCGATACGCTGAACGATATGGTTAAGCAGGCATTCGTTCTGGATGAGATCTCCGAACAGCTGGTCGAGGTCTCCGGTGAAAAGTCCTCCCAGTCCGCAACGCTGGATAAGATCTCCTGGTTGCTCAAGAAGATGGGTCGTGACGAGGATGAGGTCGCTGCCAACATGGAGCAGCTGAAGTCCTACATCGGTACGCTCGGTACCTGGCTCGGCGATGCCAAGACTCAGCCTCTGCAGGTTGACTACATCACCATCCAGTCCGCTGAGGCCGCTGCTCCCAAGGCAACTCCCGGCTTCTTCAAGGCACTCTCTCACGAGTGCGTCAGCTTCTTCTGGTCCTTCTTCCGTGACTACAACCACATGGGCTCTCTGGTAGAGACCAGCGATGATGAGACCGTTGAGGTTTGGCTGGCTTACGGTCGTGACCAGTCTCAGGTTATCCGTAGCCTGATCAACAACGACTTCACTCCTCAGACCGGCATTTCCGTTAACCTGAAGCTGGTCGCAGGTTCCACTCTGCTTCCTTCCGTTCTGTCCGGTATGGGTCCCGACCTGTATATCGGTCTGGGTCAGGGCGATGTTATCAACTACGCGATCCGCGGTGCTCTGGACCACATCGATCAGCTGGAGGGCTTTGATGAAGTCACCAAGAACTTCAACGAGGCAGCTATGATGGTTCTCGGTATCGAGGACTCCTCCGGTGAGTATCACGTATACGGTCTGCCCGAGACACAGAACTTCAATATGATGTTCGTCCGTGAGGACATTCTGGCAGAGCTGAATATCGAGATCCCCAAGACCTGGGACGATATCCTGGCAGCTATCCCGATCCTGCAGGCAAACAACATGCAGATCGGTATGCACACCGAGTATAAGATCTTCCTGTACCAGATGGGCGGCGAGCTCTTCGCCGATGACGGTATGAGAATCAACCTCGACTCCAACGTGGCTCTGACGGCATTCGAGAAGATGTGTAACATGTTCACCATGTACGGCTTCCCCTACACCTATGACTTCTCCAACCGTTTCCGTACCGGTGAGATGCCGATCGGTATTGCATCTTATGTAGGTACCTACAACCAGCTCAAGGTCTTCGCGACCGAGATCGAGGGTTGTTGGGGCTTCTACCCGCTGCCCGGTGAGATCGATCCCGAGACCGGCGAGATCAACAACGTCTCCGTTTCCACCGCTTCTGCGATCGTTATGCTGTCCGGCTCCGATCCTAAGCTGAAGGATAAGTCCTGGGAATTCATGAAGTGGCAGGTAGGCGCACACTTCCAGACTGAGTATGCAAACGAGATGGTTGCTATCATCGGTCCCTCCGCTAAGCAGGCTACCGCGAACATCGACGCGCTGGCATCCCTGACCTGGACCACCGAGGAATACAACCAGGTTGCACTTCAGTTCAACAACCTCGCATCTATCCCGAACTACCCCGGTTCCTACATCATCGACCGTTACACCAGCTTCGCATTCCTCGACGCTTACAATGATAACGAAGACCCTGTTGACTCGCTGTTGAGCTACATCACCACGATCAACAAGGAGATCACCAGAAAGCGCAGCGAGTTCGAACTGGAGACCGTAGATTATGTCGGTCAGACCCTGCTGGAGAAGCGCATGCTTCAGGCTACCGATGCTTTGGATGCAGATATCGAAGCAATCGGCGACACCGCAGCTTACGCTGAGCTGATCGCCGCTGCCCGTTCCGCAATCGAAGTTAAAGACTCTGTGGCACTCTCCAACGCGGCCGCACAGCTGCAGGCTGCCAATGCAACCGCTTTTGCTGAGACCATCACCGCTCTTCAGAACGCTTCTGTCGTTGCGGCGAAGTACGAAGTAAACAGCTGGAGCCGCTGAGAATTTATTGTGAAACACACACATTCTAAAAATATGAAATAAGGAGAGAGAGTACATGTCAAAAACGGCAGAGAAAAAAGCTGTTGCGCGTAAAGATATGACAAAAGCGCAGTGGACATGGAAAGAGATGAAGCGCAATAAGGTCGCGTATCTGATGATCGCCCCCTACATGCTGCTGTTCTTCCTGTTTACCGTCATTCCCGTCGTTCTTTCCATCGTCATCAGCTTTACAGACTTTAACCTTTTGGAATGGCCGAATTTCGTTTTCATGGATAACTACATTCGTCTGTTCCTGGATGATGACCTGTTCCTCACCGCATTCACCAACACCATGGTGTTTGCAGGTATCGTCGGTCCTGCATCCTACATCATGTCCTTTATGGTCGCATGGTTCATCAATGAGCTTTCCCCGAAGATCCGTGCCGTTGTCACGCTGATCTTCTACGCACCGTCCATTTCCGGTCAGGTTTACCTGATTTGGGGTACACTGTTCTCCGGTGACTCCTACGGTTGGGTCAACGGTACTCTTCTGAAGCTCGGTATCATTACCGAGGAGATCCAGTTCTTTAAGGACGCGGATTACATTATGCCTCTTTGTATCATCGTTGCTCTGTGGTGCTCGCTCGGTACCTCCTTCCTGTCCTTTATCGCAGGTCTTCAGGGTATCGACAAGTCCATGTTTGAGGCAGGCGCTGTGGACGGTGTCCGCAACCGCTGGCAGGAGCTTTGGTACATCACTCTGCCGAGCATGAGACCGTAGCTGATGTTCGGTGCTATCATGGCAATTACCTCTTCGTTCGGTTTCGGCGGCGTCGTTGATGCACTTTGCGGTAACCCCTCCACGGATTACGCAGGTTACACCATCATGCACCATCTGAACGAGTACGGTAACACCCGTTACGAGGTTGGTTATTCTTCTACCATCGCGGTCATCCTGTTCGCGATCATGATCGGTGCCAACTCACTCGTTAAGAAACTACTTTCGAAGGTGGGACAATAATATGGCAAAGTTAAGAACAAGATCTCATAAAGTTGTCCTGAACCGCTCTGCGGGCGGTGACGCCGGCATCACGTTCGTGCTGGCACTTCTCGGCGCATTCATGTTCCTCCCGATGCTGTATGTTATCATGCAGTCTCTCAAGCCGCTGGATGAGCTTTGGATGTTCCCCCCTCGTTTCTACGTGGTATCTCCCACGCTGAAGAACTTCAAGCAGCTGTTCGTGCTGATGAACACCTCTTGGGTTCCGTTCTCCCGTTACATCTTCAACACTGTCTTCACCACCATCATCGGTACCATCGGTAACCTCTTCTTCTCCTCGCTGGCTGCATACTGCATGGCGAAGATCAAGTTCCCCGGCGGTAAGGTCATGTTTAAGGCAGTTCGTATGTCTCTGATGTTCCACTCCACCGTTACGGCAGTTACCCAGTTCCTGATCATGTCCACCTTCGGTTGGATCGATACTTACTGGGCAATCATCCTGCCCGCATGGTGTACTTCTCTGGGTCTGTACCTGATGAAGCAGTTCATGGAGACCAACGTTCCCGATACCGTTCTGGAGAGCTCCCGTCTGGACGGTGCAGGCGAGCTGAAGACCTTCTGGGTCATCGCAATGCCTATGGTTAAGCCCGGTTGGCTTACCCTGATCGTTTACTGTTTCCAGGATCTGTGGAACAAGGGTGCATCCATTTACATCCATTCCGAGCAGTTGAAGTCCTTCAACTACGCGATCCAGCAGATCACCGCCGGCGGTATCAAGCGTGCCGGTGCATCCGCAGCCGCAACCGTTGTCATGATGCTCGTTCCTATCTCCGTATTCGTTATTACGCAGTCGAACATCATTGAGACGATGGGTTCGTCCGGTATGAAAGACTAAGGAGGAGGGAAGACATGAAAAAGTTTATATCTGTACTTGCATTGCTCTTCGCTCTCCTGATCATGTTCTCCGTTCCGGTCAGCGCAGCGTCCGCTTATCAGACCTACACCTACTCCATTCACGGTTCCTCTATCAACTCTCCCGCCGCATATACCCCCGTTATGGAAATTGACTCCGGGTACATGGGACTGGAAAAGCTGATCGATGATCCCCGTGACATGGTCGTAGATAAGGACCTCAACGTCTACATCGCAGATGCGAAGAACAACCGCATCGTATGTCTGGACCGTTATTATAAGGTAAAGTTCACCATTGATACCTTTACCAATGAGTACGGTGTTCCCGATGAACTGACCGCTCCCTCCGGTGTGTTCGTGACCAACGACCGCATCTTCGTGTGCGACACCGATGCAAACCGTATCGTCACCTTCGATAAGGACGGCGAGTATCTGGCGATCATTCCCGAGCCTGAATCCGAGCTGTTTGACGAAGGCTCCGTTTACAAACCGGTCGCGATCGCAGTAGACCAGTATGACCGTCTGTACGTTGTATCCTCGACTACCTATCAGGGTATCATCGTCATGACCGACGAGGGCGAGTTTACCGGCTTTATCGGCGCACAGAAGGTTACCATCTCCGCTTGGGATATCATCTGGAGACGTTTCCAGACCGAGGCGCAGAAGGAACTGTCCACCGCATACGTTTCCACCGAGTTTAACAACATCTCCATCAATGATGAGGGCTTCATTTACGTAACCACCTCCTCCATTGATAAGGGTAAGCAGCAGTCCGCGATCAGAAGCAAGTCCAAATCCGGTGACTTCGCTCCTGTTAAGATGCTCAACGCAAACGGCGACGAGATCATGAGACGTAACGGTTTCTATCCTCCCTCCGGTGAAGTTGACGTATCTACCTCTATGACCGATGGTTCTATCACCGGTCCCTCCAAGATCATCGACGTAGCAGTCGGTCCCGAGAAGACCTGGTCGATCATTGACGAAGCTCGTAATAAGATCTTCACCTATGACTTCGACGGTAACCTGCTGTGGGCGTTCGGTGACTCCGGTACCCAGCTCGGTAACCTTTCCTCCATTGAGGCAATTGCTTACCAGGGCGACACTCTGTTGATTTTGGATAAAACCAACGATAACATCACCGTTTACAAGAGAACCGAGTACGGCGACGTCGTTATCTCCGCTCTTGCCAACGAAAACAACCGTAACTATGACCGCGCCATCGACGACTGGATGGAGATTCTGAAGAGAAACTCCAACTTTGATACCGCATACATCGGTATCGGTGAGTCTCTCTACCGTAGCGGTGACTATCAGGAGTCTCTTGAGTACTTCAAGGCTGCTTACGATACCGCAGGCTACTCCACCTCTTATCAGGAAATCCGTAAGGAGTGGATCTCCAAGTGGATCCTCACCATTCCCGTGGGTGTTATCCTGATCGTTCTGGTATTCAGCAAATTCTCCAAGTATGCCGCTAAGGTCAATAAGCGCGCAGCTACCGCAGGCGGTAAGAGAACCTTCAAGGAAGAGCTTCTGTACGGCTTCCACGTGATCCTGCATCCGTTCGACGGCTTCTGGGATCTGAAGCACGAAAAACGCGGCTCGCTCCGTGCGGCTCTCGTCTTCATTCTGATTGCGATCCTCACCTTCTTCTATGAGGCAATCGGTTCCGGTTACGTTATCAATCCCTTCGGCACTTATACCACCGTTTGGGCACAGGCAATCAGTGTGCTGGTTCCGTTCGCGCTGTTCGCAGTTGCAAACTGGTGCTTGACCACTCTGTTCGAGGGTGAAGGTAGCTTCAAGGATATCGTCATCGCGCTGTCCTACGCTCTGATCCCCCTGCCGTTGCTCATCATCCCTTCGACCATTCTTTCCAACGTAGTCACCGCGTCCGAGGTGAAGCTTCTCAGCCTGCTTGGCAGCTTCGCATTCATCTGGGTCGGTATCCTGATCTTCTTCGGAACTCAGGTTACTCATGACTACTCTCTGGGTAAGAACATGCTCACCGTCGTAGGTACTCTGGTCGGTATGGTATTCATCATGTTTATTGGTATCCTGTTTACCACGCTTCTCGGTAAGATCGTAAGCTTGATTTCCAATATCGTTATCGAGATCACTTATCGTCTATAAACCAACAGATAGGAGAAAAGAAATGAAAAATATGAAAAGATTTATATCTTGCCTCTTAACGTTGGCTATGTTGGTTGGAACCTTCGCTTCGCTGGCTGTTATTGATGTCAGTGCAGTGGCGTTGAAGACCACCGAGAAGGACGATGAGCTCGGTTATACCATCAGCCAGTCGGGCAACACCTTTAAGAACCCCCAGGAAAAGCTCGCCACCATGAAGCTGATGCTGGAAAAAGACGGCTATCAGCTGTGGGTACACGAATCGACCGGTGAAGTAGCAACGGTCAAGATGTCCACCGGCGAGATCCTGTTCAGTAACCCCTACAACCTCTCTGATTCCACTGCAAAGACCTCCATCAAGGCGCAGATCCTCTCTCAGATCTTTGTCAGATACACCGACAACGACACCGAGAAGACCTTCTACTCCTACACCGAGGCAGCTTGCCGTAATCAGATCAAGGTAAAGAACATCAAGAACGGTGTTCGTATTGAGTACACCATGGGTCGTGAAGAGACCCGTATGCTGGTTCCCCGTATGATCCGCAAGGACCGCTTCGAGGAGCAGATCCTGAACGTTATGCTTGCTGAGATCGGCGAAAGCTTCGAATACAAGCAGTTCAAGGCATACTTCGTATTGAAGGACACCTCCGTTCTGACCTCTGACCGTCAGATCACCGAGCTCGAGGCAGCATTCCCGATCACCAAGAAGATGGCAGTTTACGTCTTCGACCCCACCGCTTCTCAGAACGAGATCGCGAGAGCAGAGGAGAAGATCAAGACCTACTGTCCTCTGTACACTTACGAGCAGCTCGACTATGACCACGAGCTGACCGAGTACACCGGCTCCGATCGCGCTCCCGCAAACTTCAAGATGGCTCTTGAGTACAGCTTGGATGAATACGGTATGAGCGTTCGTCTCCCCGCAAACGGTATCCGTTTCAATGCTTCCGAGTACAGCTTGACCTACATCAGCATCCTGCCTTACATGGGCGCAGGTAGTAACCCCAACACAGGTTACAACATGTTCCCCGATGGCTCCGGTACTCTGTTCCGCTTTGAGGATCTGGACACCGGTACGACCACCACGGTAAACAGCAAGGTTTACGGTGCTGACTACGCTTACCACACCATCACCGGTACCCACCAGGAGATCGTTCGTTATCCTGTCTTCGGTATCGTTGAGAACCAGTCTCTGAAGAAGACTGTCAATACCGACACCATCAGAACCCCCGAGGTGCTGAATGCTGACGGTACTGTCAAGACCCCCGCAGTGTATGTGACCGAGACGGTTGCATACGAGGAAGACCGCGGCTTCGTTGCCATCATCGAAGAGGGTGACGCTCTTGCCGAGCTTTCCGATTACCATGCAGGTACCCAGTCTGAGTACAACACCATCCAGATGCTGTTCTACCCCAGACCGAAGGATACCTACAACCTGAAGGACGCGATCTCTGTCGGTGCAAACACCACATGGACCGTTACCTCCGCACGTAAGTACGTTGGCAACTACAAGATCCGTTACATCATGCTGACGGACGATGAGGTTGCAGAAGAGAAGGGCGTTACCGATTACTACGAGTGCTCCTACATGGGTATGGCAGACGCTTGCCGTGACTATTGGGAAGACAAGGGTATTCTGAAGCGTCTGACCGATGCTGATATTGAGGAAGATATTCCTCTGTATATCGAGACCTTCGGTGCTCTGGAGACCGTTGAAAAGATCCTGTCCGTTCCTGTCAACGTCATGACTCCTCTGACCTCCTTCGATAACATCAAGACCATGTACGAAGAGTTCAAGGCACAGGGCGTGACCAACATCAACTTCAAACTGACCGGTTATGCGAACGGCGGTATGTATGCCTCCATTCCTTACCGTCTCAGATGGGAGAAGGCAGTTGGCGGTAAGAACGGCTTCCAGGAGCTGGTTGACTATGCAAAGGAAGAAGGATTCGGCATTTATCCCGATTTCGACTTCGTTTACACCTACGGCTTCACCAGCGGTTGGCTGGATGGCTTCGTCAGAAAAAACCACGCAGTCAAGACCATCGATAACCGTTACACCTCCAAGCGTACCTACTCCGCAACCTACCAGACCTACATCAGTAACTTCGCATTGGCAGTATCTCCCGCATACTTCAGCCGCTTCTATGAGAAGCTGACCGATAAGTATCTGGAGTACTCTCCCATGGGTATCTCCGTCGCAACGCTGGGCTCTGAGTTGAACTCCGACTTCGACGAGGATGAACCTTACAACCGCGAGGACTCCAAGGAGTTCACCATCAAGGCATTCCAGTTCCTCAATGAGAGCTACGACAGCATCATGACCAGCAGCGGTAACCAGTACAGCTGGACCTATGCAGATCACCTGCTGGGCATGCCTCTGGACTCCTCCCGTTACATCAAGTCCTCCAACTCCATTCCGTTCCTTGGCGCGATCCTGCACGGTTACACCCAGTTCTCGGGTACGCCTCTGAACATGGAAGGTGACATCGGCTATGCACTTCTGAAGGCAGTTGAGAACGGCGCAAGCATCTACTTCACTCTGTCCTACCAGAACACCGCAAAGCTGAAAGAGGATATGGTTCTCAGCGACTACTTCTCCATTCGTTACGACATTTGGAAGGATGACGTCGTTTACTACTACAACTACCTGAACAGCCTGCTGCAGGACGTTCAGACCAAGCTGATCATCGACCACAAGTTCCTGATCGGCGAGCGTATCCCCGACGTTGACGAGCTGGAAGCAGACCTGAAGGCTGAGCTCGACGCGCTCAACCAGCAGCTTTCCAATGCTGATGCCGTTGCCGAGGCAGCACGCCGCAAGGCTCTGTATGAGGCACGCACCACCATTGAGAAGGATGCACAGACCGCGATCGAAAGCTATGCTGAGGTCGTTGCCAACGCGAAGGCAGTATTGGATCTTGTCAAAGAGTTTGATACCTGCATCACTACGCTGAAGGCTGCCAAGGCTGCCGCAGACGCTGCTCCCACAGACGCCGCTCTGGCAACGGCTTATACCGACGCCATGAAGGCTGCTGAGACCAAGATGAACGATATCCTGAATGCCGCTGTTACCAAGAAGGCATATGAGGATAGAGCAAACGAAGCACACGAGCTTGTGAAGGCTTCCGCTGATCTGATCGAGGGCGCTCACGATGCATCTGCTGAGGTCAAGGCTGCTGCCGCTGACGTTCTGAAGTCTGTTGAGGACGCTCAGAATGCAGATAAGATCACTGTAAACCAGTCCAACACCATGCTGAACGCCTCCAAGAACAAGGCAGACGCAAACGGTATTGCTTACATCGAGCCCGAAGAGCTGATCATTCCCGAGGAACCCGAGGAGCCTGTAATTTCCGATGATGAAGAGGAAACTGAGGAGACCGAGGAGGAGACCGAGGAAGAGATCAGAAATATCGAAGAGGTAGAAGAGTATAATTATACCAAGTATACCGACGATACCGGCTCTATCGTAGCAGTTACCTACGGTGGCAAGAACGGTAATGACAATGATCCCTTCAAGACCTTCGTTCTGAACTACAACTCCTTCGCAGTTGAGGTTGTATTCGAGGGTACCACTTATACGATCCCGGCATTCAGCCTGGTCGTAATCTACAGATAAGGAAAGAGAGGTGTAAATGATGACGGGCGAAGCAAAATTGAATAATGTAAGCTCCAAAAAGGCTACTCCCAAAAAGAAGAAAATTGCATCTCTTGACAAACGTAAAGCGCGTGCAGGTTGGTTCTTCGTAGCACCGTTCCTTGTCGGATTTATCCTGCTGTATCTGCCGATCGTTGTTGAATCGATCATTTACAGCTTCCAGCGTATCCACACCATTCAGGGTGGCGGTTTCTATACCGAATGGGTCGGCTGGGCTAACTACCAGGAAGCACTCTTCGTTGACCCTGACTTCGTATCCACGTTGCTCACCGGTCTGCAGGCAATGGCATTTGACATCCCGATGATCATTCTGTTCTCTCTGTTCATGGCAGTTCTGCTGAACCAGAAGATGGTCGGTCGTGCCGCGTTCCGTGCGATCTTCTTCATCCCGGTTATTCTTTCCACCGGTCTGATGGAGGGTATCGAGGCTTCCAACATTCTGTCTGAGTACATGGAAAGTGCCGAAGGTATCGAAGACGGTTCCGGTCAGAGCTCTGCTGCTGACATCGTATCCGCGATCGATATTCAGAGACTGTTCGCCAACATGAAGGTCGGTCAGGAACTGGTTGAATACGTTACCGTTGCGATCAACAATATCTACGATATCGTTAACCGCTCCGGCGTACAGCTGCTGATCTTCCTTGCAGGTCTGCAGTCCATCTCCCCCGCGATCTACGAGTCCTGCCAGATCGACGGTGCAACCTCTTGGGAGACCTTCTGGAAGATCACCTTCCCGATGATCTCTCCCATGATCCTTGTAAATGCCGTTTATACCATCATCGACTCCTTTACGACCCAGTCGAACCAAGTCATGGTGTTCATTTCCAAGGTTTACGAGCAGGCAGACGGTAACGTTATTTCCGCGGCAATGTCCTGGATCTACTTCCTGATCATTATCCTGATCACCGCTGTGATCGCCGCGATCGTTTCCGGTTACACATTCTATCAGAGAAAGGGGGAATAAGAGAATGAATGCTGAAAATATGCAAAAGCCGAGAGTCATGAAAGAGTCCAAGAACAAGATCAGAGTCGAGTTCGAGAGAACCTCTTTGAAGGAAAGACTCAAAGCAAGATTCTTGAACGTCTCCTTCCTGATGAATATCGTATGGGCGATCTTCCGCTACGTTCTGCTGGTTGGTGTCTCTTACGTTGTTCTGTACCCCTTTATCTCCAAGATCGCCGCATCCTTGATGGGTCCCAACGACTTCGTCAACGCTACGGTCCGTCTGATTCCGACAAAGGTCAACTTTGATATCTACAAGATGGTCTTTATCGAGATGGAGTACATGAAAGCATTCTGGAACACGCTGTTCCTCTCCGCATCTACGGCGCTGATCCAGACGCTGATGTGCTGTGTTATCGCTTACGGTTTGGCAAAGTTCAAATTCAAGGGTAACAACTACATCTTCTATCTGGTCATGTTCACCATGATCGTTCCTCACCAGACCGTACAGCTTTCTCTGTACATGGCATTCCGTTACTTCGACATTCTGGGTATCTTCCAGTTCCTCGGCGGCGGCGGAATTACCATCTTCGGCAAGACCTTCCTGCAGGGTGTCATTGACTTGGCTCCCGAAACCAGCAAGATCTGGTCCGCAACCGGTCTGAACCTGGTCAATACCTATTGGCCTTTGATCATCCTGTCCCTGGTCGGTCTCGCGTTCAAGAACGGCTTGTACATCTTCATGCTCAAGCAGTTCTTCCGCGGTGTTCCGGATGAGCTTGAAGAGTCTGCTTACATGGACGGTTCCGGTGTATTCCGTACCTTCATTCAGATCATTCTTCCTCTGTCCATCCCCATGATGATCACCGTATTCCTGTTTGCCTTCTCTTGGCAGTGGACTGACGACTTCTATACCGAGCTGTTCTTCACCACCACCAAGACCGTCCTGATGCCTGATATCATTGGTATCCCCACGACGTTGGAGACCAACTATGCAGGTCAGTCGCTCTACTACGCAGCGATCCGTAATACTTGCGGTCTGATGATCATCGCTCCGCTGGTTATTATGTATCTGTTCTGCCAGAGATTCCTGGTTCAGGGTATCGAGCGCTCCGGTCTGACGGCAGACTAATACCGAACCCCTTCCCGAGCATCGGGAAACTCAAATCCCCATCACCTTGTGTGATGGGGATTTTTGTCGATATTTGGCAGGGTTTAGCGGGGAAAGTTTGGCACCATTGTTGATTGACAAGGCGGGGAGAATGCGATATAATAATGAAAATGAGACAGTTTTGTCTGTAAGAGGAAAGGTCGTTTTATCATGCTGTTTTTTTATGTCCGACACGGAGACCCCATATATAATCCCGACCAGCTGACGCCCCTTGGTCGCCGTCAGGCAGAGGCGATCGGGCGCAGACTTGCCATGTTTGGGGTGGATCGGGTCTTCTCCTCCACCTCTATTCGCGCACAGCAGACGGCGGAGCCGACCTGCGAGTTGACCAAAAAGGAAGCCACGCTTTTGGATTTTTGCCATGAACATCACGCATGGAATGAAATGACCAGAATGGTGAACGGGCGTAAAAGATGGCTCTTTGAGGATCCTGCCACCAAGCGATTGTTCGTCAGCTCGGAGATGCGTGCGTTAGGGTTTCGCTGGTATGAGCATCCCGAGTTCGCAGAGTATGACTTCAAAAGCGGTATGGAGCGAATTCTGAACGGAGTCGACGAGCTGTTTGCCTCTCTCGGTTATGAGCATGACAGGGAAGCGCACCTCTTCCGTGCGGTGAAGCCGACGGATGAGCGCGTGGCACTGTTTGCCCATCAGGGCTTTGGTTCTCTGTTCCTCAGCTGTGTGCTGGATATTCCGTATCCCGAGTTCAGCTCCCACTACGATCTTCAGCATACCGGCATGGCGGCGATCGAGTTCCGCGAGCAGGATGGCATGGTCATCCCTCGTATGCTGACGCTTGGAAACGATGCCCACCTGTATCGGGACGCGTTGCCGCTGAACTATAACAGCCGCGTCCGTTTTTGACGTGATATACAAAAATAACGCGCCCGCAAGCTTGCGGGCGCGTTGTTTGGTTTCAGTAGCGTTTATTTTCTGGTGGGCTGCATTACCGAGACGCTTGCTTCGGTAAATGTCTTCATCGGGAGCGCGACGGTCTTGTGGCCGCCGTCAGCTACGACGATCAGCTCTACACTGCCTTGCTTGGACAGGGCAAAGTCAATGGTATAGTAGTAGCCGGAGCTGGTGCCCGCGGTCTGCTTTGCAAAGGATGCCGAGTCGGTGGGCCACATCAGCACAGCGGGCTCGAAGAGTCTGTAAAGCTTGGTTGTGCCGCCCCAGCCGTGGTGAGCGACCTGCATGATGTCGGTCTTGAGTGTTTTTCCGTCATACATCTTGCACATGATGCCGGAAGCCTCGTCTTCGATATCGCCGAGAATGGTGAAGCGCTGTCCGCCGATATCAAACCGTGTGACCATACAGCTGTCATTGAAGGTGTGAAGAATGGTGGGGTAGAGGTCCTCCTGGGTGTAGAGACACTCGATCTTGAGGTTTCTGACCTGAACGGTCTGACCGGTGTGGAGCTTGGTCAGCTTACAGCCGGTGGTGATGCTCAGACCCTTGAGAGAGCCGTTGCGAATATAGGAGCCGGGATTGTTGGAGTTGTAATTGATGGAGGTTCTGGCAACGTTGTAAATGACCTGATCCAGTACGACCGCGGTGCTGTAGGAGTTGCAGACGTTGAAGAAGTTTTCAAAGTGATCCCAATGCTCATGAGAGATGATCCATGCGGCAATGTGGATCTTACCGTCGGTGCGCTTGTTGAGGCGCTTAAGGGAATTATACAGCTCGGTCTTATCCTGACCGGAGGTACCGCCACCGTCGTGAACGATGAAGCTTCCGTCCTCCAGCGTGATGATGAAGGCGTTACCGAAGTTTCCTGCCTCATAGTCCAGATCCAGCATGGTAAAGGTGGTGTCGGTGATCTTGGTGTAGGGATCCTCGTTGGCAGGCAGATTGACCGCGGACATAGGCTCGGTCACGATACGGACTGCGGGGATATAATCCACGTAGTAGGCGTGGACCATGTTCTTGTCGTCGTAGTAGGTAGCGAAGAGATTGTTGCCGATCTGATTTTCCTGATGCAGCTTGTAGCCTGCCGCCTCCAGCTTGGCGCGGTATGCCTTGAAGCCGTCAACGGTAGCGCCGGTGTAATAAAGCTCATAGCAGGAATCCAGACCTTCCATGACGCCCTCAAAGACGCCGCCGTCATAGGTCGGAATGCTGGTGTCCCAGTTCTCGTATGCCTTGACCACGCGGGTTCCTGCCGCCATGGCGAGGTTCTTGTTGCCGTTGGCATCGGTAAAGGTAAAGTCGGAGATAGAGGAGGTCAACAGTTCGGTCGCCATGCCGATGGTCAGATCGGACCAACCGCCGACCACGATCTTATTGCCGATCACGGAGAAGCCATATTCATTGGGTGCCAGCGTCTCCAGAAATTGCTGCATTTCGGGACGGTTGGTTCTGCCGACTACGATCTCAAAGGATTTGCTGTCGGGCTCCTGGTTTCTGCCCACCCAGTCGGTGCCAAGAGGAATGTTGACGTTTTTGAACTGACGCATCATATCGTTGCGCAGCTCCAACGCCTTGTTGACCACATAGTCGGTGCGGTCCTTCGGTTCAGTGGCACTCTTGATGTTGTCCAGACCGTCCTTGAAGATGATGGTGAAGTTACTCTTGTTGGACTCATTCAGCAGGACCACGCTATCCTCTGCCGCCTGACAGAAGTAAAGCTCCTCGGGAATGGAGAAGGTGCCTTCGCCGGCGGTGGGAAGCAGATACGTTTCAATAAAATAGTCCATCGCGTCATCCAGCAGGGAGCTGACGGAGGCGTTGATGACGATCTTATTGCCGACCTTGGCGATGACGTAACCGAAGGAGACGTCCTTCATTGCCTCTGCCGATTCGGGGCGGTTGGTGTTACCGACCAGGATCTCATAAGCCGCGGCATCGATTTCGCTCTCATTCTTAACAAAATCGTCCGTGAACTGGCGGAAGTTCTTGCCCAGCTTTTCGGTAACCGTCTTGTTGAGCAGGACGGCGGCGTCTACCGCTGCCTGAGGCGCAAGATCGGGGCGGATCAGCGCGTATTCCTCGACCGCAATCGAGAGGGTCTTTACTTCGGGTGCCGTGGTTGCGGTGTCACTCACTGTGGTCTCGTCCTCGGCTCCCTGGCTGTTACATGCGATCAGCGCGGCGGAAAGCATGAGCAGGCAGAGCAGAACGGACAATGTACGGAGCATCATAGATTTGTTCATGATGTACCTACCTTTCTTGAAATATTTTATATATGCAATCTCCTTTGTGCAAAGAAAAGGAAATGCGTTCCGAGTGATGCGGTGGTCGGGCGGAGGTGACCGCCGCGGTGTGCGGACCGATTGTCTCACAGAAAATCGGGACCGAAGCTGTGCGGGAGAAGGGCGGAAAGGAGCAGAACCACCGGCTCCGCGTCTTCACGGTTCGGCTCGAGTACGACGCGGAAGGTGTCGGGATCGCAAAATTCCCGTAGGACCTGGCGGCAGACGCCGCAGGGCGGGAAAGCGCCCGCTGTATCTGATCCCGTGCCGCCGACTACGGCAATGGCAACAAAGTCGCCGCTCGTAGCTCCTTGGCTGATCGCCTTGAAGATCGCCACGCGCTCGGCGCAGACCGTGGGTGAGAAGGCGGCGTTTTCAATGTTGCAGCCGTGAATGATCTCGCCGGATCGGGTCAGCAACGCGGCACCGACGCGGCAATGGGAGTAGGGCGCGTAGGAGCGCTCCCGTGCCTTCTTTGCCTCGTCCAACAGCATCTGCGGCGTGATCCGATCGGGAAAAGGGAGAGAGATATTCATTTTGTCACCTCTCTTTCATAGGACCTGTCAAATTTCGTCCCCCGGGTCTCCATCCATACCGCTGGCATGACGGCAATGTAACAAAGCGTGCGGAGGCACATCCATTCTTCCTTTGAAAATGAAACGGAGCCGCCCTTATTTGGCAGGAGAGGACTCCATAAAGTAGGTTGCCTCCTGGTCTGCAACGGAGAGGGCGAAGGCGAGAGGGAACATTTCAAAGGATTTTGCCACGTTGTTGGCATTGTTGGCATCCTCGGAGAAGCCCATGTGATAGCGAATGGCAAACGCCTCGTCCCGGGTTAGACGCATATATCCCGTGGCAATGTATACGGATTTTTCACCGTGACCGTAGGGCAGGGAATCCTCAATGGTGTAATAAGGAACGCTCTGCCACCGTCCGTTTTCATCCTTCACGTTGCGGAAGGAGGTCTTGTAGAAGTTGACCTTGCACAGGTCGTGCAAGAGTGCGGCGATGGCGATGCTCTCCGCGGAATAGGAGATGCCGTACAGATCCTTCACGCGGTGCCGCTCCATATAGTCTACCAGACACTCGTAAACGTTCAGACTGTGCTCACACAGTCCGCCCTCATGGGCACTGTGGTAACGGGAGCTGGCAGGCGCGGTAAAGAAATCGCACCCCTCCGAGCAGAGATAAGCGAGCAAGCGGTCCGCGCCCTCGCGGGTAATATTGTCACGAAAGATCTGAATGAATTTTTCCTTATTGGTCACGGTTGATGCACCTCCGTCAATCGGTAAAAGTTCTCATTCTATTGTACCACGAAATCGTGACAAAGTAAAGAGAAATTTGATATAGAAAACAAAAAAAGCACGGTGTGTGGGTGATGGCGCAGTTTTTTGAGTATTGCCTCTTGACTCACGGCACACAATATATTATAATATATTGTAACGTTTTCTTTTGCGAGGCATTTTATATGGATTATACGGAAATGGAAAAAATGATGGAAGAGCTGATGCAGGATCCCATGTATCAGCAGGTGTTCTGGATCACCTTTATCATTACCGCCTGTGTCATGGTGGTGGTTGGGATCGTGTTGTATATTCTCGGCGCCATCGGTGTGCGCCGATTGAGCGCGACGGCGGGGCTTTCTCATCCTGCGCTGGCGTTTGTACCGATCCTGCGCTGGGCAATGCTGGGGCGGCTTGCCGAGCTGCGCCTTCCCCGCGAGAGAAAGAAGAAAAAGGTCTTCGCCTATTCGGTGCATCTGCCGATCCTGATGACGCTCTCTACCGTTCTGGAATTTGCGTATTCGGGTTACATTCTGTACTATGATTATCTGAATCCGGAGGTCCTTCCCGCCGAGCAGCTTGCGGGGCTGATGAGCGGCGTGTCGATCGCCTTCTCCGTGATCGATATGATCGCAACGGTGGTCCTTCTGATGGCACTGTTCCGTGTGTTTATGCTGATCGGCAACGGCTCTCCCTTGCTGATGACGCTTCTGTGCGCGCTGATCGGCTTCTGTATGCCGATCCTGCTCTTTGCCTATCGTAAGAACACGGTCGCGCCCCAACCGCTTGAAGGCGAGGACGGCGACGGAGACGACCCGAACAACGGATTTTATTATGACGGTCAGTAAAACAAAAATGCCTCCCCATAGAGCTGTACCCTAAAGGACAGTTTTACCTACCGACAGAAAAAAGCAAAAACCGCAGATTGTTTTCCTGCGGTTTTTGTGCTATAATAAATATTATAATTAAAACTGTTCCAGTGATTAAATAAAATCCAGACTTTAATTAAACAGTTAGATAAATATGATTTTATCCGTATGTTAGAATTTGAGTTATATATACAAATGCATATTATGAAGGGAGTTGCAAATGAAGAAAATTAATGTGTATATTAATTCGTATTTAGAATATATGAATAGTATTTTATTGACCAGTAGATATAATGAAATTACAGAGCCATATATTGGATATGGATTGATGACAAAAGAAGAAAATGAATATACGACCCGTATAAAGTACTTTTTAGATAAATATCGTAATGACGATATTTATCAATATATTGAGAGTTTGGTTCCAAATGGTTTTACTTTTTCGCGTCCGGTGGAATTAATGTTGAGCCTTGGAAATAATAAAGATTTTTCGATGCAATACACGCCGTCAGAGATGTGTATTGAGTATTGTGGTGGAATGTCAAAAATCAAAGAATTGTTGAGATTGTTGAAAGATTATGAAGCAAAAATTGGTTTTTTTGCCTTTTTTGATGAAGCAAAAAAATACTACGATCCAGTAATTGAACAAGCAAAAGAAGTTGCCAATAAATACCCCTATATATCCATTTTAGAAAATGAATACGGAAAAGAGCAGAATTCTTATAATTATATTTTATCTTCTTTAATGATAGGCAATTACGGAATATCTTTTGGTGGAAAAGGAAAGACAAAACTTGATATATATTCTGTTTTTGCAACAGATGGATTCAGTATATCAGAGGCGGTGTTATTTCATGAATTTTCACATCCGTTTATCAATCCATTGACTGAAAAATACATAGATTTGGTTACTAAATATCAAAGTTCGCATGAGTTGTTGAAAAAATACAAATTACCGGGCTTTAAATCGGGATATGGTGATTGGTGTGAGTGTGTTAATGAGCACCTTGTGAGGGCGATGGTTATTCACTTGTTGCAAAAATGTAATCTTCAAGATATGGCAACTAAAATGTTAGATCATGACCTATGTAAGGGGTATAAGTATATACCGTTAATACTTGAAAAATATAAATATTATGATAACCATCGTGATATCTATTCTGATTTTGAAACATTCTATCCTACATTGTTAGAAGTATTCTCTATTATTATTTGAAATTTGAAATGAGATAATAAATTTCAATTTGTCGATAAATGCAGAAATTGCCAAAGCCTCCCTTGTGTAAAGGGAGGTGGCGCGCGAAGCGTGACGGAGGGATTGTAATGCAGAGAAAATACAATAAAGACATTGTTCCAACCGCAAAAATGCTACGAAAGAATATGACCAAAGAAGAAAAACACCTTTGGTATGATTTTCTGCGCACCTATCCCGTTCGTTTTTCTCGTCAAAAGGTTCTCGGAAGGTATATTGCGGATTTTTACTGCGCAGAGGCAAAGCTCGTCATAGAGCTTGACGGTTCGGGGCATTATACGGAAGAAGGAAAGCAATACGATGAAGAAAGAACCGCTTTTCTCGAAGAATACGGATTGACCGTTATCAGAATACCGAATACAGAAATACACAAAAACTTTCGAGGTGTTTGCGAATATATTGACCGCCTCGTAGAACAATCCCTCAGTCAGCTTCGCTGACAGCTCCCTTTACACAAGGGAGCCTTTTTTTGTTCACCTATGACTTGTCAATTTTCCTGACAAGCACTGCTTTTGTAGACACAAAAGCAAAATACTGCATACCTCTTTCGAGATATGCAGTATTTTTGAAAAACTGTCCTTTAGAGTAACACTCTATGCAGGGAGGCATTTTTGTTTTATTTCACGGATTAATGGAACTGCGAATGATAAAGGGTACTGTAGAAGCCGCCGGAGGCGATCAACTGCTCGTGATTTCCTTGCTCGATCACGTTTCCGTCCTTGATGACCAGAATGGTGTCGGCATTCTGAATGGTGGAGAGACGGTGGGCAATGACGAAGCAGGTGCGCCCCTTCATCAGGGAGTACATCGCCTCCTGAATACGGATCTCGGTGCGGGAGTCTACGTTGGAGGTCGCCTCATCGAGAATGAGCATGGAGGCATCGGAGAGCATGGCGCGGGCAATGGTGATCAGCTGCTTTTGCCCCTTGGAGATGTTGACGCCATCGTCCGAAAGAACGGTGTTGTAGCCATCGGGCAGGTGCTCGATGTAGGAGTGGATATGCGCTGCCTTGGCGGCGGCGATGACCTCCTCCATGGTGGCGTTTTCCTTGCCGTAGGTGATGTTTTCGTAGATGGTGCCGTGGAAGAGCCACGTCTCCTGCAGGACCATGGTGTAGGCGAGGCGCAGGCTGTTGCGGGTCAGCTCGCCGATGGGCATGCCGTCGATGGCAATGACGCCCGCCTGCGGGTCGTAAAAGCGCATCAGCAGATTGATGATGGTGGTCTTGCCCGCACCCGTGGGACCGACGATGGCGGTCAGACTTCCGGGCTTGGCGGTGAGATCCAGATCCTGAATGATGGTCTTTTCGGGCGTGTAACCGAACTTGACGTGCTTCAGCTCCACCTTGCCGCGGATGTTCTCCAGCGTTTGTGCGCCGCGGACGTCAGCAGGCTCGGAGGGCTCATCCAGAAGACGGAAGACACGCTCTGCCGCCGCCATGCAGGATTGGAGATCGTTCATGATGTTGGCAAACTCGTTGATGGGGCCCGAGAATTTGCGGGAATACTGTGTGAATGCCGAGACATCGCCAAGACCGATGCGGTAAATGGGGGGCAGGGCATTGCCGCGGGTCAGCGTCAGCATATAGAGAATGCCGCCCAGCGTGGTGACCAGCGCGATGGAGAGATTGTTGATGAACATGACCGAGGGACCGATCAGCGCGCCGTGGTACTCTGCCTGATAGTAAGCTTCCACGGCATTGTCGTTGAAGGAGTCAAATCGATCGCAGATGGCGGTCTCGCGGTTGTACGCTTTGATGGTCTTCTGTCCCGAAAGCATCTCCTCCGCATATCCGTTCAGCTCGCCCAGCTTGGAGGAGCGCACACGGAAGAGGGGGCGGATCCGCTTGGTCTTCTGCTTGGTAAAGAAGATGGACAGGGGAACGGTGATGGCAAACACCAGGATCAGCAGGGGTGAGATGCTCAGCATCATGATCAGCGAGCCGATGATGGTGACCAGGCTTGCGCCAATCTGGAGCAGGTCGTGGGAGAGGGTGGTGTTCACCGTGTCGATGTCGTAGGAGATACGGCTGATGATGTCTCCCGTGGCGTGGGTGTCAAAATAGTTGACGGGAAGGGTGGTCAGGTGGTCAAAGACCTGCTTGCGCATGGTGTAGACGATCTTCTGGGAGAGATAGATCATAGTGGCGGAAAGCGCGTAGGAGAGCAGGCTGGAAGTGACGTAAAGGATCGCCAGCAGGGTACAGTAGCCGCCCACCTTGGCAACCATCTCGTTGCCCGTCAGCTCGGTCAGCGCGTCGATGGCGTTACCCGAGATCTTGGGACCGGCAAGGGCGATGATGTTTGAGGCGAACATCATGCACAGCGCCAGCAAAAAGAGCCATTTGTAGCGCAGGATGTAGGTGCTGAGGCGGAGGAGGATGGAGCGCATCGTCTTCTTATCCATCGTCACCTTGCGGTTGTTGTTGGGGTTGTTTTCGCGGCGGGGATCGCCGCCCATTCTGCCTCTATTCAACGAATGCACCTCCCATCTGAGAATCGCTGATCTCGCGATATACGTCGCAATGCTGCATCAGATGCTCATGGTCGCCGATGCCGATGATGGCGCCGTCGTCCAGCACCAGGATCAGGTCGGCGTGCTTGATCGAGCTGATGCGCTGTGCCACCACAATGGTGGTGGTGTTTTTCATTCCCTCGGCGATGGCGGCACGGAGATTGGCGTCCGTCTTGTAGTCCAGCGCGGAGGAGGAGTCATCGAGGATCAGAATATCGGGATTCCCCGCCAGAGCGCGGGAGATCAGCAGGCGCTGCTTCTGACCGCCGCTGACGTTTGTACCCTTGGAGCTGAGCATATGCTCGTAGCCATCGGGAAAGGCTTCAATGAAATCGCTTGCCTGCGCCATGGCGGCGGCACGCTTGATCTGCTCGTCACTCAGCTCCCGCCCGAAGCGGATGTTCTCCCGAATGGTGTCGGCGTAAATGAAATCGTTCTGCATGGCAATGCCGAAATGGCTGTGCAGCTCGCCCGCGGGAATGGTGCGCACGTCCCGTCCGCCAATGCGGATGGCGCCGCTGCCCACGTCGTAAAAGCGCATCAGCAGTTGAATGACGGTGGTCTTGCCCGAGCCGGTGGCACCGATGATGCCGAGGGTCTTGCCCTTGGGCAGGGAGAAATGGATGTCGGTCAGATTGTCCTTGGTGCCGTTGTAGGAGAAATGAACGTGGTCGAACACCAGATAGCCTTCCTCACGGCGGAAGGGGTAGTCCTTCTCGGGAAGAATGGGCAGATCGTCCTCCGTCTCCAGCACTTCCGCAATGCGGTTGGCGGAGGCGGCACTCTTGGTATACATGACGAAGAGGCGGGTAATGCCGAGCAGGGCGTTGGAAAGCAGGGTAAAGTACTGCATGAAGGCGATGATCACGCCCGGCTTGGTGCCGCTGTCCCGTGAAATCAGCAACGCGCCCACAAAGATCACAGCGGTCAGACCCAGATTGAGAAAAAGGTTCATGGTGGGGTTGCTTGCCGCCATGATGATGCCGGCGCGCCGCTCCGTTGCCGAGAGACCGCGGTTGTATTTCTCAAAGCGGCGTTGCTCGTATTCGGTCTTGGAGAGCGCCTTGATGACGCGGATGCCCTGCGCATCCTCGCGGACTACGCGCACCATGCTGTCAGCCGATTGTTGGACCTTGGTGTAGAGCGGCACGCCCTGCTTGGAGATCAGATAGACTGAGATGGCAAGGAAGGGCATGACGGCGACCATGACCAGCGTCAGCTTCCAGTCCAGCGTCGCGGTCAGAATCAGACCGCCCGTCAGCAGGATGGGAGCGCGGACGCCGAGACGCTGGATGCGCTCGATGAAATTATGTACGTGATAGGTATCGCTGGTCAGTCTCGCCTCCAGACTCGGCACGGTGAAGCGGTCTGTCTGGTGGGCAGTCAGATGCATGGTCTTGCTGAAGAGGTCGTGGCGAATGGCGCGCGCCGAGTTGCGTGCCACCTTGGACGCCATGCGGTTTGCCGTCACGCTTCCGATCATGGCGAGCGCGGCGCACACGATCATCAAAATGCCCCAGAATATGATCTTTTCCACACTCGCCTGCGGCACCACGTTGTCGAGAATGTGCCGCAGAATGTAGGGCAAAGCCAATTCTACCAAGGTAGCCAGCACCTTGATCGAAAGACCCAGCGCCATGATGGAATAGAAGGGGCGCAGGTATCGGATGATGCATTTCATGGGTAGTTATTCCGCCTTTCTTATGAGGTATGCTTGTCGGATCTCAATCAAACTCGGTCCCGTCGGCATAGCCGGTGGCGCGCTCGGCAATGCGGGCGAGCATGGAGCGAAGCTGTTCCAGCTCCTCCTCGGTGAAATCCTCCGCGACCAGCGTGTTCCAATCATGAATGATCTCCCGCAGAAGAGGCAGGGTGTTCTCCGCCTTCTCGGTGGGGTAGACGAGCATCACGCGCTTGTCGGTCTCGCTGGGGCGGCGTTCGATATAGCCGTTTTTCTCCAGTACCGCCAGATTGCGGGTGACGTTGCTCTTGTTGATGTAGATCTTGCGCGCCAGCTGCTCCTGAGAAATTCCCGGATTGCGGCAGATGGTGAGCAGATAGGTGTGGTGGGTGGTGCCGAGGTCGGTATCCTTCAATCGCTCACTGCGATACATGCTACCGCAGCGGCTGATGACATTGATGTAACGTGAAATGGACGGCATGTCAAACCTCCTTCTTAAATTTGGTTGCGCCTGCAATTGTTGCATCCGCAACGGATAAATATATTATAGCACAAAACGGGGGAATGTCAATGCCTATGGAAAAATTCACGAAAGTAATTCATTTTTTGTGGAATTTTGTTGACCGCGGGTGCAAAATGTGGTATGATAAATAAGAAAAATGGGAAACCGAAAGGAAGGTACCATGGGAATTTACGACGGATATCTCCTGTGCGTGGACTTTGACGGCACGGTGGCACACGGAGGAAGGATCGTGCCGAAAAACGTGGAGGCGCTACGCTATTTTGAAGCGGAGGGCGGATATTTCACCATCTGCACCGGACGCCAGCCGGCTTTCATGATGAAGAATGATCTGGCTGTCAGACCCAACGCGCCGCTTCTGGCGATGAACGGCACCATCATTCACGATATGGCCGAGGATCGACAGCTGAAATGCTGGACGGTGGGACGGGAGCTGTGGGAGCATTGCGAGCAGCTGTTTGAGCGCTACCCCGAGGAGATCGAAGCCATCCGTTATTATACCCCCACGTGTGAGCCGATCCTGGAGCGGGGCAAGAACGCACCCGAGGATATGCATTCCTATTTCGATCAGCCGCTGTACAAGGTCATCGTCATTGTTCACAGTGCCTTCAGCGATCGGATGCTCTCAGAGATCACCGCGCAAAGCGGGGCGCAATACCACGTTTCCCGCAGCTGGATCCGCGGCATCGAATTGCAATCCATTCATTCGGGGAAGGGCGTTGCCGTCAACGCGCTCCGTGAGATGCTGGGGGATCGCATCCATACCGTGGTGTGCGCGGGGGACTATGAGAACGATATTTCCATGCTTCAGGTTGCCGATATTTCCTATGCGGTCGGCAATGCCGTGCCCGCGGTCAAGGCGGTCGCTATGCGGCAGACGGTCAACTGTGAGGACGGCGCCATTGCCAGAATCATCGAAGAGCTTGCATGCCATCATTGACTATATAAAAAGGAGAATACATCATGCTTCACGAAACCTTTGCTTTTTCCGAGCGTTATCCCGACGCAACGTTGACGACCTACGTGTCCTACGATCCCCCCGAGCTGAAGATGCCT
Source organism: Clostridia bacterium (assembly GCA_017452525.1). GTDB lineage: Bacteria > Bacillota > Clostridia > Oscillospirales > CAG-272 > RGIG3947. The sequence continues at coordinate 65,177 of JAFTMG010000082.1, forward strand.
CCGCGTCCTGCCATGGTGGTCTGCCCCGGCGGCGGCTACTCCATGCTTTCCGACCGTGAGGCGGAGCCCGTGGTCAAAGAATTTCTCACGGCGGGTATGAACGTCTTCCTGCTTCGCTATACCGTCAAGGAAAAGGCGGCAAACTATGCGCCGCTGATCCAGGCATCCCTTGCCATCAAGCACGTGCGCGAGAATGCCGAAAAGTACCATATCGATCCCAACCGTGTTTTCATCGTCGGCTTCTCGGCGGGCGGTCATCTGGCGGCATCGACGGGTATTCTATGGAATATTCCCGAGGTGCGGGAGGCGATGGGCGACGCGCCCGAGGGCATCAACAAGCCGACGGGTATGGTGCTGTCCTATCCCGTTATCACCGGCTATGAGTTTGCGCATCGCGGCTCGATCAACAATCTCTGCGGTAAGAAGGACAATACCGATGAGGAGATCCGCCGCTTCTCGCTGGAATATCACGTGGACGAGACCACCAGCCCTGCCTTTATCTGGCATACCTTTGACGATAAGGTCGTGCCGATCCAGAACTCGCTTCTGCTGGCTGACGCGCTGACCCGTGCGCACATCCCCTTTGAGCTTCATATCTTCCCCAAGGGTCCTCACGGCTCCTCCCTCTGTACCACCGAGACCTGGTCGCAGAATCCCGCTTTTATCATGCCCAACTGCGCCGAGTGGATCAAGCTGGCGGTGACGTGGATCCGCAGTTTTGAATAAGGTATGGCAAGAGAAGAAAAAGCAATATTTATGAACCTCTGCATGGTCTATGATGGGCAGGGGAATGTTCTGGTGCAAAACCGCAAAAATCCCAATTGGTCGGGCATCACCTTCCCGGGCGGACACGTGGAAGCGGGGGAATCCTTTGCCGACGCTGTCAAGCGGGAGGTTTGGGAGGAAACGGGCTTGACGATCGAAGATCCCGTCCTCTGCGGCATTAAGCAGTGGGCGGAGGAGGACGGTGCGCGCGCTGTTGTACTCTTTTATAAGACGGACCGCTTTTCGGGAGAGCTGAAGTCCTCCGAGGAGGGAGAGGTCTTTTGGGTGCGCCGCGAGCATTTTGAGAGTCTGCCCCTTGCCACGGATATGGCAGAGACCATCCGCGTGTTTGAATCCGACGCCTTCAGCGAGTGCTTTTACACGCAGGACGGGGACGGAACATGGAGGTTACATTTGCAATGAAAACGATACTTTCAAGTGCCGATATCGGCATGATTGGCGGGGCGGACGGTCCGACGGTAGTGATGGTCGCCTCCACGGAACTTCCGTGGCTCTTGCCGCTTGCGGTCCTACTGCTCCTGACGTTGGCGTATTGTCTTATGCGTCGCGCGGCAAAGAAGAGGGCGCGTTCCACGACCGAGCTGCCCGAAGCTTACCGCGAGATCTACACGGTCGACCTGCAGAAGAACAAAAAGATGGCGCTGTTGGTCAACGGCATCGGTGTGGTGATCTTGATCGCCATGGTCCTTCCTGCCGCCTTCCTCGTGCCCATCTCCACGCTCTTTTCGATGGAGCAGGGCTTCCTTGCGTACACACTTCGCTTTCTCGCCCTGATCGTCGGGTCGATCCTGTATATCATCCTGCATGAGCTGACCCACGCCGCCGTGATGCGCATCTACGGCGCCAAAAAGGTCCGCTTCGGCTTTACGGGAATGTACGCCTTCGCGGGCAGTGAGCAGGATTATTTCGATAAGTTTTCCTACGTTCAGATCGCGCTGGCACCTCTGCTCGTGTGGGGGCTGATCCTTGCGGTGATCAATCTGCTCGTGCCGCTCGAATGGTTCTGGGTTGTCTATTTCATCCAGATCAGCAATGTGTCGGGGGCGGCGGGCGACCTGTTCGTCTCGGCTCGCTTTTGCAAAATGCCGTCTGATATTCTGGTCCGGGATACCGGCGTATCGATGACGGTCTACTCCAAAGAATAAAACGGAAAACCCTCGGGGGAAAGGCTGGTTCTCATAAGGAAGTTAGTTTCTCTTTGTAGGGACCGGCGTCCTCGACGGTCCATTACAATAATTGCATTGCAGAAAACAAAGATTAACCCCGACAGATTTCCGATGTCTGTCGGGGTTTATTTTAATCAAGTTTCAAATATGGTTTTGAGTATTCAATAGCATCCGTGGGAGAAATCTTTGATTTATCATTAAGTGACAAGAAAGCTCTCGGATAATTATGGAAGGCCTTTATATATCGACTAATAGTGCCAATATAACCTTTTTTTGTTTGCACTACGTTATTGAGACATTCTGATAAGATAGCGTGCATTTCAAAAAGTAAATCTTCGTATTCATCAGAATAACCAGACATAGCGGTAGCCTCTTTTAAGGCATTTGAAAGCTCATCTTGGTCATAACCATACGATGTAGACAAAATAGTAATAATTTCTTCGGTTTGTGAAAGAGATATATTTTTCAAACCAATACACCCAGTTATAAATTGCATTGCTGAAAGAGCAGATATCAATTTTTCTCGGTTATGCTTCCATACTAATTTGTTGAAGTTCATAGTTTTCAAGCTAACTGCCGTTCGATATAGCAGAGAAGCTAAAACATTTGTCCTTGTCATAAATATCCCCCTATTACAAACTTAAATCTATTTATCGCCAGTTTCGCCTATGTATTACAAAGACATCGGGCAAAGCCCATACCCCTTTGTAGGGCGGGGGGTTACTCCCGCCCTACAAAGGGGTATGTTGACATTGCGGCGGGAGCAAGCCCCCGCCCTACGATAATACCCCATTATAACACAAATCGGCAGAGAAAACAATATCTCTGCCGAAATTTATGTGTCACGGACCGTCGAGGACGCCGGTCCCTACAGTTTTGTAAACATCCTTATGAGAAGGAGCGCAACCCGAGGGTTTTTCTCAGCTTGTCGATCAAGTTCTTGTGACGTTCAAATTTGCTATCTTCCAACTCACCAACAAACCCTAATTTGAAGTGTTTCTGTATCATTTGATCGGTTTTTTCTGTTGCTTACACCAGATCTTCATCACCGTCTTGTGGGGGATGAGCTTGGTGGCAAAGACCTGCATCTGCGAATACTTGCCGTGGATGGAAACGTCCTTGCCCCGCTTCATATCCCGCAGTGCCTGAGAGACGACGTTCTTTGCCTCGTAAAAACGGACGTAATAGGTGATGGTATCATCCGTTACGGCACGGTCGAAGAATTCGGTCTTGACCCAGAAGGGGCAGACTGCCATCACGCGGATGCCGCGGGGCTTCAGCTCCATACCCAGCGCGCGGGAGAAGCTGAGAACGTATGCCTTGGTGGCACCGTAAACATCGATGTAGGGAACGGGCTGGAAGGAGGACATGGAGCCCATCTGGTAGATCTCGCTGCCCCTTGTGAGGTAGGGAAGGGTGATATGGGTGATCGCCGTCAGTGCCTTGGTGTTGAGGTCGATCATGTTGAGAAGCTGATCCAGCGGTGTGTCGGCAAAGGCACCGAATTTGCCAAAGCCGCCCGCGTTGACCAAGGTGGCGACCTGCGGCTTTTCCTCCTCCAAGAGTGCCCGATAGGCGTCAAGAGAGGCGGGATCGGTCAGATCCATGGCGATGGGGCGCAATTTGGCGCGCACCTCACCTGCCAGCGCCTCCAAGCGGTCTTTTCTGCGAGCAATGACCCAGATCTCATCATATTCCCGTGCCGCGTCCAGCTGCAATACGAACTCGCGGCCCATGCCCGAGGAGGCTCCCGTAATAATGGCGATTTTCATAGTTTGAACCTGCCTTTTCGTGTTTTATCTATATTTTATCACAAACTTTTTCCGCCGTCAATAATATTTGAAAGACCACTTGACAAAAGGTTTACCAAATGATAAAATGGTCGATGGTGTCCGCAATGATTATATCAAGATAGGGATTTTTTATGACTGATCAGATGATTTTTGATACCCCCGCCTACAAGCGATCGCGCTGGGCGTATACCATTGAATGTGCCTTCGAATATTTTATCTCGCTGATGGTGGCGGATGCCTTTCTGGCAACGCTTCTGACTGCGATGGGGCTCAGCGATGCCGTGATCGGCGTTATTTCCTCACTGATCTCGCTGGCGTTCCTCTTTCAGCTGTTCTCCATTCTGGTGGTGCCGCACATCCACAGCGTAAAGCTGGTGGCGATCCCCGTTCATTGTATCAGCCAGCTGTTCTTTCTCGTATTGTATCTGTTGCCCTTTCTGAACATTCCTCAGCAGCTCCGCACCGCCGTGGTGGTGGGATGTCTGCTGATCGCCTATTTCGGCAATTATCTGGTCACTTCCGTCATCTTCAATTGGGGCAATTCCTACGTGAACCCCGTCGGGCGCGCGAATTTCGCCGCCACTAAGGAGATCATCTCGCTGATCTCGGGCGTGATCGTCAGCCTGACCATGGGCTGGACCTTTGATAGCTTTGTAGCCAACGGCAATATCAACGGCGGCTTTTTGTTCATCGCCGTGATGATCCTTCTGATGAACATCGGTGATTTCGTCTGCCTGATGCTGATGAAAAACCGCAAGACCGAGAAGAAGGCTGACGAAAAGGCAGAGCCCTTCTGGCGTGTCGTACGCATGCTGTTTGCCAATAAGAGCTTTGTGTGTACCGTAGTCCTGCACGCTCTTTGGAGCATTTCCGTCTACATGACCATCGGCTTTATGGGCACCTATAAGACCAAGGAGCTGATGCTCTCGGTCGGTGCGGTGCAGATCATCAATATCGTTGCCTGCCTGGCGCGCGCCCTCATTTCCAAGCCCATCGCTCATTATGCCGATAAGCGCTCCTATGCCAAGGGCATTGAGCTGGGTATGATGATCGCGGCGGTCGGGTATCTCATCAATATCTTTACTACCCCCAATCTGTGGTGGTTGGTCATTCTCTATACCGTCCTCTACCACGTGGCGTGTGCGGGAACGAGCCAGAATATGATGAATATGGTCTACAGCTATGTGGACAGCAAATATTTTGTGCAGGCATCCGCCATCAAATACAGTGTCAGCGGTCTTTGCGGCTTTGGCGCGTCCATGCTGGGCAGCCGTATTCTGGGGGCGGTGCAGGCAGGAGGGAATACCTTTATGGGCATCTCGCTGTACGGTCAGCAGCTGCTCTCCGTTATCTCGCTGATCATTGTGATCGTGGACATCCTCTTTGTGAAATTCGTGCTGGAAAAGCGGAAGATCATTGCAAAATAAAACGAAAACAATACGCCGATGCGATCCGGTCGCATCGGCGTGTCTTTTATGAAAGGATCTTAAAGGTGATGCTGCCCGTGTCGGTGACGACCTCGCAGATCCCACCGGCGGGGCTTTGGGGGACTTTGACGTTCCCGGTGTCCGTTTCGGTGTAGAAGATCTTATCCGAGAGCAGCGTTCCCTCCACGTCGCCCGTGTCGGTCTTGATATTCAGCGTCGCAGCATCGGAGGCGTTCAGGGTGACGTCGCCCGTGCTTGTTTCCATGCGCAGCGCCCCCGTTGCAAGCAGATCGGAGCAGTCGATATCGCCGGTCGATGCCTTGCCGTTGACCGTGCCGCACCGGATCCGGCTCAGGGAAACGCGGCCGGTGCTTGATTTGAATTGTATCGCGCCGTCGACCTGTACCGATTCACAGGTCAGACCGCCGGTGGTACATTTCAGCGTCAGATTGCGGCAATGAAGAGAGGAGAGCGACTGATGACCCGTGTCGGTCGTGACGGTAACGTCTTCTTCGATCCTGGCGTTGTCAAGCATGATTTTTCCCGTAGTGGCAGACAGTGTGACCGTCTTGGCATGAGTGCCCCATACCTCGATGTCGCCGGTGCTTACTTTGGCGGTCAGCGTGCCGGTGACCTGCGATCTCAGGGTGATGTCGCCTGTGGAGGCGTGAATGTCCACGTCACCGAAGGTCAGCGAGGCGTGTGTTTCCACGTCTCCCGTGTCGCTGTTGACGTACAGACTGCCGTAAACCGTTTCCGGAAGGTAGACGGTGATCTTGGGAGAAGAAAAGGAGAAAAGCCGGATGTGATCATACCATACTCGCTCGTCTCGACATTGGATGATCAACGTGTCGTCCTCCACACGGACGGTATGCGGTTGCTTTTCTTGCTCGTGGATCACCACGAGATATGGCTGTCCCTCCTTTGCCGGGAGAAGCGTTACGTCACTACTCGGATCCCCCTCCACGCGGATGTTGGTGAAAGGATCGGTGACGGTATGATTGACGGTATGAAGATCCGCCACGTTCCATTGGGTCGGGTTGAATAAGATCAGCGCTGCCGAGAGCGCGCAGAGCAGGACGCCGACCGCGACACAACCGCCCGCGACGATCAGAAGGATACTGCTTGCTTTTTTCATGCGTTATTCTCCTTTCGGATAAAGAGGGATTTGATGCCGAGCATTGTTTTTTTGCACAGCCACCACGTACCCTTGGTCGCATAGTTGCAAAGGAAGAACCAGCCGATGGTGAGACCGCCCAAAATCAGCATGGCTCCCAGGAAAAAGAGACCGAACAGGGGCTCGCCCGTGCAAAAGAGCAGGATGGCGGTGGGCAGGGAGGCTACCGCCGAAATAGCGAAGGTAAGATCGACGGCGTAGAAGGTCAGAACGACCGACCAGAACACCGCATAAACCGAGAAAATGACGGCAGCCGCGGCGATAGAGAGCGGAAGCCAGACGGGGGAGCCGAGAATGAGCAGAACGATCTCCCATGCGCGCAGTGCGCGGGTGGGGCGCAGTCTTGCCTTGACGAGACGGGGCAGGGGAATGTCCATGAGAATCTGCTCGGTGATCTCGTCAAAGGGTCCCATGGCGGCAACTGCCTCCTCCTCGGTCATTCCGCCAAGCTCCATGCGGTCGTCGATGATCTCGGCATAGAAGTCCAGCGATTTTTGTTTGTCCTGTGTCGGCAGCTGATCGATACGTCGGCGAAGCTCGCTTAAAAATTCATGTTTTGTCATAGGGGTTCTCCTTCTCTGGTGACAAATCGGTATATCGCCATGATCTCCTTCCACTCCTCTGAAAAGGCGGCGATGCGGTCAAGTCCCGCTTGCGTGATATGATAGTATTTGCGCAATCGCCCGTTGTGCTCCACCGAGCGGACGGTGAGCAGCTCGGTTGCCTCCAGGCGCCGCAGGATGGGATAAAGTGTCGATTCGGAGATCTCGACGTAGGGCTTGACGTCCTTGATGATCTGATAGCCGTAGGAGTCCTCGTATTGGATGGCGGCAAGGACACAGATATCGAGAAGCCCGCGTTTCATTTGATGATCCATAATGCACCTCCTGACACATAATACTATACAATACACAGTATTGTTTGTCAAGAGGAAAAATAAAAAATCCCGAAAAGATTTCATTCCTTTCGGGATTTTGTGATAAGATCCGATTTGATTTCCATCAGGGATCTTACCGTTTATTTCTTGGCTTTTGAGGACTCCTTGATGCGAAGCACAAAGTCAAGGTTGAGCGCCTCGGTGTTGCCGTTCTTCTCAAGCAGGAGCGCGCCGCCCGTCACTTCTGTGATCACACCCACGCGCTGGTTTCCGTCAAAAAAGTAAACGACGCACTCCTTGCCGATAAATCTCTCTGCAAGCTCTTTCATTTCCCGGTTACCTCCCGATTTTTTCCTTTTTAAGATGGTATTCATGATGGCGGTTTTTCGATTTTTGTGTTGTGTTGTAAATATGACGATCCATAGGAAGAGGATCGATATATAAGCCGGATTCAATGGATCACCTCCGATACGGTAAACGCCTCTGTTTTATTCAAAGATCTGCTGTTCCTTTTTTAAGGCTTTTCGCTGTCGGTGCAGCTTGAAGATACCGTAAAAGAGGAGTGCGCCGATCACGAGGTTGATGATGCCGAAGTAGTTCGCGGGGGAGTTCCACGTGATGGCAAGAAAAATATTGTAGCAACCAATATAGAGGTTGAAAATATTCAGCGCGAGCAACAGTGCGATGATGCGGCTGAGGTGCTTGATGCGGGAGGCGTTGTCGGAGAAGAGGTCGAAGGGACCGTCCTCTGTTTTTTTGCGGAAGTAGACCCAACGGGTGATCGAGCCGATCTGCTCCGCGCCCGTATCCTCCACGAAATGGATGTACTGTACGCTTTCGGGATGGGTGGGGGAGTGCTCCAGAAATTCCAGGCGATACTGATACGCACCGGGGGTACAATCCTCAAATTCATAGCGCCCCAAGCCGACCGAAGCCAGACCCAGCCCCTTGGCGCACATCTCATTCAGCCATTTTTCTTCTTTTTCGGCTTCCCAAGCCCAAAACCATTTGTGAATGACCTTTCTCATAATCCGTTTTCCTCCATGATGCGATTTCCGTTGTCAAGCAGCTCCCGCAACCGCGCAAGCTCATCCGAGAGTGCCTGCCGACCGTCGTCGGTGATGATGTATTCCTTTTTGCGGCTGTCCTTTTCTCCGGGCAGGGCGCGGATCCAATTCTTTTCCAGCAAAGTGTTGATGGCACCGTAGAGCGTGCCTGCCGCCAGCCTGACGCGGCCACCGGAGAGTGCCTCCACGTTCTGAATGATGCCGTAGCCGTGCCGCGGCTTGATCAGCGAAAGTAAAATATAGTAGACCGCCTCGGTCAGTGCGGGGTTTGGCATAATGATTCCTCCTGTTTCATGATCGGTTGCCGTTGTATCGTGTCTCGTTATATCGTTTACCGATATACTATCAATATTATATCGTCTTCCGATATATTTGTCAATAGGTTTTGCAAAAAAAAAATCAAAAAACGCCCCCACGCACGGCGGGGGATCCAAACCGTTCGACAAACCCAAATTTGAACGTTATAAGAACATGATCGACAAACTGCCTCTCCCTCGCACAAAGCGGGGGAGAGGCATATAAGCTTATTTCAATTCGGTGCCGCCCCATTCGACAACGGCAAAGCCATGTCGTTCAAAAGCAGGAAGCTCCTGCGGTTCGATCTCAATGGGCGCATCCAGCGGCTTCCATGCCATGAAGACGCGGAGCATGCTGTCGGGTGCGGGGGTGACGGTCAGCTTGGCGTTTTCGGTGTAAGCCTCGGTCTGGAAGGATATGAGGTTATAGGCGTGATCTTCCATAAGGGGAAGCCAAAAGATGATGAACTCATTTGCTTCACGCTCGGTCAGTCCAAGCTTGGCAAGCGTATCCTCCAAAAAGGCGGCTGTCTCCTCACCGGGGATGACAAAGCCGCGGGAGAGATCGTATGTCGTATGAGGAATGCCCTCCCAGAAGAGACAGTAATAGTCGCGCCCCGTCTCGGGATCGGTCAGCGTGCCGTCGGGATGGGCGATGACGTGCCAGCCATCGCGGTAAGCGGGATAGGTATGTGTCAGCTCACCATGGTAGTCCAGACGAACGGAAACGGGCATTTCCTCGGTGGGATAGAGATAAATGACGGGCTTATAGTCTTTTTCCTCTTGCCCGAGGATATTGGTCTCCGGCTCACAGGCGCAGAGCGATGCCGCCAGCAGAGAGGCGAGCAGTAAGGCAAGATATTTTTTCATGTGCGGTTCCTCCTGATCCTCGTAGGGGATGTCCCTTTGTTTATATAGACGGAATTTATACGCCTGCGTTGCGGGAAAGGTGAATTTTTTTCAAAAAATCCCGCAAATCAACCGATTTGCGGGATTGAACGTTTTATTTGCCGACGCGTCTGCCGATCTCATCGAGATAAGCGATCAGATCGTGGGGGTCGTTGGCGGTGATGTTGGTAAATCCAAGCTGGATCAGATGCTCAGCCGCCGCGCGGTTGTCGGCATGGTAGCCCCATGCTTCGATACCGTGATCGTTGGCGAGCTTGACAACAGCGAGAATATCCTCGTCGGTGGGGAGCTTGGAGCTACCCACGGGCACGCCCATGCCGTACATGCGGTCCAGCACGCGCTCGTCGTACTGACTCATGCAAACGGGGGGCTGACCCTGTGTCTTGACGTGGGGATAATTGTCCTGCACATAGAGCAGGGACTGCGCGTTGAAGCTGGCGATGACCGAGCGCTCCAGCACGCCGAATTCCTCCAGCATGGCAATGGTGGCGTCGATGCAGTTCGGGCGCTGATCCTTGATCTCCACGTTCAGATGGAGCTCGGGGTATCCGTCCTTGACGATGCACTCCAGCGCCTCACGCAGGGTAGGGATGCGCAGACCCGGAAAGCCGAACTTTACACCCGCGTCCAGCGCCTTGATCTCGGCAAGCGTCTTGAAATGGACACAGCCGGTGCCGTCGGTGGTGCGGTCTACCATATCGTCGTGCAGAACGACCAGATGACCGTCGCGGCACATATGAACGTCAAATTCCAATACGTCCACGTGGAGACGGAATGCCTCGCGGAAGGACTCCAGCGTGTTTTCCGCCATGTATGCTTTACAGCCGCGGTGTCCTGTGACACCCAGCTTTTCTGTATTCTGATCCCACATAGCGCTATCGATCAGTTCGTATAGTTATCGAAGTAGCCCTGAACGAGGACAACGGGAGTACCCTTGTCGCCGGATCCCGAGGTCAGGTCGCAGAGAGAGCCGATCAGGTCGGTCAGCTGACGGGGGGTGGTACCCTGGGATGCCATGTTACCTACCAGATTGTCATCCTTTGCCTTGATACTCTCAGAGATCGCCTTTCTCAGCTCCTCACCGGAGAGATCCTTGAAGTCGTTGTCTGCCAGATATTTCAGCTTCAGCTCGTTGGGGGTACCGATCAGACCGTCGGTGAAGGCAGGAGAGACGACCGGGTCAGCCAGCTCCCAGATCTTGCCCTGAGGATCCTTGAAGGCGCCGTCGCCGTAGACCATGACTTCCACATGCTTGCCGGTTGCCTTGAGGATGCGCGCCTGAATATCAAGCACGAGAGGCTTGCAATCGCGGGGGAAGAGCTTGATGGTGTTTTCGGTGGACTTGTTGGAACCAAGCAGACCGTAGGCTTCGTTGCAACCGCTGCCGTTGACGGGGGCGTTGAGAATGTCGTCCAGACCGCATACGATCTTGGCACCTGCCGCCTTGAGGATGCGCTTGGTGCGGGCGCGGGTGTGGATGTCACAGGTGAGGATACAGTCAGCGTAGTCGAGGATCGCCTTGCACTGGTTGGCGAAAATGATCTCTACCTCAGCACCCATCTCGCGGATCAGGTCACCGTAGTACTGAACGTAATCCACGCCGGTGAACTCATGTACACCATAGCCGAACAGCTCGCGATATCTCTCAAGCGTGAGCACGTCGGAGTAGGGGTTGACGCCCGCCTCATCCAGCTTGTCGAGGCTGACCAGACCGTTACCAACCTCATCGGAGGGGTAGCTGAGCATCAGCACGATCTTCTTGGCACCCTTCGCAATGCCGCGCAGGCAGATGGCGAAGCGGTTGCGGGAGAGGATGGGGAAAATGACACCGATCGTGCCGCCGCCAAGCTTGGTGCGGACATCCTCGGCGATGGCATCAACAGATGCATAGTTGCCCTGTGCGCGGGCTACGATGGACTCAGTGATGGAAATAACGTCGCGGTCGCGGAGCGCGAAGCCCTCGCTTTCAGCCGCAGCGAGCACGCTGTCGGCTACGATGGCGCCCAGATCGTCTCCCTCACGGATGATGGGGCAACGAATGCCGCGGGATACGGTACCGACTCTTCTGATGTTCTGTTCCATAATTTCGGAATCCTTTCTATATTTAAGGCTTGCATGAATACTCAAACGTGTTGTCGTCGCAAATGCAACATGATGAAAATTCACCACACTGTATTATACAACATTTTGGTTTAAAATTCAATAGGTTTGACTCGATTTTTATCAATCTGAGTAATTTTTTTTCAAAGTCCGAGCAGCCTTTTGGCGTTGAGATGTGTGATCTTTGCCATCTCCTCTCCGCCAAGACCGAGGGTCTCCAGCATGCGCCTCTCCATGGCGGCGGTGTGCCAGGGGCTGTCGGTGCCGAAGAGCAGCTTGTCGGTGCCGTGCTTTTCGAGGATCCGCTCGGCATAGTACTTGGGCATCTGACCGTAGCCGAAGGAGATGTCGAAGTAAACGTCTCGCCCGCAGAGAAGTCTCAGCACGTCCTCGCCGCAGCCGATCCCGCCCCAATGGGCGGCGACCACGGGGGAGTCAAACCATTCCAGCGCCCGCGCCATATGCTCGGGGGTGGCGTGGTAGGGCGGCGCAAAGCCGTAATCCAGCCCCGCGTGGAAAACGGTGATCAGTCCGAGAGAGGAGATCTTCCGATAGAGCGGCTTGTATTTGGGATCGTCCACGAAAAAGCCCTGATAATCGGGGTGGAGCTTGACCCCGCGCAGCCCCAGCTCCTTGATGCGCTCCAGCTCCTCCATGGCATCGGGGCTGTCGGGAAAGACCGAGCCGAAGGAGACGATATCGGGGGCGCAGATCGAGGCGGCGAAGTCGTTGACGTTCTTCTGCTGGTGGGCGTTGGTGGCGATATGCAACACGACCGAGATATCCACCCCGTTTTCCGCCATGGAGCGGCGCAGACCGTCGACGGTTCCGTCGGTGTTCGGCTGAAGTCCGCCGGACACGAAGGAGAGTTTTTCTATGGCGCGGGGGGCAAGCTTATCGGGAAAACAGTGGGTGTGAAAATCGATCAACATATCAGGGCTCCTTTGACGTAAAATTACCTTTGGTATCATATCATATTTTTTCCTTTTTTGCAATGTGTTGATCCGAAAAAACAAAATTTTCCGGGAACAGGGAATAGTTCTTGACTTTTTTGCCCGTTCGCATTACAATAGATATATATTTCTAAAAGGTAGGGACCCTGTATGCCAATCAAAGAATCCTCCTTCCGCATCGGCTGCGGAAGATATCTGCAAGAAGAAAACCTGCTCGCGCGCTGCGGCGAGGAGATCCTGCGCTACGGTAAGCGCCCGCTGATCGTGGGAGACGATACCGCGCTGAATATTACCCGCGACGTGATGATCCCAAGCATCGCCTCCGCCTGCGAGGCGTATGAGGTGGTCGTGCATAACGGCACCTGCAACGATGAACGCGCCGTGGAGATCGCTGAAATGACTCGGACCGGTGCGGGATACGACGTGATCGTCGGCGTGGGCGGCGGTGTCATCATGGACTTCGCTAAGCTCTGCGGTCATTTTGCTTCCTTGCCTGTGGTGAATATCCCCACCTCGGCGGCGACCTGCGCCGCCTATACCCCTCTGAGCGTGCGCTATACGCCCGAAGGAAAAACGGTGGGCACCATGCACTATGAATACGAGATCGACGCGGTGCTGGTTGATACCCGCATCATGCTGACTCAGCCCACAAGACTTTTGCTGGCAGGCGTCTTTGACGCGCTTGCCAAATTCGTGGAGATCAAGCAGCGCTTCCATCCCGACACCGAGGACGAATTCCCGATGGGACTGGATTACGCCTACGTGCTTGCCGTCCGCTCCTTTACTACCCTTTGCCGTGATATCGAGGGCTGTATTGATGATATGCGCAAGGGCAAGATCACGCCTCGCGTGGACAACGTCATCTTCACGCTGATCGCCGCCACCGGTGTGGTCAGCGGCATCGCCCGCGGCTCCAATCAGACGGCGCTGGGGCACAAGTTCTATGAAAACACGAGATACCTCTTTCCCGTCACCGCCCGTCCCTATCTCCACGGCGAGATCGTGGGCATCGGTCTGCTTCTGCAGAACCACTTCAACGGCGAGGTGGAGCAGAATGATTTTCTGCTGGGCATCATGAGAAAATACGGCATGCCCTGCCATATCGCCGCGATCGGCATCACCCCCGATGCCGCCACCATGGAGACCTACTACGAGCGCCTTTGCGCCTGCAGTGCCATGGAGGAGAGCGGCGAGAGCGAGCGCGGGAGACTGTATGACGCGCTGAAATATCTTTGGGAGGTCAAATAACATGAGTAAGAGCAATCTGCACTTCAGAAGCTACGTCCAGCCGGGCAGGATCTTCGGAAATCTGTATTTTGTCGGCACCTACGCCGCGTCCTCGCACATCATCGATACGGGCGAGGGGCTGATCATGATCGATACCGGCTATGCCGAGGGCGCCTATCTGATCCTGCACAACATCTGGGATCTGGGCTTCTGCCCCTATGATATCAAATATATCCTGTATTCTCACGGTCACTACGATCATACGGGCGCCACCCGCGCGATCGCCGAGCTGACGGGCGCCAAAACGGTCATCAGCCGCATCGACGCGCCGATGGTGGACGGTACGCTGGTCGGTGAGGGGACCGACATCGCCAAGGGCTCGGTGGATATGTCGCTGGCAAGAGAGCTGGGCTATGAGTTCAAGGATTTCTTCACCCCCGATATCCTTCTGGATGACGGTGACGTGCTGACGCTGGGCAACACCTCCATCCGCTGTGTTGCCACCCCGGGACATACCGACGGCACCATGTCTTTCTTCTTTGACGTGACCGACGGTGAGAAGACCTACCGTGTCGGCACTCACGGCGGTTCGGGCACCAACACCCAGACCGACGATTTCATCCGCCGCTACGGCATCACCACCAAGTGCCGCCGCGACTTTCTGGAGAGCATCGACAAGCTCACCCGTGAGCACGTGGACATTCACATGGGCAATCATGTCTGGAACAACAATACCGATAAGAAGCTGAAGATCCTCAATGACGATCCCGATGGACCGAATCCCTTCATCGACCCCGAGGCGTGGGGCAAGTTTCTTGCCGTTCGCCGCGCTGAGTCGGAGAAGATCATTGCCGCGTCGGAGCTGGAATAAGGAGGATAGAACGATGATGAAACGATGGATCGCAAGCCTTTTGTGCCTTGTGTTACTGCTGTCCTGCACCGCCTGCGGTGAGTACGTGGACCCGGCAGACACCACAACGGCGGTCGTCCATACCTCGACCGTGACCGTGACGGATGTGACAGCGGGAGCTACCACCGTCACCGATCCCGCCACCGAAGCCACCACCGTGACCGAGGTCACGACCTCGATCACTGAGCCGGAGGTCACCGAGCCCGTGCTGATGTATCAGGCACACCGCGGACTCAGCACCGATTTCCCCGAAAACACGCTCCCAGCCTTTCAGGGAGCGGTCGACTACGGTTTCAAGTTTATTGAGCTTGACCCCAACTTCACCAAGGATCAGCAGTGTGTGTTGATGCATGACAACACCATCAACCGCACCTGCCGCAAAGCAGACGGTTCGAGCGTGGGCAGTAGCAATATTGCTCTCAATTCCGTTACCTATGCAGAGCTTTCCGCCTATGATGCGGGCATTTTCAAGGGCACGCAGTTCAAGGGCACCAAGGTGCCGCTTCTCTCCGAGGTCGCCGAGCTGGTGGAGGGTACGGGCGTGGCGCTCAAGCTGGATAACAAGATCTGGAACTACACCGACGAGCAGTTGGAGATCATCTTCAAGCTTGCCGAGAACTCCAAGGCGGATATCGGCTTTACCTGCAAGACGATGCAGCAGGTCGAGCGGGTCGCCGCGCGTCTGCCGGAGGCAACCATTCATTATGACGGTCCCATCTCCAAAGCGGCGCTGGATGCCTTGAAGCTCTTCAACGAGGGCAGAGAGCTCTATATCTGGGTCGGCATCAGTGCCGCCACCGCGAAGATCTGCGATCAGGTCAAGGCAGTGGGGCATCTGGGACTTTGGACGCTGAAAACAGAGGCGGAGCTTGAAAAAGCCATCTCCTTCGGCGCTGAGGTCATTGAGACCAACGGAGAGCTGAAGCCGTAAAGTAGGAAAATGGAGCTCTGCAGGTCGGTCAAGGGAAAGAATGAATAGAAAAGGAGAAAATGAATATGAGAGGTTCCGTGTATTCTTTGGCAAGGATTCTGTGCATTCTGATGTTTTTCTGTTTGATCCTCGCGCCGTCTCTGACATTGCCCGCCGGTGCGGCAGAGCCCTTGGAGTTTGCGGTGGGGATTCCCGTAGAGGAGTATCCCGAGCTGTTTTTGCCGAGAAGTATGCCCACCCACGGAGAAGGTAAAATTGCGGTATTTCTGATCGATTTTCCGGATCATCGAAATGAGAATCCCGAGGCTACCGTCGAATACTATGATAACATGTATTTCAACGGCGGTGTTGAAACGTTTTGGGGCTACAAAACCGTTGCGGAGGTTTATCGGGAACACTCTTACGGGAAGCTGAACCTGAGCGGCAAGGTGTTTGACTGGTACACCGCCAAGCATGAGCGCTCCTATTATGATGACAGAAAAGCAGAGCTCGTGAAGGAGGCGGCGGAACATTACATCGCACAGGGGTATGACTTTGCTCAATTTGACGGCGACGGCGACGGTGTGCTTGATGCCCTCGTATATCACTTTGCTGGAGAGGTTTCTGAGGGTAGATACTCCCCTTGGTATTCGGGAATGACTTATTCGGCTTATTCCTTCGGCGAGATTGCTGATTTGAAAATTCGCACGATCGTTCAGGTGAATGAGGGTGCCATGATTGGCAGAAATGTGTTCTTCGATACGATATGTCATGAGCTGATGCATACTTTAGGTATGCCGGACTTGTATAGTGAAACATATATGGGGTTGACTCCTACGACCGATCTGATGGCGGGAAACGAAAATACGGTCAATCCGTATTTGAAAATGATGTTGGGCTGGATCGATACTGTACAAGTGATCAAGGAAAATACCGAAAACATACGTTTGAACATGGACGGAGACGGGACCCCGGGCGAGTTTGCCATTGTGACCAATGAGTTCAATGGCTTATTTGACGAATTTTATTTGGTAGCGTATCGAAATTGTCGGACGAACTACGGATCTCCTGTTGGCGGAGTGGTTTGGCATATTGATGCTCGCCTCACCGAGGACGGAAATGCTTTCCAATATCAAAATCTGCGTTATACTCCCAAACCCGGGCAGGACAACCCGCACAACACCGGATATTTGTCCCCTTACCCCTTTATTGAAGAGCTTTCCGGTGATCCGGCATTGGATTTGGTGCTGAATCGACCGGTGGAGTTGGATTTGACGACATTTGGCGAGGATTCGGTTCTGGGACCCGACAGCATGCCCTCCTCGGATACCCATGACGGAGTGTATACGGGAATCCGAATGGCAAATTTTGTGGAGCACAATAACAAATATCTGACCTTTGATGTTTCCTTTGTGGAGGACTGCTCTCCTCCCATTGTGACAACAGATGAGATCGACCTGGAGTTTAATGAAAAGGTCAGGATCCGTTTCAATGAATTTGTCTATGCCGGTACGCATTGGGACGGTATTCAGGTCACGGATCTGAGTGGAAAACCTCTTGCTGCCAAGGTATTGCTTTCGTACTACCCCCATAACGAAGTGGCGATCTCGTTTGAGACAGATGCCTATCAGAAGGGCTATCGTGTTGTCTTTCCCGAAGGCTGTCTGCGGGATTCCTCGGGAAATGCGATGCAGGCGGCGGTACTGACCGCCTCCGATGAAAAACGGGTTTACCCTATCCGTGAAGAACAGCTTCCCGGCGTGGAACCGTATAAGAGAAATAACGCATATGCGCACTTTTCCCCTTGCGAGGACGGGTTTGTGATCATCACGGGGCTGTGGGTGGATCATGCGTATGATGCCAAGATCGAATTTATGCGCTTGGACCCTACCGGCAAGGTTTTGCTTCAAACGATCATAGATAATCCGTTTGAGAAGTCCGGGGTAATAACAGTCTATGAAGCGGGAGACGGCAGCTATATTGTATTTGTACCGAATGTGAATGGATATCATGACCGACTGTTTTGTATTGATTCAAACGGAAGGTTAAAATGGTCCAATGATGAGAAATACAATTCCGGTAGCGCTTTTAATTATCTGTATAAATATGAGCAAGGAATAATCGCCGTTTTGGACGGGTCTCTTGTCTATATTCTGTCGGAGTCAGGAGAAATACAGCTGTTGAAGCAGAACTACACCAAACAGTACTTTAATCTTTCTGACGGAAGGCTGCTTGCGGAAGATACATCTTTTATTATGGACGGCATAGCAACAACATGTTTGAGTATTGTCGATTCCAAAACCAAACGAACGGTAGCACAGGGTGAATTGACATGCTCCGCGAAGGGCGGCTGCTGGATGGTGGGCGATGTACAGGCGAATGACGACGGAACGATTATGTTATACTGTTGGAATAACAATGGAGACAGAACGGTTTTTTTGACGGATGCGTCGCTGAATGTGGTGAAGTCGGTTGCCTTGACGAATACCAATTTTTATACATACGCACTGTCATATTGGATCGAGAATGACGGCTTTTATGAGGTCGTGCGCACTGAGACGGGAAATCACGATGACAATACGTTCCGTGTCCGCCGTTATGATCGGTATTTGAATTTCCTTTGGCAATCCGATGTGGTCGCGAGTGTTATTCATTATTTCAAATCCCCATCGGGAGAGCTGATGGCGTATAGGTCGATGTTGGAGCCGGAGCGTGAGTGCTATATTGACTACTTTGGAAGTGAGGAGCGGTACAGGACAGCGCACGTTCACAGCTTGGCTTACGTGGGAAAAATTGCCCCCACTTGTGAAAAGGAAGGGGTGAACGAATATTGGTGGTGTACCGATTGCGGATGTATATATGCCGATGAGGGACAGACCTTGTTAACCGACACATCCGCTTTGGTCCTTGCTACGGTGGCACACACCGAGCAAGCGATCTCCGGAATTGCACCGACCTGTACTCACGCCGGACTGTCCGAGGGGACCGAATGCGCGGTTTGTTATAGAACTCTTGTTCCCCAGCAGATCATTCGTGCCACCGGACATACCGAGCAAGTGATCCCCGAGATCGCGCCGACCTGTACGGAGAACGGTGTAATGGCAGGTCTCGAGTGCGCGGTTTGCGGTGAGAAGCTGACCATTCAAAAGCTGATTTACGCGACAGGTCACACCGAGCAGATCCTGCCATCGGTTGCGCCGACCTGCAACACTGAGGGACTCAGCGAGGGCTCTATGTGTTCTGTTTGCAAGGAGATCTTGGTGGCACAGCAGCAGATTCCCGTAACGCAGGATCATGTATATGGAGATTGGATTGTTGTGAAGAAATCTACCGCATTTGCGGAAGGAGAGGATATTCGCACCTGCCGTCAATGCGGTCATGAGGAGACCCGTTTGGTACCGAAACAGGGAACATCGGTCATATATCTTGTCATTGTCGGAGGCATCCTTGTTATCGGCGCTCTGGGCGGCGGTTTCGTCCTCGTGAAAAAGAGGTTCTTCTGATCGGTAAAACAGAGCCGTTAAGAAGCCTTCGGTGCCGAGGTCATTGAGACCAACGGTGAGTTGAAGCCGCCGAAGAATTGAACAAATACAAAAGGAACCTCACTGCGGTGAGGTTCCTTTTGTGATACGAATATATACGGATCAAAGCACGAAATCGCGCTCTGCGATCATGGCGGAGAGGGCGGCTTCATCCAGCGCGTGGACGGGGGAACCAGAGGTGTGGCTCAGTTTTGCCATCAGTCCCGCCGCTTCGCCGGTGGACATCAGCGTTGCCTGCACGCGGATGGAGGCGTAGGGAGCGGCTTCCGCGGAGAGACAGCGTCCCGCAACGATCAGGTTGTCCAGCTGCTCGCAGACCAGCGCGTCGCAGGGAACGTAGGCGTTGTTTTCCAGACGGATCAGCTGCTGTCCCGCACTCTTGGGGTCGTGAATGTCCATGGGGTGAGCGCTGTGGGCGGCAGGGCAGGGGTAGGTGGTGCCGTCAAGGAAGGACTGCAGCGTGGCGGTGCCCTTGCCGATCAGATGGCGCGTCTCGCGGATGCCTGCGTTGATGGCGGAGGAAACGATGGCGCAGTCCTTGAATTCGGGAAACTTGGCACGAAGCAGATCCACAATGGCGAACATATCGCGGCGCAGCTTGCGCTCGGCAGCGGCAAAGGCGCGGGGATCGGTGGCGTCGCAGCCTGCGCGGGTGACGTTGACGGCAAGGCTCTTGCCGAGAAGGAGCGTGTTAAACCAAGGACCGCCGAACTGCGGCGCGTCGGGACAGGAAAGCAGATATTCACGGATGGCGGTGTTGACCGACTGCTTGGCGTCCCGCCCGTTGTGGTGGATGTAATTTTTCAGCAGATCGGTGGTGGCGTCGGTATTTTCGATGACGAAGCAGAGGGAGAGGGGCTGCATGGTGCCGCTGTCGGCGCTTTTCATGGGCGCGCCTGCCATATAGGCAAGGTCGCCGTCACCCGTGGCATCGATGAAGGTCTCGGCGGTGAGGGCATAGGTGCCGCTCTTGTCGTTGAGAATGACGTGGGTCACTCTTTGACCGTCGGTCAGGCAGTCGATCAGTACGGTGTTGGTATACAGCTCCACGCCGCATTCCTCCGCCATCTGCTCGGCGACGACCTTGTAGTTTTCGGGATGGACCGAGACGTGTCCCTTGGGCAGTTCGACCATTGCCGCGCCCTGCGCCTCCAGACGGTTGACAAATTCCCACGCAATGCCGCCGACCACGCGCTTTTCCTTGAAGTAAAAGCCGCTGATCGGGACCACGTAGCCGGCAGTTGCCGTACCGCCGAGAAAGCCGTAGCGCTCGACCAGTGCCACGCGCAGTCCCGCACGTGCGGCGGAGATGGCAGCAACGAAGCCGGCGCAACCGCCCCCGCAGACGATGCAGTCATACGCGGCGCGGACGGTGAGATCCTTTTTGAGTGTGATGGTATTCATGGTAAGTCGCTCCTTTACAGTTCAACGATTATAAATCGGTTTTCTTCTCCCTCACACATGGCAGGGAGGGTGTGATAGGGGATGCCGTCGATGATGGTCTCATGTCCCTTGTGATAATGCCCTTGGAAAACAGCCTTGACCTTGCCGGAAGCACGAATCATTTTTCGGACGGCTTCTGCATTGTGTACAATGTGATCCTGCTGTACCTCGGGGTCAAGGTTCTGATGCATGAAGACATAAGCCTCGGTGACGGTCGGATCGTTGAGCTTTTGCTCACGGGTGCGCAACTGCTCCTCGGGAATGTATGTATTTTTCCAGTTTACCTCGCCCGGCGCATAGGAGCTGCCATCATCGTTGTAATTGGCATCCAGCAGAATGAGCTCTTTTCCGCATACCGTGATAGATACGGGGGATGGGAAAGAGTGTCTGTTGACCAACTCGTTAAATTCTCTTTGCGTGAACACATTGGCATCGTGATTTCCCATCAGCGAATAAAAGGGCAGAGCATAAGAGTGGATCAGATCGGCGATTTCACGTGTTTTCTCAATATTTACCTGTGGATCATCGCATTTATCGATGATATCACCAAGACAGAGAACAAAATCAACTTTCTCGCGGACAAAGGTCTCCATCGCCTCGCGAATCTTGCCGTAGGACAGAACGGGGCGGCGGGTGCGGCAGGTCACGTCCTGATCGCAATAGTGCGGGTCGGTAAAAAGTCCAAGCTTCATGGCGGTCTCCTTATGTGTGAGTAATATCGATGCCCTCGTGGATCAGCAGACGGCGCTTGAGGTGCAGTCCTCCGGCATAGCCGGTCAACGAGCCGTCCGTGCCGATGACGCGGTGGCAGGGAATGATGATGGAAATGGGATTGTGCCCGACAGCCCCGCCCACCGCTTGGGCGGACATGGTCTCCTTGCCGAGCATGGGGGCAACGCGCTTGGCAATGGTGCTGTATGCGGTCGTTTCCCCATAGGGAATATCAAGCAGGCATTGCCAGACGGCTTGGCGGAACGCGGACCCCTGCGGGGCGAGCGGTAATTCCCGCGGCGCGGGGCGCTCACCGCGAAAATAACGGTCAAGCCATGCGCGGGTGAGAAGAAATACGGGAAGCCCGTCCTGCGCGGTCGGGGTGCCCTTGGGGTTGAAAGCATATTTTTGTCCCTCGATCCAAAGCCCCGTCAGGGACTCGCCGTCGCTTGTCGGGATCAACCTGCCGATGGGGGAAGAGAACGTGGTATAGTAAAGCATGGCTCCCTCCTTTTTTATAGTATAGCACAGTGCGTGTCATTTTTCAATACCGATCGGTGCGCAGAGTCCAACGGTGCTTTTATGTTATTTTTGGGGGGAGATCTCGTTCCAACAGGTAAACCCGAGGATCAGAACGCCGCCGAGGATCTGCCATACGGTCATGCCCTCGTTCAGCAGCAGGACCGAGACGAGGATCGCCACCAGCGGGTCGATGTAGCTGAGGATCGCCGCCTTTTGCCCCGGCAGTTCCTTGAGCGAGGAGAAATAGAGGCAGTAGGTGATGCCGGTGTGGAGCAGACCTACGGTGAGCAGGCATCCCCATCCGATCCCGTCCAGTGTGCCGAGGCGAATGCCGTCGGTCAACGCAACGTAGGGAATCAGGGCAAAAAGGGAGGCGAGAAACTGTAAAAAGGTGCGATGAATGCCGTCCACGCCGCGGATAAACTTGTTAAGCAGGATGACGGTGGCGTAAAAGACCGCCGCGCCAAGCCCGAACAGAATGCCGATATGGTGACTGCCGCCGCTCTCTCCCTCACCAAGTCCGGTGATCAGCACGATGCCTACGGTCGACATGATAAAGCAGAGCCATTGCTTAGCTCCCATCCGTTCCCGAAAGAGCAGGGGGCAGGCGAGGGTGACAATCACGGGCGCGAAATAGTAGCTCAGCGTTGCCGCCGAGACCGAGGTGTATTTGTAGGCTTCAAACAGCAAGATCCAGTTGAGTCCCATCGCCATGCCCGAGAAAAGCAGAAGGGGGATCTGCTTTCGGATGGCGCGAAAGGGGATGCGTCGGCGCGTGATCAGCAGAAAGCCGCCGATCAGTACCGTCGCCAACACCGCCCGCCAGAGGGCGATCTCGCCCGACGGGAGGGGAATGTGGCGGACGAAGGCGCCGATGGTGCCGAATATCGCCATGGAGCCGACCATCATCCATGTGTCGCGTCTTTGATGATTCATGGTAATTTCTCCGTTTGGTCTGTAATGTGATCAGCGGACGAGGATCCGCATCATGTGTCCCGCGCCGTAGGCGAGAGCGGTGGAGATGAATTGGGGGATCACGGTCTCCTCTCCATCCGGTGTGCGGGCGCGGATATCCAGGTGAATATCACTGTGGAAATGCCCCGCGAACACGGCTTTGACCACGTCGGCGCTGTGGGTGATCAGCTCGTAGACCTCGCGCGTCGTAGCGTCGCAGCCGTCACTGCCCACCATGTAGGTACCTCTCGCGGCACCGTCGCAAAAATCTCTCGGATAACCCGAGGGGTCGCCTAGATGCATGGTGTCCTCCGCGCGGAATTCGCGATCGCAAGGGTCGTGGGTGGCAAAGGGCTCGTGGACGAAGATCAGAACAACGTAACCGTTTTGACGAGCTTCTGCGAGGTCTTCCCGCAACAGCTTCAACTGCTTTTCGTTGAAGTGTGCCTCGTGATCCAGCATGGCAACGGCAAGTACCTTGTTCCGGATCAGCTTGGAGGTATAATAAATGTCGTGCTTCCAGAATTGCCCGATGATGGCGAGGCGTTCCTCATCCGTGAGCGGGTCGGGAACCTTGCCCTGCATCCTTCGGTGCAGCTCGTGACCGCCCACCACGGCAAGAACGTCCGGGTGCTTGTCCCAGACCTCCTTTTGCATCAGCTCCAGGGTGCCGTGAGAAATGTAGTCCAGCGTGTCACCGCAGAGTACGATCTGGTCCATATCGTCGAGAAACTCAAACGCGCGTTGTAATTTGGGCACGGATTCCGCATTGGCGTTCCATTTTCTGTTCTCATACGTACTCATGATGACGGGATCGGCTTCCACAAAATCCCGTTCGTTGCAGTAATTGATGTGAATGTCGGAAAGCAGACCGATGCGGACCTCCGTACCAATCCCGGCAGGAATGGTGACATCGCGCACGTACGTGCGGTCGGTCGCCTTTCGTATGATGTCGTTCTCTTTGACACAGACTGTTTTTTCAATTTCAAATGTTTTCATATGCTTTTCTCCGATGGGGCGTATATATGTTTTGGAATCATTATATCATGTTTTTCTGCTTTTTCAATCTTAATTGAACATTTTTTTGAGAATAACGGCGTTTTTGTATGTAAAATGTTTTGGCTTTGAATGATAGCCTAAGATACTTGCTTAAAATTTCTTTTTGTGATAAAATAAAAGCAATTGTTATGTCGGGGAGGGACACATGATTTACTATTCTGATAAAAATATTCTGATCCGCGATTTGCAGGCGTCTGACGCTCAGATCATCACCGATGAGGAGATCGCCCAAGGCTGGCATCAGAGTATTGATAAGTATTTGATGCGTTTGCAAGATCAGGCTGAGGGCATTTCTGTCAATCTGGTGGCGGAATACAACGGCAATGTTGCCGGTTATATCAACGTGTATCCGGGACGAAAAGCAGGTCCTTTTCAACATGGTCTATGGCCTGAAATTGTAGATTTCGGTGTTTTGGAAAAATACCGTTGTAATGGCATCGGTAGCAAACTGATGGATATCGCCGAGGAAATTTCCGGTCGCTACGCCGATACCGTGTACCTTGGCGTAGGCCTGTATTGCAGCTATGGCAACGCCCAGCGAATGTACAACAAACGCGGCTACATTTTGGATGGCAGCGGTGTCTGGTACGGCAATTCTCCGTGCGCACCTTATGAAAATTACCGTGTGGATGATGATTTGGTGCTGTATCTGACCAAAAAGTTGCGGTGAATTTTTTGAAATATATGCAGTGTCTTGCCAAAAAAGAATGCCCGAAATCCCTTGATAAATAAGGGATCTCGGGCATTTGTAGGCTATCGAGAGTGTATGTTATTCAGCCTCCGGGACGGTATCCTTCTTCGCAATCAACTGCGATTCCGCTTTCGTCAAAGCGGATAAAGAGCAAAACCTCGGGCGACGTACCGAGAAAACCTCTTCGCGGTTCCTTGACCGTGTAGCCGCATTTGCTCCTGTATAACCCGTCTTCTCCCGCCGACATGTAGGTGCAATCAAACGCACCGTATTTGCCGATGACCTCGGCGGAGGTTTTTCCGATGATCCAATCGACATCATACCGGCTGTCAGAGCATCCCGCCAAAGCAGCGAGGCATAGTGTGATTGAAAGAAGAATCCAAACGATTCGTTTCATATTTGCTCCTTTCTTGCAAAAAGTGGCTTGGGGTAAGGTTTTTCAAGGCACTTGAAAATGATTCCCACTCGCTCAAATCAGCATGATATCGAGTGAATTCAGTTCTTTTCTCGCGTTTTCCTATTGTTATTTACCGTGGCAAACGTCGGTCAAAAAATGATCCTCTGCTTTCCCGACTTGGCAATATCCTCGGGAACCTTAAAATATTTAACGATAGGGCAAAGCCTGTGTCCGTCGACCTCGGTGAAACGTTCGGCATAAGCTTCAAGCTCGGGGCTGACCTCAGCGTACATGATATCCCCATCGGAGTAAACGCCATTCTTTTGGCTCACGGTTCCGTCAAGCTCGGCATAGAGCAGCTTCGCGTGATCTTTTATGTATCGCAAGCCCTCAGCGAGACGCATCGTGCAGCAGAAGTATGCCTCGTAAACACCCGCCGTGCAAAGAGTATCCAGCAGTCCTTTGACGACCGGTTGATCCGTTCCGGCCCCGCCGTTTGAGCGTTGCGCCGTGGCAAGTCCGTTGTGATATACCCTTGCCGCAATCGTGCGATAGCAAGGCTTGCCTGTAGTTTTATAAAGATCCAGCGCAAGCATAAGAGAATCCACAATGGCGCAGGGCTCTGTCCACGTGTCAGGTTTGTTCCACCAGTTGAGATTCTGATAGGTTTCGGTCATGCCCCCACCGTTTACATAGAGATCAAGGATGCTTTCAGCTCCCTTGAGATACTTTGCGTCCTGAGTCTCACCATAGGTCATCATCATGCCGCGCGCCGCGGTAAGAGTGCAATGCGTTTGCGCTTTGAGAGCCACCTTGTCGATTGCCAGATAGACCGATATCATCTCATCGAGAAGCTTCTTTACCCGTTCGTCCCCTGTCACGCGGAAGACGTGAGCAAGACCGTCAATACTCATAAAGGCACAGCCTGTGTCGCTTGAAAGTATCCAGCCGTCCGTGTCGGAAATACGGCTTCCGCTGACTCCGCCGTCGTTTTGATCTGCTCGGTGTATCGGATATCCCGAAATGCGATCTGTAATGGGCAAATACAGATTTTCGCTTATCTTTCGGATCATCTCAAGGGAGTAACTGTCCCCAAAAGCTTCATAATGCTCACAAAGACCGCGAAGCAGCCACGAATGTCCCGACAGCTGCTGCTCGTGTATCGTTTTGCCGTCGAACACGGGACCGAAATAGCCCTTTGAATTGAGTCTTTCGGGCAGTTCCCGCATCATTTCCTGCATGCAGGGAATCACCTTGCCGCTGATTCTGTAGTGACAGACAAACGCCAGCAACGCGCGTCCCTCTTTGTCTCCGTACCATTCGTAATCTGCAGGCGAGAATACTCTGCCTATCTGATAATAGTCACTGTTGGCAAGACGATTGAAGTTGAGTGATATTCTTTCATTGAGCTCTGATATATCGAGATGTTTGACCATAATGATCTCCTTTCAAGCATTTTCAGCTTTTCGTAGAATGAATGGTGTTTTATTCATTCCGTCCGTTTAACAGCGGGGCGTTGCCAAAAACGTTGTCACACAAACTTGCGAAACGTGCAAAAAGTGGCTTGGAATAAGGCTTCCAAGCCACTTGAAAACCTTATTTGATTATTCCCACTCTTTTTCGGTGTTCTTCTTTTGCTTATTTATGCCCTAAATATTATTCTAAAAGGCAATTTTGACACCGATTTCCCACCCATTATTTCATTTCTCAAAACTTTTGTTGCAGAAAATGTTGCAAACTTGTCTGTGTGATGGTGTCGAGTGGCTTTGGGGTTATGGCTTTTCCATTCGAACCGTGTACTCGGTTCGTTTTGTTTTTACCAATCCGAGCTTATCGCAAATATGAAGCAATTCTTTGTTTGATAAAGGAACATCAATATAGGATTCTTTTCCACTAATTGATAGCACATACTCAAGAAGACGACTTCCAAAACCATTACGTTGATACTGCCCTTCGATGTATAAATTATCTATATGTCCGTTATTTACCGTAACGACTCCGATTTCTCTGCCAAAGGATATACTATACAATTTTCCACCGTTTGAAATGTCTTTGTTAATTCTTTCTGCAATGATTTTTTCTTCCGTGATATACCTTGCTTCGTTTTCCTCACGGGACAAACTGTAATCAAACCTGCCATATCGATTTGCGTATCGGCAAATATGCTCAACTTGTTCGGTAGTGCCCGAAAACTCTTTGCATATAATTTGGTTTCCCATAGCAGCTACAATCTGTGAATCGGGATTTGACCAGGGTTTGTTGATCCCCCAGAAGATTGAATTATTGGAGTTTGTATCCAAACCTGAGAGCAGATCTTTGCGATTACATATCACTTTGTAATTTCTACGCTTGAAATAAAACATATTGCTCTCACAAGTAAAGATAGAACTTATCTTTTGTCCTTGATGTATCAATGCGTCTTTCAATGACAGCAAATCTACATCATTTGGAACGGTGTCATAAATACCGTCAAACAAACGGAAACAAGCCCAATAATCCTTAACCTCCAGTACTATGCTTGATGTCCAACTTGCATAGCAATTTACCAATTGCATCAACACATATTTCCCATCAAACGCATGAAAATCTTCTTCGGAAATTAGTTTTGTTTCTTGTTCCGTATATGGTTTCCCAGATGTCTGCAACTGAACAGCAATGATATCTCCGTCATCAAAAATCCGTTCCGTGTGTACATTCGGCTTGATTTTCTTCCTTGACGGCTGCGGTGATAATAGTTTTTCTTTGAACTCGGTAAGCTTCTTTTTTCGGGAATCAAAAGTCTTTTGACCGGCTTCTTGCCACAACTCCAAACCGAATCCGCTATCAATCATTTCAATAGCTTTATTGCGTATCGAATCTGTCAATATGCCTTTCTTCCACATAAAATCAGCAAGTGAATAAATATAGTTGCACCATTCTTCTTCATCCGATTCATCAAACATTTCTGTTCTGATATAGTTATCAATCTGCTTCAACGCTTCTTCCACATCAAACTTATAGAAGGCAGCAGAGTATTCAATATATAAATCCTGTGCAGTATCATTACCTGTGATACTGGTATTCCAAGTTCCCATACGTCACCTCCCATCTACTTAAAAACCACTTGCAACCATTTCTTTTCATGCTTTTTCCATGGCATGTTGCAAAAGTGTTGCAGTGGCAATTTCCATAGATTGTATAAATGCCCGAAAGCCCTTTATTTTCAAGGGTTTTCGGGCACTTGTTAGCCATTAGGTATTATTCCCACTCGCTAACCATTTTTGTCTCTGGTGTCTACAAGTAAGAATTTGGGTCATTTTCTATGGCATTTCGGGTCAAAATTGCACGTTTTTCTCACCTGTTTCAGAGGTCTACAGGCATTTGACC
>JAFTMG010000015.1 GCA_017452525.1 Clostridia bacterium
CGCGCCACGGCAGCCGAAGCGGCAGGGTCTCGGAGGTGCCTGACGCGAACGAAGTTTGCCCGCTCGAACCATGACAGGTTATCATCCGTCTATCCGCTCATAACCGCCCCGCCCGAACCCCTCCACGGCGAGAGCAAGATAATCACCTCGCCTCATACCCCTATTTGAAGATTTTCGGAGGGTCAAGGGAACCCTTCAAAAAAGGGTTCCCTTGCGGGTGCAGGGCAGAGCCCTGCCTTCGTCCGCGCCACGATACCTCCACCCCGACAAACCCAAATTTGAAGTTTTTCAACAGACAGAAACCGCCCTCGACATTTGCCGGGGGCAGTTTCTGTAAATCTGTTTTCTCACACTTGCCTCAAGCGGGGATCAGAGTACCCAGCTTTTTGTCGATGACACGTATCATACCCTTGATGACGGAGGACCAGTTGGGGTTGTTGTTGGTCAGGGAGGCGCGGAAGGTGTCGGTGGGGGCGCCAATGATCTGGGAATACTCCACACCGGGATCGAAGATGATGCTGTCCAGGATCAGCGCGTACATGTCGCTGACGTCCTGACTGTTGGAATAGCGGGTCTTGAGCATGACATCACAGTATTCGGGCACCAGCGTGCGGTAGGTCTCACTGGAGATCGCTTCCAGCACTGCGCCGGCGGCAGTCTCATTCTGTACGGTGGTGGGGATCAGCGCGTAGCAGGAGCGCTGGAGCGAGGTCTGGTATGTCTCCTGAGATTCATCCCATTTGGGTGTAGGCAGAATACCGAAATTGAATTCCACATGGGGGCTGATGGTCGCCGCGTCGCCTACCAGTGAGAAGGTGAACATGGCGTTTCCGTCCATAAAGGGCTTGCTGACGCGATTGCCGCCGCCGGAGTCCACCATGTAGCTATTGGCGTCTGCGACACTGCTGGAGAGGGCGGGCAGGGTGGTGGGATTGTCATGGATCAGACTGCAAAGATATGCCACGGCATCCACGGCGCGCTCGCTGTCGAAGCGGCAGACAAAGCTGTTCGCATCGTCACGTCCCACGATCTCCATGTCAAAGGCGGCGGGGAAGCAACAGTATTTGTTCCAGTCGCCAAAGGTAATGCCGTAGCGGTCGGAGGGGTCAGCCACGTTGTCGCCGTCCAGATCGGCGTAGGCGTCCAACGTCAGCGCCTCCAGCTTTTCTCGGGTCCATTTCCCCTCTTTTACCAGCGCGATCAGATCCTCGGTGCGTCCCAGAGAGGCATAGAGATCGGCGTTGTAATACATGGCAAAGGCGGATTTGATGTTGACCAGCGAGAAGGAGCCCGCCACAAAGCTGATGTAGTCGGTAGGCATGACGGTGTCCAGAATGGTCTGGTTGTACCACGGCTTGGTCAGATCCACGTGGGGCGTTTTGGAGAGGTCCACAAAGTAGTTGTTCTTCACCATCTGTGCCGCATAGTGATGAACGCCGAAGAGGATGTCGAAGGAGGAGGTGCCCGAAAGGATCTCATTGGTGACCTCCGCCTGGAAGTTGGTGAAATCCGCCCAGACGAACTGCTTGGTGCGGTATGCCAGATCCACGCCCAGCCGCTCCTCCACCGAGGCGGTCACATGGTAG
Source organism: Clostridia bacterium (assembly GCA_017452525.1). Lineage (GTDB taxonomy): Bacteria > Bacillota > Clostridia > Oscillospirales > CAG-272 > RGIG3947. Next base: position 1,587 of record JAFTMG010000015.1, read on the forward strand.
ACGGTGTCGCGCAGGCGGTCGCCCGTCAACTGCTCGGCATACATGTCCACGGCATAGGCGGAGTTGTAGTCGGCAATGTAGACGTTCACCGTCTCGCCGTTCAGCGTCAGGTCCTCGGGCAGTCCGTCCTTGAGGTAGCCGTTCTCGTCATAGGGGTTCTCGGTGGTCACCGCCGTGGTGACCTGCGTTGTTGTCTCCGCCCCCGAGGGGGCTGTGGTCGTGTCGGGAGGTGTCTCCGCTTTGCCGCAGGCGGTGAGGGAGACGGTCAGCATTGCTGCCAGGAGTAAAGCGGAAGTCAGCTTTTTCATCATGCGTTGAAGCTCCTTGTTTTTATTTTCCGATGGATGCCAGGTAGGTGTCCATGCTGTCGCTGTATTTGTTGGGTGTCCAGATGTGTCTGCCGCGGATGCTGTTAAGCTCGCGGGCAAGTCCTTCCCGCAGGGGCAGAAAGTCCTCGCGGCGCATTCCCGTCACGGCAAGGATCTTGCTGTTGTCGATCACGCGGTCAAAGAAGCGGTCGTAAATGTGCTTGTACCACTCCGAGGGGCTGATGGCAAAGACCTTGGCGTATTCCTCGGGGCTGACGGTCATGATGCGCAAGCCCGTCAGCTCACGGTAAATGTCGGCGACCTCCCCCCAGGTGATGATCTCGCCGCTGCCCACGGTAAAGGTCTCGCCCATGGCGGCGTCCTTCCAAAGCAAGCCCGCGATCAGCTTCGCCACGTCTCCCGACCAGGTCATAGCCGCGTGCAGGGGCAGGGCGTTTTCGGGAAGCACGGTGAGCTTGTTCTTCTGTGCGCGGTAGAGGAAGGTGGGTGCCTCCAGCCCCACCAGCTGATAGCGGTAGGTGGAATAGACCATGGTGGGGCGGAGAACGGTGAAGTTCCGTGCGCCCGATGCCCGCAGAACGTCCTCCTGCTCCGCTTTGTAGAGGGCGTATTCCTTAAGGCGGCGGGCAAGGAACACCTCGTCCGTCGTCACATCCAACAGTCGCGGCGAGGTCTCCCGCACGGGATGCTCGCAGTCGGCATAGACCCGATAGGAGGAAAGAAAGATATAGTGGTCGGTGTTTTCTGTCATCATGCGGTGCCGTGCCTCCACCTCGGCAGTGGAATAGAGCATAAAGTCCACAATGGCATCATAGTGACAGCGGGCAAAAAACTTCCGTAAAATGCCGTTATCCTTGGCATCACACCTGTGATATGTCACCCCCGCCATTCCCGCCGAGGGACCGCTTTCGTCCAGCGAGAGGGCGTCCACCGCAAAGCCGCGGCGGGCAAGCTCGGGGACAAGATAAATACCCATGGCGCCCGTGGCGCCCAGGACCAGAATTCGTTTCACGCCGGAAATTCCTCCTTTTCGACAGCTTTTATTTTATTATAAGGGATTGACAAATGGGGCGCAATAGCGTATTATATAAAAAAAGAGTAAAATTCTATTCGGATCGGGAGAGTGAAAAATGTATCTGAATTGCAATTTTAAGTTCCATCGTACCGTCCGTGCGGGGCGGCATTATTACGATAACCGCCGCGGTGCCCCCATGCACTATCTGTCCTATCTGATCAGCGGTGAGGGACGCATCGTCTCGGAGAACGGCACCGTCCGCCTCGGGGCAGGAGACGTTTTTTATATCCCGAAAGGGTACCGATATCAGTCCTTCTGGCAAGGAGAGAAGGTGGATTTTCTCTCCTTGGGCTTCTTTGAGACGGGCACGCGGGAGGAATTTCGGAGCCGCCTGCAGGTCATTCCCGCCGATGCATCCTTGCGGGAGGCGATGCTGTCCATCCCTATGGAGAGGGGATGTACCGTCACCTGCCGCTCACTCAGCCTTTTCTACGGGGTGCTTGACCGCGTGATGCCTCACCTGACGCAAGGAGACGAGCGAGAGGACAAGATCGTAAAACAGGCAAAAATCTATATTGCCGAGCATCCCCGCTGTACCGTCCCCGAGATCGCCGCCGCCTGCGGGATCAGCGAGCCTTATCTGTACGTTGTTTTCCGCCGTGCCGCGGGCGGGACGCCCAATGAGATCAAACAGCGGGTGCTGTGTGAGATGGCGGTGGACCTTCTCTCGGCAACCGAGCTGCGGGTGGAGGATATCTCCGAGCGTCTGGGCTTCAGTTCAAGTGCCTATTTTCGTAAGATATTCAAAAAGCAGTTGGGGACCACGCCCCTCAGCGTCCGCAAATTCGGCTCGCTCTGACCGCGCTGTCGGCGGCGTGGCGTACGCGGTATCCGCGGGGCTGCCGGGCAAATTTTTCGCAAAAAAAGCCGCCCCCCTCTTTTCAAGGGCGGCGATCTGTGATACAATAGAACAAAAGATCCAAGGACACACAAGGAGGCTGCCATGACGCCTTATAAGGGAAACGAAAATTACATCTTCATCAGCTACGCGCACAAGGACAGCGCGCGGGTGCTGCCCATTCTGGAGACGCTTGCCGCGGAGGGCTTCCGCATCTGGTTTGACGAAGGCATCGAGGTCGGCTCGGAGTGGCCCGCCTTTGTCGCCGCGCGGGTGCGCGGGTGCGCGCGCATGATCTATTTCGTCACCGAGGCGTCGGTGGACTCCAAAAACTGCCGCAACGAGGTCAATCTGGCGTACACCAAGGACAAGGAGATCCTGGTGGCGTATCTGGACCGCGTGGAGCTGAAGCACGGCATGGATCTGCAGCTTGGCACATCCCAAGCCGTTTTCCGCGACAAGTACTCGGGGGATGACGCCTTTGTGCGAAGTCTGGCAAGGGCAGAGCTTCTTCAGGTGTGCAGGGAGACGCCCTCCTCCGCGCCTGCTTATGCCGATCTTGTGGAGATGGCGGCGGCGTCCACGGCGTCGGGACACATGACGCTGGAGCAGCTGAAGGGCTATATTGAGAGCATACAGGAGGTCCAAAAGCTTTTTGACGAAGCGGAGGAGGAGGATCGCGAGACCCTCGCCCACTGCGAGATGAAGGGCGACGTGCTGGTGAAATTCCGCTTCTTCGGCAAGGAGGAGATCCGCATTCCCGCCTCGGTCCGCGTGATCGGGAAAGAGGCGTTCCGCGGCTGTCGGCAGCTGCGGCGGCTGGATCTGACGACGGGCGTGGAGGAGATCGGCGATTGGGCGTTTGCAAACTGCACGGGTCTTGCGGAGGTTGACTTCGCGCAGGGGCTGAAAAAGTTGGGGGCGAGTGCCTTTTACGGGTGCCACGGCATCACACGGCTTGCTCTGCCGCAGGGGCTGGAGACGGTGGGAAAATGCGCCTTCACGGATTGCACCGGCGTCACGGAGCTGACGCTGCCGCAGGATCTGCACTCGATCGGCGCGGCTGCCTTTATGCGCTGCTCCCGCCTGACGCGGCTATCGCTGCCGCGCGGCTTGCGTGAGGTTGCCAAGGACGCCTTTTACGGTTGTGAGGGCATAGAGGATATCCTGATCGCCGATATCGGCACGAAGCTCGACCCGAGGGCGTTCTTCGGGTGCAAGAATCTGATGCGGATATCGGTCCCCCGCAGTTGGGGCAAGCAGCCCCTCTTCGGTCTCCCCGCCTACGCTCTCGTCCACCGCGAGGACTGATTGGCACGGAAACGGCGTGATACTCTTAACGGAGTATCACGCCAGTTCTATTCGCCTGCGGCGAGTTCTATTGCTGCGCAGTGATATTCGGCTGTCGCCGAGTGGTATTCGCTCCGCGAGTTTATGGGCGAATAGAATATCACTGTGAGGCGTAGCCGAACAATATCACTGCCCGAAGGGCAATATCACTCTTTGCGTAGCAAAGAATATCACTCACATATAAAGCAGAGAAGAGAGAGCCTCACGGAAATTTGTTTCCGCGTTACTCTCTCTTCTGTTTTTATCGCCAGTTTCGCATTTGTTTAACAAATGCCTCTGGCTATGCCCATACCCTTATTTTATTTCTCCGATAAGGACATCACCCAATCTCCGTATGGCTCTTTTTGGTATACTTCCCATCGCCCGTCAATCCTCCCGACGGACGATCTCAAGCTCCTTGGGAACAGGAATGAGGTGCGGTGTTCTCCCATTTCTGGGGAGGGAGAGACGGCGCAGGGCGGGGCAGTGGCGGAAGGCGGAAGAGCTGATCATCGTTTGCCCATCGCAGACGAAAACGTCCGTCAGGGCGCTGCAGCCGCCAAAGGCGCGCGGTCCCACGATCCGCAAGCCGTGGGGGAGAGATATTTGCGTCAGCGAGACGCAATTCTCAAAGGCGGTTGGTCCAATCGCGTCCAGACCGCCGGGGAAGGTGATCTGAGTGAGTGCGGTGCAATCGGCAAAGGCACTCTCGCCGATATTCCGAAGACCGCCGGGGAGCTTGACCTCGGTAAGACCGTCGCAATGCGCAAAGGCATACTCCCCCAGCGTCTCCAGACTTTCGGGGAAGGTGACCCGCAAAAGCCGGCGGCACTCGCTGAAGGCGCTCAGACCGACGGTCGTCAACCCTTCGGGGAGCGAAAGCTCGGTCAGGGCGGTACATTCGAGAAAGGCACCTGCCCGGATCTCGCGCAGCCCCTTCGGGAAGGACACCCGCGCAAGTGCGGCGCAGCCCTCAAAGGCGCTATCTCCGATGATCTCCACTCCCTCGGGGAAGGAGACCTCCTCTATGCCGACACAGCCGAAAAAGGCGAAATCTCCGATCGATCTCAGCCCCTCACGGAGGGTAAGCGCGCGGATCCCGACGCAACCGTCAAAGGCGTTCGCCCCCAGGGATACCAGCCCCCGGGGAAGCTCCAGACGCGGGATGCCCGTACAGCCGACGAATGCCTCCGCGCCCACCGACAGCAAGCCCTCGCCCAAGGAAAGCTCAGTCACGCCGACACAGCCGGAAAAGGCGCGGTCGCCGATCGAGCGCAAGCCCTGCGGGAGAGAGAGACTCCCGATGGCGGCGCATCCGGCAAAGGCACCCTCGCCGATGGATTCAAGTCCCTCACGGAAGGAGACCTTTGCAAGAGCGGCGCAATCGGTGAATGCCTCGTAGCAGATCGACCGCAGACTGCTTGGGAAGACGACCTCATTCAGCCCGCTGCAGCCCCAAAAGGCGCGCGCCCCCACAGACTCCAGCCCCTCGCAGAGGGTGACGCGCCGCAGCTCGGTGCATTGAAAGAACGCCTCCGCGCCGATCGCGCGCACCGAAGCGGGCACGCGGACCTCTTCTTTGCAATAGTAGTAAAATTTGACCAGCACGTCGCCGTCCATTTTGCAATGGGCGAGAAATTCCCGATCCTCCAGCTCCTCCGCGGTCGGCTCCTCGGGCGTGTTTTGCGCCGCCTTGACTGCCGCCTCGTCGATCGCCTTGCACAGGCGGTCCATTTTGGCATCGAAATCAAACATATCGTTGATCTGAACGCCGTTCATATCGGGCAAGCGCTCCATCCCCCGCGGCAGGCTCTGCGGAAATGCAAAGCCGCGGAAAAAGACGGGGACGATCTGCTTTTTCAGTGAAAGCGCGTGGGTGATCTCACGGCGGACCCAGTCATTCTCGCTCTCACAACGCGCAAGGGCATCCTTGGTGAGCAGGGAAAGGAAGACGTCCGTCTGTTCGATCTCGCGGAGGATCTTTTGGGGAAACTCGCCCGAGCCAAGCCGTTCGATATCGTAAAAGACCTGATACCCCCTCTGGGTGAGGATCATATTGAACATATGCGCAAAGCCCTCCCCGCCGTCGCGGCGGTAGCTGATAAATACGGATGTTGCCATAACGAACCTTCCTCTTCTGCCGTTTTTCTTTATTATACACCATTTCCCCCGCCGTTTCAACAGGGAATTTGACACGGCGGGCAAAAGATCCCCCGCCCGCAGACTGCGGGCGGGGGACGATTTTGATAGTTACTTCTTTCCGCGACCCTTCAGCGACTCACGGGAGCCGTCGGGTCTCTGGATGACCGTGTTGTCCAGCTGTCCGCGGAACATGGCGCGGAAGGAGGCGATATATTCCTCGCGCAGCGCCTTCTGCTCCGCCAGCTCCTCCTCGGTCAAGGGCTCGACCTTGGATTTGCGCGCCAGCTCGTTGATGCGGTCGATCTTACTTTGTTCCATATTTGTACGCTCCGATCCGTTATAAGAGATACCAGATGCCGAATATCAAAAGCGCCTGCGCCAGAATGATCAGCGGGATGCCGATCATAAAGGACTTGTGTCGGGTCTTGTGACGAATGATCTGCATGGTGAGCAACATTGCCACCGATCCGCCCAGCGCCGAGATGAGGAAGAGGGTCTTCTCACGGGTACGGCGACCGGGGAGATGCTTGGCGGCGAACTTGTCGTAGCAGGTCACGCACACGGCGATCAGCGAGATCACGGCAAGATAGGCGTAAGGCAGGGCTTGCAGCAGCAGCTCAGGTGTCAGTTTTTCCATGGCGATCACTTCTTGGGGAAGCTGTCCTTCAGACCGACCACGCGGTTGAAGGTGTTCTCATGCTTGGTGTCCTTGCAGTAATAGCCGTCGCGGACAAACTGGAACTTGTCGCCGGGCTTGGCGTCTGCCAGAGAAGCCTCGATCTTGCAATGCTCCACCTTGGTGAGGGATGCGGGATTGAGGTAATCGTTGTAGGTCTTGCCCTCGGGAATGTCGTTGACGTTCTCAATGGTGAAGAGCTTATCGTAAAGCATCAGGGTCGCTTCCTTGGCAAACTTGGCGGAGAGCCAGTGGATGGTGCCCTTGATCTTTCTGCCGTCGGTGGGCATGCCGTTGCCGGTCTCAAGATCGGCGGTGCAGCGGATCTCGACGACGTTGCCGTTCCCGTCCTTGACGATCTCCTCGCACTTGACGATATAGGCGCCCATCAGTCTGACCTCGCCCTGGGGCTTCATGCGGAAGAACTTCGGAGGGGGAACCTCGGCGAAGTCCGCCTCATCGATATACACCTCGCGGGTGAAGGGAACGGGACGGGTGCCCGCCTCGGGGTCCTGCGGGTTGTTGGGCAGATCGAAGTATTCCACCTTGTCCTCGGGATAGTTGGTAATGACCACCTTGATGGGATGCTCCACGCAGATGCGGCGGGGTGCGGTGGCGTTCAGCTCCTCGCGGATGCAATGCTCCAGCATGGCGATATCCACCAGACTGTCCGCCTTCGAGATGCCCGCGCTGCGAACGAAGTTGAAGATGGACTCGGGGGTGTAGCCGCGGCGGCGCAGACCGCAGAGGGTGGGCAGACGGGGGTCATCCCAGCCGTCCACCATGTCGTTTTCCACCAGATAGCGCAGGTAGCGCTTGGACATGACGGTGTTGGTGACGTTCAAACGGGCAAACTCTCTCTGCTTGGGGCGGGGGTCAAAGCCGATGTTCTCCACGACCCAATCGTAAAGCGGGCGGTGGTTCTCAAATTCCAGCGAGCAAAGGGAGTGGGTGATGCCCTCCAGCGCGTCCTGAATGGGGTGCGCGTAGTCGTAGAGGGGGTAGATGCACCACTTGTCGCCCTGACGGTGGTGGGAAACGTGAACGATGCGGTAGATGGCAGGGTCACGCATGTTGATGTTGGGGGATGCCATGTCGATCTTGGCGCGCAGGGTCTTGGCGCCGTCGGGGAACTCGCCGTTCTTCATGCGCTCAAACAGATCCAGATTCTCCTCCACGGAGCGGTCGCGGTAGGGGCTGTTCTTGCCCTTTTCGGTGAGGGTGCCGCGGTATTCCTTCATCTCCTCGGCGGTGAGATCGCAGACGTAAGCCTTGCCGTCGCGGATCAGCTTGACGGCGTATTCGTAGCATTTGTCGAAGTAATCCGAGCCGTAGAAGACGCCGCCCGAGGGGGTAGCACCCAGCCAGGTGAGGTCCTCGTAGATGGACTCCACGTATTCGTTGTCCTCCTTGGCGGGGTTGGTATCATCGTAGCGCAGGTTGAAGAGACCGCCGTATTTCTTCGCCGTCTCATAGTTGATCATAATGGCTTTTGCCGAACCGATGTGGAGGTAGCCGTTGGGCTCGGGCGGGAAGCGGGTGTGGATCTTCAGGTTGGGATCGTTGCGGAGATCCTCGTCGATGATATCGTGTATAAAGTTGCTGTTTCTTTCTTCCATGGTGAGATTCTCACATTCTTTTTTATTTTAAATTACAGCGATGCCGCCAGCGCGTCGATGCGGGCGAAGGTGGTGTCCTTGCCGAGGATGTGCATGACGGTGTAGAGATCGGGGGCGTTGAAGCGGCCGGTGACGGCAACGCGCAGGAACATGCTGATGTCGGCAACGTTGCCCTTGAAGGCGGTGGGATCTGCCTTGTATGCCTTCATATCGGCGGCGTAGCCCAGCTCGGTGGCAATGGCTTTGACCTTGTCAAACCATGCGTTCATGTCGTCCGCCTCGTCGTAGGATGCCTTGAAGGCGGCGAGGGTCGCCTTCACGTCCTCGCGGGAGAAGGTCTCGGGGATGGTGTCCTCGATGCGGTAATATTCGTCGTAGAAGAAGCCCATGTAGCCCTTGACCTCGCTCCAGATGCCGAAGTCCTTGCGGGGCTTCTTGCCGCCGCGTCCGATGGCGAAGATCGCCTTTGCCTTGTCGGGATCGGCGGTGAGCAGGGCGGCAAACTCGGTGTCATATTCCTGTGCCCAGGCAACCAGACCGTCATAGATCTGCTCGGCAGTCCAGCGGGAAAGCACGTTTTTGGAGATGTCGCCCAGCTTGTTCAGATCGAACAGACAGCCCGAAGCGCTCATCTTTTTGATGCTGAAGGGGAAGTCGGTGTAGGCCTTATCGGGATTCTGCATGTGCCACTCCTCGTAGTTGGAGTTGAGCAGGGTCATCACGTACTCGTTGACGCACTCTGCCACGTAGCCCAGCTGCTTGTAATCGTCCATGTTGGCGCCCATGTCACGCTTGGAGAGCTTCTTTTTGGAGCCGTTCTCGTCCAGCTTCATCAGCTGCGCGATGTGCATGTACTTGGGAGCGCGGAAGCCGAGGTAACGGAAGAGCATCAGGTGGAGTGCCACGCTGGGGAGCCATTCCTCACCGCGGATCACGTGGGTGGTGCCCATCAGATGGTCGTCCACCGCGTGCGCGAAGTGATAGGTGGGGATACCGTCGCTCTTGAGCAGAACGGCGTCCTCCTCGTTTTCGGGGATCTCCAGCTTGCCCTTGACCAGGTCTGTCAGGATCAGCTTCTTCTCGGCGTTGCCGTCCGCCAGCAGACGGAGATAGAAGGGATTGCCTGCGGCAAGCTGCTCCTTGACCTCATCCAGCGTGATGGCGCGCTGTCGCTGCTGCTCCTCGCGCTGTGCCGCCTCTGCCTCGTGCCAGTCCTTTGCCTTGATGGCAGCCTTCTTGTCCACCTGCGCCATCTGCTCCAGCTCCTCGCGGGTGGTGAAGACGGGATATGCCTTGCCTTCACGAACCAGCTGCTTGGCGTAGACGTGGTAGATGGGACCGCGCAGGCTCTGTTTGTAAGGACCGTAAGCGCCGTGGTCGGCGATCTTGCCGTTCTCGTCGAGAATGGCACCCTCGTCAAAGTGGATGCCGTAGGCGGCAAGGGTGGTGATCAGCTTTTCCGCCGCGCCGGGGATCTCGCGCTGGGCATCGGTGTCCTCAATGCGCAGGTAGAAGATACCGCCGCTCTGGTGTGCCAGGCGCTCGGCAGTTGTCACGGGGAACATGCCGCCGAAGTGGACGAAGCCGGTGGGGCTGGGCGCGAAGCGGGTCACCTTGGCTCCTTCGGGGAGCTGTCGGGGCGGGAAGCGCTTCTCCATGTCCTCGGGGGTCTCGGTGACGTGGGGGAAAAGCAGGTCGGCAAGGGTGATGAAATCTTGGAGTTCCATATGCGAAAAATCCTTTCTGTGGGGGATTTGATAAATTACAAAGATAAAATGCGGCGCACGCGGGCGCAGGCTTCGCCCAGCGGCGCATCTTCCCCGTGACCCGGGTACAAGGTCAGCGCGGGGTCAAGGACCGCCAGACGACGCAGAGAGTCCTTCAGCGCGGTGAGATCGCCACTGAAAAGATCGTAGCGCCCGAAGGTGTCGGCAAAGAGGGTGTCGCCTGTCAGAAGGGCGTCGCCCGCAAGGTAGCAGACCGAGCCGCCCGTGTGTCCGGGTGTGTGGATGACCTCGATGGAAGCGTCGCCCAAAGGGACGATATCGCCATCGTGCAAGGTGCGCTCGGCGGAGCGAAAGGCGCGGTCCCGCCCGAAGAAGAGGGCAAAGGCGTTTTTCTGCCCGTCGGGGAGAAGTTGCTGATCCTGCTCGTGGATATAGGCGGGCAGAGAAGTGGCATCTCGCAGTGTGTCCAGCGAGAGAATGTGATCGAAGTGTCCGTGCGTCAGCAGGATCCCCTCAAGGACAGCGCCCTCCGCCTCGGCGGCTTGGAGGATCGACGCAACGGTGACGCAAGGGTCAACGACCAGCGCGTGCCCCTCGTGGGCAATCAGATAGCAATTTGCCATCGCCGACCCGGGACAGATGGGAATGACCTTCATAGCAACACTCCTTCATTCTACTGTTATCAAATTATTATAGCACAAAAATCGGGACTTGTCTACCCCAATTTGTAAAAAAGCCCTCCGCACAGACGGATTTCCGTCGGTGTGTTTGCCTGCGGGGGACGCGGGGTGGAGGTATCGTGGCGCGAACGAAGGCAGGGCTCTGCCCTGCACCCGCCAGAGGGAACTTTTCGAGAAAAGTTCCCTCTGGACTCCTTCAAAAGCTTTCACACTATGGGTATGAGGCGGGATGCTTATCTTGCTCTCGCCGTGAATCGTGTCGGGCGGGGCGATTATAAGCAGGTTGACGGATACCTCCCTTGCATGGCTTGAGCGGGCAAACTTCGTAAACGTCAGGCACCTCCGAGACCCTGCCGTTTTGGCTGCCGTGGCGCGCGCCGCACGAAATGGGGCTGTTTAGTGTGTGACACGGGACTTTTATCATTGATC
>JAFTMG010000083.1 GCA_017452525.1 Clostridia bacterium
CATGGTGTCCCAAGAGCCGTCCTCAGCGGTGATCAGACCGCAGGAGATACCTGCAACGGGAGCCTTGATCGGAACGCCTGCATCCATCAGTGCCAGAGTAGAGCCGCAAACGGAGCCCTGAGAGGTGGAACCGTTGGAGGAAACGACGTCGGAAACCAGACGGATGGCATAGGGGAACTCCTCAGCGGAGGGCAGTACGGGAACGAGGGAACGCTCAGCCAGAGCACCGTGGCCGATCTCGCGGCGACCGGGGCTGCGGGTGGGCTTTGCCTCACCGGTGGAGAAGCCGGGCATGTTGTAGTGGTGCATATATCTCTTCTCGGTCTCGTCGTCGATACCGTCCAGCATCTGGACCTCGGAGAGGGTGCCCAGCGTTGCTACGGTGAGGACCTGAGTCTGACCGCGGGTGAAGAGACCCGAGCCGTGGGTGCGGGGCAGAACGCCGACCTCGGAGCCGAGGGGACGGATCTGATCCATGCGGCGGCCGTCTACGCGCTTCTTGTCGACGAGCAACCAGCGGCGGACGATCTTCTTCTGGATCTTGTAGACCAGCTCGTCCATCATCACGTCAAGCCCCTCATACTTCTCACCGAAGTTTGCGAGGATAGCGTCCTTGATGGGAACCATCTTGGCATCGCGAACGGTCTTGTCGTCGGTGTCAAGCGCTTCCATAACGTCTTTCTCACAGAAAGCGAAGATCTCGTCGAACATGTCGTGATCCAGCTCGCAGGAAGGATAATCGAACTTGGGCTTGCCGATCTCATCCACGATGGCGTCGACGAACTGGAGCAGATCCTTGATCTCGTCGTGAGCCTTCATGATGGCGTCGTACATAATATCATCGGGAACCTGGTTTGCGCCTGCCTCGATCATAACGACCTTCTTGGCGGAAGCGGCAACGGTCAGCTCGAGATCGCTCTTAGCGCGCTCAGCGGCGGTGGGGTTGACCACCAGCTTGCCGTCAACGAGACCCATGAAAACGCCGCCGATGGGGCCGTTCCACGGAATGTCGGAGATGGAGAGGGCGATGGAGGCACCGATCATTGCGGTGATCTCGGGGGAGCAGTCATGGTCAACGGACATGACGGTCAGGGTCAGAGCAACGTCGTTGCGCAGATCCTTGGGGAAGAGGGGACGGATGGGGCGGTCGATGACGCGGGAGGTCAGGACTGCCTTCTCAGAGGGCTTGCCCTCTCTCTTGAGGTAACCGCCGGGAATCTTGCCTGCAGCGTACATTCTCTCCTCGAAGTCGACGGAGAGGGGCAGGAAGTCGATGCCGTCGCGGGGCTTTTCGGATGCGGTTGCGCAGCAGAGTACTGCGGTGTCGCCGTAGCGGACCAGGCAGGAGCCGTTGGCAAGGCCGGCGATCTTACCGGTCTCGACCACTAGGGGTCTGCCGGCGAGGGTGTAATTGAACACCTTGTAGTTCTTGAACTCCATGGGAGCGCTCGAAACATGGTATGCGGACATGGGAAAACCTCCGTTAAAATATTGTATTTTTCTCACGCAGGTTTAGCACTTAATCCCACGTCCGAGGGAAGGTAATAGGTAATAGTGAAGAGTGAATAGTGAAAAGGTAAGGTCGATTTTCGCGCGGCGAAAATCCTCAAAGTACTTATTCACTTTTCACTATGACCTATTACATCCCGAGTTTTTCGCGAAAAAACACGGCGGGCGCGCGATTAAATGCTGATCCGGCGGGAGAAATTGAAGTTAAAGGGAAGAGGTAAGAGTGAAACAGTAAGGTCGGTTTTCGCCGTGCGAAAACCCGCAAAAACCTATTCACGATTCACTTTTACCTGTTACTTTCCGTATTCTTTCCGCGAGGAAAGAATACGGAGTGAGGAGCCGGGCATGTTTCGTCCCCACTCTTCACTCCGAAACCGTATGCGATTACTTTCTGATGTTCAGCTTCGCGATGATGGCACGGTAGCGCTCAATGTCGACCTTCTGCAGGTAGTTGAGCAGGTTTCTTCTGTGACCGACCATCTTGAACAGACCTCTGCGGCTGTGGTTGTCCTTGTGGTTGGACTTCAGGTGCTCGGTCAGGTTGTTGATACGGTAGGTCAGAAGTGCGATCTGCACCTCAGGCGAGCCGGTGTCACCCTCGTGGATGGCATAGGTTTCGATGATCGTCTGCTTTTCGTCTTTCAGCATCATGGTTTTATTCACCTTTCAAAATATGATTTTTTGGTGCGCTGAGCTAAGCGATCGGTGGGTGAAGGACGGTTTCGGGGAACCGCTATGATCCGATCACCGGGCACGCGCCACACACCGGATATTATACCATATCTTTGCTTGCTTGTAAAGGGGTATTTTAAAACAATTTCCGCATTTTGCAAAAAAATTCCTTTGTAGAAAACAACGAAAAGCACTTTATTCGGTCCGCTCGGTCATGGAGCGCCCGGCGGGGCGGCGAAAGGAGAGAATGCCGGAGACGACCAGCATTCCGCCGAACAGGCGACGGAGCAGGAGGGGAGAAAAAACGCCCGCCATGGCAGAGCCGAGAAGGGAGCCGAGAATGCCCGAGAGCACCAGCGTTAGTATGACCCCGGGAAAGAGGCGCCGCCGCGCGGCGTGAACGGCGAGTGCCGCCCCGCCGGAGAAGAGGAAAAAGAGCAGATTGACCCCTTGGGCGGCTTGCTGCTCCATGCCTGCCGCCAGCGTCAGATAAATGACCAGCAGACCGCCGCTTCCCGCGCCAAGCCCCGAGAGCAGGGCGGCAAGGGCGGCGGCAATGATATCGACAAAGATCACGGTTATGACGATTCCTTTCTGATAACTTGCATTTGTGTTTATCGGGCCAGCATGATCAGCCCCGAGAGCAGGACCACTGCGCCGAAGATCCGTTTGACAGCCACGCCCGAGAGGCGGTTCATCAACAGCGCACCGCAAACGCCGCCCGCCGCGCCGGGCAGAAGGTAGGCGCTGAGGCTCGTCACCGCGGGCAGGGCGCCTGCGCGCAGATAGGAGAGAGCGGAGAAGAGCGAGATGGGGAGAATGACGGCGGTGGCGTTGGCGAAGACGTCGCGGCTGTCCGCGAGCTGTTTTCCGAGCACGGCGTGCAGGGCAAACACGATCAGAACGCCGCTACCCGCGCCCAGCAGACCGTTGACGATCCCTGCGCCAAAGCCGCAGAGCGCGAGAAGAAGCAACCGTGCCGTGGCTTTCACGCGATTCCACCTCCTTTTTGATTGAATATATAAAATTATGGAAAAAATTATTCGGTAGCCCTTGCATTGTCCGTAAATAAATGCTATAATTATAATTGGTGTTTTATCCCCTGCAGGATCACCGTAAGTCAAGTATTTCACCTTTCCGCCGCGGCTATGCGCGGAAAGCTTGTGATAGATCGAAAAAAACGAGAGGAGATTTTGCCCATGAGTCAAAAGAAGACCGATCCCAAGAAGACCGACCCCAAGAAGACGGCGCCCAAAAAGAAGGCTCCGCCGAAAAATCAGACCGTTGCCTCCGCGCGGGAGACGGTGCCGATGGAGGATCGGGAAAAGGAGACCAAAAAGAAGTCCACGCAGTCCTCTGCCAAAAAGTCGCAGTCTGCGAAAAATACCACCAATACCAAATCCAAGGAGACGGGCCACCGCGCCGATGGCGGTGCCAAGGGCGGCAAGCAAGCGGCATCCACACCCCGCTCCGAGCGGATGATCCATCAGGCACTGCCGTACATCCTGTTTGTGGCAACCCTCTTTCTGTCCGCCTGCTATCTCTTCCATGAAAGCGCCGGCAAGGTCGGCGTGCTGGGCAAGGCGATCTACCTGCTCTTTACGGGGCTTTTCGGTTGGCCCGCCTTCCTGATTCCCCTTGTGCTGTTCAACCTCGCCATCTTTTGGCGCAAGTACGTGGATATGAAGCTGATCGGCACCAAGCTGACCCTTTCCTTTACCACGCTTCTGTTCATCTCCTCCATGGTGCAGACCTTTGTGGTCAACCGTCAGAGTGAGGTGCTTTACCGTATCAGCGAATTCTGGGCAAACGGTCAGGTGTTGCAGGGCGGCGGTGTGCTGGGCGGTCTGTTCGGCAACTTCTGCTTCCAGATCATCGGCTTCGTCGGCTCGCTGATCGTCTTTATTCCGAGTGTCGCCATTCTCGTCATGTTCCTCGTGGGTGTCACCCCTCGCTACGTATGGGACAGACTTTGCTATCTCTGGAAGGCCCGTGCCGAGGAGCGCGCCGAGCAGCGGGAGATCCGCCGTGAGCGCGAGGAGGAGCGCCGTGCCGAGGAGGAGGAACGGCTGGCTCAGCAGGAGCGCGAGCGCTACGCCCGCCGTCTGCGCGAGCAGCAGGAGGCAGAGCGCCGCAGAAAGGAAATGGAGGCTGAGGCAGCGCTGGTAGGGGGCAGTCTTTACAGCGGTACCGATACGGCGCGTGCCGATCACAATACCGCTCCCGCTCCCAAGAAAACGGAGAAACAGGACGGTAAGAAGAGCAGTAAGCATCAGAACGATTTCATCGACCCTGCCGAGCTGCGCAACAGTGATACCGCACATACCGACCGCACCGAAGGTACGCTGAATTTCGGCTCGGACGTGGATTACGACGAGATCCTGCGCGGCAACGAGCGCGTGGGCAAGACCAAGAAGATCAATCAAAACGTCACCATCCGCCCGGCAGACGAGGCGGAGGATGCCGGGACCCGCAAAAAGGATCCGCCCGCGGCGACCGCCGTGGAGCAGACAGCGCGCGAGGAGGCACCGCAGGGTGTCGGAAAGACCCGTGCCGGCGGCATGCAGGACTTTGCCCGTGACGTGGTATCCGATCCCCACGGAGAGAAGGACAATGCCGTGGATCCCCACGGCGAGAAGAACAACGCCGCGGCTCCCACCGGTGTGACCGCCCACGTGGAGCCCGTCCGTCGGAAAAAGGAGCCCACAGAGTCGGAAAAGCTGATCAACGAGCTGCACAGCGATCCCGATTTCGTCCACGTCGGCGGTCCTCTGAAGGCGAAGAACACGCCGGAGCAGGATATGAAGAACAATCCCGAGCACGCTTCGACCGAGCTTGGTTTCGACGTCAACATGACTCCCGTGGGAGGCAAGAGAAGCGCCGCATCCGTCGCCAAGGCACCGGATAACGATCAGGTGCTGGATGCCATGAAGGAGGTCCACGACAGCAAGACGGCAGGGGAGAGCCTGGCGGATATTGAGTCTCTTGCCGACGCGCCGACCGACGGCAAAGATAACGGCAAGAAGAAGGGTCCCGTGATGACCGATGCCTCCGGCGCACCCATTGAGGAGGATGAGGAGCCTCTGCGCGAGTACGTTTTCCCGCCCATCGATTTTCTGGCAATGGACAACTCGCCGCATGACGAGGATATTACCGAGGAGCTTCGCGAGAACGCCAAGCGCCTGATGGATACGCTGACCGATTTCAACGTCCGCATCAAGGAGATCACCTATTCCCGCGGACCCACCATCACCCGCTATGAGCTGAAGCCCGACGCGGGCATCCGCGTTCGCTCCATCGCCAATCTGGTGGACGATATCGCGCTCAGCCTGGCGACCTCGGGTGTCCGTATCGAGGCGCCCATCCCCGATAAGCCGGCGGTCGGCGTCGAGGTGCCGAACCGCAACCGCGCCACCGTCTACCTGCGCGATCTGATCGAGTCGGAGAAATTCAGCAGCGAAAAGAGCCGCCTGACCGCCGCCCTCGGTATGGACGTTGCGGGTAAGCCCGTATACTTCGATATTTCCAAAATGCCTCACCTGCTGATCGCGGGTGCTACCGGTATGGGTAAGTCGGTCTGCATCAACTCGCTGATCGTCAGCCTGCTGTATAAGGCAAAGCCGGACGAGGTCCGTCTGATCCTGATCGACCCGAAGAAGGTCGAGTTCAACATCTACCGTGAGATCCCCCTGCTGTATACGCCTATCGTCATTGACGCCAAGCGCGCGGCGGCAACGCTGGCATGCGCCGTGGCGGAGATGGAGCGCCGCTTTGAGCTGATCGAGAAGGTGGGTGTGCGCGATATCAAGGCGTATAACGCGCTGACCGCCAGCGACCCCGAGATGGAGCATCTGCCGCATATCGTCATCATCATCGACGAGCTGGCAGAGCTGATGATGGTGGCGCGCGATCAGGTGGAGACCTCCATCTGCCGTATCGCCCAGAAGGCGCGTGCCGCGGGTATGCATCTCATCATCGGTACCCAGCGTCCCTCTGTTGACGTCATCACCGGTGTCCTCAAGGCGAACATTCCTTCCCGTATCGCCTGTACCGTTGCCTCTCAGGTCGACTCCCGTACCATCATCGACGTGGCGGGTGCCGAGAAGCTGATCGGCCGCGGTGATATGCTCTTCGCGCCTGTCGGTGCCGCCAAGCCCCAGCGTGTGCAGGGCGCGTTCGTCAGCGAGGGCGAGGTAGAGACCATCGTTGATTTTGTTCGTACCAACAACTCCAAGGTCCGCTATAACCGTGCCTTTATCGAGAACATCGAGGCGGAAGCTGCCCGTGCCGAGGCAAGCAACCGCAAGGATGACGAGGAAGATGGCGGCGGAGAGGGCAGCGGTGACTCTCAGTTTGAGAGCGCGGTCCGCGTTGCCATTGAAAACAATAAGGTATCCACCTCCCTTCTGCAGAGAAAGCTGAGCATCGGCTACGGCAGAGCCGCCAAGCTGATCGACCAGATGGAAGAGCTGGGATACGTCAGCGAAGCCGACGGTAACAAGCCCCGCCGCATCCTCCTCAGCAAGGAGATGTTTCTGGAGCTGGTCGCCAACGGAACGCTGGAAGGGTAATAAAAAAGTGATAGTCCCGTCCAATCGGCGGGGCTATCACTTTTTTTAGCTTGTCGATAAAGTTTTTATGACGTTCAAATTTGGGTTTGTCGGTGGGACGCGCAAGGGAACCCTTTTGCAAAAAGAATTGGCGTAAACGCCAATTAGGCGAAGTCGCGAAGCGACATTCGAGGGTATAACTCGGCAAAGCCGAGTTATACCCTCCTAAAAATCTCAAACGATGGAATAGGGCGAAACTACCGAGGTGAGGTTCAGTGGAAACTTCAAATTTGGGTTTATCGGGGTGTTGGTAGAAACAGAACAACCGCCATGCGGCACCCTTCTTGTAGGGACCGGCGTCCTCGACGGTCCGTTTACGGACGGTTTGTGATCGCCAAACCCTTGTGGGGTGGACCGTCGGGGACGCCGGTCCCTACAAAATTTAACCTCTATCTCTTCGA
>JAFTMG010000084.1 GCA_017452525.1 Clostridia bacterium
TAAACTGCTGTTGAGCGAAAGACTGAGGTTGATCAAATGCCCGTTTCCGTCCTTCTGCAGCAGCTCTGCTCCGTCAATGCTGATATCCGTAATGACCGTTTGATCCTCGGATGCCGACTCCGGACTGCGTGCTTTTAAGTGATCTGCCAGTGCATTTATTCTTGCAGCGACCGTCTCGTCCTCAGAGAACACCCGACTGCCCGTTTTCCACCATATAGGCTGCATTTCACTTGTGTAGTCGTGAAATACCTTTCCCCATTGCGGATTTGTGGAAACGTCGAAGGTTTGGCTGTATCGAAGCTCGGTTGCATTATTGGAAAATGACCATATAGCCATCTGTACAGCGGAAATTATCTCCGAGCGGGTAAGCAGGTCCGCTTGATCGAAGCCCTCGTTTTTGAGGTTGATACGCATCTCTTCAAGTGTTATATAAGGATATGATGAAATTGCAATTGCGCGAATATGACCTGCCGCCTCTGCGGAATAGTAATCGCTGTCCTCAAGATTCAAACGCCTGTAATGAACGTTGTCAACGTACGGCGTATCTGCGTCACAGCAATACATAACCTCGTAGTTAGCCTCTTTCGGTGAATATAATCCGCTTGCCTGCCATGAATAGCTTTTTTCTGCAGGCACGAGAACAAGCAACTGGGGAATATCGTTATTTTGATTTTCACCCTTTGATATCATGTGGTTGCTCATTTCATAGGCACGGCTTAAATAGACCGATTGAAAGATATATCCGTTTTGTCCTTCGGTGATTTCAGCTGTAACGTCGTTGCCATACCATACGTTTTCGGACTTTTCCTCTGCATAAGATGAAATGCAAATAAAGCAAACAGTCAACGTACAAGCGAGAATCGCTGACAGTCTTTTTCTGAATGTCATAGCTTTTTCTCCTTTAAAGATTTGTCATGTGATAAATAATCACTCTCAACTGTCGTAGCTTATTATTTGCAGCTATGACGAAAAAAAACGCTGTTTATCCGAATTTATTTTTCCTTATTTTATAATTTTTGTGTGTTTTCTTTGTATGTGTCGTATAAAAGGCTCCGCGTGAATGGAATGAAAAATGAATGATGAATAATGAATAGTGAATAATGAATAGTGAATAATGAATAATACAAACAAAACTCCGCATTCTTGCGAACGCGGAGTTTTGTTTGGTGGGAGCGGGTGGATTCGGACCACCGAAGTCAGTGACAACAGATTTACAGTCTGCCCCCTTTGGCCGCTCGGGAACGCTCCCATATGGAGCTGGTGAACGGAGTCGAACCATCAACCTGCTGATTACAAATCAGCTGCTCTGCCATTGAGCCACACCAGCACATTTAACAGGAGATATTGTATCACAACTCCCACAGATTGTCAATACCTTTTTTGAAATCGCCGCAACAAAAAATCTCTCGCCGCAAACCTCGCAGTTTTCTCTTGCAAACCGCGCCTTTTTCTGCTATACTACCCCCAAGAGGTGATTCAAATGACAGAACAGGAATGGAAAACCATGTTCGGCGAGGCGTCGGTCCTGACGCTGACGGAGGAGGAGCGCCGCTATTTTGCGCTGGATCCCATCGACCCCGCTTGGCAGACCATGCACTTTTACAGCAAGCTCCACGACAGCGTGACCAGGACCACCCTCTTTTTTGATGGCGATACCATCGTCAAGACGGTCACCGAAAAAGTCGGTCATCAAGAACTCGGCAATATCATTTCCCTGCATTATTATGAGGCCGACACCCGCATGCAAACAGAGAACCGCGAGACCATCCTCCCGCTCACCTCGCGCGGCAAGCCGAAAAAGCTGACACCCTCCAATTTGGAGAACATCAATCCCTTCGGATGCTCCTTTGTTCTTGACCTCGCCGACCGAGGCAAAACGAAAATCTTTCTCAGCAACTTCCGCGCCGCGCAGGACTTTCCCATCGGTGAGGAAAAACGCATCGCCGCCATCCGAAACGAAGCGGACTTCCACGCCTTCACCCGCTATTATATGGACAGCTGCGGGGCAGACTACTTTGAAAAGCTGGAAGCCTTCCGCACCGCCGAGCGCAAAACGGTCAAATACAAGGTCGGTGACATCTTCCGTATGTCCTACGACCGCACCCGCTATTGCTACGGCATCATCATCGGCGAGGTACGCCAATACACCAAAATGCCCGAGCTGCCAAAGCTGCACACCCTGCGGCAGCAGATGACCGTTCCCCTCCTGCTCCGCGCATGGGAGCTGATCACCGAGCGGGACGACATGACGGCAGAGGAGCTTGCCGCCTATCCCTTAGGGCGCACGTGGAGCTGCTCAGACGATAACATTTTACGGGCGACCCACCCCATCGTTGACCACCGCGATCTTTGTGAGGACGATCTCGAATTTCATCTGATCTGTACCAAGCGTCTGTTCAAAAACCCAAATATCTCGATCTGCGGGCAGGAGTCCTTCGGGCAAATGCTCGGCGCCACCCCGAAAGCCTATGATCTCTACATCGAGTGGGGCTTTGCGCAAACGGTTATCCCGCGAGATAAGATCTCCGACCGACTGCGTGAGCTGATGACGGAATATCCCGGGTCAAGCAATGGCACCCTTCTCAGCGTCGTTCCCCGCTATCTTGTCCCCGAGGACAAGCTGTCCACTCATGCCTTCTACCGAAACAATCTTCACGAGCCGCACAACGCCGGGATCCGACGCGAGATCTTCAAAAATCTGGCTCTGCCCGAGGACTGCGATTTTGATACCTTCGCCCTCACCTTCGGCGGGCTCACCCGTGCGCAGATCCTTGAGAAGATCACCCCTAAAAAGAAAACTGCCCGACAGAGGAGTAAGCAATGATATATCCCGAAAAACAGATCGCCCTCAAGGACGGCCGCGCCGCCATCCTCCGCGCCCCCGAGATGCGGGACGCGCCGGCGCTGATCGACCTTTTGAAAACGGTCAACAGCGAGACGCACTTTTTATCGAGCTACCCCGAGGAGATCACCCTCTCGCGCGAGGATGAGGAGCGCTGGATCGCGGGGCACCGCGAGTCGCCGCTGGTATACGACATTCTCTGCGAAGTGAACGGTGAGATCGTCGGCAGCTGCAATCTGCTGCGCAAAAAGCAGATCAAAATGCGCCACAGAGCCACCGTCGGCATCACGGTCAAGCAAGCTTATTGGAATCTCGGCATTGGCACCGCCATGTTCCGCGAGATGATCGCCCTCGCCCGCGCGTGGGGCATCGAACAGCTTGAGCTGGAATATATCGAAGGAAACGAGCGCGGCGTGCGCCTCTATGAAAGGATGGGCTTTCGCACCGTGGCAGAGCGTCCCCGCGCCATCCGTCTCAAGGATGGTACCTATTTGAGCGAATTTATCATGATCAAAGACCTGTAAAGGAGAACACCATGAACAAAAAACCCCTCTATCAAAGCTTCCGCGCGTCCTTCTCCAAGGACATTTATATGCCCATGTGCGGCGTGGTCGCCGCGCCCGCTGTTGTGTGGGAGGTCAGGAGCGCCGAGGATCTCGCCGCTCTCACCTGCCCTACCCCGCCGCAGAATGTCATTCTGCACGTCGCCGCCGATCTGACGGTGGCGGGCAAGCCGCTCTATGATGTGCTGGCCGACTGCAGCCGCTCGGTGCCGATCCTTGTGATCGACGCCCCCGAGACCATTCCCACGCTTGCTGAGTTCACCGACCGCAACCATGTGGCCGATGCCATCCTCTGCGCCACCTGCGAAAACCGCGCCCTGCTGGCCGAGGCTTATGAGAAAATGCCCATTCTCCGCGCCATGCTCGACTGCCGCGGCATCTCCCCCGTCATTGAGGAGCTGCCTGCTCTCGCCGTCTCCCACGGTGCCACCTCCGTCATTCTCGACCCCGCCGTTGCCACCGCCGAGGCGATTCATTCACTCCAGCAGCGCTTCATCCACTCGATCGTTGCCGATGAGGATGGCTTTGACACCGCCGCCGCACGGGGCGTCAACGGCATCATCACCCGCGATCTCGCGGGCGCCTATGCCTTCCTGCAATCCTTCCCCGAGGGCTCGACCCTACGCCGCCGCAATCTGATCGCCCACAAGGGATTTCAAAATAACGGTGCCTACACCGAAAATACCATCACCTCGGTGGTTGCCGCCGCGACCCACCACTTCGACGGCGCCGAGATCGACGTCAAAATGACCTCGGACGATATCCCCGTCGTCATGCACAACACCAACACCAAGGGACTGTTCGATTGCGAGGTTGCTGTGACCGAGGAGAGCACCTACGAATTTCTCTCCTCCCTGCGCCGCATCGACTTCCCCGAGGAGAGCATCGACCGCTTCGACGATCTGATGCACGAGATGAAGCAATACCCCAACACCCCCGTGCTGATCGAGATCAAGCCGAGCGCGAAATATCACAAGGTCGAGCTGCTGACCGCCATGACCGACGAGATCCTGCGCGATGGCAAATCCCAGACCAACTGCATCGGCATCATGGGCGGCGCCCTTGATCCGGGTCTGCGCTACGTCCACAGCCGCCTGCCCTACGTCCCCTTCGGTTGGTGCGAGGGTGGCAAGAGTGTGCCCGAGGCGCCCGAAGACAGAGCTGCCTCCGAGGATCTCCTCTATCGCATTGCCCGCTTGACGGCGGGCGCGGCGCTCGGCTACAACCCCGAGGACGTCAACATCAACCGCCTCTTTAACGAATACGCCAAGTTCCGCATGCTCCACGTTTTCGTCTGGTCCCGCTCCTGGACCCTCTCGCCCAGCAAGTGGGAGATCAACGGTCCCGCCAACGATAAGACCTACCTTTCGGGCTTTGACGCCTGGACGACAGACCACGGCGAGAAATTCCTCGGCTATCCGATCGCCCTCTCCCCCATCCTGCCCGAGAAGACGGATGCGCCCATTGAGCCGTGGTGCCGCCTGATCTTCCGCGACAGCGCGAAAAACGGCACCTGCCGTGCCAAGTGCGGCGTTCATCCGCTTTCGGGAGACCTCACCGTCCATGAGAACGGCACCTTCACCGCCCGCGGCAAGGTCCGCCTGATGTATTCCTACAAGATGGAGCTGCACTTCGGCGACAGCTACACCATCTACTCCGAACCCTTCGAGATCGAAGCATAAAACCACCCGCCCCCGTGCCGTGGCACGGGGGCGGGTCACTTATATTCACACTCTCATAAATTCAATGCGGCCGGACTCGGGAATATCGTAATCGTCGATGCCCTTGCCCATGAAGATGCCTTCCTCGATCAACTCACCCTCGCAATCATAGATCTTCCACTGCATCCGCGGGGTAACCCTCTCAAAACGGACGGCAAGAGTGCTCTCCGCGGTGCCGTTGATAAGGATCACACGGTCATACGCCGACTTCACCGTCAGCGGCACGGGCAGATAGGCGATGGCGATCAGCTCGCCCTCCCGCTCGGTTCGGACCATCGAATAGTCCGACTCGGGAGATTCCGCAGTCAGCTTGCCCTCCAGCAGGGTGTCGCGGTGCGCGCGCCAGAAGCCGAGATAGTTGCCGAGCATGCGGCGATGGCTCTCGGGGATCTGATGGAGCAGCACCGAGATCTGCGGCACGGTGATCAACGTCGGGATCACCTGCTTCGCCGCCGATTCGGGCGTATCGTCCGCCCGCCACATCAGCATATCGGAATGAATGGCAGAGCCGCGAAGCAGATAGCGCAGCTGGACACCGTATACGCGGTTGCGGATCGGGTCAGCGGGACAGTCGCCCACGCGGAACATGTTGCCGTACTTGCGGATCACGGGACCGATATAGGACTGACGGAACTCGATCAGCACGTCGGGGTTGATGGCGCGCAGAGTCTTGGTAATGCCGTCGAGCAGCTTGTCAATGCCCTCCTCAAGCGACTGGGTATCGCGGCGCGGGTCATAGGCAAAGGACTCCTCACTGTGGAGGCTGAAGCTGTCGATGAAGTCGAGCTTAAAGCCATCCAGACCCCATTCGATCATGGCGCGGCGGTAGATGTCGATCAGCGCCTCGCGCACCTCGGGATAGCGGGGGTCAAGGCGGGTCCACTGCAGATCGCCCTGTCCGCTGAAACGTCCCAGCACCTTGTCGGCAAAGCGCTGATACATCTTACTATGCGTGCCGACAAAGGGAACGCTGTACCACAAAACAAACTTCATGTCAAGCGCATGCACGGCATCAACAAAGGCCTTCATATCGGGGATCTTTTTCTCGCAGACCTCCCAGTCACCGCAGAAGGCATAGCCGCGGCTTCCATCCTCGGTCTGCCAGCCGTCGTCAACGATAAGGACATCCAAACCGAGCTCCTTGGAAAGGCGGCACTGCTCCAAAATTTCCTCGGGAATGGTACGCTGATGGAAGGAATACCATGCCGAATAAACAGGAAGCTTGGCCGCCTCGGGCACATAGGCGCGGGGATAGCCGCACGCCTCCGCCCACCAATTTTCCACCTCAGCCACCGATTCATAGAAGGGACGATCAGCAGAATCGAGGCGCAGAGTCACCTCATAAGCAGTAATGGCACTGATGGGACGGGTAAACAGACGGATCTCACATTCCAGCGTGCCGTCCTCCTCAAGAACACCCGTGGCAATCTCGTGCGGCGTGGCGGCATCGGAAAGGGCAAGGGTCAGGCGGTTGTTGCCGCTCTGAGATACGAGGGTATGCACGGGTGCGCCCGAGGCGAGACGGGAGGAGGTGGTGCGCTTGGACCAGCTGTAGCCGAGAGAGGGGTTGAGCCCCATGGAGGGACCCCACGCGGCATAGGTATCACAGCAGGGGTGATAGCCCTTGAGCGTAACGGTCGACGGCACGGTGGGCGCGGCAAAGCGAACGGAAATACGCCACTCGCTCAGCGTCTCGGAAAGCACCTGCTCCTGCAGCTCGACCTCGCAGGCTTCATTTTTATGATGGATCTGAAACGTTTTTATCATGATATTGCTCCTTTACAAAAAGGGCTGCCACGCGTGACAGCCCTTTTAATGATTTCAAAGATCAGAATTCAGCGTTACCGGTGGTTCTGGGGAACGCTTCGACGTCGCGGATGTTGGACATGCCGGTGACGTACATGATCAGGCGCTCAAAGCCGAGACCAAAGCCCGCATGCTTGGTACCGCCGAACTTGCGCAACTCGGCATACCATCCGTAGGTCTCCTTGTCGAGACCGAACTTCTCAAAGGCGGCGTCCAGATAATCCATTCTTTCCTCACGCTGAGAACCGCCGATCAGCTCGCCGACGCCGGGAACCAGCAGGTCAACGGCGGCAACGGTCTTACCGTCGTCGTTGAGGCGCATATAGAACGCCTTGATCTCGCGGGGCCAGTTGGTGACGAACACGGGCTTCTTAAAGACCTTTTCGGTGAGATATCTCTCATGCTCGGTCTGCAGGTCGCAGCCCCAGCCGACGGGATATTCGAACTTCTCGCCGCACTCGGAGAGCAGCTTGACAGCCTCCTCGTAGGTAATAACGCCGAAATCATTCGAAACGATGTTGTTCAGACGCTCCAGCAGTGTCTTGTCGATGCGGAGGTTGAAGAACTCCAGCTCGTCGCGGCACTCGCGGAGCAGACCGTTGATGACGTACTTGAGCATGGACTCCGCCAGCTCCATATCATCCTGCAGGTCGGCAAAGGCGATCTCGGGCTCGAGCATCCATAACTCTGCCGCATGGCGAGGGGTGTTGGAGCGCTCGGCGCGGAAGGTGGGACCGAAGGTGTAGACCTTGCCGAATGCCATGGCAAACGCCTCGGCATTGAGCTGACCCGAAACGGTGAGGCTGGTGGGCTTGCAGAAGAAATCCTGCGCGAAGTCGACCTCACCCTCAGCGGTCTTGGGCACGTTGTCCATATCCAGCGTGGTAACGCGGAACATATCGCCCGCGCCCTCACAGTCGTTGGTGGTGATCAGCGGGGTGTGGACATAGACGAAACCGTTCTCGGCGAAAAACTGATGCAAGAGCTGTGCCGCCTTACTTCTCACCTTGAACACGGCGTTGAACAGATTGGTGCGGGGGCGCAGATGGGGCTTGGTGCGGAGAAATTCCAGCGACTGACCCTTCTTCTGCATGGGGTAATCGGGGGTGGAGGTACCCTCCACCTCAACGGTCTGTGCCTTCAGCTCGAAGGGCTGCTTTGCCTCGGGGGTCAGCACCAGCTCACCGGTGACGACAAAGGACGCGCCCACGTTCTGCTTAGCGATATTCTTATAATTCTCCAGCTTATCTGCCTCGATGACGACCTGCAGATTCTTGAAGGCAGAGCCATCGTTGAGCTCGATGAATCCGAAGGCGTTGGAGGAACGGATGGTGCGGCACCAGCCGCCAACGGTGATGACCTGACCGCCAAACTGTGCGGGGTCCTTGTAAAGCTGTTGAATTTCAATACGTTTCATACATGTAATCCTTTCCGCTTTGGGTTCGCGTGGTTTTTATCTATCAATATATTATCATACCACGAAATGGCGCGTTTGTCAATTCCATGGGGCAAATTTCAGAAAAAAACCGATAAAATCAGTGAATTCCCAAAGTAAATTCCACAGTGGAATTTGAAGTGGAATTTAGTGTGGGAAAGATTTTGTGGTAGAATTTAGTCTGGGAAAAGGAGGTTCCAGACTATGAACAATGAAAAGCGAAACAAACACATGACGCTTGA
>JAFTMG010000085.1 GCA_017452525.1 Clostridia bacterium
AGAGCTGTATTGATAGATATTGATGAGAGATAGATTTCAGTAAGCCAATATGTTTAACTGAGAGATGAATTTGAATTTGTCTGTGAAAAACCCATAAATAAGCGGATGTTAATATGCGTTGCTTGTGGCAACGGCTCTTTTGAATATAGAATTGAACCATCAAAAACAAGGAGGCACAGATTATGCTTAATGAAAATATCAAAAGAATCAGAAAGTCAAAAGGGCTATCGCAAGAAGAACTTGCAATTAAACTGAATGTAGTAAGACAGACTGTATCAAAATGGGAGAATGGTTTGTCAGTTCCTGACTCCAGTATGCTGATTGTGTTGGCGGATGAATTGGATACTACTGTAAGTGAATTACTTGGAGAACCCATAGCAGAACCGACTACCGATGATTTAAAGACCCTTTCTAAAAAGTTGGAAGTTATTAATTTGCAGCTTGCAAAAAGAAGTATAACAACGGTCAAAACGATTCGATGGATTCTTATTTCATTGTGTGCGGTTATAGTGATAATATTTATCGTGCTTGCATCAATGAGTAGTTCTTATCTGGATTGGAATTACAATGATCCTGAGTTGGCGGTGGCGGGAACAATAATGCATGGGTTTGAGTTCTTGTTTGTAAGAACTGCACCGATTACTTTTTTGGCTTCTGTAGTTGGAATTGTAGCGACATATAAGAAAAGATAAATTTCAGTTTGACTGTTAGATAAATTCCAATTTATCTAACAGAACAAAATAAATACCCCGACAGATTTATAAAATCTGCCGGGGTTAATCTTTGTTTTCTGTAATACAATTATGGCTTAATGGACCGTCGAGGACGCCGGTCCCTACAAGGAGAATGGCAACATCCTTATGAGAACCACCCTTTGGCAAGTGCTTTTTGTATGCTTACAGCCGATCCACGCCCATGCGGCTCAGGTAGCGGAAGGAGGAGGCAACGCAGTCGAAGGGGTCGCGGCCGTAGCAGTCGTCCTGCTCGATGGCATAACTCTTGACGCCGAGGTCGCGGCAAAGATCGAGGATGGGAGCCCAATCCAGATTGCCCTCGCCCACGGGGGCGAAGCGGATGGGGCGAGCCTCCACCGTTTCCTCGCGCTCGCCGATGGCGAAGTCCTTGAGGTGAACGTAGTCGAAGCGGTTCTTATATTTGGTGAGAAAATCCACGACGTTCTTACCGCCCGAGTGGATCCAATGGGTGTCGGGGATGATCTGCACGCGGTCGGGGTCGCTTTCCGAGAGCAGGATCTCAATGCCCGTGGTGTCGCCGAAGCGAATGAACTCAAAGGCGTGGAAATGGTAGAGCACGCGGATGCCGTGCCGCGCCAGGTCCTCGGTCGCCTCGTTGAGATAGTGGGCAAACATGCGGTAGCCGGCGGGGGTGGAGGTCAGCCCTTTGGGGATGGAGTTGATGCGCACGTGATCCGTCCCGAACAGCTCGCATTGGGCGAGGATCCCGACGGAGTCCTCCTGCAGTCGCAGTGCCTGAGAGTAGACGGAATCGTTGGTGATACCGTATCTGTCAAAGAGGTTCTTGACCTCTGCGGGGTCAAACTGCGCGGGAACGGTATACTGAAGCATCTCAAATCCGATCTCGCGAAGGCGGGCAAGGGTCTTGTCAAGGTCGGCAATCGTTTTGGTGTGATTACGCAGGGTATACATCTGCAGAGATATCTTATTCATATTCGTGTCTCCTTTTTATGATCGTTGAGCGGCTCTCGGCACGAGACCGCCAAGGACGGTTTGGTCGGCGATCTTTTGCAGGGCGGTTGCCTGCGGCAGACCGTAGGTGTAGGGGATCCCCTCGGTGGGCTCGCCGTAGATGGCGGCGTATATGGTGCAGGCGGCGAGATAGGAGCCTGCGGGGGAAGGGTGCCGACGGTCCTCGTAGTACAGCTCGGGGCAATCCTTTGCGGCAAGCATGTTTTCAAAGGCGTATCCCGCGGGCGCGATGGAAACACCGCCTAAGGCGCGGGAGATACGGCAGGAGACCTCGTACAGAAAGAGAGCGTGCGGTGAGCGATCGTAGGGGTGGGGCTCCACAAAGGGCATGTGGGGCGGTGCCTCGGCGACACACTCCTTGACGATGCCGTCGTTATTTCCCCAAACAGCGTAGAGAAGAAGCTTGGCTCCCGCCTGCGCGGCAAGGGCTTGCACGGTGCGGGCGGCGGCGGTCTCCGCCGCAAGGACGCTGTCCTCAAAGGGGGAGATGCGGCGGGAGGGCTCGATGATGACAACGTCCCACGACTGTTTGTTCAGCGCCTCACGGAAGGCGACCCCCAGCGGGTCGGTCTCGCTCGCAAAATGAGATACGGTGGCAGAGCCTTTGGTGATGGAGGAAACGCAGACCTCCTTGCCCGCCGCCGTGGCAAGCGCGGCGAAGATCTCGGGCATATCGTTGTAAAAGATCAGACTGTTGCCTAAAAAGAGAATATTCATAGGTTCCTCCTCGGGCCGAGCAGGGTCGGTCAGAAATTGAGATAGCAGGTAAAAACGCCGTTTTCCGCTTTGAAAATGCTGTAGCCGTTGTTTTTCTCGCAAAAGGCGGCGATAGAGCGGGTGCCGAAGCCGTGATCCTCGGCGCGGTTGACGGGAATGCCGTCCTCGTCAAAGCTGACCGTACCGCGGAAGCTGTTGCGGATCTGGATGGCGAAGCGGGGACGGGAGATGACCTTGATCTCCAGAAAGCGCTTCTCCTCGGGGAGCTTTTCGCAGGCGTGGATGGCGTTTTCAATGGCATTGGCGATGGCGGTGGCAAGCTCGGTCTCGTTGACAGGAATGGGGTCGGGGAAGGCGAAGCCGAGGGTGAGTCTGATGCCGCGGCTCTCGGCGCGCTTGATATAGGAGGATAGTACCGCGTCGATGATGGCGTTGCGGCAATAGCGGGTGACCTGCGTTTTGCCTAAGGTCTCGTTGTATTCCTCCACCAGCATTGCCAGCTCTTCGTATTGCTCTGTCTCCACCAGGCTTGCGATCGCCTTCATCTTGTGGCGGAAATTGTGGCGTTCGATGCGGAACTTCTCGTCTGCCTCGGCAAGCTCGCTGACCCGCTCGGTGACGTGATTGACCTGCAGGCGCAAAATATGCTCCTGCTCGGACATTTCGTGGAGCTGCTGCTGGCGGAAGAGGGTGGTGAAGATATGGAAATAGATGACAGGCATCAGCAGAAACATCAGAATGAGCGGAGGATAGTACTCGGGGCGCTCGGTGATGTTGGTGGGCTGATTGATCATCAGACTGATGGCGAGATAAAAGATGACGCCGATGGCGGCGAAGGTCCACCAGCCGCGCCGGATGTTCTTTTGCAGGGTGCGGTAT
>JAFTMG010000086.1 GCA_017452525.1 Clostridia bacterium
GACTCTACCGTGTTCGTCTCTCTTGCAAGCTCCTCACGAATGGTCAGACCCTTCTCATAATACGCCCGCGCGCCGTCCGGCTCGCCGACAGATTGGCAGACGTCGCCGAGGTTATCATAGCTGATCGACAGGTCGCGGCGGGACTCTACCGTGTTCGTCTCTCTTGCAAGCTCCTCGGCAATGGCAAGACCTTTCTCATAATACGCCCGCGCGCCAGTAGGGTCGCCGACAGATTGGCAGACGTCGCCGAGGTTATCATAGCTGATCGACAGGTCGCGGCGGGACTTTACCATGTTCGTCTCTCTTGCAAGCTCCTCAGCGATGGTCAGACCCTTCTCATAATACGCCCTCGCGCCGGTAGGGTCACCGACAGATTGGCAGACGTCGCCGAGTCTCTCATAGCTGACCGACAGGTCGCGGCGGATATTTTTGTTTTGCTCCTGTCTGCCGGACTCCTCGATCAGTTTCTCGCCTTGGGCATACTTTTCGCGGGCGGCAGGGGGCTTGCCGAGGGCTTTGTAGGCATCGCCGCATTCGATGGCTGACCAAAAGAGGCTGTGCAAGGCATCGTCGTCGGGAGACGCGCGGTAAGCCTTCTCCTGCAGGACGATCTTTCTCTCCCGCCACGCTACGGCGGTGTGGTAGTTGCGCTCGACGCCCTCGCCGTTTTCGTACATATCGATCAGCTTGTCCACCGCTTCAATCAGTCCCGCCTCGGCGGCGGAGGTGATGAGGGCGGTGGCGCGGGGGTGATCTACCTCCACGTCGATGCCGCCGAGATAGGCGAGACCGATGAAGAAGTTATGTTCGGGGGAGGTGTCGTTTTCCCTGATGGCGAGATTCTTGATGGCTTCCGCAAGAGTGGCGTTCAGCGCCGTGTCATCGTGAGCGTTGGTGGGGGTGGGGATGTCTTTGTATTTCCACTTCAAACGCCATTTGGGCGTTTTTACCATCTCGGCGGGGAGGATGGGCTTGCCCGCATCCTTTGCCATGGGGTACTCCACCGTCATGACGTAGTTCTTCTCGTTGACCAGATTGGGGGTGACGGCGAGGACGAAAAGTCCGCTTTTATCGAGGGCTTTCCGGATGGCATCGTTGAAATTCTCACCCGGGGTGAGGAATTCATCGTACCAGATGGCGATATCGCGGCAGAAATCGTTTTTGTGGATCAGCCGCATCAGCTCACGGGCGTGCTTGCGGTCCTTTTTGCGATAGCTGAGAAAAACGTAGGCGTCAAAGGCATCGCGGATCTTCTCGGCAAGCTCGTCCCCGATGAGGACGGAGGAAAGATATTTCTTGAATTTTTCCCCGTAAGGAATGGCGGTGGGGTCCTGCTTGTGCGGGTCCAAAAATTGCAGGTCGCCGCACTTTTTATTGAACAGCTCCTCAAGTCCTCCCTCCTGCATCAGCGGCAGGACGGGGATATGGTTCTCCATCGCAAAGGGAAACTCGATCTCAACGGCGTGGTTGTGGGTGGTGAGCAGCGCGGTGGTGACGGGCATGACGAAGAGCTGCATTTCCTTCAGATCGTTCAGAAAATCCTCGTCGCGCGGGGTGTTCGCGTCCTTGGCGTACCAGACGGCACAGTTCTGCTCTTGCAGGATCTCGTCCGAGATCTTCTCGAAAAAGCGGGCAAAATCCTTGGGATGGCAGCAGAAATAGACCTTCTGCTTGCCCTGCGGGGAGGAGTTCCCTCGGGTTTTGTAGGTTAAACGGTATTGAATCTCCGACATAATGCCCTCCGTATGTGTTGATGCATTCATTATACCATAGACGCGGACGGGTGTAAAGAACTTTTTTGCCGGAGGTACTTTGCGCAGCATGCGTTTTTTGTTGCTTTTTTCAAAGAATGTGCTATAATAAAAGAAAAAGCCCTCGGAGGTATGTGATGCAGGCGGTATTGACGGCGCGACAGATGAAAATATGTGATGAATATGCCATGAATCTGCCCGGATGCTCCTCGCAGATGTTGATGGAGCGTGCGGCGCGGGCGGCGATGCGCGTGCTGCTTTCCCGCTTTGCGCCCGCTCACGTGCGGGTGGTGTGCGGCACGGGAAACAACGGTGGCGACGGCTTTGCGCTGGCGCGATTCCTTCTCACGGAGGGGCGCTCTGCCGACGTGTGTCTCGTGGGGGACAGCACCCGCATGAGCGTGGAGTGCGGGCGGCAGGCGTTTCTCTACGCCATGGAGGAAGGCACGACCGTATCCGCGGTGGACGCGCCTCTGCCGGGTGGTGAGACCCTGACGGACGGGGGAGACACGCTGAAGCTGATCCTTGTGGACGCCATCTTCGGCATCGGGCTTGACCGCCCGGTGGAGGGGATCTATATGGACGCCATCGAAAAGATCAACCGTCTGCGGGTGACCTATCCCAAAGCCTGCCGCGTGATGGCGCTGGACCTGCCCTCGGGCGTGAGTGCCGACAGCGGCAAGATCCTCGGCATGGCGGTGAATGCCGACGTGACGGTGACCTTCGATCAGCTCAAGCGGGGACTGCTGCTCTATCCTGCCAGATTGTGGATCGGTGAATTGGTGTCGGTGGATATCGGCATCGGCATCCGCGGGCTTTCGCCCTATCCCGGGGAATGGGCGGTGGAGGAGGCGGACGTGAGGCAGGCAATGCGCCGCGATCCTTATTCCAACAAGGGTACTTACGGGCGCGTGGTCCTGTTCGCGGGCAGCCGCGGTATGAGCGGTGCGGCGACGCTGGCGGCGCGGGCGGCATATCGTAGCGGCGCGGGGCTTTGCGAAGTAGTGACGGACGAGAGCAACCGCGTGATCCTGCAGACAACGGTCCCCGAGGCGATCGTGACGGCGTATGACGGGGCGGACCCCACCTCTCCCGCCGCTTCGGCGGCGATCGACGGCGCACTTCGGCGTGCCGATGCCATTGTGATCGGTTGCGGTATGGGGCAGAGCGACGGCGCGCGGGCGGTGCTGACGCGTGTTTTGCAATACTGTCAGTCGGAGCGTGCGGTGCCGCTGGTGATCGATGCCGACGGGCTGAACCTGCTGGCGGCGAATGAGGCACTTTGGGCGCTTGTGCCCCGCGACGCAGTGCTGACGCCGCATCCGGGTGAGATGGCGCGGCTGTGCGGCTGTTCGGTGCCGCAGATCGTGGGCGACCTGTGCGGCGCGGCGAGAGCGCTTGCTACGCGGCATTGCGTTGTGTGCGTGCTGAAGGATGCCTGCACGGTGGTGGCGACGGAGGGGCGGATATTCTATCCCCTCTGCGGCAACAGCGGCATGGCAACGGGCGGCTCGGGCGACGTGCTGGCAGGGATCCTCGGGGCGGTGCTTGCCGCCTGCCGTGCGGACTTTTGGGAAGACCCGGGGCGGTTTGCCGCCATCGGCTCCTCCATTCACGCCATGGCGGGAAATTTCGCCGTGGGGCAGACGGGAGAGCATGGGCTGATGGCGTCCGACATCGCCGATGCGGTGGGACGTGTGTTGGGCTGACCGAGTATCGATCATAAAAAGAGGCGGAGCCGGGCTTGTAAGCAAGCCGTTGGCTCCGCCGTTTTTGACGTTATCTTCCCGCCTCGGTCATGAGGACGGTGAGGATGTCTACGATCTTTTCCATCGACTCGATGGAGACGAATTCAAAGCGGGAGTGAAAATTCTCGCCGCCGGTGCAGAGGTTGGGGCAGGGCAGACCCTCGTAGGAGAGCCGTGCGCCGTCGGTACCGCCGCGGATGGGGGTGTGGATGGGATCAACGCCGCATTCCTTCATCGCCGCTTCGGCGCGTTCGATAATATACGGGTACGGTTCTACCTTCTCCTTCATGTTATAGTAGGAGTCCTTCAGCGAAAGCTCGATCACGCCCTCACCGTATTTCTCGTTCATTGCCGCGGCGATCTGCTCAAAGCGCCGCTTCTTTGCCTCGAATTTCTCGCGGTCATGGTCGCGGATAATGTAGCGCAGGGTCGCCAGCTCGGTCTCGCCCTCCATGGCAATCAGGTGGGAGAAGCCCTCATAGCCGCTCGTCCGCTCGGGAATCTCGTCCTCGGGGAGCATTGCGTGAAACTCGCAGGCAATGCGGGCGGCGTTCTTCATGCGGTCCTTGGCGTCGCCGGGGTGGATGGCAATGCCGTGAACGGTCACCTTTGCCGAGGCGGCGTTGAAGTTTTCAAACTCGATCTCACCCAGTGTGCCGCCGTCCACGGTGTAGCCGTATTCGGCGCCGAAGTCAGCGAGAGGGAAGCGATCCGCGCCGCGGCCGATCTCCTCGTCGGGGGTAAAGCCGATTCGGATCCTGCCGTGCGGCTTGCCGCTCTCCTTCAACCGCTCCACCGCCGTGACGATCTCGGCAAGTCCCGCCTTGTCGTCGGCGCCCAGCAGGGTGGTGCCGTCGGTGACGATCAGATGCTGTCCCGCGTAGCGGGCGAGCTTGGGATAAGCTGCGGCGCGCATGACGATGTTCTGCTCCTCGTTGAGCACGATGTCGCCGCCCCCGTATGCCACGATGCGCGGACGGATGGGGTCATCTGCCGCCTCGTGGGAGGTGTCCATGTGGGCGATGTAGCCGACCGTGCGGGGGAAGCCCTCGGCGTTGGCGGGGAGAGTCGCCGTGACGTAGCCGTTTTCATCGAGCGTGACCTCGTCAAGTCCCATCTCGCGCAGCTCGTTTTCAATATAGCGCGCCAGCGCCCACTGCTTTTCGCTGGAGGGGCAGGTTTCGCTGTTTTCATCCGACATGGTGGGAAAGCTTACGTACGTTAAAAATCTGTCCTGTACCTTCATCAGTCAATATCCTCCACAACGTTCTCGGGCGGAACCTCCAGCATTTCGGGGTTCTCTACCATTTTCTTGATGATCTTGAATGCCGAAGCATAGTAGAAGCCGTCGCAGATACGCTCGTCCGTGACCGCCTTGAGGTCTACCATCTTGCGTTTTTTGGGGTTGCCCTCACCGTCCAGATAGATCTCGGTGCGCTTGGTGCCGTAGGCGAGGAAGGCGGGCAGGTTGCCGAAGTTGTAGATGTGGTGGTAGATGGGCGGGATGCCGAGAGAGCCCATGCTGGTGATAAACATGGTGCCGTGGAAGGGACTGAGCATGGTCAGCTTGCGGGGCAACCAGCCGTGATAGTCCGCCCAGAACAAGAGGCGTACCACGGCGCGGATCAGAATGCCGGGAATGAAGACGAGCGCGCGGTTGAGCTTGTCGAAGGAGTTGTCGTCGTTCTCACGCACGTTTGCCGTGACGGCGGCGTTGAACTTCTCGTAGACGTCGTCCACCGTGTCGGTGGGAAGGAAGTGAACGGTGACGACGGTGTCGGGGGACTCCAGCGTCATGGCGCGTTTGATGACCATGTTGATCTCAATGTCGTTGCGGGCGTAGATGCGCTGACCTGCGATAAAGCGGTTGATGCCCGGCTTCTGGGAGATGGCGCGGACATAGGCGGCGAGCAGGACGTGGAGCAGGGTGAAATTGGTCTTGCCCTCCTTGACCTTACGGCGGCAGAAGGGGTCGGTCTTGGTCATATCCAGCGAATCGGCGAAGGTGTTGAGCGCGTCCGAGCGGTCGCGCATGATATAGGGCATGAATTTGAGCATGGCAGGGGTGGTGCGCAAACGGCGCCCGTCGTTGCGGTCGCCCCAGCGTTTTTTGCGGACGATATAGCCGTTGGGTCCTATCTCGCCCACGCGGTATTTGCGTTTTTCTTCCGTCTTTTGCGGCTCACTCGCCGGCGCTTCCTCTGTTCTGAGCTTTTCTTCTGTCATAATATACCTCACGGTGCCTGTGGCAGTGTTATTGCTTACATTATAACGGATATTCGGAGAAAAATCAAGAAATTTCCGCCACAAAGTTGATTTTTTGTGTGAATTATGGTATCATGGATTCGGATTACGTTTGAAAGGATAAATAAATGAAGCACGTTGATATATATACCGACGGTGCCTGTCGGGGCAACCCGGGGCGCGGAGGATGGGGTGCCATCCTCGTTTACGGCGGCAGGGAAAAGGAAATGAGCGGCGGCGAGCCGCATACGACCAACAATCGCATGGAGCTGATGGCGGCGATCGAGGCGCTTTCCGCTCTGCGCGAGCCCTGCGAGGTGACACTGACCTCCGACTCCCGCTATCTGGTGGACGGCATCGAAAAGGGCTGGGCAGTCGGCTGGCGGGCGCGGGGCTGGAAAAAGGCGGACAAGTCGCCCGCACTGAACCCCGATCTGTGGGGGCGGCTGCTGGAGCTGTTTGAGATCCACCGCGTGAAGCTGGTGTGGGTCCGCGGACACGTGGGACATCCCTACAACGAGCGGTGCGATGCTCTTGCCACCGCCTTTGCGGACAGCTTTTTGGAAAAATAAAGAGAATATGCGGAGTATGACCCACCGATGAGACGTTTTCAACCGTCGGGCGGTCTGCTTCAACCGTCGATCAGACGGGTATTTGCTTTTTGGAGGTTGCCATGATATTTTCTCTTCGCACGCAGAATATTCCCAAAGAGTCCGCCGCCGCCATGGCGCGTGCGCTTGACCGTATCCTGACCCTGCGCGGGCTGACCCTTGCGGGGCGGGATGAGGCAGAGTATGCCGTAACGGTCACGCTGGACGGGGCGCTGCGGGACGATCGCTATCTCATCTCACCCCGTGCGGGTGGAGCCGACCTGCGCGCCGCCTCGCTGAGCGCTTGCTTTGCGGCACTGGGCAAGCTTTTGCGCCTGTGTACCTTCGATGGCAAAGGCGGCTTTACCCCTGCTGTGCAGGCGGTGGATTTTACGCCCAAGGACCCCGTCCGCGGCATGTATTTCGCCACACATTTTCATAATTTCTATCACAACGCGCCTCTGGAGGAGGTCTGTACCGTGATTGAGGATCTTGCCCTGCGGGGCGCCAATTCGCTCCTCGTGTGGTTCGATATGCACCATTACCGCTCCATGAAGGACCCTGCCGCCGTGGCGCACGCTGCCCGCCTGCGCGCCATTTTGGCGTATGCCAACACCGTCGGTATGGGCGGCGCGCTGACCATGCTCTCCAATGAGGGATTTGCCGAGAGTCCCGCCCATCTCCGTGCCGAATGGGCGGTGCAGAACGGCTATTTCGCCACGCCCGATTCACACTATCACGTGGAGATCTGCCCGAACCGCGAGGGCGGGGTGGAGGAGATCCTTCGCGCCCGCCGCGAGATGCTGGAGGCGTTTTGCGATCTGAGGATCGACTACGTGGTCTATTGGCCCTACGATCAGGGTGGCTGTACCTGCGAGAAATGCGCGCCGTGGGGCGCGGTGGGCTTTACCAAGCTGTTGCCTCATTTCAAGGCGTTGATCCGCGAGATGATGCCGCACACCCGCGTCATTGTCTCGGGCTGGTATTTCGACCGCTTTACCTCGGGCGAGTGGGAGGGCTTTCTGCCGCAGACGGGCGGGGAGACCTTTTCGGACGTGCCCTATCTCATGTCCTTCTTCTTCCGCGGTGAGGTGCCGCCCGCTGTCCGCGCCTATGCCGACACGCCTGCCGCCATTCCCCAGGTCTCCTTCCCCGAGATCAGTATGTATTCCTGTACCCCCTGGGGCGGCTACGGTGCCAGCCTGCTGACCGATTTTCTGGAGCAGACCAACTGCGCCACCGAGGGACTTTACCGCGGCGGCTATCCCTATTCCGAGGGGATCTTTGAGGATGCCAACAAATTCATCCAGCTTTCGTATTTCACGGGGGAGTTTCCCCATGCCGCCGACGCGCTGCGCGAATACGTCCGTTTTGAATTCTGTTGTAATGATGAGGAGCTGTTTGAAGCGATCCGCCGCACCGAGACCGCCCTTGCCCGCAAGCGCAACCGCACCGAGGAGGGCATCGTCGTCCATATGCAGGATACGTCCGATATTGAGTGGGTCCACCGTACGGTGGAGAGATACAACGCATCGCTGCCGCCCGCCATCACCGCTTCGCCCAAATTCCGACTCTTCTATCTCCGCGCCGTGATCGACCGCGAGCTGATGATCCACAGCGGCTACGCCCGCCGCTCCGCACTTGCCACCGAGGCGATGCGCGAGATCAACCGCATCTATTTCGCCGATGAGCGCACCAATCCGTGGGTCATGGCGCCGGCGGGGCTTTGAGAGGCTGACGGGGTATTTGCGAAAATTATCATCCGCCCTCTTGCCAAAACGGCATTTTTATGCTACACTAATCTTAACAAACTAAAAATACGGAGGAATTACCACTATGGCTAACAGATTTGTTCTGAATGAAACTTCCTATCACGGTGCGGGCGCCATTGCCGCCATCGTCACCGAGGCGCAGAACCGCGGCTTCAAGAAGGCGCTGGTCTGCTCCGACCCCGCGCTGATCACCTTCGGTGTTACCGCCAAGGTCACGGATCTTCTGGATGGCGCGGCTCTCGCTTACGAGATCTTCTCGGACATCAAGCCCAACCCCACCATCGAAAACGTGCAGGCGGGCGTTGCCGCATTCAAGGCAGCGGGTGCCGATTATCTGATCGCCATCGGCGGCGGCTCCTCCATGGATACCGCTAAGGCGATCGGCATCATCATCAACAACCCCGAGTTTGCCGACGTTCGCAGTCTGGAGGGCGTGGCTCCCACCAAGAATCCCTGCGTGCCGATCATCGCCGTTCCCACCACCGCAGGCACTGCCGCTGAGGTCACCATCAACTACGTCATCACCGACGTGCAGAAGAACCGCAAGATGGTCTGCGTAGACGTTCACGATATCCCCGTGGTCGCCGTTGTTGACCCCGATATGATGTCCACCATGCCCAAGGGTCTGACCGCCGCTACCGGTATGGACGCGCTGACCCACGCCATTGAGGGCTATATCACCGCAGGCGCATGGGAGATGTCCGATATGTTCCACATCAAGGCGATCGAGATCATCGCCCGCTCCCTCCGCGCCGCTGTTGAGAATGACCCCAAGGGCAGAGAAGACATGGCACTCGGTCAGTATATCGCCGGTATGGGCTTCTCCAACGTAGGTCTGGGTATCGTTCACTCGATGGCTCACCCCCTCGGCGCGCTGTATGATACCCCCCACGGCGTTGCCAACGCCATCATCCTGCCCACCGTGATGGAGTATAACGCTCCCGCCACCGGTGAGAAGTACCGTGCCATCGCCGCCGCTATGGGTGTGAAGGGCACCGAAAGCATGACGCAGGAGGAGTACCGCAAGGCTGCCATCGACGCCGTCCGTCAGCTGTCCATCGACGTGGGCATTCCCGCCGATCTCAAGGAGATCGTCAAGCCCGAGGACGTGGACTTCCTTGCCGAGTCCGCTTACGCAGACGCTTGCCGCCCCGGCAACCCCCGCGAGACCTCGGTAGAGGAGATCAAGGCGCTGTACCTGTCTCTGCTCTGATTTTTTGGAATGAAAAAATGTTGGGGACAAATTAAAATTTGTCTCTTTCCATGATTGCCTGTAAACAAAAAGCACCCGCTGTCGCAAAGATGGCGGGTGCTTTTGCGTTTGACGGCAAAATGCCGTTATTCCGGGCTTTTCAGAGTCCCAAACCAATCCGTGATGAGTTGAATTTGGAAATTTTGGGGAGGGCTGAACCAAATGATCCTGCTCCGCTCCGGTCTGTTGGAAAATTTTTAACCTTTTGTTTTCCGCGCCCGGGAATATTCCATCACAGCATATTCACGCGCGTTTGGAAAGAGGGGAGATAAAATTACGGAAGTTTTTTTCGCGGTCCCTCGCTTTGACAAAATCCCCCCGAGGGGATGTGCTATGATAGACCCATCAAATGTGAGGGGGCGGCGCGGTGGGCGGCGAGGTATATGGAGATCTCTTGTTTCTGGTCAATTTCAGTATGGATTTTCTCTGCGGATACCTGAGCGCGCGCCTGTTGCACCGTCGGATCGTGCCGTGGCGCTTCTGCTTTGCCGCGGCACTTGGCGGTGTGTACGCGGTGGCGGCGCTCTTTCTCCCGCGGTCGGGCGGAGGGGCGCTGGTGCGGGATCTCGGGGTGTGTCTGTTGATGTGCGTCCTGTTCTTTGGTGCGCGGGGGGTACCTCTTCGTTTTTTTACCGCCGCCTGCGGGGTGTTTGTGGGGGTGTCCATGGCGATGGGCGGCATGATGACGGCGCTTTTTCAACTATTGAACCGCCTGCTTCCCACCCTTCCGGAAAGAGCGGGGGAGGAGGATGGACCCTCGGTGTGGCTCTTCGCCGTCCTGGCGGGGGCGAGCGCTTTGGCGGGACTCTGGGGCGGACGTCTGTTGCGCCGCAGTGCCGCGAGGCGATTTGCCCGCCTCACCGTTTCGGTGGAGGGGCGCTCGGTGGAGGTGCAGGCACTGCTCGACAGCGGCAATCTTTGCCGCGATCCCATCAGCGGCAAGGCGGTCATTTTTCTTGCCCCTGCGCGGATGCGCCTGCTGGTCGGCGAGGGGGATCCCCGCGCCGATGCCCTCGCCCGCCGTTTTCGTCTCGTTCCTGTGGAGACGGTGGGGGGCAGGCGTTTGCAGCGTGCCTACCTGCCCGACCGCGTGACCTTGCGTGACGCGGAGGGCGCGCGGGAGATAGACGCCCTCATCGCCCCTGCCGAAACGCTGGCGGGTGCGGGAGTATACGAGGCGATCGTACCCACCGAGGCGGGGGAGAGGTAGACTTTTTCGCTTGAGTACATAATAAAAAGGAGATTATGATGAAGATCTTGCAGAGCTTTCTGTCTCTTGCGCGGCGGCTGAGAGAGCTGTTCCGCCGCCGTGAGAGCGGTATTTATTACATCAACGGTGCCGATGTTCTGCCGCAGCCCCTGAGCGCGGAGGAGGAGAGCGAGGCGCTTCGGCGGCTGGAGGAGGAGGGCAGTGAGGCGGCGAGGGACGCGCTGATCGAGCATAATCTGCGTCTGGTGGTCTACATCGCCAAGAAATTCGAAAGCTCGGGGGTGGGGATCGAGGATCTGATCTCCATTGGTACGCTGGGGCTGGTCAAGGCGATCAGCACCTTCCGCGCCGAGCGGAACATCAAGCTGGCGACCTACGCTTCCAGATGTATTGAGAATGAGATCCTGATGTATCTGCGCAAGCGGTCCTCGCGGCATGGGGAGATCTCTCTTGACGAGCCGTTGAACGTGGATTGGGACGGTAATGAGCTGCTTCTTTCGGACATTCTCGGGGACGACAGCGCCGACGGTGACGTGGGGCTTGCGCTGGCACAGCGGGAGGAGCGGGAGACCATCCGCCGTGCGGTGGCGGCGCTGGGTAAGCGGGAGCGGGAGCTGATCGAGATGCGGTACGGTATGAACGGGCATCGGGAGATGACGCAAAAGGAGGTCGCCGACGCGATGGGGATCTCCCAATCCTATATTTCCCGTCTTGAAAAGAAGGTCATCGCTCGCTTGCGGGAAATGATCGGGGATCGGATCTGAGAGACGGAAAACGGGCAAACGGGATGCCAGCCCAAACAATTTCCGGAGAATCTTTGGAAAATTCAAAAAAAATTTCAAAAAACACTTGCAAATTTCAAAAAAACATGATATAATGGGGCGTATTATGAATCCCAATGCAAAGAGAGGTGTAAAAAATGAAGGCAGGAATTCATCCTCAGTACGAAGAGTGCGTCATCAAGTGCGCATGCGGTGAAACCGTTACGACCAAGTCCACCAAGGGCGGCGAGATGAGAGTTGAAATTTGCTCTAAGTGCCATCCCTTCTTTACCGGTAAGCAGAAGTTCGTTGACGCCGGCGGTAGAGTTGACAAGTTCAAGAAGAGATTGCAGGGTCTTAACAAGTAATTGGTTGCAAAGCGAAGGCATGATGGCAGGTACATCATGCCTTTTTTGCACGCATCCCGAAGGAGGAGTGTCAGATGGAAACACAAAACGAAAGATCTCTCTGCTGCCGCGGTGTGCTGGTCGGTGTAGAGGACGGTACAAGCAGTCACGCGCAGGTGCTGGCAGAGCTGAAGGAGCTCTCCCGCCTGCTGGACACGGCGGGCGGTGAGACGGTGGCGCAGGTCATTCAGAACAAATCCACCCCCGACCCCCGCACGTGGATCGGCAGCGGCAAGGTCAAGGAGATCGCCGAGCTGTGCGAGGCGAACGAGGTGGATCTGGTGATCTTTGATACCGAGCTCTCTCCCTCTCAGATCCGCAATCTGGAGGACGGTATCAGCGAGGCGGGGCGCGTCCGCGTCATCGACCGCTCCATGCTGATATTGGATATTTTTGCCCTTCATGCCACCACGGGTGAGGGTAAGCTGCAGGTGGAGCTGGCACAGCTCCGCTATACCGCCCCCCGTCTGATCGGTAAGGGCACCCAGCTCTCCCGTCAGGGCGGCGGCATCGGCACCCGCGGACCGGGTGAGTCCCAGCTGGAGAGCGACCGCCGTCACATTCAGCGCCGCATCCGCGCGCTGGAGGAGGAGTTGGAGCTGTTGGATAAGAACCGCCGTACCATGCGTGCCTCCCGTGACCGCTCGGGGCTTTCCAAGATTGCCATCGTCGGATATACCAACGCGGGCAAGTCTACCCTGCTCAACCGCCTGACCGACGCGGGCATTCTCGCCGAGGACAAGCTGTTTGCCACGCTGGATCCCACCACGAGAAAATTCGAGCTGCCCTCGGGTGAGAGTATTCTTTTGACCGACACGGTCGGGCTCATCCGCAAGCTGCCCCACCATCTGATCCAGGCGTTCCGCTCCACGCTGGACGAGGCGGTCTACGCCGATATGCTGATGATCGTCATCGACGCCTCCGACCCCGAGTGCCGTGAGCAGCTGGAGGTGACCCGCCAACTGCTCGCCGATCTGGGTGCCGCCGATAAGCCGACCCTTTATGTCTTCAATAAATGCGACCGCGGTATTGCCGAGACGCTGGACATGGGCGGTATCGAGGACCGTGAGGACGCAGTCCGCATCTCCGCCGTCACGGGGGAGGGCACTGAGGAGATGATCGCGCGGCTGGAGCAGATGCTCAGTCAGGGCAAGCGGCTGGTGAAATTCATCATCCCCAACGCCAAGCAGGGACTGCTCAACACCCTGTATACCGAAGCTACCGTCAAGACGGTGGAATACGGCGCGGAGGCGGTCACCGTAGAAGCGGTGGTGGACAGCCGCGTACGGGGCATGCTCGCCATCTATGAAGAGGGCTATCGCAAGCCTCGGGAAGAGTGGGAGGACTGAGCCACATGGCAAAGGATAAGAAAAAAAAGGCGGCGGCAGAGGAAGAGTCTGCCGTGCCCGAGCTGTTTACCACCGTCGAGCGGGAGGGCGTTGCCGAGTTTGAGGAGCGTAAGTCGGTCTTCATCGGGCATTGCATCCGCGTCTCAAGCGAGGAGGAAGCCAACGCCTACGTCAAGCAGATGAAAAAACGGTATGCCGACGCGCGCCATAACGTCTGGGCGTATCTTTTGCGAGGCGGCATCGTTGCCCGCTATTCGGATGACGGCGAGCCGCAGGGCACGGCAGGCGTACCCATTCTCGACGTGCTGCGCAAATCGGGTGCGGAGGACGTCTGCATGGTGGTCACCCGCTATTTCGGCGGGATCCTGCTGGGCGCGGGCGGCTTGGTGCGCGCCTATTCCCACACGGCGTCGCTGGCACTTGCCGAGGCGCATATCGTCACCTACGAGCGGTATGACGAGATCGAGGTGCGGTGCAGCTATTCCGATTATCAGAAGCTTTCCGCCGATCTGCCCGCCTTCGGTGCCATCGTGGACGGTGTGGATTTTGCGGACGACGTGTTGCTGCGCTTTGCGCTCAAGCAGGGGCAGACCGCCGCGCTGTTTGAGAAGATCCGCGAAATGAGCGCGGGCAGGTTGACTCCTGCCGTGACGGGGACCAGATTCGATCACGATTGACCGTAAGACCGGATACGGCTGATCCGCGGGATCCTTCCAATCAAAAGATCGGCTGAAAAGCCGATCTTTTGATTTGAGGGACTTTTGTTTCGAAAAGGTCAGGCGGTTTTGAAATGTCTATTGACACGGCGGGCAGGATGGGATATGATGGTGACAACAGACGAAAAGAGGAGGAATGAGATTGAAGGCTCCTGTATTTGAGATCAAACGCTTTGCCGTACACGATGGGGACGGTATCCGCACCACCGTGTTTTTCAAGGGCTGCCCGCTGCGGTGCCGTTGGTGCCACAATCCCGAGGGACTTTCGGGGCGGGCACAGCTTGCCTGGTATCCCGAAAAGTGCATCTCCTGCGGCGAATGTGTTGCCGTTTGCCCCACGGGGGCGCACAGCGTGTCGGAGGGGATACACCGCTTTGACCGCGCCCGCTGTCTTGCCTGCGGGAGATGCGCCGAGGTCTGTCTTGGAGAGACACTGACCCTGTACGGGCGGGAGATGACGGTGGAGGACCTTCTCCCTCGGCTTCTGGAGGACCGCGCGTTTTACGATACCTCGGGCGGTGGCGTGACGCTCTCGGGAGGGGAATGTCTCACCCACGCCGACTTTTGCGCCGCCCTGCTTTGCCGCCTGAAGGCGGAGGGCA
Source organism: Clostridia bacterium (assembly GCA_017452525.1). GTDB lineage: Bacteria > Bacillota > Clostridia > Oscillospirales > CAG-272 > RGIG3947. The sequence goes on from JAFTMG010000086.1 coordinate 14,403, forward strand.
TCCGCACGGCGGTGGATACCTGCGGGGACGTGCCCTTTGCGGCGTTCGAGGCGGTCATACCCCACACCGACGTGTTTCTCTACGATCTGAAGGCAGTGGACGCGGAGATCCACCGAAGATGCACCGGGCGGGACAACGGGCGGATCCTGGACAATCTGCGGCGGCTGGATGGGCGCGGGTGCGAAATAGAGATCCGCATCCCTTACGTGCCCGCCTTCAATGACGGAGAGATCCCCGCCATGGCGGAGCTGCTTGCCTCCCTTACGCACCTTCGCAAGGTCCGCCTGCTGCCTTATCACAGCTACGCCGGCTCCAAATACGCCGCCCTCGGCATGCCCGATATCCTTCCGTCCCGCCTTCCCACCGCAGAAGAGATGGTATCGGCACGGGCGGTCCTGCGAGCGCGGGGATTGCCGGTGACAGAGGAATAAAATTTACAATTTGTTCACAAAGTCACATACGCATCATGATATAATTTTCAACGTCTTTTGGTAATATATATACTTTTGAAAGGAGATTTTTGAACCATGACCAATTTCACACGCAAGATCAGTCTGTTGCTTTGTGCCGTCATGCTTCTCAGCCTCGTGCTGACCGCGGTTGCCTGCGGCAAGTCCGATGAGGGCGCGGAGACCACCACTGCCGCCACCACCGTGGCAGAGGCAACCGATGACACTGTCACCGAGACGACCACCACCGCTCCCGAGGTGGATCCTTATGAGCCCGCACAGGAGAACTTCGGTGATGCCAACGGCAAAGCCACCGACTTCAACATGCTGGTGCGCGCCAACCGCTACGGCTATCTTTATGACGACGGTACCTCTCCCGAGCGCGTCAATGCTGCCGCCTATCAGCGCAACATGATGATCGAGGAGAGATATAACATCAAGATCAATATCATTGAGAAGGAAAGCACCGCAGACGTCTGGAACACCGCGCTGCTGACCTCCAACGGTGAGTACGATCTGGCTTGCTTCGACTATTGGTGGGGCATTGAGCAGAGCGGCATGCTCTACGATCTGATGACCCTCGATGAGATCGACGTTTCCGACCCTCACTGGTATCAGGGTTGGAACGACAACTGTACCATCAACGATAAGCTCTTCTCCATCGCCGGCGACGCAACGCTGGAGGTGCTGGAGAACATTGAGATCCTCTTCTTCAACAAGGACATGGCTGAGGTCAACCAGCTGGATCTTTACAAGACGGTGGAGGACGGCGATTGGACCATGGAAAAGATGGCGCAGATCAACACGCAGGTCGCCTCCAATCTGGACAACGAAACGGCTGACGACGACGTCTGGGGCGCGCTCTACGACGTTCACGCAGTTGGCTGTATGCTCTACTCCGCCGGCATGAAGCTGACCAACTTCAACGATGACGGATCCATTGCCATCACCTCCAACACCGACGGTCTGGTCCGTGCGGGCGAGGCTTGCATTGAGCTGCTCCACAACGGCGCCACCCGCTATGACTCCAACACCGCACGCGCCACCAACAACCAGGGCGTGAAGCTCTTCACCAACGAGTCCGCCATGTTCTACGCCACCGCGCTCTATCTGGGTCAGACCCTGCGCAAGAGCGACACCGGCTTTGACTACGGCGTGCTGATCCCGCCCAAGTTCGACAAGGAATCCGATTACGTGACCGGCACCTACGGCGCGTCCCTCTTCGGTATCCCTCACTCGGTCAAGGATGTTCACAAGTCTGCCGTCATTCTCGACGCGCTCAACTACTACAGCAACGACACCGTGGTGGATGCCTTCTATGAGATCGTTCTCAAGTATCAGGTTGCCGACTCCGAGGAGGATGCCAACATGATCGAGAAGGCAAGAGACGTGCTTTATATGGACGTGGCTTACATCTACACCCTGACCCTCTTCAGCGGCATCAAGAACGCCATCATCAAGGATCAGCCTCTGGGCTCCCTGCTTGCCGCCAACATCAAGGTCTCCCAGAAGGAGCTGCAGAAGATCGTCTCTGCTTACAACTGATGCGGCTTTGTTGTATCGGATCCGGTAAATGCTTATGAAACATATCAGAAATCTTCTTCCTCTGCTGCTGGTGGCGGCGATGCTGCTCACCGCGCCTGCCTGCGGCAAGGGGGATGTGACCAATACCGATACCTCCGCCGAGTCCCACGACTCGGCGGATGCCGTATCCACTGCCACCACCGAGCCCGCCGCGCCCGAGCAGAAGCTTGCGCTGGTGGAGGGGGGCAAGAGTGCCTTCAAGATCATTTATCCCGAGGGCTCCGGCTCCGAGCTGATGGCGGAGATCACCGATATGGTGCAGGTCATTCGTGACTACACCGGCGCCACCATTTTTTATAACGACGATTTCACCCGACAGTCGCAGGAAGAGCTGAGCGCTCTCCCCGAGATCCTGATCGGAGCGACCAACCGCGCCGAGAGTGCGAAGGTGGTGGGCAAAGAACTGCGCTACGGCGAGTTCGTCATGGCGATCGAGGGGAACAAGTTGATCCTCGGCGGTCCCAATGAGAACGCCTCCATCGCGGCGGTGCGCTATTTCGTCAACACTTTCCTCTATAAAAACGAGGAACTGACAAAGGGCGACAAGAGCGGCACCATCCTCTTCTCGGAGAGCGACAGCTACCGTTTTGAGCGCAGATTCAAGATCGAGGAAATGACGGTAAGCGGTGTTCCTATCTCCGAGTTTTGCTTCACCGTGCCCGAGAACGGCTACGTCGAGACCTATGTGGCGCAGCTGATCGCCCGTTACATCACCAAAAACCACGGCGAGACCCTGCCCATTCTGACTGAGGCAGAGGCGGCAGGACAATATGAACACCTCATTCGCGTCGGCAATCTGCCGGGGGCGGACAAGAGCTATGCTATCCGCGCGAAGGATGGCAATTTGGAGGTGGATTTTGACAATCCCTTCCTCGCTGTGGCTGCTTATGAGGCGGTGGTGGATGATATTCTGCGCCCCGTGAGCGGCAAGGTCGAGCTGGTTGAGGGTGAGCTGTTCCGCGGTGCCACCGTGCTCTCGCCCTACGACGTTCTCGACAGTCGCGGAGACGTGCGCATCCTCTATCACAACATCTGGGGATACCTCAACACCGACGGCTCCAATCCCGTTTCCATGCGCGCCGACATTGCCATCCCGATCTATGATGCCATCGCACCCGAGATCCTTTGCTTTGAGGAGGCGGGCACCCCCTTCCGCACCGAGGCGCGTCCTCTGTTCAAGTGGCTCAAGGCGGAGAATTACAGCGAGATCTGCTTCACGAACGAAGGCGGAACGGGAAATCCCATCTTCTACCGCAAGGATCTGTTGGAACTGCTGGACAGCGGCTATGCGAAATCGAGAAATGGCGACAAGGGAACCACATGGGCGATCTTCCGTCTGAAATCGGATGCGAACAAGGTCTTTGCCGTGACCAACTCTCACTTTGCCGCCAACTCCAATGCGGGCGGCGATGCCGAGCTGGGCAACACCTACCGCGTGCAGGATGCCAAGGCGGCACTGCAGGCGATAGAGGGCATTTTCGCCAAATATCCGAACGTTCCCATCTTCGTGGGCGGCGACTTCAACACCAATCCCTCGGGCGATCCCTATCGGACACTGCAGAACGGCGGGCTGGTCAACGTGCGGACGCTGACCGAGAACCAATCGGGCGTTCGTCCCTATCACGGCAGTTACGCCTACGACAAGGAATTTGATCTTTACGAGCCCGTTCCCGGTGCCGCGGCGGGAACTGCGGGCGACTCCATCGACCATATCATGACCGTTCCCGGCGGAGCGACGATCTTGAGGCAGTACGTCATGGATGACATGCTCTCCGCCACCGTCAGCGACCATTGCCCCCATTTCGTGGACGTGGTACTGCCGTAACGGAAAAAATATTGACAAGGGGCAGAGTCACGGATTCCGTGACTCTGCCCCTTTGGATCATTCTGCGTAATTCAGTTTTTTGAAATAGAGTCCGCCGTTGTCGGCATCCCGCTCGTAGAGGATATAGGCGGTCTTCGTTTGCGCGTCCACCGCCACGTCGGAATATCCCGCGATCTCATCCACGAGAATGTCCCGATAGGTGGCAAAGCCGTCCTCGCTGACGCGCAGGGTCAGGTTGGTCCTCGTCTTTTTGGCGGCGCAGTTGATGTGGAACATGGTGCCGTCCTCGGCAGAAGTCATGCTGCCCATGCAGACCGGGTCGGGAATATCGTCGCGGTAGTGAACGCTGTACCAGTCGGCACGCCCCGTTTCGCTGTAGCCGAAAACGCGGCATTTGCGCTTCAGGTTGCGGTGGCGGATGGAGATCAGCACCCGATTGTCGGGCAGGAGTGCCAACGCGCTTTCGTTGGGATCCTTCAGATCGTAGCGTCCCACCACGCCGCCGAGGATCCACGTTTCGCCGCCGTCGGGAGAATAGACGGTGCGCAACTTGGTGGGGCGGTGTGCCATGGGGTCGTCGTGATTTTCGGAAAACCACGCGGCAACGATCAGATCGCCCTTGTGGACGATGCCGTGTCCGGGTCCCACCGCGGCGGCATTGTAAAAGCCGTGGGCGCGGAATACGTGGGTGATGTCCCGCGTCTCGGAGAAGCTGACGCCGTCATCGGAGGAGCGACGGTAGAAAAGCTCCTTGTAATCGCGGCAGTAAAGAAAATGCACCGTCTCCCCGTCTACGATCATGACGGGATTGTTCAGTGTGTGTCCCTCGCCGGGGATGAGCAGGACCGTTTCCCAGCTCTCGCCGCCGTCGGTGGAGCGGATGATCTTCAGATCGATCCGTGCCCAGTCGGAGGTGGAGTCCCGGCATTCGTAGTAGCCGAGCAGGGTGCCGTGCCCGGTGCGCACAAGCCCGGGAATGCGGCACTCGCGGTATTCGCCGTGGATCGCTTCGACCAGCATATCGCTCATACCTCCCGCACGAAGGGGATGATCTCCCGTGCGATCCATGCCTTCTGCTCCTCGGTGGGAGCGGCGAAGGGACGGCGGCAGATGCCGAAGTCGAAGCCGAGCTGGTTCAGCACCTCTTTCTCTGCCTGCATGACGCCGATCTTGCAGAGAACGGTGATGATGCGGTTTGCCTCCTGCTGGATCTCGCGTGCCCCTGCCATGTCGCCTGCCTCATAGAGGGCGCGGATCTTGACGAATTTGTCTGCCATAAAGTTGTAGGTGGAGCCGATGCCGCCGTCAGCGCCCATGGAAAGACCGGCGAGGAACATCTCGTCGTAGCCGTTGTATACGATCTTGCCGGGGAAGCGGGTCTTGCACTGCTCCAGCATGAAAAAGTCGTTGGAGGTGTATTTGATGCCCATAAAGCGGTCGCTTTCAAGGAATTTGCTCATTTCCTCTACCCCCATGCTCACGCCCGAAAAAGCGGGGAAGTGATAGACCAGCATGGGAAGGGAAACGCTTTCGGCAAGGCGGAAATAGTAGCCGCGGACTTCGTCGGGGGTGAATTTGTAATAGAAGGGAGCCACCGAAGAGATGGCATCGTAGCCGCGTGCCTCGGCATGGGCGGCAAGTGTCATCGCCTCAGCCTCGTTGAGAGAGCCGATGTGGGCAATGAGGGTCGCCTCGGGGGCGGTGTCCGCCACCACGTCCATGATCTGCTTCCGCTCGTCGGTGGAAAGGAGGAACGCTTCGGCGGTACTGCCGCCTACGTAGAAGCCGCGCGCGCCCATGGCGAGATCGTGCTTCACCAGCTTTTCCAGCTGCTGCTCGTTGATCTTGTTGTTCTTGTCAAAGGGCGTCAGAAGCGCCGTGAAGATACCGTCGAATGCTTTCATATGAAGATCTCCTTTCGGATCATTGCTGATGTAAGTGTAACACAAAAAGCCCCTTTTGACAAGGGGCTTTGATGTTTTTTTATAGATTTTTCCACGGTGCGCGCGGCGGGCAGGATCGCTCATACCAGAAAAATAACGATCCACCCTGCAAGCAATATACCCGCGGGGATGAGACGGAGCCTTCCTTTGATCCGATAGAGCAGTGCCGCCAGCAAAAGAGAGGCGACCAGGAAGAACAGGGCACCCACGAAGCCGAGAATGGCGGCGGTGGAGGTCACTGCCATATAGGCGATCAGTCCCGTACCGGGCAACGGCTCGTTTTGCGACAGGTCGGCGCTTCGCAGTGCCTCATAGGTTTGATTTGCCTCGGCAACGCAGGTGATACCGAAGATCATCAGAAGGGAGACGAGGATGAGGGCGATCAGACGTTTGGCTGTCACGGCGATCCTCCTGTCTGATCAGAGCAACGGGATCCCGTGTCTCTCGCAGTATTCCACCGTTTCGCGGTCCCATACGCTGGACTGTACCTCGCCAATGTGGGCACATTCCATCATCAGCATGCAGAGACGTGACTGACCGATACCGCCGCCGATGGTGAGGGGCAGCAGATCGTTCAGCAGCATCTGGTGGAAGGTGAACTTGCGGCGGGCGTCCGCGCCGGCGATGGTCAGCTGGCGGTCGAGCGCCTCGGCATCCACGCGGATACCCATGGAGGAAAGCTCGAGGGAGCGACCGAGAATGTCGTCCCAGAAGAGCAGGTCACCGTTGAGCGCCCAATCGTCGTAGTCGGGGGCGCGGTTGCCGTGAGGCTTGCCGGATTTCAGCTTGCCGCCGATCTGCATGATGAACACGGTCTTGTGTTTCTTGGTAAATTCGTGCTCCCGTCCCTCGGGGGTCAGATCGGGGTAGAGATCCTCCAGCTCCTGAGAGGTGATGAAGGTCACCTTGTTGCGCAGCTTGGTGCGCAGCTGGGGGTAGGCGTCCTGCAGCTGCTCGTTGACGGCGCAGATGGCGTGAACGATGGCGCGCACGGTCTCCTTGAGATACTCCAGCGTGCGGTCGGGGCGGTCGATGATCTTCTCCCAGTCCCACTGGTCCACGTAGATGGAATGAATGTTGTCCAGATCCTCGTCGCGGCGGATGGCGTTCATGTCGGTGACAAGTCCCTCGTGCATTTTGAAATCGTAGCGCTTGAGGGCGAGACGCTTCCACTTGGCGAGAGAATGGACCACCTGCGCGTCGGTGTTGACGGCGGGAATGTCGAAGGAAACGGGACGCTCGGTGCCGCTCAGATCGTCATTCAGACCGGTAGAGCTGAGGACGAAGAGGGGCGCTGAGACGCGCTTGAGATTGAGCGCGCGGCACAGTTCACGCAAAAAGGCGTTTTTGATAAAGGATATGGCTTGCTGGGTGTCATAGCTGTCCAGCACGGGGCGGTAATTTTGCGGTGCGTGTACGGTGTTCATCGTGTGTCTCCTCGGTTTGTTTCTGATTTTTTTATTATATCATTTGTCATGGGGAATGTCAAGGAATTTTTTGGGAGAGTGTTGGCAATGTTTATATGAAACAAATCATTTCTTTTGATTTTGTATATGTATACAAAAACGGATGCGGGTTGTTGACAAATATTGTGTTTTATGCTATAAACAATATGGAGATCATTTTGATTGCAGTTCTGAGGTCATCATGAATGACAGGAGGTATGTGTTATGATAAAATTGCTGTTATGTATGCTTGTCGCAGTTATTTTGTGTGGCTGCGCGAATCCTGCCGGGACAAGTCATGCGGATGGGACGCAAAACACGGCTGTGACCGTCTCCCCAACAGATACAACCGTTGCCATGTACGACCCTTTCCGCGAGTGGTATTTATCCGAGGCAGACCGGGAGATGTTTCCCGCTGAGTATCCGGTGCAGGTGGATGGGGCGCATCAGGGTTGGGTCGTGAAAACGCCCGGGCAGAGCACGGTTTCGATCGGGGATATCGTCTTCACCGTGGATTTTTTTAAGGAGACCTATCATTTCGGGGAAGGACTTCAGGTACGTGTAACGGCTTTGAATACAGGCACGGATGCATTTACCTATGTGCAAAAGGGCTTGCACTGTCATGTGATCTGCGAGGAGACCGGGAAGGTGATCGATCACACCATTTTCCGCAAAGAGCATCAAATTTACTATCAGGATGATGTCCAGTATAAGACCATTGCCCCGAACGAATCGGTCGAATATGAATATTTCTTTTTGATCGACTCACCGGGATTTGGTCAGGCAGGGAAATATACCTTCTCCTGCGCAACGATCGGCAATCGAACCGGCACAACGGATCACCTCATTCAGATCCCTTTCGAAGTCATCGCCAATTGACATCCCCCCCGCCGCGAGTGCGGCGGGGGATTTTATCGGTTCGTGAATTCCCAAAGTAAATTCCACAGTAGGAAAGCAGTGGAATTTAGTATGAGAAATAAGCGGAATTTAATGTGGGAAAAGTAGGACTCAATAGAAAAAGAAGTTAAAAACACCACTAAGAATAAAAAAAGAGTATGC
>JAFTMG010000087.1 GCA_017452525.1 Clostridia bacterium
AACAGCGAGATAAACACCCCGCCCCATACCCATAGTGTGAAAGCTTTTGAAGGTGTCCAGAGGGAACTTTTCTCGAAAAGTTCCCTCTGGCGGGTGCAGGGCAGAGCCCTGCCTTCGTCCGCGCCACGATACCTCCACCCCGACAAACCCAAATTTGAAGATACCTCTTGTTTCGGCGCGGCGGCATAATCGCGGCGCGGTGGGGGAAACTATTAAGAAAACGAACGGAGGACCCCATGCTGATTATACTGATACGGACGGTGCTGATCTATCTGCTCCTGCTGAGTGCCATGCGACTGATGGGCAAGCGACAGATCGGCGAGCTGGAGGTGACCGATCTGGTCATCACCCTCCTGCTCTCGGACATTGCCACCCTCCCCATCACCGACCCGGACATTCCTCTCACCTACGCCGTCATTCCCATCGTTGCCCTGCTTGCCACCGAGGTCTCCCTCTCCTTTCTTCTCTCCCGATTTCCACGGCTGAAGAACCTCGGCTCGGCGCGCCCCAACGTGCTGATCCGTGACGGTGTGCCCGATCGGCGAGAGCTGGACAAGCTCCGCATCTCGGCAGAGGAGCTGATCTCGGAGCTGAGGCAAAAGAATATCACCGAGATTGGGCAGGTCGCCTATGCCATTCTGGAACAGAACGGCAAGATCTCGGTCATTCCCCGCCCTGCCGACCGCCAGCCCACACTGGGGGATCTGAAGCTCGACGTGCCCAACGAGGGGATCTGCCACATTCTCATTTCCCACGGCAGCATCAACCGCTACAGCATGCGCCTGCTGGCGCTGGATGACGGCTGGCTCGACCGCCTGCTCGCGGCGCACCGATGCCGGGCGCAGCAGGTCTATCTCATGACGGTGACCGACAGCGGCAAGGTGGCGATCTGGCTGAAAAACGGCGCACAGTTCATCGAAAACACAAACATGCCGCAGGGTAGATCCCATTCTGACGACGTCAAAAAAGCCGCCACCGCCACCTCCGACACCGCATCGGGGGCGGGACAAAAGAAAAAAGACACGAAGGGAGGGACCCGCTCATGAGAGCCTTCCTTTGTGCCATATCGCTCCTTCTGCTTCTGCTGGTTTTGATCCTCACCGTCTCCCACCGTCTGGTATCGCTGACCGAGCAGCTGACGGCGGCGGTTGAGCTGCTACCGCCCTGCGGCGACGGGCAGGTGACGGAGGCGTTGGACTTCTGCGAGACGCTGTGGGAACGTGCAAGACCCTTTGCCGACCTTGCGGTATCACTCACCCACGCCGAGCGTATCGACTGTCTGATGGCTTCCTTGCGTGCCTCAGCGGCGGTGGGCAACGGCGCCGACTACGAGCTGCACCGTCTTCTGCTTTTGCAGGCGCTGGAGGAGCTTCGCCTTCTGATGTCCTGCCGCCCGATGCAGATCCTGTAGCCGCCCTCAGCGGCGAATCCCGGGCAGGTCGAGCAGCTCGGAAAATGCGTGGATGATGGGACATCCGCACGCCTGCAGACGGGTGCGGGACATATGCCCCCCGTCAAACAGAACGCAATCCGCTCCCATGGCGGCGGCAACGGCGGCATCGTGGGTAGTGTCACCCACAAACAGCACCCGCGCCCGCGGATGCGCCTCCCGCCACGCCAGTGCCAGACTCTCCTTGCCCGCGGCGTGGATGGTCCCGGTACCCCAAACGGCATCCACCGCCTCATCAAGCCCCAATTCGCTGACCTGTCGGCGAAGCATGGTCGCCTCGGTGGCGGAGAGGATCTCCTGACGGATGCCGCGCTCCCGCAGACGCGCCATCGCCTCCCGCACGCCCTCAAAGACACGGCTCTCCCGACTTGCCTCCCCGTACAGTGCCACCCAAATGGGCGCCAACACCTCGAATGGCTCCCGATCGAAATCAAAGCCGACACGGGCATAATAATCCTTCACGGGGAAATCAAAGACCTCCCGATAATCCTCTACGCTCAGTACCGGCAAGCCCCGCTCGGCAAGCATGCGATTGACACTGCGACGGCACGCCTCCAGATCGTCGTAGACCGTACCGTTGAAATCCCACAGCAGGTGGGTATATAACTGCTTCTCCATGATCTTCCTCCGTGAGAAGAAAGGGGCTGGGCCGCCTGCCCGGCGACCCAACCCTTTTTGAAATTTTCTTAAAAATCAGCTTGCGTACTCGATGAATCCGCCTTCCTCCAGCCATGCATAATAGTATGCAAAAGGAGACTGTACGGTAGGCTTCTCGATACCTGCCAGATCCTGCTCGTCGGGACGCATCATGCGGAAGAGATACTTCTGCTTTGCGGTTGCGTCGGCGCGCTTGATCTGGTTGTTGGTTGCTCTGTATTCCAGATCGTACTGCTTGAACAGTGCGGACAGCTGCTCGCTGGTGGTGCAAGCTGCGATGGCAGCCTCGACCTCTGCGGTGTAGCCGGCAATGATGCGGATCAGATCCTCATCGATGGGATCGTTCTTGTCGAAGCGGAAGCCAACGGTGGGATAAACACCGGCATCCAGATTCTGCTTGATACCCCAGGTCCAAGCGTCTGCATCCATCTCCTCTTCGGGATATGCGATGAAGATGTTACCGGTCTTGCGGAGATCCATCATGTAGTTCTTGTTCTCTCTGGTCAGCTCACCCTTTTCGTCAACACGGTAGTTGATATCCTTGATACCGTACTGCAGCAGGTTGCGGAAATCGGAGTTGGTGTTGAGGAAGGTGATGATCTCCATGGATCTTGCGATGCTTGCGGTATAAGCGCCGACACCGAACATGGAGCCGAACAGCGTCTCCTCGGATGCCATGGGCTTCTCGAGAACGACCATTTCATAGTCCTCGCCGTATATCTTCTCCAGCTCTGCGCCGCCCGTGATGATTCTTGCGGCATAGGTATCGGTCTCCTTGAAGTTCTCGACAAAGTAGTTGTTCTCCTCGAACTTCTTCAAGGTGATGACCTGATTGACGTAGTTCTCGTTACGGAGCAGGTTACCGAAGATCATGTTGGTACCCAAAGTAGCACCGGTGGTGTATACCTGACCGACGATCTGGAACTTATCGGCATCGTATGCGTAGGTATCGGGGTCGATCGTCCAGTAGTGAACGTTGTACAGCTCACCCTTGCCTGCGCAGGGGATCACGTTCTTCTCATACTTGGCAATGTCTGCCATGAAGTCCTCAATGTCCGCCAGGGTCTTGATATCGGCAAGCTTTGCGTCGTAGTAGTACTTCTTCAGCAGCTCCTTGTTGAGCAGCAGATAGGTGTACTCACCCATGATATCGTTGTTGGGGATGGCGTAGGTACCGTCGCCCAGCGTCTTGGCGGAGCTCAGGAATGCATCGTAGATGAAGTCCTTCAGCTTCTTGGAGGCACCGTTCAGCTCCTCGTCCAGCTGGGACAGCCATTCCTTCTCTACGTACTCGGTATACTTATCCAGACCGCCCAGCCACAGGATATCTACCTGATTGGGAACCAGATCGGGATACTTCAGCTCGGCAACACCCAGCTCGTTCAGCACGGTCTCGTCGGCGGTGGTGGTGGTCTCCTCACCCTCTGCCAGCGTGGTCTCCTGATACTTCGCATACTGGGGGTTCATAGCGTAGAACTGCGAGTGTACCATCTCGGTGTCGGTATTACCTGCCTGCTTCTGCTCTCTGACGTACTTCTTCAGAGCCTTGGCGGCAGCCTCAGCCAGCTGTGCCTTCTCCTCGGTGGCAACGATGGCACCCTCAACGGTGGCATAATACTCATCCTCGGTGAGATAGAACATCTCCAGCTGAGTCTTGAACTTGGACTTGGTGATCTTATTGATCTCGTCCTCTACAGCATCGTAAGCGGCGATCACAGCCTCAGCCTTGGCACGGTCTGCCTCGGACATAGCGGCAAGTTCTTCCGCGGTATAGTTTACCTTGTTCTCTGTAACCACGTACATGGACAGAGTCATCGTGCTGCGGTCCGCCTCGGTATCGGCTCCGAGCTCCTCCTCATCCTCTTCCTCCTTGTTACAGGAAGTCAGACAAGCGGAAAACGAAAGCAACAGGGCGAAGCACAAAAACAAGCACAAGAGCTTCTTCTTCATTATGGTTCCTCCTCTTTATCATGGGGATGCCCGAAGGCACACCAATCTCTTTGTATACTCCACTATTTTACACCAAAAAGGCAAAAATGTCAAGCAATTTTTCTCTTGCTTTTTTGCCGTCCGCGCGACCTCTTCACACGAAACACAAAAAGAGGCGACATTTTTCACAAAAGAAGCGTTTCGTTTTTCAACCTTTCGCCATATCTTCCGTGATTTGTAACAGAAAGTCGTTTCGTTTTTTGGCGTTTTGCTACACAAAAATCAGTCCAAAAATCCGCGAAGGTGTCTGGCGCGGCTGGGATGACGCAGCTTGCGCAGTGCCTTTGCCTCGATCTGGCGGATACGCTCACGGGTGATATCGAACTCCTGTCCGACCTCCTCCAGCGTGCGGGTCCTGCCGTCGTACAGACCGAAGCGCAGCTTGATGACGTGCTCCTCACGGGGAGTCAGGGTATGCAGCTCGCGCTCGATGACCTCGCGCAGGATGGAGGCGGAGGCGGCATCGGAGGGCGCGGGGGTCTCGTCGTCGGGGATGAAGTCGCCCAGATGGCTGTCCTCCTCCTCGCCGATGGGGGTCTCCAGCGAGACGGGATCCTGCGCCACCTTCATGATCTCGCGGACCTTCTCGGCACTCATGCCCATCTTCTCGCCCAGCTCGTCCGCCGTGGCTTCTCTGCCCAGCTCCTGCAGCATCTGACGGGAATAGCGGCTGACCTTATGGATGGTCTCGACCATATGAACGGGAATACGGATGGTGCGCGCCTGATCGGCAATGGCGCGGGTGATCGCCTGGCGGATCCACCACGTAGCGTAGGTAGAGAACTTATAGCCCTTGGTGTAGTCGAACTTGTCCACCGCCTTCATCAGACCCAGATTGCCCTCCTGGATCAGATCCAGGAAGAACATGCCCTTGCCCACGTATCTCTTGGCGATGCTGACGACCAGACGGAGGTTTGCCTCCACCAGCTTGGTCTTTGCCTCCTCGTCGCCCTGTGCCATTCTCTCGGCAAGTTCCTTCTCCTGCTCGCTGTCCAGCAGCGGCACCTTACCGATCTCCTTTAAGTAGAGGCGCACGGGGTCGTCGATGGCGAGACCCTCCTGCTCCAGAATATGCTCCATACTCTCACTGTCACGGAAAGCGACGACCTCATTCTCGATCTCCGCCATGTCGCCGGGGATCTCGCCGCCCAGGGCAATGTCGTTGTTCTCCAGCGTCTCGTAGAGCTGGTCCAGCTGATCCATATCCAGCTCCAGCGCCTCGATCGCTTCGCCCAGCTCATCGTGGCTCAGCGCGCCTTTTTTGCCGCGCTCCAGAAGCTCGTTGAAGTCCATCTTCTTGTTGTTTTCACGTGCGTTGTTTTTGGTGTTTGCCATAGTACTCTTCCCTCTATTTTCAAAAAATTCCTTGTTCCGTTTTGCACGGTGCGTCACGCGCCGCCGGGGCCCTTGCCCTGACCGCCCCGCATCTCTTCCCGCTTGCGGGCAAAGAAGTCTGCCGCGGAGGATTGCTTTTCCTCCTCCTGCCGCACACTTTGCCGCAACGTTTCGATGCTGGTCTGCAGGACCGCCGGACCGTTTTCGGTCAGCATCCGCCGCTTTTGCTCCAGCCGCGCCAGCCTGCCCATCTCCTCGGGGCTCAGCGTCTGCCCCAGCAGCTCAAAGAGATAGCCTCCCTCCGAGCGCTGCAGCGCCATGATCTCCGAAAAGACGCGGCGACCGAACTCGGTGCAGAAATCCTCCGCCGCAAGCCCGATCTCCCCGCGGGCGATCAGCGCGCGGTATTCATCGTAGATCAGCAGAAGACCCAGAATGGTCTCCTCTGCCGCCGAGGCGCGGAGATTGCGCGCCGAATCGGGGTTGACGCGGTCACCGTAATTCCGCAGAGATGCCTGCGCCTCACTCGCTTCCTTCTTGCGGTATTCCCGCAGCTTGCCCGCGCGGATGCGGTTGACATCCGAGGTGATGCCCTCGATGCCCAGCCCCAGCTTTTCTGCCGCCGCCGCGATATAGACCTCCCGCTCGACCCCCGACCAGACACCCGCGATCATATCGCAGATCTCGGCGCAGGCGCGCAGCTTCTCACTGCCGTCACTCAGATCGTGGCGGGCGAGAATGGCGTTCAGGCGGAACTCAAATCCGGTGCGGCTGTCCCGCAACAGCTTGCGGAAGCGCTCCACGCCGAATTTCTTGATATATTCATCCGGGTCCTTGGCGCCGCTCATTTGCAGGACGCGGACCTCCAGCCCCACCTCACCAAGCAACCGCATGGCGCGCGCGGCGGCATTCTGCCCCGCACCGTCGCTGTCGTAGGAGATGATGACCTTTTTGGTGTATTTGGCGAGCAGGCGCGCCTGCTCCTGCGTGATGGCGGTACCCAGCGTTGCCACCGCATTCTCCACCCCTGCCGCGTGCAGGGCGATGACGTCCATATACCCCTCGCACAGGATCATCTGCTCGGCGCAGTGGTTCTTGGCGTAGTTCAGCGCGAAGAGGTTGCGGCTCTTCTTGAAGCCGGGGGTATCGGAGGAGTTGAGGTATTTGGGCTTGGAATCGTCCATCACGCGCCCGCCGAAGGCAATGACGTTGCCCGCGGTGTCGATGATGGGGAAAATGACGCGGTTGCGGAAATAGTCGTACGCCTTGCCCGTTTTCTGGGACTTGCCGCACAGAAAGCCCTCGATCAGCTCCCCGTCGGAATAGCCGAGAGAGTTCATGTGCCGCTGAAGCACGCCGAAGCTGTTGGGCGCAAAGCCCAGCCCGAAGCGCTTGATGACCGCCCCCGAAAGCCCGCGCTCCTCACTCAGATAGCGCATGCCTTCGCCGCCGATGGCGGGGTCAAAGAGACAGCTGCGGAAAAATTTCGCCGCCGCCAGATTCATGTCGTAGACCCGCTGGCGTGTCATGCCGTTCCGCGTCCGCTCGCCGCGGCTGTCCTGCGGGATGGTAACGCCCACCCGCTTGGCAAGAAGCTCCACCGCCTCCACGTAGTCCAGATTTTCCGCCCGCCGCACGAAGGTGATGGCGTCGCCTCCCGCGCCGCATCCGAAGCAATAAAAGCTGTTGGAGGCGGGAAAGACGGTGAAGGAGGGGGTCTTTTCACTGTGGAAGGGACACAGCCCCGAAAAATTACTGCCCGCGCGCTTGAGGGTAACGTATTGCCCGATCACTTCCTCAATATCGCACCTCGCGCGGATCTCGTCAATGGTCTCACGTGGGATCAAGCCTTATCCCTCCAGACCTCGGGGACGAACAGCTCGCGGTACAGCTCAATGGCATAGCGGTCCGTCATGCCGGATATGTAGTCAGCCACGCACCGCTCCACCGTCTCGCTCTCGCGGGCGCGGCGGTAATATTCGGGCATTTTATCGGGGTGTCTGACGAAGTAATCAAACATTCTCTCCACCAATGCCTTTGCCTTGGATTCCTCCCGCTTGGCAATGGGGTTGTAGTAAACGTTCTCGAACAGGAAGGTGCGCAGCTCTCCCATCGCCTCGCCCACCTCCGGCGTCATGCACAGCTCGTCGCGGTCCATGCTTCCCTCGATCAGCGAGGTGACCATGGTGTTGATGCGCACGCCGTGGCGGTCGCCCAGCACCTGCCGCAGGCGCTGCGGAATATCCTCCGGCTTGAGGATGCCGGCGCGGATGGCATCGTCGATGTCGTGGTTGATGTAGGCAATGCGGTCGGCAAACTTGACCAGATAGCCCTCCAGCGTGGAGGCACGGTCGCCGCCGGTGTGGTTGCGGATGCCGTCGCGCACCTCGTAGGTGAGGTTCAGTCCCTCTCCGTCCGCCTCCAGCCGCTCGACCACGCGGATGCTCTGCTCCGCATGAGAGAAATCGGGGGAGAAGCAACGGCGAAGCGCGTCCTCGCCCGCGTGCCCGAAGGGGGTGTGACCCAGATCGTGCCCCAGCGCCGCCGCCTCGGTCAGATCCTCGTTGAGCCGCAGGGCACGGGCGATGATCCGCGCGATCTGCGTGACCTCCAGCGTGTGGGTCAGGCGGGTGCGGTAATGGTCGCCCACGGGGGCAAGAAAGACCTGCGTTTTATTCATCAGGCGGCGAAACGCCTGAGAATGGATGATGCGGTCGCGGTCCCGCTGAAACTCGGTGCGGTTGACGCACTTGACGTAAGGATGATCGCGCCCGCGGGTGTTCGCCGTCAGAAAGGCGTGGGGCGAAAGGGTAGTCTTCTCCCGCTCCAGAAAAATATCGCACATATTGCTCATCGATACCGCCTCCTTTTCATCCGTTTCGAACTTTTTCTCGCTCTATATATTAAGATACGCTGGGATTGGGCAAAATACTTCTTTTTTTGCAAATTTTTTTTGAAAAATTTTTATTTTGCGTTTTTTTTAAAAATTTCGATGTACGCACCGCCGAAAAAAGGCTCTCCCGCCCGTTTTACCTCCGGCATTCCGCCGCCGCGGCGCAGTTGGAATACATTATACCACAAAACGGCAAAAAAGTAAACACCCACCGCACGCTTTCCCGACTTTTTCCGTATTTCCGTATTCCCGCCCTGCCGCCGTCTGCCCGCATGGACGTCCGCCGTTTTTCGTGGCGCCGCCGTCGCCCTTTTTCGCTCTTCTCTGCCGCCGTCGCCGCTGCCGTTTTTGCCGCCGTTTTCGCCCTCCTCTCCCCTCGTCTAAACTACTCTGAACTACTCTTCTCTACTCTCTTCTACTCTACTCTCTGTATACAGACGTTTATTTGGCTTTCACCCTGTTTTGCAAGACAAATATTGCGCATTCCGGCTGCAAACAAAAATGCCCCCAACAGCATCCGTCGGGGACCGAACCGTCCAAAAAACGATTGGATTTTTCTCGGATTTCCGGCATCGTCAAGCCGCGCAAGCACGCCGTGCGGCGGCAAAAAAAAACGGGGGGAAGATCGGAGTATCATCCCCGTATCTCCACCCCATTTTGCGGGATCCGACACCGCCGCCCGTAGCCGCAACGCTCACCCGCGCTCCTCTTTCGATGCACGGATCATCTCCTTCAGGGCGGCAAGCGCGGCGTCAAGCCCGCCGATCTCATCGATCAGACCGATCTCCACCGCCTCCTTGCCGTCCACCACCGAGCCGATATCGGTGGTCAGCTCGTCGGGGCGCATCATCAGCTCGCGCAGCTTCTCCTCCTCCACGTGGGAATGATCGCTGACAAAGCGCGTGATGCGCTTCTGCATCTCCTCAAAATAACGGAAGGTCTGCGGCGCGCCGATCACAAGTCCGTTGATGCGGACGGGATGGATGGTCATGGTGGCACTGGGCACGATAAAGGATCGCTTCGCCGCCACCGCGAGAGGCACGCCGATGGAATGTCCCCCGCCCAGCACCAGCGACACGGTGGGCTTCTTCATGGAGGCGATCATCTCGGCAATGGCAAGCCCCGCCTCCACGTCGCCGCCCATGGTGTTGAGGATCACCAGCAGTCCGTCCACGTCGCGGTTTTCCTCCACCGCGACCAGCAGCGGGATGACGTGCTCGTATTTCGTCGCCTTCTGGCTCTCGCCGAGAAGATAATGCCCCTCGATCTGTCCGATGATCGACAGGCAATGGATCCGCTCGCCCTCCCGACCGTTTTCCGTTACGACGCTCCCATGCTCGGTGATCGTTTCCATCGTATCGAGAACGCCGTCCTGATCCTTCTTCTTTTCTTCCGTATTCATGGATTACTCCTTTTTTCGGGGTAGTGGCACCCCAAAAACGCATATTTTCATCATTCATTTCCTATTCTGCCCCAAAAAACCCGGGATATACCCGCGAGATTTGTTTTAAATTCTCTTTACATTTCGCGAAATATGTGTTATAATGATTGGGAACGTGAAAAAAGTTTGTTTTAAAATTCACATATTTGAGAAAGGGTTATCATCATGAAGAAAATTTTGGTTGAAACCTCCGCACGTCACCTTCACGTCACCGAGGAGGCGCTTGCCGCGCTGTTCGGCGAGGGTCACAAGCTGACCAACAAGAAGGATCTGAGCCAGCCCGGTCAGTTCGCTTGCGAAGAGAAGGTTGAGGTAGTAGGTCCCAAGGGCACCCTCAAGATGTCCATCCTCGGCCCCACCAGACCCGAGACCCAGATCGAGCTTTCCTTCACCGACGCGCGCGCTCTGGGCATCACGGCTCCCATCCGTGAGAGCGGCGACGTTGCAGGCACCCCCGGCATCACCCTCCGCGGTCCCGCAGGCGAGATCACCATCGACAGCGGTGTCATCATCGCCAAGCGCCACATCCACCTGACCCCCGAGTCCGCCGCTGAGTTCGGCGTGCAGGACAAGCAGATCGTCAAGGTCAAGATCGACTCCAACGGCAGAAAGACCATTTTCGACGACGTTGTTGTCCGCGTCAAGTCCACCTTCGCGCCCGCTATGCACATCGATACCGATGAGTGCAACGCGGCTGCTGCCTTCGGTCTCGTTTACGGCGAGATCCTCGACTGATCTCAGTCACCCAAGTTTGTCAAAAATTTTTTTGAAGGAGATACATAAACATGAGCGAACTCATCTATTCTGCTGACGTGCAGAAAATGTGCGTCGTTGCCAAGGGTCCCCACCACGGTCCCGCTCCCATTCCGGAAGAGGGCAAATGGATCCAGGCAAAGCAAATTTCCGACATTTCCGCTTACACCCACGGTGTGGGTTGGTGCGCTCCCCAGCAGGGTGCGTGCAAGCTGTCCCTGAACGTCAAGGACGGTATCATTGAAGAGGCTCTCGTTGAGACCATCGGTTGCTCCGGTATGACTCACTCCGCCGCTATGGCTGCTGAGATCCTGCCCGGCAAGACCCTCCTTGAGGCTCTGAACACCGACCTCGTTTGCGACGCCATCAACACCGCTATGCGCGAGCTCTTCCTGCAGATCGTTTACGGTCGCAGCCAGTCCGCTTTCTCCGAGGGCGGTCTCGTTATCGGCGCAGGTATGGAAGACCTGGGTAAGGGTGAGCGTTCCATGGTTGGTACCATGTACGGCACCAAGGCCAAGGGCGTTCGTTACCTCGAAATGACCGAGGGCTACTGCACCAGAATGGCTCTGGACGAGGACGATCAGGTCATCGGCTACGAGTTCGTTTCTCTGGGCAAGATGACCGACTTCATCAAGAAGGGTCTGGAGCCCAACGAAGCTTACGAGAAGTCCAAGGGTACTTACGGCCGCTTCGCTGACGCTGTCAAGTACATTGACCCCCGTAAAGAGTGATAAGGAGGAAACGCGAAAATGGCAAAGTTTGAAGGTTATGAAAGACGCGAGGCGAAGATCCTCGCTGTCCTGAAAGAATACGGTATTTCCTCCATCGACGAGTGCAAGGAGATCTGCGACGCTAAGGGCATCGATCCCTACACCATCGTTGAAGAGGCTCAGCCCATCTGCTTCGAAAACGCTAAGTGGGCATACGTTGTAGGCGCAGCCATCGCCATCAAGAAGGGCTGCACCAAGGCTGCTGAGGCTGCTGCTGCGATCGGTATCGGTCTGCAGGCATTCTGCATCCCCGGCTCTGTTGCTGAAAACCGCAAGGTTGGTCTGGGTCACGGTAACCTCGGTAAGATGCTCCTCTCCGAGGAGACCGAGTGCTTCTGCTTCCTGGCAGGTCACGAGTCCTTCGCTGCTGCTGAGGGTGCAATCAAGATCGCGCTCAACGCAAACAAGGTTCGCGTAAAGCCCCTCCGCGTGATCCTGAACGGTCTGGGTAAGGATGCCGCTATGATCATCTCCCGCATCAACGGCTTCACCTATGTTCAGACTCAGTTCGATCCCTACACCGAAGAGGTTAAGATCGTTAAGGAAACTCCCTACTCCAAGGGTCCCCGCGCTGAAGTTCGTTGCTACGGCTCCGACAGCGTTCCCGAGGGTGTTGCTATCATGAGACTGGAGAATGTCGGCGTTTCCATCACCGGTAACTCCACCAACCCCACCCGCTTCCAGCACCCCGTTGCAGGTACCTACAAGAAGTGGTGCCAGGAGAACGGCGTAAGCTACTTCTCCGTTGCTTCCGGTGGCGGTACCGGCCGTACCCTGCATCCCGATAACATGGCTGCAGGTCCCGCTTCCTACGGTATGACCGATACCATGGGTCGTATGCACTCCGACGCGCAGTTCGCAGGTTCTTCCTCCGTTCCCGCTCACGTGGAAATGATGGGTCTGATCGGCGCAGGTAACAACCCCATGGTTGGTATGACTGTTGCCGTTGCGGTTGCGATTGAAGAGGCGAGCAAATAAAAAAGGACGCGGTCGCTTTTTGAAAAAAGCTCCGCAAAAACTTTCATAAAGAAGCACACCGTTTTGGAGAAATCCGAAACGGTGTGCTTCTTTAATAAACGGGCTTTGGTCATAGCTTTTTCGTTATTGCCTTTTTCCTTCTCCTTTTCGGGTTCGTTTGCCATGGAGTCACCGCCTTTCTTTTGGATAATTATAACATTTTGAAGTGTAGAATTCAAGATACTTGTGGAAAGGATCATGTAAACAAACAATTGACAATTGGTTTTGTTTTTGATATAATGATTTTGAACAAAGCGAAAAAAACTTGAAATAATGAACAAACTGCTTGCCGATATTGCTTGCAATACTTGTTTTGCTTGTATCCTGCTGCTCCGTATTAAAAAGGACAACTTATTATGAAAAAAAGATCAACTGAATTCCTCACTTATTTACTCAAACCGATCTTGATCTATGCCGTCGGTGCTTTGGTTTGTCATTTTCTGTCGGCTTGGTTTTCGCTCAATTTGGCACAAATAGTTATCTATCACAAATGGCAATATACCACCGTTCCTGCTTCAGTACAAATGTGGACTCGGATATTGCTCATTTACCCAATATCGTTTGGCGTATCGCTGATCACAATTTGGACGCTTCTTCAAAAATTGATTCCTACATTTTATTTCACAACAGAAGATAACAAAACGTATAAATATATTGCCATGGCGATCATTCTTCCCGGAGAATTGGTTCGCTACATAGTATGTCTGTCTTCTATGGGTAGCCTTCTTGGTAGTGGTCGTTTCTCGGTGATTTCATCCAATTGGTTCAATCAGTTATGGTGGGCTCTTGCCTCAAAATCCGAATTTCTTCTTTCGCAGGGAAAATCTTCTCTGATCGGGGGACTGATATTCACATTATGCTATATCGCATATCTGCTCCTTTATCTGTTCATTGTATTAAAAATGTTCCGATATTTGTGGAAGGTATCCCAATGGGAAGCAGAAGATTTGGGATCGCAAACACCCAACAAAATCAAGCGGAATTTTTGAAGTCAGGAGGGGCATTCTGTGATTATCACAATATTGTTTTATTTGCTAACATTTGCCATCCTTTTTGCGATCGTCTATACACTCTATAAAAGTATTTGGTATGCTGTCAAATGGATCGTTTTTCGTAC
Source organism: Clostridia bacterium (assembly GCA_017452525.1). Classification (GTDB taxonomy): domain Bacteria; phylum Bacillota; class Clostridia; order Oscillospirales; family CAG-272; genus RGIG3947. The sequence goes on from JAFTMG010000087.1 coordinate 13,426, forward strand.
AAATTTATCCGCTTTGACAAAAGATGGGGTAAAAATTACTTGGCACCGCAAACCGATTCAAATGGTATTCAGACAAAAAGGGCAATTTGACTTAACAATTGACACCAGAAGAAACACCTATCACATCGCTATTTTGACATCCATTTCAACGCACAGCCGTTGGAATGTTATGAAAGGCAAAACCCATTATTATTTTGAAGTCCGTCGCCCGAAAAAAATATTTTATAATGTAAATGTGCATTCGGGTAACAATTCAGAAATGAGTTATGACTATCTGAAAGAAGAAAGGTTTTCTTTAAGTCAGCTTGCCTTGGAAGAAAATAAGCCTTCTCGCGAAAACGAGAAAAAAATACTTCTTGTATATCCGCCCCCCAAAAACCTCACTTATACCGATCATCAGGTCAACTATCTTAAATCTGGTTCTGCGGTGTGCGGATACGAAGTGTTCTATTTGAAAGCATTGTTAAATGAAATTTGCTAAACCAGCTGTAACTATCAAGAATGCATCCAAGTAATTGATCTCAGCATGGCAACAATAGGCAACCATGACCGTCATTCCATATGACCGTTGCGGTTGCGAAAATCATAAAAAATCGGACACGTCACAAAGGTTTTTCCCGGAGTGACGTGTCCTTTTTGATGGAAGCGGGGGCTCCCCCTTTCGGAGGATTCCCCCGCAAAAATTCTTACAGCTTCTTCAGTTTGATCAGGTAACAGGTGAAATTCGGCACCTTCGGTTCCCAGGTGAAGCGGTCGCCGTAGATCACGGCCTTCTGCACGAGCGTGAGATCGTGGTCAGCGTCGAGCAGATAGATCTCCGCTTCCGTGCCGTTTTCGGAGGTAAGCCCCGCGATGTCGAGACGGATAAATTTCGGCGCGGTGCTGTCGTTATCATTATAATGCGTCAGCACGACGGCGGCCTCGGTCTCGTTCTTCGCGGCGCAAACGAACGCGTCTGCGTCATCCGATCCGCATTCCACATAAGTGCCGAGCTTGTACAGCTCGTTGAACATGGGGAAGGTGAAATACGCGGTCGTCGTGACCTTGCCGAGCTGGAGAAAATCGAACAGACCGTTCCATGCCGTGGGGCGCGCATCGTAATACATCAGCATATCCACGGGAAGTGCCTGGCAGGCGCACATGGTACCGAGCGTGAAGGACGCGCCCTTGATCTCTCTCTTTGCGATGTGACTGTATTTGATCTCATCACCGTGCCAACCGAGCACGTAGTTCCATTCGTTGAGAATGCTTTCGGTCTCGGTGTAACCGTAGCGATCGAGCAATGCGCGAACCTTCTTTGCCCGATCGGCAACCTTATCGACCGTATGGGCGTAGATGTGCCAGGAGAAGAAATCGAGCGGTGCCTTGAGCTGCGCGAGGAAGTCCTCCGCCCAGTCCAGCTTGCCCGCAATGGCGGGACCGCCGATCTTCAAATGGGGGAAACACTTCTTCAGATGCGTTGCGGCAATGTGGTAGAATTCAAAGAACTGCGCCTTCGTTCCGCCCCAGGTGCGCTTGTTCGTTGCGTCGTCGGGATCGAGATCCGGCTCGTTCCAGATCTCCCAGTACTGCATATCCCGATGGCTTCCGTCCGCCCATCCCTCCGTATAGTGACGGATGATGTGCTCGCAAATGACCGCCCATTTATGGAAGTCCTTCGGCGGAAGCGTGCCGTATTTCTTGACCTCATGCTCGATACGGTGGCCGAGACGGTAGAAGACCTTCGTGCCCGCCGCTTCGATCATATCCATATAATGGTCGGTGCAAACGAAATCGTAGGAATTCGGATCGTAGGGGTCGGCATCGAAATTCGGAAAGATGAAGGCAACGTCGACGGTGTGCTCCAGTCCGTACTTCGCGTAAAACGACGCATCGTGCGTGCGCGCATAGGGGATCCCTGCGGCACGGAATTCCTCAAGATTTCCGTTTTTTACATTCGGGGGCGGATTGGACCAGCCAAGATGCTTGTTGCCGACATCGCAGCTCGGGCCGTTGTTTGTCGCGTGCATCGGCTTGATCCTACCCTTTGCTTGGGCGAAATTGACGTTTAGAAGAGACATAGATACCTCCGGTTTTATTTTACATTTGTTTGCGTTCATTACACCACGAATTCTGGCAGAACGATCGCGTTTCGGCAACGCCGAAACGGTGGCGCGACGGTTACACTTCCCGTTACGACATATAAACCTCGCGTTCATTACACCACGAATTTTGGCAGAACGATCGCGTTTCGGCAACGCCGAAACGATGACGCGACGGTTACACTTCCCGTTACGACATATAAACCTCGCGTCTATTATATCACAAAAATAAGACGATGTCTGTATGTTTTTACTCAAAATATATGTAAATTTTGTCATCGTCGTTTGAAATACTTCAGTGAAAAAAAGAAACAGACATATCACAACCGGCAGCGCCTTGCTGTTTTTATGTCGATCCCTCCTTGACTTCCCCGCCCGCTTATGATACAATGAAACCAACATTTCAAGCACCTTGAAAGGAGCGCTGACATGAATTTTGACATAAACAATCTCCCCCGCCAGATTGATTCGGGGCTTTGGGACAGTGAGCATCTGCAGGGCATTGCGGTCGATCCCGTGAAGGGGTATATTTATTATTCTTATACGATGATTCTGGTCAAGGCAAGGCTTGACGACGGCGTCATCATCGGCTGGGCGGGCGGCCTCTTCGGGCATCTGGGATGCATCGATTTCAACGACGAAAACGGCAAGGTCTACGCCTCGCTCGAATACAAGCACGATTCCATCGGCAAGAACATTATGAAAAAGCTCGGCATTCAGCTTGCCGCGGAAAACGCCTTCTACATCGCCATCTTCGACGTGGACAAGATCGACCGCCCCAACATGGACGCCACCCGCGACGGGATCATGAAGGCGGTCTATATCCCCGATGTGGTGGACTGGTATGACGGCAAGCGGGCGGACGGCAACGCGAACAGCTTTACCGTCAGCGGCATCGACGGTCTTTCCATCGGCCCCGTCTTCGGCGCGCCGAAGAACAGCGAGACCCGCCTGATGCTCTGCAGCGGCATTTATGAAAACCCCGAGGTCAACTCCGAAAACGATTACCACACCATTCTGCAGTTTGACTGGCGGGAGCTGGACAAGATCGCCGCGCCCCTCTCTCAGCTGGAGCCGCATCACATCGGCATGCGCTGTGAGACCAACTATTTCCTCGATATCGCGAAAACCACATGGGGCATTCAGAATCTGGAATATGACGCCTACAACCAGAGCTGGCTCGTTTGCGTCTACCGCGGCAAGAAGGAGGGCTCGCCCAATCTCCCAATGTATATCATCGACGGCACCGTGGCGCCCGTCCTGCGCGACAGCCCCTATGACAAGGCAGTCCCCCACCTGACCCTGCGGCAGGAGGGCATATATCACGAAGAAACGGGGCTCTACGGCACCCGATTCCCCAAGGGACAGGAGGGCGTTTACTCATTCGGAAACGGGCTTTACTACTTCGCCTACGCCTTCAAAACGGAGGAAAAGAAGAACGGCGGCATCATCAAGCTCTGCCGCCGCACAAATGACCCGCAGGAGCCCTTCGCGCCGGTGGAGGAGTGAGGGATCCTCAATCACCGTGCTTTTTACAAAAGCCCGCCCCACCTCGGCGAAGACCGAAGCGGTGCGGGACTTTTTTATTCAAACAATATTGCGGGAAGCTCCTCTCCGATCTCATTCAACATAATATATCTGATCTCCTTCCCCTTTGACCGCGCGTAGCAGATCGTATTCCATGTTCCTCCCTGCTCTTTTCCGTTCCAAACCGCCAACACCAAGTCCGAGCGGTCCACCATATATTGATTTCTCCGCTGCATACAGCCTTTATCATATTTGGGTGATACGGTCTCGGTTCGATCACATCGAAACAGGATCTCATTCCGTGTCTTATGATAGTCCGTTTCACGCATGACTGGGCGAACAGGATATGGCAATGCGGCTATCAATGAGATATCATATTCTTCCCGATCACGCAGCTCTAAAACAGTTTCCGCAAAATCAAGATCCGCCCCTTCTGCCATTCCTGTATAAAACGTATCGCATTCTTCACAGATCAAAGATAGAATTTCATGCCGCACCCTCTCCATATACACCATATATTTCAACGCATATTCCTCGCGTGAAAAAGGAAAACCGCCGGGACGATGCCCTGTTACACAGCATACCATATTTTTCTTCCTCCATGCACGAATTCTGACCAGTATTGCGGTCAATACGTGCTGTCATTATAACATAAAATAGTATCAGTTGCAACCAATACTGGTCAATTTTGTGATAATGAGGATCAAAAGATGGAACAAAAGTTACGTCGTGACAGATGCATCGGAGATAATTTACGCGCCCTTCGTGATAAACACGATATTTCACAAGAAAAGCTGTGTGCCAAACTGCAATTACGTGGGTGTGATATTGCCAGAAGCGCATATGCAAAATATGAAGCCGGAGAGCTCAATGTAAAAATCAGTGTATTAATCGAATTAAAAAAGATATATCAATGCACCTATGACGATTTCTTTGCCGGACTTGATAAAAGCACGATGTCATAACTACGCAGAATCTCGTAAAAAATCATACCACTTCGCAACCATCCGAAACGATGTTATGATCAACACCAAATGGTACTGAGACTATATATAAAGAAATTAAGCTTTCATAAAAGGTGGATACAATGTTTGTTTATAGCCGTGTAAGGGACTTACGTGAAGATCGTGATTTAACGCAACGAGATATCGCACAAATGTTGAATATGCAGTTGACTGTTTATCAACGGTATGAACGAGGGGAACGTGAATTGCCGCTTTGGGCTGCAATTCGCTTGGCAGATTTCTATCAAGTAACGCTGGATTACTTGGTTGGACGAACACAATAATTACAGGACTTGATAAAAGCACGATGTCATAACTCCGCAGAATCTCATAAAAACCGCACCACCTCGGCGTAAACCGAAGCGGTGCGGCTTTTTATCAAAAAATTCAATCCGGCCGGCGGTAGGGCTCTCGCGCGTATTCGGTGGGGGTCAGACCGACGCGGGCGCGGAAGACGCGAGAGAAGTAATGTGGGGAGGCAAAGCCCGTTTCCTCGGCGATCTCATTGCAATTCATGGTGCTTTCCCGCAGCAGATATTTGGCGCGGGTGACGCGCAGGGAGATCAGATAATCGATCGGGCCGCAGTTGCAAAAGAGGCGGCAGAGATTCTTCAGCTTGGCGACGCTGACCGAGCATTCGCTCGCGATGATCGGAAGGGTCAGCGGTCGCTTGAGGTTTTGCTTCAGATAATCCGAGATGCGGCGAAACTCTTCCTTTCGGACGGCGGCCCGCCCGGATACCGAAAGGTGCTCGCCCTCCTTTTGATACAGGGTGAGCAAAAACAACTCGGTCAGCAGCTTCAGCCGCTGCAGGTCCGCAGCCTCGGTGCCGGGTCTCAGGCACATAGCGCCGTGAGCGGTATACGCAAAGCAAGATTTGGCAACATCCATGACCGTCCTCAGCAGGTGTTGCTCCTCCTCGGACAGCGCGAAGAGGCAATTATCAAAGGTGCGCATGATATCGGAGGTACATTCAAAGCTCAGAATGCGCACCGCCGCGTTCACAGGAGTCGCGCCGTCGCCCGAGTGAAAGGTATTGGGCGCGAAAAAGATGACGCTGCCCGGCGGGACGGTATGGCGCTCACCGTCCAGAATGACATAATAAAAGCCGCTTTCGACATACACCAGCTCATAAAAATCATGCAGCTCCCCGCCCCCCTTATAGTCGGTGAGGTCGAAGTGGTGCATACTGTAAAATCCCTGAACCGAAAGGATATTTTCCGCATGGATCATCTGAAATTCCGCCATCGTCTTACTCCTTTCCGCAAAACAGCACCGATCGTGCAAAAAATGTGTCAAATCCGCTATATACACGAAGAAAAGCAGGTGTTATAATGCTATTATAATTCATATGACCCGGAAAGTCAAGAAAGGATTTCACTATGGAAACAATCAGACTCGGACTGATCGGATGCGGCGGCATGATGTCGACGCACGTGATCGGCGTAAAGTATGTAGAGCATGTGGAGATCGTCGCCGTTTGCGACATCATTGAGGAAAAGGCACAGAAGGTCGCCGACGCGCTGGGCGGCACGGCGAAGGTATTCACCAAATATGTCGACATGGTGGACATGGTCGACGCGGTCATGATCGCCCTGCCCCACGATCTGCACTTTGAGTGCGGTATGTTCTTCGCCATGAACAACAAGCACATTCTGATGGAAAAGCCGCTTTGCAACACCGAGCGCGAATGCGAGATCCTGATTGAGACCTGCGAGGCGCGCCATCTGAAGCTGATGTGCGCTTACCCCGTGCGCTTCTGGCCGGGCATTCGCAAGCTCAAGGAGCTGATCGATTCGGGCGAATACGGCGAGATCATTCAGATGTCGGTATGGACCGAGCAGCTGACGGGCGCCAATCTTCGCTACGATGACCCCACCGGCCATCAGATATGGTCCCTCACCGGCCGACTGGGCGGCGGTCAGCTTTTCAGCCACGGCTGTCATTACGTCGATCTGATGCTGTGGTTCCTCGGCAATCCGGTCACGGGCGCGCACATGGGCACCCGAAACGGCACCCCCTGGATGCTGCGCGAGGGCACGAGCGCACTTGTCATGAAGTTTGAAAACGGCGCTGTCGGCTACCACGGCGCGACATGGGGCGCGCGCGGCACGCGCCTTGGCTATGATTTCCAGATTCAGACCGAAAAGGGCATGCTGGAATACGATCACAGCCTCGGTGAGGTGCGCGAGTACAACGGCAACGGCATTCATAAGCCGGGACACAGCGAATCCAAGTCTTACAACATTCTCTGGACCCGCGAGGGCAAAGCATCGAAGGAGACGCAGTATGAGATCTCTCACTTCGTCGATTGCGTCCTCCACGACAAGACCCCGCTGACCAACGGCCGCGCCGCCCTGCAGGGCTTGCGCGTCATCTGGAAGCTCTACAACGCGGAGGAGAACAACATGATCGCCGATCTGCGCGGTCTGGGGTTGGATGAGACGGGCAAATAATTCCATATAGCATAAAATATCGCTCCCCCCGCCGATGGCGGGGGGAGCGATATTTTAATCGGTATGGAAAATTACTTGAGGATCTTATCCTTCAGGAATTCGATCTCGCCCTTTTCCAGCTGATCCTTGGTGAAGGAGATCGCTGCGCTCTCTGCGGCTGCAGCTGCGGGATCGCCTGCGAACGCGACAACAGTTTCACCTGCTGCCAAGCCGTAGTTATTAGCGAACATACCGGAATCAACAGAACCGATGTTCTTGTTGTAGCCGATCAGCGCAACGGTATTCTTGGTGCCGCCGGTCACGGAGATCTCGCCCATGTGGACGTTATCCTTGATCTCGTAGTTTGCGGAGTTGACGTAACCGATGATACCGCCGATGTAGTTTGCCTTGGAGGTGACCTTCGTAGCGTCAACAATGATCTTACCGTTGTTGATGTTGCCGACGGTACCGTTGGGCTCGTGGCCTTCGGAGATGCCGCCGCCCCATGCGTATGCGGAGATACCTGCGGCATAGATGGAGGTGTCACCGGTAGCGGTTGCGTAAACGTCACCGTTGTTGACACAACCGACCACGCGGTAGTTGCCGAGAGGAGACTGCGCCTCGGTACCGACACGTGCGGCAATACCGCCGACGTAGGTTACGCCTCTGATGGTACCGTTGTTGATGCAGTTTTCAATGTTTACGATCACAGCCTTTGCGGTAGCCTTGGGCAGACCGAGGATACCGGCAGCGGCGCCCGCCTTATTGACGATCTCGCCGTTGTTGATACAGTCGGAGATCTTTGCGCCGCCGACCAGATAGCCGACCATACCGCCGACCTGGCTCTTGGCTGCAACGACCTGACCGTTGTTGACACAACCCTGAATGGTAACAAGGCTGCCCTTGTTGTAATCTGCGGCGTCTCTGCCGAAGCGGCCGATGATGCCCGCACCGTAGTTGGTGGTGTTCAGATTACCGTAGTTGACGCAATTGATGATGGTAGCGGTGTTGTCCTGAACGTAACCGAAGATACCGCCGACCTGGCTGGTAACGTCCATGTTACCGTAGTTGACGCAGTTGATGGCAACGACGTTGGAGCCGGTTGCACCGTAGCCGAGGATACCGCCGGTAGAGGTACTGCCGGTGATATTGGCCTTGTTGGTCACGTTGATGAAGAATGCGTTTCCGTTGGTCCATCTTGCAACGGCACCGCTCACGTAATCCGCGGCGTCGGCGATGTTGCCGGCAACGGTCAGATTCTTTGCGGTACCGGAGAAGCTTGCGAACAGAGGAGCGGTGGTGGTTACGGTGTAGCCCTTACCGTCAAAGTAGCCGGTGAAAGGAACGTTGTCCGCCCAGGTCTTGGTCACTTCCTTACCGCCGTTCCAGGTTGCGGAAATGGTGATGTCATTTGCCAGATAGTATGCGCCGTCGGGCGTCATAGCGGCAAATTCCTCAGCGGTCTTGATGGGGGTTGCGGAGGCAACGTTGGCATAAGAGCCGTCCTCCCACTTGTAAACGACCGCGTTGTCCGCCTTGTTCAGCGTGGGAACGGCATCTGCACCGATCTGCTGATAGAAGGTGGTAGCGCCGATGGCTTCGTTCATCAGGTAAGCAACCTCACCGCTTGCCATCTTCTCGGCAGTTACGGCAACGGCTGCGGTCTCGGCGGCAGGAGCCATAGCGGCACCGTCGCCTGCGTAAGCGACAACGATCTCGCCCTCTGCAATGGCATAGTTGTTGGCGAACATGCCGGAGGTAACGGAATCTGCGTTCTTATTGTAGCTGATCAGAGAAACGGTATTGTTGGCACCGCCGATCACGTTGATCGAGCCTGCCTCAATGTTGTTCTTGATCTCGTAGTTTGCGGAGTTGACGTAGCCGAGGATACCGCCAACGTAATTTGCCTTGGAGGTAACTGCGGTTGCGTCTACGTTGACCTTACCGAGGTTGATGTTGCCAACGGTACCGTTGGGTAGCTGACCCTCGGAGATACCGCCGCCCCATGCGTATGCAACGACGCCGGAAGCGTAGATGGAAGCATCCTTGGTGGCTACAGCCTGAATTTCACCGTAGTTGACACAGTTGACGATGCGGTAGTTGCCCTTACCGGACTGAGCGGCTCTACCGACGCGGGCGGCGATACCGCCGACGTAGGTGACACCGTTGATCACGCCGTAGTTGACACAGCCGTCCACGAGAACGGTGGTGGTGGACGCCTTATCGCCGGTGGAACCGAAGATACCGCCGGACTGTGCGGTGGTGTTGTAGATCTCACCGTTGTTGACACAGTTGTAGATCTCCGCGCCGCCGATCAGGTAACCGAGAATACCGCCGGTCTGACCCTTGGCGGAGGTGACCTTACCGTTGTTGGTACAATCCTTGATGGTCACAAGGCTGCCCAGCGCGATATCGGCAGCGTCTCTGCCGAAGCGGCCGATGATACCGCCGCCGTAGTTGGCGGTGTTCAGCGTACCGTTGTTGATACAGCCGGTGATGGTCACGGTGGTGTCCTGAACGTAACCGAAGAGACCGCCGACCTGGTCGGCGCAGTCGAAGTTACCGTCGTTGACGCAGTTCTCGGCAACGATCTTGGAGCCGGTAGCGCCGTAACCGATCAGGGCACCGGTGGACTTGGAGCCGGTGATGTTGACCTTGCTGGTGATGTTGGAGAAGTATGCCTCGCCGTTGGTCCATCTGGAAATAGCACCGCCGTGGAGAACGGTCTCACCGATCGTGTTCTCGGTGATGTCACCGACAACGGTCAGATCCTTGATGGTGCCCGCAAAGTTTGCGAACAGGGGCGCGGTGGTGGTAACGGTGTGACCCTTACCGTCGAAAATACCGGTAAATGCCACGTTCTCGGCGTAAGTAGCGGTGATCTCCTTGCCGCCGTTCCAGGTTGCGCTGATGGTGATATCCGCATCAAGATAGTACTCACCGTCAGGCTTCATTGCCGCGAAGTCCTCAGCGGTCTTGATCGCCTCGGGACCGGTGGGAACGGGAGCCGCCGTGGTGGTGGCGGAGGTGGTGGTGGTTGCCTTGGTGGTACCCTCCGTAGCGGTCGTGGTGGCAGCCGTGGTGGTGGTCGCTTCGGTTGCGGTCGTGGTGGTCGCTTCCGTTGCGGTGGTGGTTGCCGCGGTGGTTGTCGTGTCGGGTTCCTTTGCGGTGCCGCAGGCTGCGAGAGTCACAAGCATCACAAGAACGAGAACGAGCGAAAGAATTCTCTTCATACGATTCTCTCCTTCGGTTGATTTTTTACTGCCGATCCGCGCTCCGATCAAAAGCACCGCAAGCCTCGGGCAACAGAGGCTTTTCAGCGCGGAACGGCGCGCCCGTATCCTTCGGAATACGGCATCGCTTACAGTTGTCTATATTATAGCAAGGCAGGTGAAAAATGTCAAGAAAAAAATATATTTTGCACAATTTAAATATATTGAACCAAATGAAATTGGCAAGGTTTCACAAACCAAAAATATTCTTCTTTCTTTTTCATCCGCATGCCTCTTGCTTTTGCGGGCAGGATATGATAGAATGAAGCCATCCATCACGCGGAGGTACCTTTTTATGTTTCTGATCATACTCGCCGGCATGCCTGCCTCGGGCAAATCCACCGTGGCGGCAAAGCTCGCCGAAGCTTTTTCCCTGCCCGTTCTCGCCAAGGACGAGCTGAAGGAATCGCTGTTTGACACCCTCGGCTTCTCCTGCTATGCCGAAAAACGCAAGCTGGATCACGCCGCCAATGCCGTTCTCCTGCGTGCCGCGCGCGCATTGCTGAAAAACGGTCAGTCGGTCATTCTGGACAATAATTTCGATGAGATCTCCGCACGCGCCCTCGACGGGATGCTGGGCGAATTCGGCGCGCGGTGCGTCACCGTCTTTTTCGGCGGCGACAACGACGCCTTCTACCGCCGCTACGTGGAGCGTGACCGCCTGCATCTGCGCCACCTCGGGCACGTGGTGCAGGACCATTATCCCCTGCGGGAGGGCGACTCCCCCGACCACGACATGACGAGGGAGGAATTCCGTGAGAAATTCGAAAAGCGCGGCATGTCCGAATTCCGCGTGCGCGGCGCGCGCATTGATATCGACGCCACAGAACCAGCCGCCATCGACACCGCCGCCCTGATCGCGCGGATCCGCGAGGCACTCTCAAAGCAGGAGGAGACCCAATGAACGCCTACGAATATACTTACGATATCGCCGTCATCGGAGGCGGTCCCGCGGGGCTTGCCGCCGCCATCACTGCCGCACGCGGAGGACGGCGGGTACTGCTTCTTGAGAAAAACGGCTTTCTCGGCGGCAACATGACGCTGGGGCTCCCCCTCCTCGGATTTCTGGACGAGCATGGGGCGCGTTGCATCGCCGGCTTTGGCGAGGAGCTTGTGACCCGCCTGCGGGCGCGGGGCGCGGCATACAGCCACCGCTTCTGCCCCAAGCACAATTCGGTCACCAACATCGATGCCGAGCAGGTCAAGCTGCTTGCCATCGAGATGTGCCGTGAGGCAGGGGTGGACGTGCTGCTGCATCTGGAAACACAGCACGTGGACAGGGAGGGCGGCAGGATCCGCTCCGTTACCCTGCGCGGCAAGTGCAACAAGGTGACCGTTTGCGCCGACCTCTTCATCGACTGCACGGGTGACGGCGACCTCGCCTATCTTGCCGGCTGCTCCTACAACAAGGGCAGAGGTGCCAACGAGGAGCTGATGCCGCCCACCGTTATGTTCACGCTGGAGGGTGTGGAGATCGACAAGCTGCTCGACCACGTTGCCGCCCACCCCGAGGAGATGGCTGCCTCCTGCGCCTCCATCGACACCAAGGCAGGCTACGATGCCGCCTATTTCCGCGCCGACCCCAACTTCGTCTTCGTCGGCATGACTGCCCTCTTTACCCGTCTCAAGACGGAGGGCAAATGCCCCGTGGAGCGCGGCAATATGATCATCATTCACGGTCTGCACCCGGGGCAAGTCTACGTCAATACCTCCCGCCTGCTCCACACCGACGCCACCGACATTCTTGACCTGACCCATGCCGAGCTGGAGGGACATCTGCAGGTCGGGCAGTTGGTGGATATGTTTCGCGAGCACGTGCCCGGCTTTGCGCGGTGCTACGTCTCCTCCATCGCCCCCAATCTGGGCGTGCGTGAGACCCGCCGTTTCCGCGGCGTGAAGACCCTTACGGTGGAGGAGGCGCTCTCCGCCTCCGTTCCCGAGGACAGCATCTGCCTCTCCGGCTATAAGATCGACATTCATAAAGATTGCGAGACGGCGACCCTCTTCCAAACGGTGGACAAGCCCTTCGGCGTGCCCTGGGGCTGTCTCGTCAGCGCCGAGGTAGATAATCTACTCTTTGCGGGGCGCTGCATCTCGGTGGATGAGAGCGTTATCGGCTCCACCCGCGTCATGCCCTGCTGTATGGCAACGGGGCAAGCCGCCGCTGTGGGTGCCCTGCTCGCCCTCTCCCACGGTCAAGATCCCGCCAAGGTCAACGTCAAGGACATCCGTGCCGAGCTGCTCCGTCAGGGCGCCGTGCTTTACCAACTCTCTGAAAATTGAACCCAATGTAAAATGCCTCTGTCAGCCTTTTGGCTGACAGAGGCATTTTATGTTTCTGATTATTCAGATGTGGCACTGGGCGGTACGATCTTATATTTGGCCTCGCCGTCTGCTACGCCGGTAAGAACAATATAATATGTCGTATCCGCATTGGCGGTGAAGGTCACATTCTGCGCTGTTCCCTCAGCCAAAAGCTCCTGATCCGAGTTATAGACGCGCACCGTGCCCTCGGTGCATTCCACAGTATGAACGCCCGCTTCGGCAATGGGAACCATCGAGTAGATGGCCGCCTCGGCCGTCGGAGGATAGAAGGTCACAGCGGTATTGAGTTTGACCAATCCGGCCGTGGCAAAATTGGTTCCCTCAATACAAAAGACGATATTCTCATTTGCTACGCTGGAAACCGTCACATAATAGGTGTAGTTGGTGCTTGCGGTAAAGCGTCCGTTCGTGATGGAAATGTTGGTATTCGTGCCTTGTCTGATGCTGATACTGCAGTTTTTGGCACAAAGCAGATAGTCACCGTTGACGACAGGCTTAAATGCAAAATACGCACGGGTTGCGGGCACCTCATTGACTCGTCCGACATAGGTCCAGAGCGGGTCACCGGAACTCAGACCGGGCTGAGGTGTAGTATCGTTGACCGCCACCCAAGAATCGGGATTAAAAGCAGGAACGGAAGTCAATCCGGTCAGCGTTGCATAATTGGCCGACTTGGCTGTGCCGACCAGCGTATCCCCCATCACCCATTTTCCCGCATCGTTCTTTGTCACAATCGTTCGGTAAACGATGTAAATCTTCTGCCCGATGGGAATCAGCGGATTACCCCACAAGCCCCATGTCAGATTGTTCGGGAACATGGCATCGGTGGTATAAACATAGTAATAATCAATATCCGCAACATTGTTTTGGTTACCCGAGCTGTCAGGAACACCGTCACCGTTATCATCGTCGACAAAACGGATGATAAATTCCAAGCCTGCGGCTTCAGTACCAAAAAGGTTGTCCAAGTTGGAACCGGCAGTTGTCCAGGAAGCCATACTGCCGACATAGGTTCGTTTACTGTCCCACCAGCCTTCGGACACCCAGCGGTCTTCGATATTCTGATTCAGCTCCGAGTTTGGAGTGTTCAGACCGAGAACAGGATCATTGATAATGGCATCCACCAACGAGTAGTGGTTGGTACCGGCCTCACTGTCCTCCTCCGTACTGGGAAGCTCCGTCGGGATGGTAACCTTCAAATCGATCCCAAGCGTTTCGCTCAGAGAAGGGATTGCAGAGGCGCCGTAAGACCATTGCGCCGAAACACCTGCCACAGAAAAAAGCAAGATGATGCCGAACAGTAAGCAGCATATTCGCGCAGATGAGCGACACAGACGCATGGGATCGCCTCCTTCCATCAAAAAATCAAAATCTCGTCAGCTTGTCCAGCAAGGGATAAAGCCGCTCCAGCTCTTCATCGGTGCGAATACGCACCAGCGAAGGAAGAGCGGAAAAAGAACGGGTATCAGAAACATCCGACACCGTATGACAGCCCAGCGCGCGGCAGACAGCAGGCTGCAGCGGCAGATAAACCAAAATGCTGCCGGTTTTCACCGCAAGCTTGACCTGATAGCGATTGCTGATTCGGAATGTCTGGTAATTTGGGCTGAAGCTAACCGAAACACGGCTATGTTCGCAGAGAAAGCTGTTGATGCGCGCATAACGCAACTTGAGCTCGGCACTCTGTTGCCAAAGGCGCTGCTGGAAGATGCGAATATCCTCCTTTTGGCTGAAACGCGGTTTGGCAACCATCACATCGGCTACCTGATCCGGCATCACTAAACCTTCGATTGAGAGCTCCGGTTCAGGCTCGGGCACAGAGGGCTTCGGCAAAAGGCCCATCGCTTCCAATCGTTCGTTTTTGGCTGTCTCCAGCTTTTTTTCCACAAAAGGTATGACAAACATACCGCACAGGATCAGCAGCAGACAAAGCCAACCAACCGGCTCCTGCAAGAAGACAACAAGGCTACCAATAAAAGGCATATGTGTACCGGTATAAATCGAACACATCTGATCATAGCCAATGGGCGCGTCGCTGTGAATGTTGGCATCTCCTCGTAGCACAAAACGATACTCATCCGGATGATCCTCATTCGGCTCCTCAATTGCTACAATGCGATGGACGATCAGCTCATCCTTCACGTTGCGGTAAACTACAATATCATAAAGCCTTAGCTCGTTTTCAGCAGGAAGAGGGGCTGTCACAATCAGATCAAACAGTTGAATCTGATTGTCGAGCTGTTTATTCACAAGGTATTTGTTGCTGTCATTCTTAACGGCCATTGAGCCGCTGCGAACCACTTTTAAAGAAATAGTCCGATCGGATGGACAGTCATCGGTCAGGTTGAGCATACATGAAAAACTGAAAAAAAGAACAAATGCACCACAGAGCACATAAGAGATTATGCGGATGATAAGATCGGATTTTGGGGGATGCGCCTGCATCTCCTCATATTCGCGGCGAATGCTCTCATCTTCTGCACCGAGACGGATGAGTTTAAGCTTCAAGCGAAGAACCAAAGCAATCAATGTGCCAAATACTACCACAAACATGGTAAAAATAATGAAGCACAAGAAAAATACATAAATTTCGTAGGCAGTCATGGGGAATTCACCTCAAACAGCCCCACCCCATGACGCTCCTGCGCCATGGGGTGAGAAAATGGTTATGGAGCATGTACAATCGCGCTTAGTCGGTGATCACACGCGGGGATCGGAGATCTTAAAGACAAAGGAGCAGGTCTCCAATACAGCCTCAAAGTCATGATATTTATCCAGAGTGTCCAGTTCAAACGCAGAGGTCAGGTCAAGACCGGTAGTAGCTTTGAGATCCGTAGCTTCAACTACAAAAATATAACTTCCGGCTGCATTGGCGGTCAATGCCTTGGAGGGATCCAAAATATTGTTCCAATAGTCGATATCCGCTTTATCATCGGCGGTATAACCATCACCGATAGAGCTGTTTGTAGTTTCATCCAGGTAATACCACTCGGTATCTGCGCCACCGTCATCATACGAACCGGTAATAGCAGAAAGGTTGCCGCTGGTCGCAGTGGACCTAAAGATATTGCTGCCGTTGTTGGCAGGATAGGTTCCGTTGGTGATAGCCAGGGAAAAATTCAAGTCGCCGGGCAGTGCCTTGATCTGATCCAACGTGGTATTGTTGTAAGGAGTAAACTTATAGATAATCTGACCGGATACAGCAAGCTCGGCCTTATTGTCGCCTGCAGCATTACGACCGTTATCGCCAACAACAGCACCATTCGCATCCTTGCTGTCTTCTACAGCAATACGAATGCTGTTGTGCAGAACAGTAATCGTACCTTCTGCAGACTCATCCGAAGAGAGATAATCCTGCATAGCAACCGACAGCTTTTCGCTGGAATCATTGACCGCACTTGCAGTGGTGTAAGACCACTGTGCATAAACACCGCCAACAGTGACCAGCATAGCCAGCGCGATGATCAGGCTGAATTGTTTAGTAAAGCGTTTCATTTGTGTTAATCCTCCCGTGTGGAAATCCAAGCGGGGGGTAAGAAAGAACAAAATTGATTTTCTTTTCCCCCTATATGTTACTGTCATTATAAACAATTTCGGCAGAAGTGTCAAGGGCATTTGATCCCTTTTCAGAAATTCGTCAAAATATTCAAAAGAAAGCACTTGTTCAGGGAAATGACATATCTATCTTGTTCAAAATCACAATCAAATGAAATTTGTCCTTGCGCAAAGCGCCGTCCGACAGAACGCCGGAATGGATTGCATAATGAAATCCGAGCCTCTGCTTTTTGAGTGAAATATTTTACCTACGGCAAAATGTGAAATTACGCGTCGGCGCACCCGGTGAAGGTGGATTTCGTAACAAAAGCACTTGCTTCAGGGATACTCTTATCATGATGCATACACAAATCAGCAGAGGACTTGTATTCTATGCCTATCTGTGTTATAATACTGTAGGGCGAGAGCCGATAAAAACAAGAATAGCAGAAATAACGCATGGCGCGTTTTACCTCCCAAAATAACGCAAATTGATTTGAAGGAATGAGCTTGATATGAAACATATTCTGATGATCACCACGGGCGGCACAATCGCATCGGCGGAGAGTGGAGAAGGGCTTGTTCCCTCGCTTGCCTCCGAGCAGCTGCTTTCGCACGTTCCTGAGGTCAGAAAGATCTGCAAGGTGTCGACGGTTCAGCTTTATAACCTTGACAGCACCAATATGCGCCCGGAGTATTGGCTTGAGATCGCAAGATATATCCACAAGGTCTACGACGACTATGACGGATTCGTAATCACTCACGGCACCGACACGATGGCATACGCCGCGGCTATGCTCTATTATCTGATACAGAACAGCCGTAAGCCAATCGTTCTGACGGGCGCGCAGATACCGATAGAGAAACGCGACACAGACGCGCGTGAAAATCTCACCGACTCGTTCATGTACGCCGCGGACGACGGAGCCTGCGGCGTTCACATCATCTTCGGTGATAAGATCATCGCCGCCACGAGAGCGCGAAAAACAAGAACCAAGAGCTTTAACGCCTTTTCCAGCATCGATTATCCCGAGATCGGCTTTATCCGCGGCTCGGTCAAATACTATATCCGCGAGAGCGTGACGGGCGACCCTGTCTTTTACGACGATATCGACCCTGCCGTCATCGTGGTCAAGCTGATACCCGGTATGAGCGCCGGTATTTTCGACTTTATCGCCGACAGATACCACGCGGTGATCATCGAGAGCTTTGGTGTTGGGGGCTTGCCTTATTATGACAACGACGAGTTTGTCGAGAAGATCGAAAAGCTGATCGGGCGAGGCGTCCGCATCGTGATCACCACGCAGGTTCCTCACGAGGGAAGTGATATGGGCATTTATCAGGTCGGGCTCCGCATCAAGCAGAAATACGAGCTTCCCGAGGCATACGATATGACGACCGAGGCGGTCGTGGCAAAGGTCATGTGGGCGCTCCCGCAGAGCAAGACCGCGGCAGAGTTCGCAAAGCTGTTCCATACCGCCGTTGGGAACGATATGATATGATAGTCAAATCATCTGTCGGGATTCATGATTTGTTTGCTGTGCAGCAACGCTGCGCTAAAGCCCGAGTTCTTGTGTTTTCCTGTGAAATATTCGGCGTTGCCGAATGTGAAATGATTTACTTTGTGAATTGTGAAATATTGTCCCCTTCGTTCGCAATGTGAAATGAAATCCGCCTCCATCTCCCCGCAAAGCGGGATTTCATCGCGTAGCGATTTCATCCACCGAAGGTGGATTTCTTCCGCCGCAGGCGGATTTCGTTGAAAAAAGCACTTGCTCTCGCAAGTGCTATTTTCTGCTATAAACGAGTGAAAGGTGTCTGAACATAGGTAAAAACGAACAAAAGGTGTCCGTAATTTCGTCGGAGAGGCT
>JAFTMG010000088.1 GCA_017452525.1 Clostridia bacterium
CAGGATCGGGGTCTGCCCAGACGCGAAAAGAAGCGGAAGGTCATGGGCCACAGCACACCGCCGACCACCACGATCAGGAAATACCGCACGCTGCGCGCCGCGAGATGACCGCCGAACAGGGCGTCCAGCGGGGCGCGAAGCAACTCCTTGGCGGCAAGCACGATCAGGATGCCGCCCACCGCCTTGAGGATCTGCGCCCACAAAACGGCACGGGTATCGAAGCGGATCCACTTCCGGTCTGCCGTGTACGCCACCAGCAATCCCACGGCGCACCCCAGCAGGGTGTAGCCGTTTTTCCGCGCCGAGGTCAGATTGTGGATCGCCTCCTCGGCATACACCTCCTCCGGGAAGGGGAACCGATGAACGAAGCACAGATAAGCGACCATCAGAAGCACAAAGGAGCCAAGCACCGCGTACATGACCTTGGGGGAGCGCTCTGCCCTTTGAAAAATAGGATACATCACGAAAACAAGAAGGATCGCGATCCCCACCGAGACCAGCACGTCCGCCGGCGTATGCACGCCCAGGTACATTCTGGAAAGCGCCACCAGCGCCGCGAGGACGATCATGGCAACGCGGAGTCCTCGGCGAGCCGTGACGCGGGCAATGCCGCCGAACAGTCCCACCGAGGTCTGTGTATGTCCGCTGGGGAAAGAATAGCCGCTCGCCGCCTCCCGCGCCGACTCCACAATGGTAAAGTCGGGATCCTTGATCCAGGGACGCGGCACGCGGAACAGCATCTTCAGAAACTGATTGATCACCGTACCCAAAAAGCCGACGCAGAGCAGATAATAGCCCTTATATTTATCGATGCACCAAAAAACGATCATACCGACCGCCATAAAGACCGTCTCCTCACCGCACAGGGTGATGACCGAAAACAGAAAATCCAACACGGGATTGCGCAGAGATTCGAGAAAATACAAAAAGGACATATACCAAAGACCTCCTGAAGGTGGATTGGGATCGAGTTCTCTTTTATCATACACAATAAATGCCGTTATGTCAAGTTTTTGCGCACAAAAGCTCTTGTAATCTTCTATAAAATATGATACCATATTCTTGACCCCCTATCTTCATGAAAGGATCTCCGACCATGAATGAACATGTACAATATCTGAACGATATCGGCGAGCCCTTCGCCGCAGGGCTTCTGGAATATCCCGAAGGACCGCTCCCCATGACGTATTGCCGTGCCTACCGTCGGTATTATGAAACCTGCCCCATCGTCTACCGGGCGGGCGCGCCCCTCTTTCCGGCGGGAATCACCACGCATCCTTATACGGCGGTGACTGCCGACGGCACAGAAACCAAAACCTACGTCTATCCCCATTACGCCCACCAATATTGGATCAATTGGCCTTGTCTGGAGCAAAAGGATGCCCGCGCCGCCGCCATCATGCGGGAGTACGCCACCCGTTTCCGCTATGCGGGCGAGTGGAACCACAGTATGCTCAACTATAAACGCATTCTCGCCGAGGGCATCGACCGCTACGAGCAGCGGCTTCTTGCCAAGCAGGAGAGCGACTTCCGCACCGCCCTGCTCGATCTGATCGAGGGATTGCGCACCTATCACCGCCGTGCGCTGGAGGCACTCCCCGCCATGGGTGCCCCCGAAGAGCTGATCGACGCGCTGAAACACGTTCCCTTCTCTCCTGCCAAAACGGCGTACGAAGCCGTCGTTGCCCTCAATTTCTGCCTGTCTCTGGACGGTTGGGACAACGTGGGACGGCTGGACTCCATCCTCTCTCCCTACTACAAGGGCGAGGATATGCGCCCGTGGCTGCGTTGCATGATGCTCAGCATGCAGGAGAACGACCGCTGGAGCATCACGCTCGGCCCCGACTACAGTGAGGTGACCCGTCAGGCGCTGGAGGCATCGGTAGGGCTTGCCCGTCCCCTGACTCAGCTGCGGGTGACCGACGGCATGCCCGAGGAGCTCTGGGAGCTTGCCGCCAAGAGAATTCTGGAGGGCGGCGGTCAGCCTGCTTTTTACAATGAAAAGGCGATACAGTCGCGCTTAAAGGGGCGCATTCCCCATCTGACCGAGGAAGACGCGCTGGAATTTTCCGGCGGCGGCTGTACCGAGACCGCCTTCGCGGGCTATACCTACTCGGGCGGCACCGACGACAACATCAACGTGCTGGAAATCTTCGAAAAATACATGCATGAGCAACTGCCCCACGCAAAGACCTTCGAGGAGTTCTATGAAAACTTTGTCACGCTGCTCCACGCCGAGCAGGATATCCAGATGGCGACAATCAACGCCTATTGGAACAGGCGAGCGGAGACCTGCTTTGCCCCCATCCGCACCCTTTTCGTGGAGGATTGCATCGACCGCGGGATCGGATGGTTCCAGGGCGGCGCGCGCTACACCTTCTCCATCCATTCGGACAGCGGCATGCCCAATACGGTAGACTCCCTGCTCGCCATCCGCCATCTGGTCTACGAGGAGAAGAGATACACGCCCGAGGCGTTTCTGGCGCTTTTGACCGCCGAGGATCCCGCCTTTTACGCCGAACTGAAGACCTGCCCCGCCTACGGCGCCGGGGATGCCCGCGCCGACGCGCTGGTCAAGGATCTGACCACCCGCTTCTACGAGCATTATCGCACCGGCAAGCTGGATCTGGGACTCGGCTTCTTCCCCACCGCTCACCAATTCACCCGCCACGTCCGCGAGGGCGCCAAGGTGGGGCCCACCCCCGATGGCAGACACGCAGGCATGCCCGAGGCTGACTCGCTGGCGGCAGTCAACGGCAAAGCGGTCAAAGGTCCCACCGTCATGCTGAGCGGCGCCGCCTGCTACGAGCAGAAGGACATTTACGGCATGGCAGTCACCAATCTTTCCATCACGAGAAAGTATTCGCCGCAGGTCATCCGCGCGCTGGTCGAGGGATATTTCGCGCTGGGCGGAACGCAGCTGCAGATCACCGCGGTGGACCGCAACACGTTGCTGGAGGCGCGGGAGGATCCCGACAGCCACCGCGATCTGATCGTCCGCGTGGGCGGCTACTCCGACTATTTCCGCAATCTGACCGATCAGCTCAAGGACGCCGTCATTGCGCGGACCCTGTTCGAATGAGCGGAGGCAGACGATGAACACACAGGTCCCCCCTATCACGGGGCACGTCCTCAACATCCAGCACTTCTGTGTGGATGACGGTCCCGGCATTCGCACCACCGTCTTTCTCAAGGGCTGTCCTCTGCGCTGTGTCTGGTGCCACAATCCCGAATCCCACGAAGCCGCCGCCGAGATCCTCTACCGCGCCGAGCGTTGCCGCGCCTGCGGCAGATGCGCCGCCCTTTGTGAGAGAGGGGCACACACCCTCACCGCAGACGGCGGGCACAGCTATGACCGCACCAAGTGCATCCGTTGCGGCAGCTGCGTCAAAGGTTGCCGCGTGGAGGCGCTGGAGCAGGCGGGCGAGCGTCAAACGGTGGAGGAGGTTCTCGCCGAGATCCTGACCGACCGCGTCTTTTACGCCACCTCCGGAGGAGGTGTGACCGTATCCGGCGGAGAACCGACAGCACAAGCCGCCTTTACCGAGGCACTTCTGACCGCCTGCCGCCACGAGGGGCTTCACACCTGCCTTGAGAGCTGCGGCTGGTGCAGTGCCGAGATCATGCGCCGACTGATCCCCTGCACCGACCTCTTCCTTTTAGACTTCAAGATCAGCGACGACATCCGCCATCGGCACTACACCGGGGTATCCAACCGCCCGATTCTGGAGAATCTTGCGCTTCTGAAGGAGCATCACGCCCGCGTGATCCTGCGATGCCCCCTGATCCCGGATGTCAACACCGACACCGCCCATTACGACGGCATCGCGTCGGTGGTCAACAAACACGAAAACATCGAGCAGATCGATCTGGAGCCGTATCACCCCATGGGGATCGGCAAGTCCGCCGCACTCGGCAAGGAGGCGGCGTATACTCACACGGAATTTCTCGACCCTGCCGTTGCCGAGCGTGCCAAGGAATATCTTGAGCGCCGTGTGTCCGTCCCCGTGCGGATCTCCGGCAAACAGTAAACCGTCGGGATCGGGTGCCGCCCACCCGATCCCGATATTGGATTCACCCCTTCCGTATCATACCCGAAAGGATCTTCATATGAAAACTTTGGATTACCGCCTCTATCTGGACAAGGTTTACGGCGCGTTTTTGGGCAAGACCGTTGTCGGTACCATGGGTGCGCCCTACGAGGGTGTCAAAATGCCGCTGGAACTGTCCTTCCGCCGCGAAATGATCGATGCCATGCTCCCTAACGACGATCTGGATCTGCAGGTTCTGTGGCTTGACGTTGTGGAAAAATACGGCACCGACTTTACCTCCTACGATCTTTTGCGGCGCTTTTGTGAGCATTGCGACTACAACCCCGGCGAATACGCCATCATGCGCAAAAACTATAACCGTGGCATCTATCCCCCGCTCTCGGGCAAATTCTGCAACGATTTTTATACCACGGGCATGGGCTGTCCCATCCGCTCGGAGATCTGGGCATGTCTCTCACCTCTTTCGCCCGCGCTTGCCGCCGAATACGCGAGCCGTGACGGTCAGCTGGACCATGTCGGCGACAGCATCGAGGCGGAATGCTTCTTTGCCGCGCTGGAATCCGCTGCCTTCTTCGAAAGCGATCTGCGCAAGCTGATCGAGATCGGACTTGAGGTCTCGCAAAAAACCTATACCGCCGCCCCCGCGGGGCAGGACTCCCGCTTCCGCCGTCTGGTATTCGACACGCTCCGCTGGTGCGAGCAGTATGACGACGTCAAGCGGATCCTGCGCAAGATCCTCGCCAAATACGGGCATCCCGACTGCACGAATATGTACCAGAACGTGGGCATTACCCTGACCGCTCTGCTCAAGGATGATCTTGACATCATCCAAACGGGCATGGATTGCATCAACTGCGGCTTTGATACCGATTGCACCTGCGCGACGGCAGGCGCAATCATCGGTCTGATCAAGGGCGCCGACGCCATGATCCGCGAATATAATCTGCAGGACGTGCGCTACGTGCTGGGAGTCCGATCCGAACGACGGTCGGACAGCGTGCGGGATCTGGCAGAAGATATTGCCCTGCTGGGCGCCGCGCTGAGCGGCGGCGCAATCACCGAGGCGCCGCAAAAGGTCTTCGCCTTCGCGCGCTCCCAATACCCGCTTACCTTCCGTGTCATTTACGACAACGATTCCCCCGTCTTTCATCCAGGTAAGCCATGCGGGCTTACCCTGATCGTGACCAACGTATCGAACGAGCCGCGGCAGGGCGAGATCCGTGTCTGCGGCACGGCACTTTGCGACAGCTTTTCATGCGATCTCGCCGTGGGGGAGCGTGTTTCGCGCCACTATACGGTGGAGTTCCCTGCCGACGCGAGGACGGTTTTGGAACGGAATCTCTATCACGCCACCTATCGGGGCAGCTCCGAGGAGCAACACTTCACCTTCGGGATCGTGGGCGCGCTTCCGTGGAAGGTCACCGGACCCATCTGGCGCACCGATCCGATCTGCACCACCGAGCTGCTGATAGAAAACGATTACCAATACCGTAAGATCATCGCCGCCGTGCCCTACGACGGCAACCGTCGCGATATCTCCAGGCGCTTCCATCTCAACATGGCAGCCGATACCGAAACGGCGTTTTGCGATCCCGACGGGCTGTTTGCCCCCTACGACGAGGCGGCGGACACCAAATATGAGGAGAGCGTGTTCTATCAGACCGAGGATGCCTTCCGCATCGATGACTTCAGCGGATTTACCGCCCCCGCCACCTACTATCTCTCCCGCGAGATCCTCGTGCCCGAGGATCGGGACATTTTTTTGCAGATCGGGCATACCGCGCCCTTTGCCATCTGGCTCAACGGCGAGCTGTTGGCGCGACGGGACGGCTGCGACACGTGGACGGCAGAAAACGTCCACCTCGACGGCGTCCGCCTGCGGGCAGGCATCAATCGGATCGTCCTCCGCCTGACCCGTGTCAACGGCGACGCCAAATATAACTTCACCTTCGCCAAAGGAACCACCTGCGCCGAGCATTACGTGGACAACGTCGCCGTTTTGCCGGGATTTTTCGGGGAGGTCTCATCCCCGATCTGATCCGGACAAAGCCGTCAATGCCATAAAAAAGCACCGCCGTTCAACCGAATCGGTATGAACAGCGGTGCTTTTTATTCTATGGATCTATTACAGGACCAAGGAGGGAGCGGTATATACTCTTGCCGCCAACTCCTGATTAAGCATGTAAAGGCTCTTGGGATCGGAGCCAAACAGCTCCATCTTGGTGATCATATCGTTGGCATTCGTCTCTTCCTCACCCTGCTCCTTGACAAACCAGTCCAAGAACTGCATGGTGCGGAAATCCTTGACGTCGTATGCCGCGGCATAGATATCGTTGATCAGCGAGGTCACGTACTCCTCGTGCTCCAGCCCTGCCTTCAGCACATCCATATCGCAGGTGAACACCTTATCGGGTTTTGCGATCGCATCCAGCGTGACCACTTGATTTTCGTTCTGAAGATACTGATAGAACAACATGGCATGATCGCGCTCCTCTTGCGCCTGTACCATGTACCAATTGGCAAAGCCGTCAAGTCCCTTTGCCTTGAAGTAGTTCGAAAAATCGAGATAGAGATATGCGGAGTAAAACTCCTTGTTGATCTGACTGTTCAACAGCTCGTGCACTTTTGCGTTCATTCTTGTAATCCTCCTACATCAAATATCTGCCTTCCACAAGCCGTGGAGATTGCAGTACGCATAAACAGCAACGGGGGTCTCATCGCCAAGCATAACGGTAGCGGTCGGCGCCTTCCCTACCTCAAGACACAAACGGTGTCCGCCTCTGTCGGTCTGAAGGTAGATCCAAAGAATGCGGTGCTCCTCTACCATCGGATGCTCCACGGAACCGACCGTCACCTTGACCGCGTTGCCATCGATCTCTACCACGGGGATATGCTTCTCGTGGCTCGCCTCGATCTCACCGGGCTCCAGCTTGGTCATTTTCTGACCGCAGCACATCATCGGCACGCCGGAATCATGGATCATCCCGATCAAATTCCCGCAGTGCTCACAAACATAGAACCTGTTTTTGTCGCACATAACAAAACCCTCCGTTTTCGTTATTTATTATAATTTATTATATCATAGTATTTCCCTTTTTTCAACGAAAAATTCGAAAATCGCGATAAAATATTGCTGCCGCATCCGGTAGCATGCTGTTTTCTGTGCGATCTCCCCGGTCCCGAGTGGTTCGGGGAAAGAGCCAGGTCGCAGATACAGATGTTGTGAGTCCGACCAAAAAAGAAACAGGGCAAGCTTTGCTTGCCCTGTCCCTTTTTGGTACGAGTGTTCATAACAGATATAAAAAATGTGAGTGCCCTTATGGACACTCACACTGGTCGCCCACATGCAACTTTATCCGAACACGGAATGTCAGTAAAGAGCACAGTTTTTGAGCCGTAGCCGAAGTTTAATGTAAGTAAGAATCGGTCATTGTAGAGGAATACTGTATTGACGAAAACATCGATCAGCTGTCTGCGTTCCTCAAGGCGCGTCAGATCAAAGTTTCGCATATAGCGGAACCAAGCCCAAAGCTCGTCCTCGGTTCGCAAAGGTCGTTTCATATTTTCGATCAAGATCTTGTCTTCCAACTCGCGCTTGGCAACCTCCAACGTCTCAAGGCGTTGCTTGGTAGACGGTGTGATGATACCTTGCTCGATAGCCGCTATCAGATTGTCGATATAGCGTTGTGTGTCGGAAAGGTTCTTTTCAAGATATGGAATAACGGTGTTTTCTTGCTGCTGATACTCCAAATATTTGTGTACTACGTCTCCGATGAAAACATCGTCATGGAGAACTGTCTTGACTTGGTCAAGTACCGCATCTTCGATCCACTTTTTCTTAACGGGCTTGCGATTGCATCCCGTTTTCTTTTTCGCACTGGAGCATTTATAGTAATGGTACGTTGCTCCGCTTTGACTTGTCCCACTTTCGCCGAACATCAAGGATTGACAATCACCGCAAAACAACTTTGTTGTCAACAGATAATCGTCTTCCGCTTTATGCCGCGCGGGAGCTTTTTTGTTTTTAGCGAGCTTTTCTTGCACCCTTTCAAATAGGTCTTTTGGAATGATTGCTGGAATACCGTCGGGAACAAGAACTTCACGGTATTTGTATTCACCGATGTAGAAACGATTCTGAAGCAATCTTGATACACTGTTCAAATTCAATTCGCCACCACGCTGATTTTTAAGACCGTGTTGATTAAGAACGGCAACGATCTCTTTCATCGTTCGTCCCTCATCGTACATCGTGAAGGCTTCCACGATGTACGGCGAGGTAATCGGATCAATGTGATAGTTTTTATCTTTGTCTATCGAAAAGCCAATCGGCAGTGTTCCACCGTTATATCGACATTTAAGTGCATTTTCGTGATGTCCACGCAAAACCTTTTCGGAAAGCTCTGCCGAATAGTATTCCGCCATACCTTCAAGCACGGATTCCAAAAGGATACCTTCCGATCCTTCCGAGATGGATTCAGTCACCGACATTACTTTAACCCCATTGCGTTTGAGCGTTGCCTTGTAGTTTGCTGAGTCATAACGGTTACGCGCAAAGCGGTCAAGCTTCCATACCAGCACAAGATTGAAGTTTTTCTTGGCACTGTCCTTGATCATGCGCTGAAAATCGGGACGGCGGTCTGTTTTTGCAGAGAAGGCGCGGTCTATATATTCCGCAACAACGCTGATGTTGTTCTTTCTCGCAAAAGCGTAACACTCGCGTATCTGTCCGTCAATGGATTCCTCGCGCTGGTTCTCGCTTGAATAACGGGCATATATCACCGCTTTCATAGAGCCGTCATCATTAACTCGTTTGTTTGCCATAATACTTCATCTCCTTTCGCTGATAGTATAATATAAAATCGGTAGAATAACAAATGTGTGGATTGCTTTTTTTTAGTCAGTTAATTAATCATTGTGCATCCGTTTTCAATGTTATGGATTGGCTTCTTATATTGTACTTTGAAAACTTATACTTAATATAATTAGCAAAAGTGTCTTCGTGTGTAGAAAGTACGATTTGCGAATCGGCAAACTCTCTTCTCAGAAGTTCAACAAAAGATATCATATTAATATCATCCATACACTGAATAGGGTCATCGATGAATAATGTTTTGAAGTTGTTGCCTGAGTATATTTTGTTTAGGACAAGAGAAAATGCCAACAATAC